>CACGNZ010000059.1 GCA_902574475.1 uncultured Alphaproteobacteria bacterium | reverse complement strand
AAATCAAATTATAAGAATAAAATAATACATGTAGTTGCCCCAACTGTTTGGGCTTGGAGATCTTATAGAGCAAGGAAATTTGCAAATATTTTTGATGAAATTTTTCTACTATTTAATTTTGAAAAAAAATATTTCAATTTTGATAATCTAAATAAAACTTTTATTGGGCATCCAATTTTTCATATAAAAAAAAGACAGAATAAAGAAAAATATAAGTACCTCTCTTTTTTACCAGGTAGTAGACAAAATGAAGTATTAAAACTTATAAAATATTTCAGTTATATTGAAAAATATATATCTAAGAATAATCTAAATTATAAAATATTTATTCCAACTTTGCCTCATCTTGCCTCTTTAATTAAAGAAAATACTAAGCAATGGAAAACTGAGACTATAATTTCAACTGATATGAGTAAATTTAATGAATATTATGATGATGTTTACATAAGTATAACTTGCTCTGGTACTGCTTCTTTAGAAATTGCCAAAAGGAATATTCCTCAAATAGTAATCTATAAACTTAATTATTTCACAGAAATTTTAATCAAGCCTTTTGTAAGAGTGAAATATGCAAATCTTATAAATATTATAAGTAACCAAATGATTATTCCAGAAGTTATTAACTCAAATTTAAATGAAAAAAAGTTATTAAATGTTTTTCTCAATTTATTTAATGATAGAAAAAAACAAGAAACTCAAATTCACTCAATTAATATGTATCTTAAAGAAATTATTAATGATTTTAGTCCTTATGATGAGAGTGCTAATCGTATAAATAAGTTAATTAATCCTTCTTCCAAAGCCAGTTAAAAATTGATTTTTTTTCTCTGGAAGATTCAACTTGATAAGTTCTTGCTTTGTAACCAGTGTATAATTGACGAGGTCTGCCAATTTTATTAATAGGATCTTCGATCATTTCTTTCCATTGTGATATCCAACCTACAGTTCTTCCAATTGCAAATAGCACCGTAAACATGCTTGTAGGAAAACCTAATGCTTTTAGAATTATACCTGAATAGAAATCTACATTTGGGAATAATTTTTTATTAATAAAATATTCATCTTTCAGAGCTATTTTTTCTAATTCTATTGCAATTTTAAGCAATGGATCATCTTGCATATTTAACTCTTCCAAAACCTCATGCGCACTTTCTTTCATCACAGTGGCTCTTGGATCATAGTTTTTATAAACTCTATGTCCAAAACCCATTAATCTAAATGAATCATTTTTATCTTTTGCTTTATCTATGAATTTTTGTATATTTGACACATCTCCAATTTCTTCTAACATTTTAATTACTGCTTCATTTGCGCCACCATGAGCTGGTCCCCATAAAGAAGCAATTCCAGCTGCAATACAAGCAAAAGGGTTGGCCCCAGATGAGCCTGCTAATCTGACTGTTGAAGTAGAAGCATTTTGTTCATGGTCAGCATGTAAAGTAAAAAATCTATCCATTGCTCTAACAATTTTTGGGCTCACCTTGTAATCTTCTGATGGAACAGAAAATGTCATGTATAAAAAATTTTCCGCATAAGAAAGATCATTTCTTGGATAAACAAATGGTTGACCAATGGAATATTTATAAGCCATTGCACCTATTGTGGGAATTTTTGCTATTAATCTATGACAGGCAATCATTCTTTGATTAATGTCAGAAAAATCAGTACTGTCATGATAAAAGGCCGAAAGGGCTCCAACAACACCTACCATAATAGCCATAGGGTGAGCATCTCTTCGAAAACCTCTATACAAATTTACAAGTTGCTCATGTAGCATTGTATGATTGGTTATTACATCTTTAAATTTAAGCTTATCTTCGGGTGATGGTAATTCGCCGTGTAGTAAAAGATAACAAACTTCAAGAAATTCACTTTTAGATGCTAAATCATGGATATCATACCCTCTATGTCGTAGAATTCCTTTATCACCATCTATATAAGTAATTCCTGACTCACACGATGCTGTTGAAGTAAACCCAGGGTCAAAAGTAAATAAACCTGTTTCTTGATAAAGCTTGCGAATATCCAAAACATTTGGACCATCCTTACTTTCAATTAGCGGTATTTGATACGAATTGCCAGTCTCATTATTAAATAGAGTAAACTGTTTATCGTTAACTTTTTTATCTTCGTAATCAGCCATATATTTAATCACCTATATATTGATTTAATCTATC
>CACGNZ010000058.1 GCA_902574475.1 uncultured Alphaproteobacteria bacterium | reverse complement strand
TTTTAATTCACTAATTAGAGTATTGTCTGATAAACTTATTTCATCTAAACCATCCAATCCGTGAACAACCATCGCTTTTTCAGAGCCTAGTTCTTTTAAGCAATTGCAATGCATAGAAACTAAATCTCTTGAATAGACACCTAGAAGCTGTTTACCTGCTTTAGCAGGATTAGTAAGCGGGCCTAATAAATTAAAAATTGTGCGAGTAGCCAAATTCTTACGAACGTTAATTACATTTTTCATGGCAGAATGATGATTTTGAGCAAATAAAAAGCAAAAATTTTTATTTGATAATGAGTTTTCTAAATCTTCAACATTATTTGTAATTTTATAACCTATTTTTTCTAGCATATCTGCAGAGCCTGATTTTGAACTAACCGAACGATTGCCATGCTTTGCTATAGTAACGCCAGCACTTGCAGCAACTATTGCTGCACTTGTTGATATATTTAATGTGTCCTTCATATCTCCACCCGTACCACAAGTATCAATTGTATTTTGAGGAGAGTTTATTTTTAAAGATTTCTCTCTCATTACTTTAGCTGCACCGATAATTTCTTCTTTTGTTTCCCCTTTTAACTTTAAACCAATTAGTATTGATGTAATTTTAATATCATCTAATTCTCCACTCATAATTTTATTGAATATATACATACTCTCTTCAATATTCAGATTTTGTTGTTCGAGAATTTTATTTAATATTAAAGTTTGATCCATTATTTTGCTAAGTTTAAAAAGTTTTTTAAAATAATTTTACCCATATCAGTACCTATACTTTCTGGATGAAATTGTAGTCCAAATATTGGTAATTTTTTATGTGCAATACCCATTATAATCTTATTATTTGTTTCAGCAGTAATTAAAAAATCTTTAGGCATAGTTCTTTTATCAATTATAAGAGAGTGATATCTAGTTGCTTTAAATTTTCTTTCTACATTTTTAAATATAGAGTGTCCAAAGTGATTAATTGTATCGACTTTTCCATGCATGATTTCTTTGCATTTAACAATTTTACATCCAAAAGCTTGACCAATAGTTTGATGTCCTAAACAAATTCCAAGTATAGGAAATTGTTTTGATAATTCTGCAACGATACTAAGACTTATCCCAGCTTCATTTGGTGTGCACGGACCTGGTGAAATAACTATTGATTTAGGTTTTAATTGACAAATTTTATTTATAGAAATTTTGTCATTTCTAAAAACAACAACCTTCTGATTTAAATCTAGTAAGTAGTGTTTTACATTGTAAGTAAAACTATCATAATTATCTATTAATAATATCATATATCAAATTTGTATGAATCCTCTGCAGCTGCCATTAAAGCACCAGCTTTATTCAAAATTTCTTGATGTTCATTTTTTGGGACTGAGTCATAAACTATTCCAGCACCAGCCTGAATGTATAATTTATTATCTTTTACAAGCCCAGTCCTCAAACTAATACAAGTATCCATGTCTCCATTAGAATCAAAATAACCCATACAACCAGCATAAAAACTTCTATTTAAATTTTCAAGCTCCTCTATGATTTCCATCGCTCTTATTTTTGGTGCACCAGAAACTGTACCTGCTGGAAATCCAGCCATTAAAGCATCTAGAGCGTCTAAATTATTATCTATTTTTCCCTCAACGTTTGAAACAATATGCATTACATGAGAGTAGTATTCTATAATCATCTTTTCAGTAACATTCACTGTTCCTTTTTTCGCAACGCGACCAACATCGTTCCTTCCTAAATCTAAAAGCATCAAGTGTTCTGCGAGTTCTTTCTTATCATTCAGTAAGTCATTAGATAAATAAAGGTCTTCAGAGGCATTCTTTCCTCTTTTTCTTGTTCCAGCAATTGGTCTTATCGTAACTTTTTTGTTTCTTAATTGAACCATTAATTCTGGACTAGATGCAACAAGGCCAATTTTATCGAAGTTAAGATTTACAAGATAAGGAGATGGATTTAGTCTTCTTAACGATCTATAAAGATTGACTGCCTTTAAATTATATTTTGTTTCAAATCTCTGTGAAGGCACAACTTGGAAGATATCTCCATTTTTTATATATTCTTTTGCTTTATTTACAATTTTATAAAATTGTTCTTTCTTGAAATTTGATTTAAATTTTAATTTAGATTTTTTATTTTTCTTTTGCGCAGGTTTTAAAATACTTTTTTCTAACTTTTTAATTGTTTTATCAATAAGTAATTTATTTTTTCTATAGGCTTTTTCTGCTGAGATTGTTTTACTTGGATACGTAACTGTCATAAGGGAAATAATATCTTTAATATTATCAAAAACTGCGACAATTTTTGGTCTGATTAAAATTGCATCAGGTATTTTTATATTGTCCTTATTAC
>CACGNZ010000057.1 GCA_902574475.1 uncultured Alphaproteobacteria bacterium | reverse complement strand
ATGCCAAGGTGGTTTGGACTACGTCTGATATACTTCCTTTGGATAATTCAAATATAACGTTTGCAAGTTGTTCTAAAACTTTATTTCTATCTACATTTTTAAATTCATTAAAAATTATATTATTTTCTTCTGCATATTTAATAATTTCTTCATTAGTTTTTCCGGAGATACTTAATTTAAACTCATCTGCTTCTTCTTTTGATTTAAAATTAAATTGTTTAAAACTTCTCTCTTCTGGATTTATAAATAAGTTTTTATTGTTACTATAATACTCATTAAGACTGTTTTCTGAAGGTGAAAAATTTTCTCTAAAATCACTTTTATTTATTAATATATATGAAATATCTCTTTCTTCATTCGTCATATATGAAGCAGAGTTATTATTAAAATAATCTAACAATTCTTCATTATCTTTTGTAATTTGATCTTTATTGTAGTCTTCTAGTTTAATTTCGTTGTAAGGTATTTTAAGTAATTCAATTTCTCTTATCTGATTATCATGCTTATTAAAGTTTATTTGCAATTGTAATGGATAATTTTTTTGAAAGAAAAGGTTATCAAATACATTAGCTCTAGTTTCATAATTTATTAAATCCACAAGGTCTTCAATTTTTAAACCCTGTCTTCTTAAAAAAGTATTCAACATTTCATCATCTAATTTATTGTTTATGTATAGATCTGGAAAATTTCTTTTTGTTTCTTTTGCAATTGTAGTGTCATCTAAAATAAAATTTATTTTATCGAACTCATTTTCAAAAATTGCATTGTTCACTAAATTTTGAAGAGCAATTTGATGTACTTGGAAGCTTCTTATTTGATCACCAGTTAATTTACTTCCAATCATTTGAGAAAATTGATTAATATTCAAATCCATTGAGCGCATAAATTTTGTCGTTGAAATAGGCGTACCAGAAATATCAGCGACAAAATTATCAGAATTAAATAAATTGGAGTATCTTGCTTGTCCTCTAAAGAAAAACAAGCTTGCTCCAAAAAGAATAGCTAAACCAATTCCAATCCAAGAATTTCTAAAAAATCTCATAAAATTTCTATTGCTTCTATAATATTAGTTTCTATAAATAAAAGTAATTATGGTAAATCTTGATAAATATACCTCAATTTTCATAGCAAATTGGAAATTAAATGGAAATTCCTCATTTTTAAAAGATTATTATGAAAAATTAAAAGTTAATTCTAAAAATTGTACAATTATCTGTTCACCTTCAATTTACTTAAAATCACTAAAACGAAATAATGAAAACTTGTTTTGTGGAGCACAAGATGTTTCCTCTTATAAAGAGGGTGCATACACCGGAGAATTATCTGCCTCAATGCTAAAAGATAATAATATAAATTTTTGTTTGGTTGGGCATTCTGAGCGAAGACAATACTTTGCTGAAACGAATGATAATGTAAGCATTAAAAGCTCAAACCTTATTGATGAAAATATTATACCAGTGATTTGTATAGGTGAAACCTTAGAGCAAAAAGAAAAAAACTTAACGGAAGAAATCTTATCGACACAAATTAAGGATAGTATTCCTAAATCAGCTAATCATCAAAATGCATTAATTGCTTATGAACCAGTTTGGGCAATAGGAACTGGATTAACTCCGACCTTAGATGAAATAAATCAGGTACACGAATTAATCAAAAATTTTGATACTAAATTTAGAAGTTTTAAGGTTCTTTATGGAGGTTCTGTTAAATCTTCAAATTCAAAAGAAATTACTGGATTAAGTCATGTAGATGGCTGCTTAATTGGTGGAGCATCATTAAAAGTTGATGAATTCAATACAATTATTTCTTGATTAATAGAATCAATTTAATATAAAGCGCAGATATGACAACTCTAGTAATAATTCAGCTGATACTTGCAATTGCTTTAGTTATATTAGTTTTATTGCAAGGTTCCGATAATGATAGTTTGGGCCTTGGTGGTGGAACCTCGACTGGATTAATGTCAGCTCGAGGTACTGCAAACCTACTTTCTAGGCTAACTGCTATAGCGGCTGGTTTGTTTATGATCATGAGTGTTGTACTAACAATAACTGCATCAGTTGGATCAGATCGAAATGTATTAGAGTCACTTCCTTCAATTAATACTGAAGAAACTTCTGAAGAACCATCTATACCAGAAAATAATTAATTATATCTTGCTATAAATAGATCTATTATGTATCACGGTATTCCGTAATGCATTTTGTTTTTATTACGGGCGGTGTCGCTTCTTCTCTGGGAAAAGGTATAGCCTCAGCCTCTCTAGCAACTCTCTTAAAAAGTAGAAAATTTAAAGTAAGAATAAGAAAGTTAGATCCTTATTTAAATGTGGATCCAGGAACAATGAGTCCATATCAACATGGAGAAG
>CACGNZ010000056.1 GCA_902574475.1 uncultured Alphaproteobacteria bacterium | reverse complement strand
AATTTATATTCAGCAGAAATAGGTTTGTATTACTTATCCGAAGTTTTAAAACCTTTATTTATTGTGATGTTATCATTTATAATATTAGGTTTCTCAGGTAAATTCAAAAGAAATGAAAATTTTTTTAAAGTACTATTTATATCAATATTAATTGGTTTTATAGTTTTCTTATATAAGGAAATTGTTACAAAAATAACAATAACTTTATCTTTTAATTTTATTTTTGCATATTTATTAATTTTTTTAATTCCTTTTTTTATTGGTTTATATCAAGTTGTTAAAATCGAAAATGAATAAAGCATTTATTAATAATTATAATAAATTAATAGTGTTTGTATTATCTATATTTTTAAGCTTTCTACCAATTAACAACAATGCAAAGGAGATATTAATATATGCAGATGACATTACATATGATCAAAAAGAAAATATAATAGCTAAAGGGAATGCTAAAATATTTTACAATAATGAATTAATTATTTCTGATTTAATTATTTACGAAAAAAAGACTGAAAAAATAATTTTACCTATAGATTTTGTATATAAAGATACATCGAATAATTTTATAAATGGAGAAAATGGATATTTTAATAAAGAATTAAATTATGCTGAATTTGATAATCCAAAAATTAGACTGAATGACGGTTCAAGAATTATAGGAAAAAAAATTAAAAGAGATGGTGACATAGATATTATTTCAAAAGGAGTTTATACACCATGTAAGTCAAGAATCAAAATTGCAAACTTTATTTGTCCAACATGGCAATTAGAAGGTGAAAAAATACTTCATGATAATAAAAATTTATTTTTATATCAAAAACATTCAAAAATGAGGGTTATAAATACACCTGTTTTTTACATTCCTTATTTAGTAACACCATCCCCTTTAAGAAAAGATAGGAAGTCAGGATTTTTAACACCGTCACTAGCGTTAAATTTTTTTGATACAAAAAATTCACAATCTTTTTCTTTACCATATTATTTTAATCTATCAGTAGATAAAGAATTATTATTTAAACCTACAATTAATTATGGTGGAGGTGTTGATTCATCTCAGAGATTTACATTTGATTATAATCAAATTCTATCAGGTGGAAATTTAAAAAGTGATTTGACCTTTGACTCAAATTTTGAAGAACAAAATAATAATAAATGGCTATCAAATGCTAGCTTAATTACAAATTATAAAAAAAATTTAAATGAAAAATACAGAATTGGTTTTGATTCTGCTTTACAAACTTCTAAAGACTATATTCAAATTACAAAACCAAATGATGACTTAAGCTATACTAATTCTTTATCTTCAAATATTTTTTTAGAAGGATTTTATTTAAATAAAATAGATGATTATTTTAAAGCAAATATTAGTTTTTACCAAAGTAATCAAGAAAATGAAGATAACAAAACCACACCTACTGTCTTGCCAAATATTAGTTATTTTAGTGGTAATAATTTTAATAATAATAGAAGATCAAACCATACCTATGAATTTTACAATATATTTAGAGATAAAAACACTGACATACATGCGCAAAACCAACAAAAAATTTCTCATAAATATTATACCAATAATGAATTTATAAGATTCAATTCAAAAATTTCTATCAAATCTGCTGTTTATAATCAAATATTTACAACCGAAAATAAACTATTAGAAACTAATAAATATCATTCTGGAAATTATTATAGAATCTTTCCTATATTTGGTACTAGTATTGAGTCGCCATTTAAAATTAGAAAATTAAAAAGTAATTTAACTTTTAAGCCATTAGCACAGTTAGTGATTACTCCTGGAATTTCAAATAGTAATAAGCTATCTAACGAAGACTCAACAAATAATAATTTTAGTCTCGAAAACATAAATAGATTGAATAGATATGCAGGAACAGACAAAATGGATAATTCTAAGAGAGTGAGTTATGGCGTTTCAGCTTATAGTGATGTGTATAAATTAAATTTATTTCAGTTATATGAATTTACTGAAAATAGTAATTTTCATAAAGATCAAGGTAACGAAACTAATTTAAGTGATTTAATTGGATCAATAGAGTATTTGAATAAAACAGAATTAAAATATAATTTTAGATATAGCATGAATTCAAAATATCTTAAAAATCAAAGTTTAAAGTATCAAAACAAAACAAAAATAGGAGATTTAGAATTAACGTATATCGATCAAAATTCAAAAAAAGACAATATTATTACTAATGATACTGAGACAATTAATTACAATTTGAAAAGTATTAAATTTTTAAACTTTTCTCAATTAAATTTTAATGGTCTTTATGATTTAAAAAAGGAAATAAATACTGAATATAATATAGGGTATAGTTATTTTGATGAATGTTTTGGGATAAATTTGGATTTTAATAGAAAATCATATAAGGAAAACAATTTAAAACCTCAAGATATTTTAACAATTATGTTTTCTTTTAAAAATAT
>CACGNZ010000055.1 GCA_902574475.1 uncultured Alphaproteobacteria bacterium | reverse complement strand
ATTATAAATTTCTAAATCTTTATTTTTATATTTTAAATCAGTTTTGTTAATGTATCCATTTTCATACATGCGATCTAAAACCCAGTTCCTTCTATCAATTGCATTTTTATTTTTAGTTAATGGATTATAGTTATTTGGAGCCTTAGGTAATGCAGCAAGAAAAGCAATTTCATGTAATTTAAGATCATAAATTGATTTATTAAAATAATTTAAGCTTGCTGTAGCAATACCGTACGAGCCAAAGCCAAGATATATATCATTTAAATATAATTCTAGAATTTCATTTTTTTCTAGAATATTTTCAATTCTTATAGCCAAGATTATTTCTTTTATCTTTCTTGAATAACTCAATTCATTAGAAAGAAGTAAATTTTTAACTACTTGTTGTGTTATTGTTGAAGCTCCAATTACTCTTTTGTTAGTATAAGAATTCAATAAATTTGTAGTTAAAGCTCTGAAAATTGCAAATAAATCGATACCTTTATGTTTATAAAAATTCTTATCTTCAGATGATAAGAAGGCATAGATAATTTCTGCAGGTATTTTATCAATAGGAACAAATATTCTTTCTTCAGTGTAAAAACTTTTTAGTAACAATCCGTCAGAGCTATATACCCTGGAAGATAAATTAGGTTTATAATTTAAGATTTTTGAATAAGAAGGAAGTTCTGGGGAAAACTTCCACAATGTATAAAAAATAGAAAATGTTAAAATAGATGTAACAATTACAGTCAAAATTAAAAAAAACTTAACAAATCTTAAAGTTCTAATCATATTTATAATAATCTACATTGTGAAATAGTTAAAAATATGACATTACACCAAAAATATTCAAATACACAAAATGATTAATAATATTAAAAAATTTTATGGAGTTTCGGCTTTATGTCAAAAAATATACTTATCGATACAACTAATAATATTGAAACAAGAATTGCTGTTACCGAAGATGGAAGACTTGAAGATTTTGAGGTAGAAAATAATAAAAAAAATGCTGTAAAAGGTGATGTTTATTTAGCAAAAATAACAAGAATAGAGCCTTCTCTTCAGGCAGCGTTTGTTGATTTTGGAACTAATAGAAATGGTTTTCTTCCACTAAACGAAATACACCCCGATTACTTTAAAATTCCAGCAGCTGACGAAAAAAAAATTAATGAGCTGAGTGAAAAAATTGAGATAAATGAAAAAAAAGAAAAAGAAGAATCCAATAGTGATAATGAAGAACAAGAATTAAATAATGAAGTAGATGATGAATTAAATGAAAATAACTTGAATAATGATTTAAATGAAAAAACTATATCAATAACTAAAAAGAGAAAAAATAATCCAAAAAAGGATTATTTTAATTTTTTTAGAAAATATAAAATTCAAGACGTAATTAGGCCAAGACAAGTAATTTTAGTACAAATTAATAAAGAGGAACGTGGTCTCAAAGGAGCTGCATTAACAACTTTTTTGTCTTTTGCAGGTAGATATTGTGTTTTAATGCCAAATAGCTCTAATAATGATGGCATATCAAGAAAAATAGGTGATATTGAAGAAAGAAAGAAATTAAAACAAATTCTTTCAGCAGTTGAGATACCAGAAAAAATGTCAGTAATTGTAAGAACTGCAGGAATTGGAAGAAATAAAAAAGAAATATCTAAAGACTTAACTTACTTAATAGCACAATGGAATAAGATAAGAGAATTGACTCTAAAATCGGAGGCACCTGAAATGATATATGAAGAAGGAAGTATCTTAAAAAGATCTATAAGAGATATGTTAAGCCAAGATGTAGATCAAATTCTTGTAGAAGGTAAAGAAGGTTTTGATAAAGTTAAAAAAATTACTAAAACAATGGCTCCTTCTTTTGTAAAAAAAATTAAACAATTTAAAACAAGTGACGAATCTCTCTTTGCTTCACAAAATATTGAAACTCAAATCAATGAACTTTTTAGTCTTAATGTTAAATTAAAATCAGGTGGATCTATTGTAATTAATACAACTGAAGCTTTAGTAGCTATAGATGTTAATTCTGGTAAAAATACTTCAGAAAGAAATATTGAAAGTACAGCATTAAAAACAAACCTAGAAGCCTCAGTTGAGATTGCAAGACAATTAAGATTAAGGGATTTAGGCGGATTAGTTGTAATTGATTATATAGATATGGAAGACTATAGAAACAATTTTAAAGTTGAGAAAGCTCTTAAAACCGCTTTAATTAGAGATAGAGCGAGGGTGCAATTTGGTAGAATAAGCATGTTTGGTCTTATGGAATTATCAAGGCAAAGGCTTAGATCTAGTTTAATAGAAAAGTCTTTTGATAAATGTAATTATTGTAAAGGGTCAGGATTAATATTAAATTCTTCATCAATAGGTGAACAAATTTTAAAAGTAATAAAGGAAAAATTATCTAACAATGATAACTCTTTAATTACAGTAAAGTGTAATTCTGATCTTGCAGAAAATTTATTAAATATTAAAAAAAATGAAATTTCATTGCTTGAAAAAAATTATAATTCTAAAATACATTTCTTCTTTAACAATC
>CACGNZ010000054.1 GCA_902574475.1 uncultured Alphaproteobacteria bacterium | reverse complement strand
ACCGTTTACCAATATTCTTGGGAATACTAAAATATTTGATAATGTTTTTATTGGTTCGAATTCAAATATTGGACCAAATGCAATTATTAATAAAAATGTTGTAATTCATGATAATGTTTCAATTTCTAATGCTATTATTTATGAAAATTGTGAAATTAAATCAGGCGTAAGAATTGGTGGAACTGGTTTTGGTTTTGAGGAAAAATCTAAAACAAAAATATATCATAATGGGAATGTTGTAATTGGTAAAAATTCATCTATTGGTTCAAATACAACTATTGATAGAGCTGTTTTTGACTCAACTAAAATAGGTGAATATTCAAATATTGATAATTTGGTTCAAATAGCTCATAATGTAACTATTGGAAATTTTGCTATTATTGCTGCACAAGTCGGTATTGCAGGTAGTACAAATATTGGAAACTATGTAAAAATAGGAGGGCAAGCAGGTATAGCAGGTCATTTAAGTATAGGTGATAATGTCACAATTGCTGGCAAAAGTGGAGTAACAAAAAATATTCCTAATAATGAAATTGTTGCAGGTTTTCCTGCAAAAGATATTAAATTATGGAAAAAAGAAGTAATTAGAAATAGTTTAAAAAAATGAAATTAGATATTAAAGAAATAAAAAAACTTATTCCACATAGAGATCCATTTTTATTTATAGATCATTGTGAAGTTATAATACCTGGAGAGCACGGCAAATCTCAAAAATTATTTTCAAATGATGAATATTTTTTTAAGGGCCACTTTCCTGATAATCCCATTGTACCAGGTGTCATTATAGTTGAAGCAATGGCTCAAACAGCAGGAATAGTAGTATCTTATAAATTAAAGGACTATGCTGAGAAATCTGTTTTATTTATGAGTGTTAACAAAGCAAAATTTAGAAAACCAATTTTACCAAATGAAAAAGTAACATTTGAAGTAAAATTTGTTAATAGTGTTAAAGATGTATACAAGTTTGAGGGTACATGCTTTAAAGATAATATTAAAGTAAGTGAAGCAGAGTTTTCTGCAATGATTACCTATAAGTAATAATCAGAAATATAATATTTATTCTAATCTATACCATGATCATCTAAAAGTAATATGAAAATGATACATCCTTCTGCTGTAATCTCAAAAAATACAAAAATACATGAAAGTACAAATATAGGTCCTTTTTGTGTAATTGGTGATGGGGTAAAAATTGGAAAAAATAATAACTTAGTCTCTAATGTATCGATTATAGGTAACACAACAATAGAAAATAATAACAAATTTTATCCTTTCTGTTCGATTGGTTCAGAACCTCAAGATTTAAAATTTAATAATGAAAAATCATTTCTAAATATTGGAAGTAATAATAAATTTAGAGAAAATGTTACTGTAAATCCTGGTACAGAAGGCGGAGGATTGAGTACTATAATTGAAGATAACTGTTTATTTATGGTCGGGTCACATGTTGCACATGATTGTAAAATTAAATCAAATGTAATTTTAGCGAATAATGCCACTCTTGCTGGCCATGTTGAAATTGATGATAATGCTATTATAGGAGGAAATTCAGCAATACATCAATTTGTTAGAGTTGGAAAATATGCAATGATTGGTGGAATGAGTGGTGTTGAAAAAGATATAATACCATATGGGCTTTACATGGGAATTAGAGAAAGTTTAAAAAATCTAAATCTTATTGGTTTAAAAAGAAAAGGATTAAATTCTAATTTAGTTAATGAAATTAAAAATTTGGTTAATCTGATTTTTGATAAAAATGATGCGATTGAAAATAATATTAAAAAAAAAAAAGATATTCTTCTCAGATTCAAGAAATTAATGAAATAATTGAATTTTTGAATTCAAATTCTAAAAGAGGTATTACCACTTTTGAAAATGACTAAAATAGGAATAATTGCTGGGGATGGTAACTTGCCTCTATATATTGGTAAATCACTGTTAAGTAAAAATTACGATGTTACATTTTTATCTTTAAACAATAAAAATAATAAATTTTATAACAACTATCATGTACTAGATTTAGATATTTTATCAGTAAAAAAAATCTTTAAGCTTTTAGATTCAAATAAAATAAAAAATATAATATTTGCAGGAAGCATAAAAAGACCTGGTATTAAAGATTTAGGTTTTGATTTGCCGACATTGTTACTCGCTAAAAGTCTTTTATTAGAAAAAAAAGGTGACAACAATCTTTTAATGACCTTGAAAAAATACTTTGAATCTAAAGGATATATTTTTTTTAATTGGACCAAATATTGCAAAGAATTATTTTCAACTGAAATAAATTTAACAAAAATAAAACCTTCTAAAAATGCAATTCTAAATTTAAAAAAAGCAAAATCAATATATCAAATTTACAAGAAATTAGATGTTGGTCAGGCTATGATAATTCAAAATCAATTAGTTTTAGGATTAGAAGCTATAGAAGGAACAGATGAATTGTTAAAAAGATGTAAAGAATATAAAAGAAAAGATGATAATGGTGTACTATTTAAATTTTCAAAACAAAACCAGAGCAATCTTATTGATATTCCTTTAATTGGTTTAGATACAATGAAAAATTTAAAAAAATATAGTTATGAAGGTGTATTTTTGCAAAAAAATAAGTGTTTAATTTTAGATAAGAAAAAAATTATTGATTATGCTAGTCAAAATAATTTATTTATCTCATC
>CACGNZ010000053.1 GCA_902574475.1 uncultured Alphaproteobacteria bacterium | reverse complement strand
TAATAAATGAGTAATATACTTCAAAAAATTTGTGAAGATAAATCTAAAGAATTAGAAGAAACAAAAAAAAGATGTTCTTTTAAAACATTAGAAAAATTAATTTCCTCAAAATTAGAGAAACGCGATTTTAAAGAAAAATTAATTTCAGCTCAAAAAAATAAAAAAAATTTAATAATTGGTGAAGTAAAAAAACAAAGTCCAAGTGCGGGTGAAATAATTTCAGATTACAAACCAGAAGATATTGCTATTTTATATGAAAGATCCGGTGTCAGAGCATTATCGATTTTAACAGAAAGTAAATATTTTTTAGGAAATATTGATCATTTATCTCTTGTTAAAAAGAGAACAAATTTACCTATTTTAAGAAAAGATTTTATTATCGACAAATATCAAATTTTAGAAAGTAAGATTTATCAAGCAGATTGTATTTTGTTAATTTTATCAATACTATCCGATGAACAAGCAATGGAATTTATAAATTATGCTAATGAACTAAAATTAGATTGTATTATAGAGATTCACGATGAAGATGAGCTTAAAAGAGCAATTAAATTAGACTATCCTGTTATTGGAATTAATAATAGAAACCTTAAAAGTCTTGAAATTAATTTAAATAACTCAATAAATTTGAATAAAAATTTAACAAATGATTTTATTTTAATTGCAGAGAGTGGCATTAAAAATTCTGATGACATATTAAAATTTAACTCATCAGGAATATATAATTTTTTAATTGGAGAAAGTTTGTTAAAATCTAAAGATAAAGAAAAGAAAATTGGAGAATTACTTTTAAATGAGTCACATTAATAAAAAAGGAAATCCTTATATAATTGACGTATCAAAAAAATATGTCACAGAAAGAGTAGCAGTTGCCTCAGGTGAAATTAAATTTGATAAAGAAACATATAAAGAAATAAAATCATTTGAGACAAAAAAAGGGAATCTTGAAAAAACTGCTATAATTGCTGGTATTATGGGAGCAAAAGAAACTTCTAGATTAATTCCACTTTGTCATAATATTCCAATCAATCATATAAACATTGAGGTTATAAAAAACGATAAAAAATCAAGTTTTGTAGTCGAAAGTATAGTTAAAACAAATGCAAATACTGGTGTGGAAATGGAGGCATTAACTGCCGTTACAATTAGTTGTCTTACAATTTATGACATGTGTAAGTACTTAAATAAAAAAATTAGAATTAAAAATATACATCTTGTTTCAAAAACAGGAGGTAAATCTAATATTTAACTAACTGAAAAATATAGATTTTTATATTTGTTCTTGTTTTGATCTTAAAGAACATATATAGAACAATATATATGTTAACAAAAAAACAAAAAGAGCTATACGATTACTTAAAAAATTACATTTCAAGTAATGAAATCTCCCCTTCCTTTGAAGAAATGAAAAGTGCAGTTAATCTGAAATCAAAATCAGGTATTCATAGATTAATTACAAGTCTAGAAGAAAGAGGTTTTATTAAAAGATTAAAGCACAAGGCAAGAGCAATGGAAATTATTAATAAAGATAATGTTGCTGATGAAAATTCTTTTTCAAATAGCATTAATATCCCATTAATTGGTGCAATAGCTGCAGGTGAAGCAATAGAAGCTATAGAAAATGCTGATGAATTTGTTTCTGTACCCTCTTCGATGACATCACCAAATGCTAAATATTTTGGATTAAAAGTAAAAGGCCTATCTATGATAGATAAAGGAATATTTGATGGTGATATTGCTGTGATAAAAAAGACAAATAATGTTGAAAATGGAAAAATTGCAGCTGTTATTACACAAGATAACGAGGTTACTCTAAAAACTATTAAATTTGATAGAAACAAGGTCTTGTTAATCCCTGCTAATCAAAGTTTTCAGACAAAGGAATATGAAGCAGGTGAAATTCAAGTCCAAGGGACTTTATCTGGTATTATAAGAAAATATAATTAATAGTTTATCTTAATTTTAAGATGACTATGTTAAAAACACGATTTGCACCCTCTCCTACTGGTAATCTACATCTTGGAGGTGCTAGAACAGCTTTAATTAATTATATTGTAAGTAAAAAATCAGCTTCATCTAAATTTTACTTGAGAATTGAAGATACAGATCATGAAAGATCAAAACAAGAATACACAGATAACATAACTAATTCTTTAAAATGGCTTGGACTTGATTGGGATGAAGACATTCAAGTTCAGTCTAAAAGATTATCAAGACATCAAGAAGTCGCTAAAGAGTTACTTCAAAAAAAGAGGGCATTTAAATGTGTATGTTCTGAAGAAAAAATAGCTGACCAAAGAAAGTTAATTAAAGAAAATAAAAATTATTCTAAAAAAATATGTACTGAATGTAAAAATGATAATGATATTCAAAGTAGAGATGAAGGTTTTGTAGTTAGATTAGATGTGCCAGATGAAGGCAATTTAAAAATTAAAGATACAATTCAAGGAGACGTTACAGTATCAAATTTAGAGTTAGATGATTTTATTTTACTAAGAAAAGATCAATCACCCACTTACATGTTATCTGTAGTAGTGGATGATCATGATTTAGGAATCAATTATATTATTAGAGGTGACGATCATTTTATTAATACTTTTAGACAATACTACATATATAAATTTATGAATTGGGATATACCTCAATATGCTCATATTCCTCTTATTCACGGAGAAGATGGAACAAAATTAT
>CACGNZ010000052.1 GCA_902574475.1 uncultured Alphaproteobacteria bacterium | reverse complement strand
TGGAATTACTAATCAAAGAGAAACAACAGTTTTGTGGAATAAGAAAACTGGGAAACCAGTTTACAGAGCAATAGTCTGGCAAGATAGAAGAACAGCTAATCTTTGTGAAAATTTAAAAAGAAAAGGGATTGACAAAAAAATTCAAAAAATAACTGGTCTAGAACTTGATCCATATTTTTCAGCTACTAAAATTAAATGGATTATTGATAATGTTAAGGAAGTAAATAAGAATTTAAAAAATAATAATTTACTTTTTGGAACAATAGACACCTGGCTATTATGGAAATTAACCAAGGGAAAATCTCACCTAACAGATATATCAAATGCCTCAAGAACCATGATTTTTGATTCTCAAAAAGAGCAGTGGTCTGACAAAATTTTAAAAATATTTAATATTCCAAAAAATATCTTACCAACTGTAGCTGAAAATGCATATGATTTTGGCTCTACTAAATTATTTGGTGATTCAATACCAATTGGAGGCATGGCTGGAGACCAACAGTCAGCAACAATTGGTCAAGCTTGTTTTAAAAAAGGGCAATCAAAAAGTACATATGGTACAGGCTGTTTTCTTCTTATGAATATTGGAGAAAAATTTAAATTATCTAAAAATAGATTACTAACAACTGTTGCTTTTAAAATAAATGGTAAAAAAATGTTTTGCTATGAAGGAAGTATTTTTGTAGCAGGCTCTGCCATACAATGGCTTCGCGATAATTTAAAATTTATAAAAGATTCTAGTGAAACTGATAAATTGTATAAAAAAGCTAATAAAGATGAAAGTTTATTTTTTGTCCCAGCCTTAACTGGACTTGGCGCCCCATATTGGAACCCTAATGCAAGAGGAACATTTTTTGGCATCACTAGAAATACGTCTAAAGAAGATATCATCAAAGCAACTTTGGACAGCCTATCTTTTCAAACTTATGAATTAATTGAGTGTATGGAAAAGGATTCTAAGACAAAGATTAGTGAAATAAGAGTTGATGGAGGTATGGTTAAAAATAATAGCTTTCTACAAAGTTTAGCAAATATTTCTCAAATTAAAATTATTAGACCAAGTAATGTTGAGACTACTTCACTTGGCGCAGCATATCTTGCAGCAATTCAATCTGGATATTTAAAAAATACAAGCCAAATAAGTAAACTTTGGAAAAAAGATAAAGCAGTAAAAGCAAATATTAACAAATCCATTTCAACTTCTAGTATTAGTAAGTGGAAATCAATTATAAATGTAGTCAATAATTTTTATTAAGATTTAACCAATTAGAAAGTTCTAAAGAATGGATTTCTTCATCAACTACATCATCATATATATGTAATTCTTTTTTCTCAAGATTATCAGGGTTTTGTAAAATCATTTTTTCGTTTTCAAATTCTGATAAATTTTCATATACTTTTTGTTCCAACAAAATATCTTTTCTCATTTCCATAAGTCCGGCCATCCATTTTGAATTAAATTCTGGATGGTATTGCACTGCCCAAACACTTGATTGATTTACTTCAAAGCTTATAGATTGGAATTGACTGATCTTATTTGAGGCTAGTACTTTAGTTTCTTTTGGAAGCTTTTCTGCTTCATCATAATGCCAACATAGTGCATTAAATGATTTTTTTTTGTTTTTATACATGGGATGAATTTCACCATCTTGATTTAATGTAATATTTTTAGCTAAAACTGCTTCAAGGCCATTTGGATTTTTTCTTACTTTACCTCCTGCGGCAGTTACTAAAACCTGAAGCCCCCAACAACTACCAAATATTTTATTCTTTTTTTTAAATAATTCTTTAGCTAAATCTATTTGATTAGTTATGGATTTTGTCATGTTATATATATTAAGTAAGCTTCCTGTCCAAGCAACCGCTTCGAAATCGTCAAGACTTATGCCTAAAGGAAGATAATTATTTTGAACAGCAGGATGAATTGTTGTAATATTGATAGTTGAACTAGAATATTTTTTTAAAATTTTTTCATATACTTGAAATTGAGTATCCATACCCAATTTTGTATATCGATCAGAAGCTTCTTTTTCATTTCCATCGACTAATAATATGTTCATATTTATCTTTATTTTTCATCTATCATGAAATATGTAAAACTTCATGAAAATTAAACTTGGTATCGCACCTATTGCCTGGAGCAATGATGATATGCCAGAACTAGGAGGTGACACTCCTATTGAAAAATGTTTAGAGGATGCAAGCACATCTGGATTTTCAGGTATTGAATTAGGTGGAAAATTTCCGAGAAATCCTGGAATAACAAAATATCTTTTAGAAAAATTTAATTTAAAAATGCCAGGTGGTTGGTATGGCGCAATGCTTAGAGAAAGAAGTGTAAAAGAAGAATGGATAGCACTCCAAGATCATTTAAATTTATTAAAGTTAATTAATGCGGATGTTTTTGTTTTTGCTGATGTATCTGGATCAATCCAAGGCGATCAATCAAAAGCTCTTAGTAAAAGACCAATACTTGAAAAAGATGAATGGGATAGCTATTGCAAAAAAATCAGTGAATTATCTGATATGCTGATGGATGAAGGAATGCCAATGTCGTATCATGAGCATATGGGAACTATTATACAGTCCGAGGAAGATGTAGATCGATTTATGGATATGACAAATCAAAATACATTTTTGCTTTACGATACTGGACACTTAATGTTTGCCGAAGCAAATTACGAAAGAGTATTAAAAAATTATATTTCTCGAATTAACCATGTTCATTGTAAAGATATTAGAAAAGATGTTTTTTTAAAATCTATTAAAGATGACTT
>CACGNZ010000051.1 GCA_902574475.1 uncultured Alphaproteobacteria bacterium | reverse complement strand
TCTTGAAAGACTTTGTTTAGTGATTCTTAATATTGAAAGAAGCTCTTTAATTGTAAGATTTTTTTGTTTTCCAACAAAATATATTACTCTATGATGAGCTCTACCAAAGTTTATTTTCTCTAAAATTTTATCAGGGCCCTCTGTAAAATCTCTATACGAGAAAAATATCAGCTCTATTATTTTTCTAATTTCAACTTCATTTAAAAAAAGAGGTGTTAACAACTTATTTAGGTCAGCCATATTGACTTAATTATGCATCACTGATAGTCAATTGTCATTAAAAAAGTTGATTATGAATATACTTAAATCATTTGAAAATAGAGATGGATGGATTTGGATGAATGGTAAAATTATACCATGGCAAAATGCAAATTCTCATATAATTTCTCAAGGCCTTCATTACGCCAGTGCAGTTTTTGAAGGAGAAAGAGCTTATAATGGTAAGATTTTTAAATCAAAGGAGCACACAATAAGGTTTTTTAAATCTGCAGAAATTATTGGAATGGAAATTCCCTTCACACATGATCAAATTAATGAAGCAAAATATCAACTTATTAATAAAATGAATTACAAAAATTGTTATGTTAGACCCCTTGCTTGGAGAGGTGGTGATCAAATGGGTTTATCGACAACTAAATCTAATATTAATGTAGCCATCGCAGTTTGGGATGATTGGGCAACTTATTTTAAAATTGAAGATCAAAAAGCAGGTTTAAAATTAATTACATCTCCATGGAAAAGACCTGCGCCTGATACAGCTCCTTATGAAGCAAAAGCTTCTGGACCATACATTATTTGTACTCTGTCTAAAGAGTTTGCAGAAAAAAAAGGTTATCACGATGCTTTAATGCTAGATTACAGAGGTTATGTTGCCGAAGGAACGGGAGCAAATATTTTTTTTATTAAAAATAATGATATCCATACTCCTATTCCAGATTGTTTTCTTAATGGGATTACTCGTCAAACAGTTATTGAAATGGCAACTGCCCAAGGTTTTAAAATTACTGAAAAGCATTTAATGCCAGAAGAAATAGGAAATTATGATGAAGCTTTTTTAACAGGTACTGCTGCTGAAATTACTCCTATTAGGTCTATTGATGATTTTAAATATAATACAGGTGATAATACTACTACTTTCAAATTTATGAATGATTTTAGTGATATTGTTAAAAACTCTAGCTAGAATTTTCTAACCATTTATCATCCTTATAATAAAATTCATTTTTCCAAAACGGAGCGTCTTTTTTTAAATAATCCATTATAAACTCGCAAGCTTCAAAACTATTTTTTCTATGTTGTGAAAAACAACAAACTAAAACAATTTTTTCATTAACAATTAATTTTCCATATCTATGAATTATCAAAGTATCAATTAAACTCCATTTTTTAGTCGCGTTATTTTCAATTTTTGATAATTCTTTAAAAGCCATTTCTTCATAAACTTCTAAATTTAAATATTTAACATCTTTATTGTTATTTAAATCTCTTACATAACCAACAAAAGAAGTAAGAGCTCCTATGTCTGAATGTTTATTTTTAATTTTCTCAATTTCTTCTTCTAAATTAAAATTTTTTTTTTGTATTTTTATCATTACCCACCACTAACTGGTGGAAAGATTGCAATTTCATCAATTGGTTTTAAATTTAAATTTTCTGAAACATATTCTTGATTAACTGCAAATCTTAAAACATCTTGTAAAAAATGTTTTTTCAGCTCAGGATATAAACTTTCTAAATATTTTTTTAATTCTTTTATGGTTTTAGGGTGATTTATATCAATTATGTCGTCATCTTTATTTGTTATATCCTTAATCCAAGCAAAATATCGAATTCTCATTTTAAAAATGTTTTATTGATCCTTTAATATAATCATAGGCTGTATAGAGAGTTAGAATTCCAGCAATCCATAGAAAAGTCTTACCTAAATAAATAATAAATAATAAATTTAGATTACTCTCAGATAAAATAAGTAATCCAAGTGCAGCTAGTTGAAGAAAGGTTTTTGCTTTTGCAATTCTTGAAACTGGTATACTGATTTTTATCCCTGCTAAGTATTCCCTTAAACCTGATACTGTTATTTCTCTTAATAATATTATTAGGGCTGGAATGGTATCCCAGTCTTTTATTACACCTTTGGAAGTTAAAATAAGAATAACTGCCGCTACTAATAATTTATCTGCAATTGGATCTAAAAATGTTCCAAAATTTGTTACTTCATTTCTTAGCCTTGCTAAATAACCATCAAAGTAATCTGTTATTCCAGCTAAACAAAATAATATAAAGGCAATCCAGCCAAAGTATGGATTCGTAAGATATATACAAAGAACTATAATTGGGATTATAGCAATTCTAATTATAGTTAGAATATTTGATATATTCATTTCTATTCTTTGTAGATGAAGAATTTTTTAAACGCTATGAAAATATTCATAAATTTTTGTCAGAATTGACTCAGGTATAGATTTAATCTCTTTTAATTCATCTAAACTAGCTAATTTTAATTTTTCCACTGTACCAAAGTGTTTTTTTAAAATTTTCTTTCTTTCAGGACCTACTCCTTCTATTTCATCAAACACAGATCTGACACTCATTTTCGCTCTTTTTGATCGATGTGTTGTTATTGCAAATCTGTGCACTTCATCTCTAATATTTTGTAAAAAGTGGAGAAGAGGATTATTTTCATTTAATCTATGTGTAAATTTATCATGTATCAGAATTTCTCTACCTGCGTCTCTTTCCTCACCTTTTGCCATAGAGATAATTGGTATATTTATTTTTAAACTATCTAAAACTTTTTTCGCAGAATTATATTGTCCTTTACCTCCATCTATAAGCAATAAACTTGGCAAATCTAATTCGTCTTGAA
>CACGNZ010000050.1 GCA_902574475.1 uncultured Alphaproteobacteria bacterium | reverse complement strand
AAATACCTCCTCTAAATACAATTATAGGAGGAGCCCTACTGCTTGTATCTGTTACAATATTTATTTACCAAACAACTAGAAAAACTAATTATTTTGTTTAATCTCTCTTCTTTCTCTAATAAAAATATAAATACCGCTAAAAACAATCAAAGATAATCCTAAATAAATCCAAATATCAGGCAAATCACCGAAGAAGGCATATCCAACGAGTATATTTGTGGAGATCTCAAAATAACCCAAAGGAGCTAGTTTAGAAGCTTCTCCAAGTCTTAAAGAAAGAATTATTAAAAAATGTCCTAAAGTTCCAATTGAAGCTAATGAGATAAGTAATAATAATTGTCTTAAATCTAAATTTATCCAATAAAAAGGAACAATAAGAGATATAAAAATACAACCTACGATACCTGTAAAAAGCAAAGTAACAACAGCACTATCTGTAAAAGATAATTTTCGAGTATAAATTATGTAAAAAGCATATGAAACTCCTGCTCCAATAGCTGAGAAAGATGCAAAATTAATTTCTATAAAACCTGGTCTTATAATGATCATAACACCAAAAAATCCAATCAAAACTGCAGTCCATCGATGAATTCCAACTTTTTCTTTTAAATAAAAAATTGATAATATTGTCACTATTATTGGAGAGATAAATGCAAGGGTTAAAGCTTCTGCTAAAGTTATAACTGAAATTGCATAAAAGAAAAAAACGGTAGATAAAAATAAAAAAAAACTTCTAAATAGCTGTACTGAAATTGTTTTAGGAAAACTAATTTCTTTTCTAAAAAATATAAATGCTAATGGAAAACTAACTAAAAGCATAAAAAAATATCTACCCCAAACAACTTGTATGAAATGTATTTCTGAAGATAGATACTTTGCAATTCCATCCATGAAAGGTAATAACAGCCAACCTGATATATTAAGAATATATGCAGACATTAATTTGATTTAAATGATGAGGGATCACAAATCTTACAAATTAAATTTCCAATTGATTTCTTAGGATTGTAAGTTTGATAGAAAATGTCTTTTGTAGAAATATTATTTTCAGATAAATATTTTTCTATTTCCCAATAATACCTAAAACATTTTGAACATTGTGCAGCATTTTCTTTATGTGATGGTTTATATATTTCATTCCAAAGTTTGGACATTTCATTTTGCTTATCAGGGGAAATATTTTCTGAAATAATTGATGGAATATCCATAAAACACTTAGCGCATTGTATTTCAGATGTTACATTTTTATATGGCTCATCTTTATAGTTTTTTCCTATAGTGGTTTTCCCAATATATTTATCTGAACTACAATTTGGACAAAAAAAATTGATTTTATTGCTAAGCATTTTCTTCTATGAATAAATTTTCATAACATTTATAAATAAAGAATAGAATTATTATTTATAATGAACCTATATCTTTCATATCTATTTATCTTTTTTTGGAGTAGTGCTTTTATAAGTGGTCAATTTATTGTGCAATCAGCAAGCCCTTTTGCTGCATTATGTTTTAGGTTTTGTATTGTAAGTGCATTTTTTTTAATTTTATCTATTATTCTTAGGGAAAGAATAAGAATAAATCGAAATTTAATCTTTCAAGCTATGATTACTGGAATTCTTTTTCATGGATTTTATTTAGGTGGGGTATTTTTTTCTTATTCTTTGGGACTTACTGCAACATTATCTGCGTTAATTGTATGCCTCCAACCTATTTTAACAAATATTCTAAGCGGACCTATTTTAAAAGAAAAAGTTACTGTTACGCAATGGATAGGAATATTTTTTGGTTTTTTAGGTACTATATTAGTTATAGGTTATGATATTGGAACAGAAATACCAACAATAGGTGTTATTGCTTCTATTGTTGCACTTTTAGGAGCAACTTCAGCTACTATTTGGCAAAAAAAATTTACTCATGAAATAAGTCTTTCAGTTAATAATTTTTATCAAGCATTAAGTGCTGGAATTTTTTTATTTATAATTTCATTATTTTTTGAAATATCATTTATTAAATTTGATACACGTTTTATTATATCAATAGCATGGCAAATCATTATGGTGTCTTTTGGAGCGTACGCAATACTTATGTATCTAATAAAAAATGGAACTGCTTCTAAAACTAGCAGTCTTTTTTTCCTTGTTCCTCCAACTACTGCTGTAATGGCATGGTTTGTTTTAGATGAAAAATTATTTATAATTGATATTGTTGGACTATTAATTTGTACATTTGGTGTCTATATAGCTACAAGAACAAATGTGAGTAAATAATGTATTTTTTTCTTAAAACTATAGTAAGCGCTATTATAATTGTTGCTGTATCTGAAATAGCAAAAAAATATACTTGGACTGCTGCAATAATTGTTTCCTTACCACTAACATCTTTATTAGCTTTTATATGGTTATATTGGGACACAAAAGATTATCAAAAAGTAATAGAGTTATCTTATAGTACACTTGTTATGAGTATTCCTTCTTTTGTTTTTTTTATTGTTTTACCTATTCTTCTGAAATTTAAACAAAATTTTGTTTTTTCACTAATTGTTTCAATAATCAGTACTGCAATAGCTTATGCAATTTTCATGTTTATAATTAAAAAATTTAACTTTAATTTTTAATAACATTCTCTTTATTCATTAAAATTGGTCTTCCATCATGTGCTGTATTTAATGGGTAATAATCACCATTATATTTAACGCATAATGTTAAGCCATTTCTTTTTTCTTTACCTAGATTTACCTCTAAATCGACTATAACTAATTCAGTTTTTTCTAAAACTTTAATAATTTTCATAACTATCCTTTCAAAATATATAAATATATTTAGTAAGTACTATAAGATGTATCAAGTTTTATGATTAGAGTTTTTCTAATATTTATTTTAATATTTTTGATTAAGAATGCATTTGCTAATAAATATATAACCATAGCAAGCACAACCTCTACTCACGATACGGGTTTATTAGAATATATTAACAAAAAATTTGAAAATAA
>CACGNZ010000049.1 GCA_902574475.1 uncultured Alphaproteobacteria bacterium | reverse complement strand
ACCTCTAAATACCAATTTTGGTTCCTCATTAGAAAATCCTAATTCATTAAAAAATTTGTCATTAAAATAAAACTGATAAATAATAAATAAGTTAAAAAGCATGAATAAAACATGGAATGTAAACGCCATTGTACCTCCAGCTTCTAGAATATACTCAGCCATAAAATCTCCTTTATAAAAACAATTATCAAATTATTAATGATTCTTTATAAAAAAATTATTAAAGTAATTTAAAATGAAAAATATATTAGTTACAGGTGGTTCGGGTAAAGCGGGAAGGGCAACGATAAATTTACTGTTAAAAAATAACTATAATGTGTTTAATGTAGATTTAGCTAATCATTCAGAATTGGATGTCCCTTTTACTAAAGTTAATTTAGAAAATTTTGGTGATGCAATGGAGTCTGTATCTGAAATAGATGACCGTATTAATGGAATTGATGCAATTATTCATCAAGCAGCTATTCCTGCTCCAGGTTTAGAAACCAATCATAAAACTTTTAGAATGAATACTCTGAGTACTTACAATATTTTTCAGGCAGCTAAAGTTTTAAAAATTAATAATATTGTATGGGCATCAAGTGAAACTGTTCTTGGTTTACCTTTTGACACATATCCGCCATATGTCCCAGTTGATGAAAAATATTATCCTCGTCCTGAATCAAGCTATTCCTTATCAAAAGTAATGGGTGAAGAAATGGCTAGACAATATTGTAGAAGAAATCCTGAAATGAAAATATTTGGACTTCGCTACTCAAATATAATGGAAGAGAAAGATTACAAAAAATTTCAATCATTCCAAAAAGATCCATTTTTAAGAAAATGGAATTTTTGGGGATATATTGACGCTAGAGATGTAGCTCAAGCTTGTTTATTAGCAATGGAAAGTAAATTAAAAGGTGCAGAGAATTTTATTATAGCTGCAGATGATACTGTTATGGAAGAAGATAATAAATCTCTTCTTGATAAAGTATTTCCAAATGTTCAAATTAAAGGTGAAATTGGAAAAAATAAAACATTGCTAAGTAATGATAAAGCTAAAAAAATTTTAGGATTTAAACCAGAATATTCTTGGAAAAATATTAATTAAATTTCCAAACTCATTAAACCATTTTTATTAAAACTAATTGGAATTGGATTTGATATTTCTCCAATAAAATTACCATTTTGATCATCATGTAAAAAAGCCATAAAGAAAAATTTATTATTTTTTTCAATAACTCTGCCTGCATAAAGTTCTATTTCAGAACTTGTTGTAAAGTAGGGGCCTGATGCCAGATCCCATGGACCTTCAAATTTATCTGCAATTAAATAATGCGTTCCTCGCTTATTCGGCCCATTATAATTTTTTTTGAATTCTTTAGACCAGTCTTTGGGATGATTGCAAAATAAACAATACCATTTATTTTTAACTTTAAATATTTGAGGAACTTCTAACTGACTAAATAATCCTCCAAATAAAGGTTGAATAGATTTCCATTCATAAAGATCATTTGATTCAGCCATTCCAATTACCCCACACTGATAAGGATCATTGTGGATTGATGCTCTAGCTGTGTATGCCATTATAAATTTATTTTCATAAGGATGCTTCATTACCCATGGATCACGCATAGCACGATCTTGCCAATAATTATCACTCTCTAACTCTTGGTAAATATTTTTATCTAAGTCGAGAGCTAATCCATTTCCATATCTATTAAAAGAATAGGGTATGCCACCTATTGCATGACCAATTCTTTGTTTACTACCATTTTCCTTTTTATTTCTACCTGTATAAAAGTAGTGCCATTTATTTTTATTTTTAATTATTGATCCTGTCCAAATTGTATAATCATCAAAATTTTCATTTTTAGAAGGAGTAAAAACTGTACCATGATATTCCCAATTAATTAAATCTTTTGAGGTAGCTAATCCATGAGTAACATTATTATGCCTTAGATCAGGATCTTTTAGAGATTTATCAGCTTGAAGAAAATAACAATACCAAATGCCATTATCATTACTTATCCAAAAATCCCAAATCCATTTTTCTTTAAGTTTTATCAATTTAATTAAAAGAAATTTCTGCTAAAGAAGCAGAATCTTCCAAGTATAAATATAATTTTTCATTATAATAAATCATATCTCTTATTCTTTCACCAATATGAACTCTTTCAATTTTTATATTATCACTATTACCGTTGCTCACTTTATTTGGGGTTGTGATTTTTTCATCATTGTAGTCATATTCAAAAAAATAGAGAGACTCATCCTTCATTGATGCTACTACATAACTATTATTTTTATTTAAATCAACTATTTGAGAGATCCCAATAGATGGATTAAAATAAATGAGAGGTTCAATAAAATTATATTCAGAGTGAGATTTATGTAGTGGATATTTTACATACTTTTTTTTGTTATATGCTGCATTTTTTCCTCCATAATGCTCTCCATATGAAGATATAGCCCATCCATAATTAGGTATATTATTATTATTCAATTCAATTAAATTAATTTCATCACCACCTTCAGGACCATGTTCCGCCTCTAATAGGAAATTATTTTTTTTATTGTAATATAATCCTTGAGGGTTTCTATGGCCCATACTTACAACTTTGTAATCTTTTGTGGTTTTATTAATTCCAATTATTTTACTAAATATACTATCTTCTTTTTGTGCTCTAAATCTACTTCTAAAATCACCAGTAGAAAAAAATAGATTTTGATCATCTACGTTAATTATTCGTCCTCCAGATTGATGTGCATTAAATTCATTGTCAATATTATCATAAAAATGAACACATTCATCTGACGTGAAAAGATTTTCAAAAATAATAAGCTTTAAATTCATTTTCCCATGTAATAAACTTGTATTCCAGCAATTTTCTTTCACTTCTCTTGTATAAGATACGTAAATTTGATCTTTGTAAATATTTACATCTTTAATTGAGAACCAACCACCTTCTAACCAATCAAAATCATGTATTCTTGATTTTCTAAATTGTTCTTCACCTATGAATTTACTAATATTTGTTTTAATTTGTTTAAAAAAAAAGTCATTTGTATTATTTTTAATTTCATTAGAATACGCCAATACACCACTTGCTGAAATTAAAATTAAATTATTATTAAATGTTTCTAAATATCCACTTGCTGGGAATTGATTAGCTATACCATATAATAGTATATTTTTTCGAGGACTATAGACTCTTGTCTTGATTTTACTATTTGAAAAACTATGCTCAGTATTAATTGCATATTGTAAATTCTTATTGTTTTTTTTGATATCTAAATCAAATTCATAAGGATCAAATTGCTCAAATATTTTTACTAATATTTGAGAATTATATTCACTTTCAATACTATCATCATATAAATCTTTAAATGCTTCCTCAAATAATTCTTTTTGTGCTTCAAATTGATTACGTTCTTTTTTTAGATCTTTTATTTGAGTATTTAAGTTTGTCGTATTTTTATGAAATAAAATATACTTATAAATAAACTGATTTAGATTATTATTAATTTGCTTATTTATATATGTGAAATCGAATAAAAAATTGAACGAA
>CACGNZ010000048.1 GCA_902574475.1 uncultured Alphaproteobacteria bacterium | reverse complement strand
GATTTTAAAGAATATAATATTGATGATTTGATTAGCATATCAATTAATCATGATTTAAAAATTTGTGGATTAAATATAGATCTTGTTACAGCTGATATTATAAAAAAAATTAAAAAATCCAATATGGCAATAACTGTTTATTCAGATAAAAATATAAATTTATCTAGCGCTAATGATATTTTCTCCATAGGTGTTGATAGTATTTTTGTTGATAATCCTTTAGATTTATTGGGAAAATTTTAGAACTTATTGGGCATTCCAATAATATTGTAACCACAGTCAACATAATGTACTTCACCAGTAACTGCAGAAGATAAATCGCTAACTAAGTATAAAGCAGATTTACCTATTTCATCTAGTTGTGCATTTCGTTTCAATGCTGAATGTTCTTCTGTAAATTTGAACACCTCTCTAGCATTATTTATTGCCGCACCAGCAATAGTTCTCATAGGTCCTGCTGATATTGCATTAACACGAATATTTTTTGTTCCTAAATCTACACTCAAGTATTTTACACTTGTCTCTAAAGCAGCTTTTGCAATTCCCATTAAATTATAATTTGGTATAACTTTATTTGCACCATAAAAAGTAAGAGTAAGAATACTCCCCCCTTCATTCATTATAGGTTCAAAATATCTTGTAAGACTAGTTAATGAAAAACATGATACTTCCAAACAATTAATAAAATTATCCTTAGTAGTATCAACATATCTGCCATTTAATTCTGACTTATCTGCAAATGCAACAGCGTGAATTATAAAATCAATTGTGCCCCATTCTTTCTTAATAATTTCTACAGATTTGTTTATTGAGTCATCATTATTGAAATCACATTCTATCAATATTTTTGAATTAATTTTTTCTGAAAGTGGTTTCACTCTCTTCAATAATATTTCATTTTGATAGCCAATGGCTATTTCAGCACCATTCTCAGCTAGTTGTTTTGCAATTCCCCATGCAATTGAATGATTATTTGCAATACCAAATACTAAACCTTTTTTATTTCTAAGCATGATATTTTGAAAATACTAATGTTGCATTTGTACCACCAAAACCAAAACTATTTGACATAACATGCTCAATTTCAACGTCATTTTCAGTTTTTAAAAGAATATTACAATCTTTGGCATTATTATCGAGATTTTCAATATTAGCAGAACCACTAATAAAATTATTTTGCATCATCAATAAACTATAAATTGCTTCATGCACACCAGTTGCCCCTAAAGAATGACCAGTTAAAGATTTTGTTGAGCTCATTTTAGGAATATGTGAGCCAAAAACATTTTTGATTGCTTCCAATTCTTTCACATCTCCTATTGGTGTACTTGTTCCATGTGTATTTATATAATCAATTTTGCCATCAATATTTTTTAATGCTTGCTTCATGCATCTTTCTGCTCCTTCTCCAGAAGGTTGTACCATATCGTATCCATCTGAGGTTGCTCCATATCCTGTTATTTCACCATATATTTTAGCACCTCTAGCTTTTGCATGCTCTAATTCTTCAAGTACTAAAGTTCCACCTCCACCAGCAATTACAAAACCATCTCTATCTGCATCATACGCCCTTGAAGATTTATTGGGAGTAGAATTATATTTTGATGACAAAGCACCCATTGCATCAAATAAAATTGATAAAGTCCAATGGAGTTCTTCACCTCCTCCAGCAAAAACAATATTTTGTTTTCCCATCTGAATTAGTTCATACGCATTACCAATACAATGTGAACTTGTAGAACATGCTGAAGTTATTGAATAGTTAACCCCTTTAATTTTAAAAGGAGTCGCAAGAGTTGCAGAATTTGTACTAGACATTGCTCTTGGCACCATAAATGGTCCGATTTTTTTTTGAACCCGAACTCTTTCCAATTTCAGAAGACTTAAATAAATTTTGTGTAGATGGACCGCCAGAACCAACAATTATACCAGTCATCTCATTTGAAATATCACCATCCTCTAGACCTGAGTCGTTTATAGCATCTTTCATTGCAATATAGTTATAGGCTGCCCCATCACCCATAAACCTTAGTAATCTTCTATCTATTTCATTACTAATATCTATATTTGGTTTACCGTGTACAAGACTTCTAAAAGAAAACTCCTCATACTCTTCTGCACTTGTTATTCCAGATTTTAAATTTTTAAGACTGTCTATAACATCTGATTGATTATTACCAATACATGATATAATGCCTAACCCTGTTACTACTACTCTATTCATTGATTATTTCTCAGGTGAAAATAAGCCGACTTTCATATCTTTAGCTTCATAAATTGTTTTACCATCAGCTTTTAAAACACCATCCCCAACTCCTAAAATCAACTTTCTTAGTATAAGTCTTTTTAGAGATATATGGTAAGTTACTTTTTTGACTTCTTGTAATACTTGACCAGTAAACTTAACTTCACCTACTCCTAAAGCTCTACCTTTTCCCGGTTGGCCTAGCCATCCTAAATAAAAACCGAGCAATTGCCACATAGCATCTAATCCCAAACAGCCTGGCATTACAGGATCATCCTTAAAATGACATTCAAAAAACCAAAGATCTTCTTTAATGTCTAATTCTGCTATAATCTCACCTTTAGAAAATACCCCACCATCTTCATTAATTGAAGTTATTCTATCAAACATTAACATAGGAGGCATTGGAAGTTGTGCATTTCCTTTTCCAAAAAGTACACCTTTTGCACAATCAATTAATTGATCGTAGGTAAAAGAATTTTGTTTCATAATTTTAATTAAACTTTTTTTATGTATTTATCAATTAACTTAAACTGATTTTAAATAACAATCATGTTTACTTTTAATAACAATATTATCAATGCTTAATTTTTTTCCATCAGAAATTGTCATTATATTAGTTTCATCCTTTAAATTTAAATAAAAATTAATTATTTTTTGAGCAGTAATTAAACCTGCTAACCCTGCAGAAATACCTGAAATACCGACTACACTACATCTGGGAAGATGAACATCATCTTTATTAGGAAATATACAATTTAAACATAGATGATTATTTTTATTTGAATTATTGAAAAGAATTATTTGTAGATCATGTCTTAATGCTGAAGAGTATAAAAAGTTAATTGAGTTTTTAACACAATATTCATTTAATAGTTTAGAGCTTAACCAATCATCAGTTGCATCAACAATTATAGAACAGCCTTTTAAGGAGTCTAAGTTTAAGGAATTAACATTCTCATCAATAGTGTTAATTTTACATTCCATATTTATTAATTTTAACTTATCTTTTGCTACGCCAACCTTTTTTTTTCCAATATCATTTAAATTAAACAAAATTTGTCTATTAAGATTACTTTTTTCAACAAAGTCCCCATCTGCTATTAATAATTCTTTAATTCCAGAGCTTACTAAATATTGACTTAAAGGACATCCTATACCTCCCATACCAACAATACCAATTTTGATCCTTGATAATTTTTCAAGATTTTCTTCAGAAAATTCATTTAAAATAAATAATCGACTAAACATTCTATATTCTTCTTCAGAGTAATTATTCATAATTCTATATGGTGTTATAAATTTGTTTTATAATCTCCTTTGCACAATTTACCTTTGTCA
>CACGNZ010000047.1 GCA_902574475.1 uncultured Alphaproteobacteria bacterium | reverse complement strand
CCCTCTATTAAAATTAAAAGAAATTATAAATAAAGAGCAGTTAACGAAACCACATTATGCCAAGATATCTTTTAGACATTCAAATCCTGTTGGATATACCAATCAAACATATTTATACGATTTAAAAGAGTATTTAACCCTAGATGTAGGAATCCATTTATTTGATTTAAGTAGATTTTTTATGGGAGAAGCAAAAAGTATTTATACAGTAAATCAAAATACAAATAATAAATTTAAAGGTGAAACCGATTTCATATCCCTGATAAGAAATAGAAATAACAGCATTACTATTGTTGATGCATCTATTTCTTCAATAAAAAAACCAGATAGATTTGCTCAAACACTAGTTAATTTAGAATTCTCTAACGGCTCAATTGATTTGGACTACAATTACAAAATTACTCTTCACAAAAATAATAAGAAGAAGATTTATGATGGAAAACCAAAGAAATATAAATGGATTTCAAAACCTTGGGATCAAATTCAAGAAAGTGTAATCAATACACACAAACATTTTATTGATTCACTAATAAATAATATTGAACACGACACCAGTGGTGAAGATAACATAAAGAGTTTATCATTAGTCTTCAATTCATATAAATCTGATAAACTAAGAAAAGAAATTAAAATTTAATTTTTTATTTAAATTTAAATTGTAAATTTCGAGATTTCATCTCTAATTAATTTACTTAAGAGACTGTAACCAAGTACATTCATGTGTAATGGATCTTCTGAATAAAATTTTTCAAATCCAGCATCAAGCATAGGAGAGCAAAGATCAATATAGCGCCATTGACTAAAATTCTCAATTTTGTTTTTAATTCGTTCATTTGCATCTAATATTGTATTTAAATAATTATTCCTAAATACACTTGGCTTAATAGAAACAAAAAAACATAAGGTATGAGGTAATTTTTCATTAACTTCAGAAGCAAATAATAAAAATTCATTTTCCAAATCTTCAGCACTCATTCCACTGCCTATATCATTATCACCTGCATAAAAAATCATCTTGTCAGGATTATTTGGGACTACTATTCTATTAAAATAGGTTCGGCATGATACTAATGTGGAACCACCAAATCCTAAATTTAATAAACTATCAAATGACAAATCAGTTTTTGCATTTTCCCAATCTCTAAATGTTGAACTTCCAAATAAGACTATTTTGTTATTTTTATATTGATCTGAATGTAATTTAATTTCTAATTCTCTCACGTCTGCTTCAAATTCTTCTTCAATAGGGCTTACTAAATTTAAGTTACTAACCACTTTTTCATAATTAATTTTATTTTTTGAAGCAGATTTTGCTAATTCAATTGCTTCTTCAACATATGTTCTAAAAGTTTTTCTATATTTAGATAAAAAATTATCTAACTCTTTTTTATTTTTCATATCATTTACAAAATCTTTTATTTTTATTGGTTCTTTAATAACTGCAGAATAAATCGTATCAGAAATTGAATAATCAAAATTTGCTAATGCAATTGGAACAAGAAGGGGCTCTGGTTTTAATTGGTCTGCTAATAAAAAAGCACCTGGTTTTAATGGACCTGGGGAATTTTGTGTTAAATTATCTTCAGTTTCAGATGTACCTTCTGGCGCTATAACTAAAGGTCTGTTTTGATCAAAAATATTTTGAGTTTCGATAAATAATTTACTTTTTCTTTTCTTTTTTTGTTCTTGAGTTTCATTTAAATAATCTGATTCTGGTGTATGCACGAAAATATAATCTAAATTCTCATAATAATTATATCTCCAGAATTCTGTATTTCGAGAATATCGAGCAATTCTTTGACCTCCATCACCATATTTTGGAAATAAAATTTTTGCACTTATAAAGTGACTATCTATACTAAATTGATGTCCATTAGCTAAACCATTTTCTTCAATGCTTGCCAAATGATTATAAAAAAATATGTTTGTTGCTTCATCAGGTAAATTCTCCATACCTTTAATAACATAAGGTACTTGATCAAAAGCTTTTATAAAATCTGAATTTGTTAATTTTTGTAATGCTTGTTTATTTATTGAATCATATGAATTTGCCACTCTGTTGTATATTTTGTTTAGTTGTTTGAAAAATCTATTTTTTCTTTCTATACCACTCAATGCATCAATCATTAAACTAGCTATAGATTTTTCATCATCATTACCTGTGATAATTAAATCATATGCTAAAGAATGAGTTAAATGATTTTCTAATAAATGAGGTATTGTATAAAGTTTCGAATTACTTGGTATTGTTGCAGAATTATCATTTAATAAATATTGAAAAAACTCTTTTTCATTTTTAGCTGGATAAGTTGTTAAGCCTGTAGAACTTTGAATATAGCGTCCTAATTGCCATAATTGTCTTTTAAAAAATTTGATTGCCAATTCTGGATTGGTTTTGATTAAATTATCAATAAATTCATTTGAGAATTTTAATATCGTTGTATCTCTTGTTGCTTTTAAGGAGTAGGGTGATTTAATTTCATGTAATCCTGAAGATAAGGACAATGCTACTCCTGGTCTAGCTATTGATCTTGAATTGTTTTCTAATTGGTCATCTTTTAAATTTGTAAAAGAGGCTTCAATCTTACCTTTTAACAAAATATTTATTCCATCAGAATTTTTACCTTCTAATGTTATAAATTCACCAGATGAAAATAATCTAACGTTTGCGTAATGTATTAATTCATCTAAATCGTTATCATCAAGAAAAGCTAAAAATGCTGAATTTTTAATTCTTTTGGTATTTACAATATCTCCACCAGTTTTAACACCATCTGCTAAATTAATGTTTTTGTGTTCAATAGGTTTTTCTAAATTGCGAGATGACCATATTAAATTAATTGATTCAAATAATAAAAAAGAATAAAAAAAACTTGCATAGTCCGGATCTACTTCTTCCAATTCTTTTAACTTTTCTATTTTTATAGAAATATATTCTGAATTACCTTTAATAAATATATCTGACATATATCTACCTGGCGCATTTAAGCCTGAAATACCAAGTGGTGACCCTGCATTCTTTAATGTTGCTAACTTATAAAAAACATTATTATGATATTTAACGTATTCAGCCTCACCTTTTAAAAGAATAAAAATTTGATCTGCAATACCATGCTGTTCTGCAATTTTGATGTCTTCATTACTTTTGTGAAATTCTGTGCCAGAATTGATTAAATCTTCAGTATTTTTTTTTGGAGACAAAGAAAAACCTTTATCTACTAGTATTAAAGATATTTTTTCACTTAAATTCATTAATTATCTAACTTAATAAATTTCCCATTTTATTTAAAGAGAAAAATATTATCTTCTTATAATTGACTTAAAAATATTGATAAAAGATAACAGTATTATTTTTAATCTAAATATACTTACAATGGATTGAGCTAAATATGTCAATGCAGCAGCTCTTAAAACAGATTTGCATTGGTACATATTCTCTCTAGGAACAAATCTTTTAAGTATTGGTAAGGCTCTCTTAAAACTTGCATCAAATTCTACAGGAAGAGTAATCAAATGGATTAGCACATTTGTAGATAAACATCCCATTATTATTATCGCAGCAATTAGGGTGATAAATGGACTTTTGGTGAAGGCAAATATTGATGGTAGTCCTATAATTAATAAAAACGAGCCAATTCTTTGAAAGATCATTGTTTTTTCAATTAATGATTGTCTAAGAATAAGTGGTTTGTATTTTTCTTTATCTTGAATTGCATGACCAATTTCGTGTGCAACAACCGCAATGCTTGTAATACTTTTTTTATCAAGTTTATCTGTAGCGATATGTATTTTTTTTTCTTTAGGAT
>CACGNZ010000046.1 GCA_902574475.1 uncultured Alphaproteobacteria bacterium | reverse complement strand
AAATAATGATAAATTTAATGCTATAAAATCAGAAACGGATAACCTTCTTTTTTTTAATAATCAAAAGTTTATTTTTTTTCCAAGTATTATTAACCATAATGATAAGTTTCTAATAATGTCATTCATAGATAATAATGTTGAGCTGCCAGACCAAACAAATGATGATTTGCTAAATGCTATAATTTCACTTCACTCAATAAATAGTGCAAATTATGGTTTTAATTTTGACACTCAGATTGGTGGTTTAAAACAGATTAATACTTATTCTAAAAATTGGAGAGAATTCTATACAGATAATAGGCTTTCTTACATATTTGATTTGGTTAATAAAAAGCAACCTATGGATAGAGAAATAAATACTAAAATTGATTTATTAATTAAAAAGATAGATAATTTTATTCCAAACAATCCAAGATCATCGTTATTACATGGTGACTTATGGGAAGGAAATATACTTTTTAAAAAAAGAAGGTTTGCAGGTTTTATCGACCCAGGATCATTTTATGGTCATAACGAGTTAGAAGTATCTTATCTGAGATGGTTTAACCCCAAATTTATTGATGATAATTTTTTAGATAAATACAACGATCATATCAAAATAGATAAATATTACTTAGAATATGAACCAATTTATCAATTGTATTATTCGTTATTAAATGTTTATCTATGGGATAGAGGGTATGTTGAGGATGTTCGTAAGTTACTAAATAAAATTAAAATATAAAAATTAGACGCAAGGATTAGGATCAGATAAGTGTATGTCTTCAATTTCTTTTAGGATATCATTTGATAAAGTAATATCGATACTATCTATATTTTCTTTAAGTTGCTCCATTGTTGTTGCTCCAATAATGTTACTAGTAACAAAAGGACGATCGTTCACAAAAGCATTAGCAAAAGTAGATGGTGCCATTCCATGTTTTTGAGCAAGTTTGAAATATTTTTCAATTGCTTTTTCTCCTCTTTCAGTATGGTGTCTTGAAAATCTTCTTGGCCAAAGAGTATACCTTGCTTTCTTTGGATTTTTTCCACCAATGTATTTACCACTTAATCTTCCGCCTGCTAAAGGAGAGTAAGCTAATAAACCACAATTCTCTCTAATTGAAACTTCAGAGTTATGAATATCAAATACACGATTAACTAAACTATAAACATTCTGTATAGACATCATGCGTGGTAAATTTTTTTCTTTAGATAATTGAAGATACTTCATCACACCCCAAGGTGTCTCATTAGATAAACCTGCATATCTAATTTTACCTGCCTTAACAAGCTGATCTAAATTGTATAAAACTTCTTCAACAGTAGTCCAATCATTATCGCTAGCATCGTATTCAAAATCTAAAATTCCAAATTTTGGAACTTTTCTCTCAGGCCAATGTAATTGGTATAAATCAATATAATCAGTCTTTAATCTTTTAAGACTTGCATCTATTGCGGCATTCATATTTTTTTTATCAAAACCAAGATTTTTTGATCCTTCTCTAATCCACTCAAGACCATCTGATTTGGAAGCTATTTTTGAGGCTAGAATTATTTTGTCTCTGTTTTTCTTTTCTTGAAACCAATTACCAACTATCTCTTCAGTTTTACCATAAGTGTCTTTTCTAGGCATGACTGCGTATAGCTCAGCAGTATCAAAAAAATTTACTCCTCTTTCAACAGCATAATCCATTTGATCAAAACCATCTTGTTGACTGTTTTGTTCACCAAAAGTCATTGTACCTAAACAAATGACACTTACATCAATATTTGTATTACCTAATTTTCTATATTTCATTTTTTAATTTCATAATTATTACACGCAAGGGTTTGGATCATAAAGATGAATATCTTCAATCTCCTTTAAAATATCATTAGTTAAGGTTACATCAATACTATCGATGTTTTCTTTAAGCTGATCCATTGTGGTCGCCCCAATAATATTACTTGTTACAAACGGACGATCATTCACAAAAGCATTGGCAAATGTAGATGGGGCTATGCCATGCTTGTTAGCAAGGTTGACATATTTCTCAATTGCATTTTCTCCTCTCATCGTATTGTGTCTATCAAAACGATTAGCCCATAATGTAAATCTTGTATTAGGTGGATTTTTACCTCCAATATATTTACCGCTCAATCTTCCTCCAGCTAAAGGCGAATAAGCTAGTAAGCCACAGTTTTCTCTAATTGAGACTTCTGAATTATGAATATCAAATACTCGATTAACCAAACTATAAACATTTTGAATGGACATCATTCTTGGAAGGTTTTTTTCTTCTGATAATTTCATATATTTCATAACACCCCAAGGTGTTTCATTAGATACCCCTATGTGCCTTACTTTTCCCTGCTTAACTAAATCATGAAGACAAGATAAGACTTCTTCTAACTCAACCCACGAGTCTTCAGGGTCATATTCAAAATCTAATTTTCCAAACTTTGGCACTTTTCTTTCTGGTGCGTGGAGTTGGTATAAATCAATATAATCAGTTTTTAATCTTTTAAGACTACCATCTATTGCAGCATTTATATTTTTTTTATCAAAGATGAGATTTGGTCCTCCATCTCTTATCCAACTGTTGCCCTCACTTTTGGCACAAATTTTAGTTGCTAAAATTACATCTTTTCTTTTATTATTTTGACTAAACCAATTACCAATAATTTCCTCTGTTTTGCCATACGTTTCAGCTCTAGTTGGTATAGAATAAACTTCAGCTGTATCAAAAAAATTAACCCCTCTTTCAACTGCATAATCCATCTGTTCAAAGCCATCATCTTGATTATTTTGTTCTCCCCAAGTCATGGTACCAAGACAAATAACGCTCACATCTAAATCTGTTGTCCCTAGTTTTCTATACTTCATAATATTTTTATAAAATGCCTTGAAATTGTCGGATTTATAGCGATATTAGTAATAATTAAAAGGAGAAATTATGGCTTTAGACTTTAATCAACGATCTTATACTAAATCAGTAGATCAGGCAGCAATTGATGAAGGCTTGAGAGCGTATATGCTTAAAGTCTACAATTATATGACAATTGGCTTGTTACTTACTGGATTTATCGCTTACTTTTTTGGAAAAGCATCAATAGTAACAAATGAGATGGGTCAAATTGTAGGAGTAACCCAATTGGGTGCATTACTTTTTGGATCTCCGCTCAAATGGGTTGTTATGCTAGCTCCACTAGGATTTGTATTTTATTTAAGTGCAAGAATTAATAGGATGTCAGTTTCGGCTGCACAGATAACTTTCTGGTTATTTGCAAGTATAATGGGACTATCTCTTGCCTCAGTATTTATTGAATTTACTCAAACATCTATCGCTAGAGTATTTTTTATTACAGCAAGTACATTCGGAGCAATGAGCTTGTATGGATACACAACAAAAAGAGACTTAACAAAACTTGGTGGTTTCTTATTTATGGGACTAATTGGTATTATTATTGCAAGCGTTGTTAATATCTTTGTTGGCTCAACAGCATTGCAGTTTGCAATCTCGGTTATTGGTGTTCTAGTTTTTGTTGGACTAACAGCATACGATACACAAAACATAAAAAATATGTATTATGGTGGTGATAGTGAAGAAATAGGATCAAAAAAAGCTTTGATGGGTGCATTAAAATTGTATTTGGACTTCATCAACTTATTCATTTTATTGCTACAATTATTTGGTCAAAGAAGATAATTCTTTTAAAACCCAAATAACTTTTTATTATACCCAGTCTTTTAAAGACTGGGTTTTTTTATGTCTAACTTAGAAAATAAACTTAAAAAAATTATTGATACATTCAACAATGTAAATAGAGATATTGCTTTTAACGA
>CACGNZ010000045.1 GCA_902574475.1 uncultured Alphaproteobacteria bacterium | reverse complement strand
TGTTATAGGCCCAGGTGTTAGTGAAGATGCTAAACAAAATGTTAAAATAGCTGAAGCGCATGGCTTCAATATTGGAGCTGTAAGTGCTGCTCCAATGAACGGTTCTGGATTACATAGCCATACAACTGCTGAAGTATTTATAATTCATTCTGGTGCTTGGCGTTTCTATTGGGGAGTTGATGGCACAGAAGGAGAGGTAATACTTAAAAAAGGTGATATTGCTTCTTTCCCTACAAATATGTTTAGAGGTTTTCAAAATGTAAGCAAAGAAGAAGCGTTAATGTTTGTAGTTTTAGGTGAAAATGATCCAGGTGTAATCACTTGGACTCCAAAACTTTTAAAAGATGCAAAAGATTCTGGTATGGTATTAATGAATGATAATTCTTTAGTAGATACAGAAAAACAGAAAATTACTGATGAAACTAAAATTATTCAACCATTAAAAGAAGCTGAATTAAATGCTTTTCATCCAATAAATGAAATAAGTGGTGTTGAGAATATAAAAAATAAACTTTGGATACCTCTAAAAGAAGCTTTTCCAGATCTCGAAAGAAGAAATATAATTGTAATTGGAGGATCTTATAGAGACAAAGTATTTGTATCGTTTGTTAGCTATCTAACTGGAACATTTGTCAACGAATGGCTCGGTGTTACACCCACAAAAAAAAATATTTATCTTAGAACTTGCGAAGCTCATCAAATCTCTAATGGTAAAATTATAAAATCATATGTTTTAATTGATACAGTTGATTTTATTAGACAAGCTGGACACTGGCCAATTAATAAATCTTTAGGAGCAGAAGGTATGTGGTCAGCGCCTATTACTGGAGATGGAGAAAATAATGAAAATTTTGACAACGAATTATCTTTAGAATCTTTAAATCAAGCATTAACCATGCAGCGAAGTTTAAATATTAAGCCCGAAAGTGATCCAAACTCAAACAAAGATTATATAAGAGATAAATTACTTAATCATCCTCAAAAAAATTATTGGCATCCAAAAATGATGTGGCACGGACCTGCAGGAATAGGAACTGCAAGAGGTTTAAAAGGATATGTAGAATATCATCAACTTCCATTTAGACTTACATTTAAAGAAAGGGATTATTGGAAAATTGGACATTATATTGAAATTGGTGATGGTAATTATTCAATGACTGGAGGTTGGCATAGCATAGAATGCATTCATGGTTCAAAAGAATGGTTAGGTTATGAGCCAACTAATAAAAAAATTACAATAAGAGTTATGGATTTTTATTTACATCATGAAGGGCTGATTAGAGAAAATTGGGTACCAATGGATATAGCACATATACTAGATCAAATAGGTGTTGATATCTTTAAATTAATTCATAAAAAATAATTATGGCAATTGAATATTTAAAAAAAGGTTTGGATGAAAAACAAAGAATTGAAGATAATGATAAAGTAAAAAAAATTGTTGAGGAAACATTAAGTAAAATTGAATCAGAAGGAGATGAACATATTAGAGAGTTATCTCAAAAATTTGATAACTATTCTCCAGATAGTTTTCGATTAAGTGAAGAGCAAATAAATCAATTAATGAGTGAAGTCTCTGATGATGACAAAGAAGATATTAAATTTGCTCAAAAACAAGTAAGGTCTTTTGCTGAAGCACAACTTAAAACTTTAAGTGAATTAGAAGTAGAAACACATCCAGGTGTGATTCTTGGTCATAAAAATATACCAGTACAAGCAGTAGGATGTTATGTACCTGCCGGAAAATTTCCAATGGTAGCTTCTGCTCATATGTCAGTTGTTACTGCCTCTGTTGCTGGGGTTCCAAGAATTGTTGCTACTACGCCACCTTTTAAAGGTAAGCCAAATCCAGCTGTCGTTACAGCAATGAAAATGGGTGGTGCTCACGAAATTTATGTTTTGGGAGGTATGCAAGGAGTTGGTGCGATGGCTATTGGTACAGAAACTATTAAACCTGTTGATATGCTTGTTGGACCTGGCAATGCATTTGTCGCTGAAGCGAAAAGACAATTGTATGGCAAAGTTGGTATAGATTTATTTGCTGGTCCAACTGAAACTATGGTTATTGCAGATGAAACTGTTGATGGTGAAATATGTGCAACAGACTTATTAGGACAAGCTGAACATGGATATAATTCTCCTGCAGTCATGATAACAAACTCAAGAAAACTTGCAGAAGAAACATTTAAAGAAATTGATAGAATTTTAGAAATTTTACCTACTAAAGAAACAGCAAGTACTAGCTGGAGAGATTATGGAGAGATGATTTTATGTAATACGTATGAGGAGATGTTATCTAAAGCAAATGAAATAGCATCAGAGCACGTTCAGGTTATGACAAAAAAAGATGATTGGTTTTTAGAAAATATGACATCTTATGGAGCTCTATTTTTGGGTGCTAGAACTAATGTTGCTAATGGTGATAAAGTCATAGGCACTAATCATACTCTTCCTACTAAAAAAGCTGGTAGATATACTGGTGGTTTGTGGGTTGGTAAGTTTATTAAAACCCATACTTATCAAAAGATTATGACAGATGAAGCTGCAACTCTAATCGGAGAATATGGATCTAGACTTTCACATTTAGAAGGTTTTATAGGTCATGCAGAACAATGTAATGTAAGAGTAAGACGATATGGGAAAAAAAATGTTGGATATGGAAAACCAGCAGGAGAAAAAATTTAGCTTATTTTAATTCCCCTTTAACTCTCATTTCATTTCTAATTTTTGTTGCCGAGATATCATGTATTTCTTTTCCTAAATCATGTTCTGTAAATGAATAACCAACTCCTCTTCCATAAGAAATATCAATAATGTTTGGGACCTTTACAACTACATATTCTTTGCCATCAGTAAAACCATGTTGAGCTAAACCTTCATTAATTTTTGCTTTTACTTCTTCAAATTGAAATGGATTGTCAGCTTGACCTTCTACACCTGCATCTACACCTCCCACATCACGATACATAATACATACCTGACCTGTTTTCTGAAGTGCTCTTTTAAATAATTCTGTATGTCCGTCATGCCATGGTTGCCATCTACCTAACATTTGTACTGTTGGTTTTTTCCAATCAAACATTTTTAATCTCCTTTGCTAGATTTTCTATTTCTTCATCTGATAAAAATTTAGTTATTTTTATGTCAGTATTATTTGGTTGTTCAAACATTTTATTTGTATCTTCAAACCTACCTTCTTTAATAGTATCCAGCCAGATAACAAAATCAGGCTCAAAAGCTTCTCTTGCTTTTTCAGTTGGTGCAACAAAGTCACAAATTACCCATCTTCCATTTTGTTTTTCGAAATCGGCAAATGTTTTCATTCTATTGGCTTGTCTTATTCTACCTTCCATCGTAAAATCCCAATCGTTTGCTGACTTCCTGACTACATCTGCGTTATACCAAGCACAATTATCAATTACTTTAATAAGCCTTTCAGCTAACCAAGTTTTGCCAGCACCAGGAAGACCACAAATAAGTATTTTCATATGATTATAATTTATATTTTAGCGATAAAATTAGGGTTAATAACACTTTCTTTCGTGTTGTATAGTAATATATTTTTATTAAAATCTTTAACTGAACCTCCTGCCTCTTCAAGAATAATATGTCCCGCAGCAATATCCCATTCTGAAGTTGGACCTAGTCTTGGATAGATATTTGCCTTACTTTCAGCTAAGTAACAAAATTTAAGAGAACTACCAATTTGGATTAACTCAAAATTATTACAATTATCATTTATCCAATTATCAAAATCTTTATTAGAATGTGATCGACTACCAATAACCTTTGTTAAATTACTTTTGTCTTTTACTGAATTTATTTTTATAAAATCTTTAGTTGTTTCAATATTTGACTCTGAAATTAATTTATATGCGCCATTGTTTTTTAAAGCATAATAAAGCAAAGACTTAGCAGGCGCATATATAATACCAAATATTGGTGAATTATTTTTTATTAATGCAAT
>CACGNZ010000044.1 GCA_902574475.1 uncultured Alphaproteobacteria bacterium | reverse complement strand
TTTGAGGATAATAATCTTTTAGGAGTCTTAATCGGTGATACAATTAAAAATGATAAAGAATATGATTTAGAATTGCATATTTTATTTGTATCAAAAGATGAAAGAAGAAAAAAAATTGCAACAAAATTATTAAATTATATTGAAACAAATAATCTTAATTTTTCAAAGATTTTCATTGAAGTTGCTGAAGATAATGTAAAAGCAATAAATTTTTATCAAAAAAACAACTTTGTCTTTTTAAATTTTAGACATAACTATTATAGGTATAATGACAAAAATATTCATGCTAAATGCTTCATAAAAAATATTAATAATGAGTGATAAATATATTTATATAAAATCTTATGGTTGTCAGATGAATGTATATGACAGTAATCGTATTAAAGATTTGTTTTCAAATAAAGGATATAAAATAACAAAAGATATTTCTAAAGCAGATTTAACTGTTTTGAATACTTGTCATATTAGAGAAAAGGCAGTTGAAAAAGTTTATTCTGATATTGGTAGAGTAAAAAAAATTAAAGACAAAAAAAAGAATATGAAATTAGTAGTTGCAGGTTGTGTAGCACAAGCTGAGGGTCTTGAGATAAAAAAAAGATCTCCTTCAGTTGATTATGTTGTTGGACCTCAATCATATCACAAATTACCTGATATGATTGGTAAAGTGGATGAAATAGAAAATAGTGAGTTTTTACAAAATGAAAAATTTAAAAACTTAATTTTCAAATCTTCTAATTTATCTTCTGAATTTTTATCTATTCAAGAAGGCTGTGATAAGTTTTGTTCTTTTTGTGTAGTGCCATATACAAGAGGACCTGAATTTTCTAGACCAGTTGATGATATAGTAGAAGAAACAAAAAAATATGTATCAAATGGAATAAAAGAAATAATTTTACTAGGTCAAAATGTTAATGCCTATCACGGTATTGCCTCTGATGGAAAATCAAAAGATCTAGCTTATTTGATTAACAAGATAGGTGAAATTGAAGAAATTAAGAGGATTAGATATATGACATCTCATCCTATTGATATGAAAGATTCTCTTATAAATGCCCATGCTGATAATTCAAAGCTTATGCCTTTTCTTCACCTTCCTATTCAATCTGGCTCAGATAAAATTTTAAAAAAAATGAACAGAAAACATACAGTTGATGATTATGTAAGAATAGTTGAAAAAATAAGAAATGTTCGCCCTGATATTGCTCTTTCATCAGACTTTATTGTCGGTTTCCCTGAAGAAACAGATAAAGATTTTGAAGATACAATGAAATTTATTGAAAAAGTAAATTTTGTTATTGCTTACTCATTTATTTATAGCCCAAGACCAGGAACACCTGCTCAAAATAAAGATAATATTAGCTTGTCAGATAAAAAGGCTCGCTTAAGTGCATTACAATCATTACTTACACAACAACAGATAAATTTTAATAAATCATTTGTTAATAAAGGGATGGAAGTATTATTTGAAAAGATAGGCAGGCATAAAGATCAATTTATAGGTCGTACAATCTATAATCAAAGTACATTTATTAACTCGAAAAAAGATTTATTAAATCAAATTATGAATGTTAAAATTACAAATTCAACTAATTTTGCACTTGAATGTCAGATATAGTAAATAAAAATGAAAATTTAGAATTAGAATTAGAAGATAATACAATTTTAAGTAATTTGTTTGGAATTAACGATAGAAACTTATCACTTATAGAACAAATTAATGAAGTTAAGATTCAGTATCGTGGAAATAAAATAAAAATTTCAGGCAATAAAAAATCTGTTTTTGAAACAAAAGAGACAATTCTTAATTTATTTAAAGAAGCACAAAATGGAGCTGAAATAGATGAGGATAGAATTAGAGATATTAAAAGTTTAATATCTATGAATATTAAGTCAGACAAACAGATGGATTTATTTATTCAAACTAAAAAAAGAAAAATAATACCAAGAACTGAAATACAAAATAAATATCTTCAATTGCTAAATACTAAAAATATCACATTTGCTATTGGCCCTGCTGGTACAGGAAAGACTTATTTGGCTGTAGCCAAAGCAGTTTCCGCTCTTCAAGATGGCAAAGTAAATAAAATTATTTTATCCAGACCAGCTGTTGAAGCTGGAGAAAAATTAGGTTTTCTTCCAGGAGATTTAAAAGAAAAAGTCGACCCTTTTTTGAGGCCTATTTATGACGCCCTATATTCAATGTTACCCTATGAGCAAGTAGAAAAAAAATTACTTAATAACACAATTGAAATTGCACCAATTGCATTTATGAGAGGAAGAACACTTGAAGATTGTTTTATAATTTTAGATGAGGCTCAGAATACATCAAAAACTCAAATGAAAATGTTCTTAACAAGATTAGGTAAAAATAGTCAAATGGTAGTTGTGGGGGATATTACGCAAATTGATCTTGTAAGTGAAAAAGACTCAGGACTTAAAGATGCATTAAAAAAATTAAACAAAGTTAATGAAATAGGCTTTATTGAATTATCAGAAAAAGATGTTGTACGACATGATTTAGTAAAAAAAATTATCAATGCATATGAAAAAAATAAAAGTTGATTTTTTTTCGGAATCAAAAAAATGGCCAAGGCGAATACCAAGAATTAAGATTATTACGAAAAAAACTATTAATAAGATGAGATCTTATTTTAAAAATGATTATAAATTTGAATTAAATATAATCTTAACTAATAAATCAAAGATGATAAAACTAAATAAAATTTATAAAAATAAACGATCTGACACAGACGTTCTTACTTTTTTTACAAAGAATACAAATAAAAGTCTTGGAAAAATTATATATTGTGATATTTTTTTCTCTATAGATACTATTGAAAAATTTATACATAGGAATAAAATTAATATATATAATCACTATAACCACTTATTGATTCATAGTTTATTGCATATTAACGGATACAATCATAAAAAAAATCTAGATTTTGAAAAAATGAAAAAAGAGGAGATAAAAATTTTAGGATCACTTGGTATCAATGATCCTTATATAATTTAATGAATACAAGTAATTCTGATAAAACATCTAGCTGGAAAAATTGGATAATTAAAAAATTATTATCTAATGACTCAACTAAAGAAGATATTTTAAATTTTATAGCTAATGATCAAGACAATAATGATCTCGAGGATTTAAATGATAATAATGAAAAAAACCTAATAAAAAATATTGTGAATTTGAATGATAAAAGCGTTGAAGATTTAATGGTACCAAGGAGTGAGATAATAGCTTTAGATTATGATAAATCTTACACAGATATTTTAGAAGTTATTAAGGAAGAGGGACATTCCAGAATTCCAGTATTTAAAAAAAATATTGATAATGTAATCGGTTTTTTTCATATAAAAGATTTTATTAAGTCATCACAGGATACATTTCAAATGAGTGAAATAATAAGAGATGTAATATATGTTGCTCCAAAATCACCAATTTTAGATTTATTAAAAACTATGAGATCATCAAGGATTCATATAGGACTTGTTGTTGATGGAGTTGGGGGTGTAGATGGATTGGTCACGATAGAAGACTTAGTTGAAGAAATTGTTGGTGAGATAGAAGACGAACATGATGCTGAAGATGAAGAAGAATTAGTTTATAAAAAATCAGATAATTCAATAACTGTAGATGCTAGCTATAGAGTGGAAGATTTAGAAGAATATTTTGATATAAATATTCCAAAAAATGAAGATGATGAAACAACTTCTGTAGGCGGATTAGTTTATGAAAAAATTAATAGGATACCCAATAATAACGAAGTTATAGCTTATAATGATGATCTTTCTATAAAGATTATTAAATCAAACAATAGAAAAATTGAAATAGTTGAAGTACATAAAAATAATTGAGTATTTTAATTTATTTTATATTAGGACTTTTAACATCACTTTTATTTCCTCCATATTTCTTTTTACCACTAGGTTTTATCATTTTTCCTTCTCTTTGTTTGTTATTAGATTCAAATAAAGAAA
>CACGNZ010000043.1 GCA_902574475.1 uncultured Alphaproteobacteria bacterium | reverse complement strand
AGTAATATAAAAGGTTGGCACTCAAAAGACTTCGATTTGAATGAGAAAGAACCTCAAAATTTTATCAAATTTATTTCACCTATGATTGAGCAAGTAATGAGAGATATGGATTGGGATAATATAAAGCAAGTAATTAAAATTAATAATATGTGGGCAATAATAAATATTGGAGGAGCAACAAATCTAAGACACCAGCATGGAAATAGCAGTATAAGCGGTGCATATTATGTAAGGGCACCAAAAAATTGTGGTGATATAATATTTTATGATCCACGACCTGCTCCTGTTTATTCTCATCCAAATGCAAATAAACCTAACTCATTGAATGCACAAGTTAATGGGATAACTCCCAGTGAAGGAGCACTAGTTTTATTTCCAAGTTTCCTAGATCATTCTGTTAATGCAAATTTATCTGAAGAAGAAAGAATTGTAATAAGTTTTAATGTCAGAATACAAATAAAAAATTAATAAGTTTGAAATAATTTAAATTAATACAGATCATTTTTTTTTATAATTTCCCAAGCTTCACCAGATTCAATTTCTTTTAGAGTCCATTGCCCATAAGCAAGATTACTAAAAATATTATAGTTAATAACGGGATTTTCTATTTCTTCGATTTTACCTATGTGGCTTAGTGTTTTATCTGTAAAGTATGCCGGTACACCATTTAACATAGCTTTAAAACCAGCGGTTGACTGAAGACTGACAAAACACCAAGCGTCCAATAACAAATCGTTTAGTGAGAGTTCAGAAAATTTATTATGAATAATTATTTTACGATCAGAATATTTTTTTATTAATTTTTTTGTGTTATTTACCCAATTAGGTACATTGTATAATTTTTTCATTGCTTCTGATGGTTCAGACAATATTATATGATTCCCAGATTTGATTTGATCACGAATTTTAAGATTTAGTTTTTCTAGCCTATCATTTGGATAATTGCCTTTCCCATTATGAATAAAATTATTGTAAACAATTCTAAAATATCCATTTAAATTCATTACATTTGTTCTATTATTTTTGAAAACTCTTGTGGATTGATTGAAATACCCATGATCCATATAATAAAAGTTTTTTACTTTTTTTATTACTTCATAAGTACCCCTTAATACGCCGTATGTGGCAATTGTCTTATCATACTCTTTAAAATTATCTACATGACATAACAAAGAGTTTGTACCTTTTGCAAAATTATAGCAAACAGTCTTATTCACTATGTGATCAGTGTACAATACAATTGGTAAGTCCATTAAAATAAGTTATAAACTAATTTACATTATATAAATATATTATGTATAGCGTATTACAGAATAAAGAAAAAATTAAACTCAGAACTGAAAAATTCCCATATATAATTATAGATGATGCTTTACCTAGGGACATTTATGATATCTTAAACAAAAATTTTCCAAAGTATGAAAAGATTATATCTAATAATGAATACAAAGAAAATTATGCATATAGATATAATGCTTATCAGTCTCTAAGAGATAATGAGATAGCAAATGAATGGAAAGATTTTATAAAATATCACACCAGCTATAAATTTCTAGAAGAATTTTATGAAATTTTTGGCGATTCAATAAGAAAAATTTATAAGGTAGAAAAAAATAAATTGTTTAATGAAAATAATATAGGAATCCGGTTTGAAAATAAAAATCATTTTAATCTTGACTGTCAATTTGTAATTAATACCCCAACTTCTGGAGATACATCGGTAATTGAGCCGCACTTAGATAACCCTGTAGAATTTTATGCAGGACTATTATACATGAAAGATGATAGTGATGATTCTGTTGGAGGAAATCTTACTGCTCATACATTCAAAAATAAACCAAGTTTTTATGGAAAATCTAGGATTAGAGAAGAGAATGTAAATCTAATTGAAGAGATAGAATATAAACAAAATAGATTAGTTATGTTTTTAAACTCTCCTTATTCAATACATGGTGTGACTAAAAGATCTAAAACAAGTCACTACAGAAAATATATAAATATTATAGGAGAATTTAATTTTGAATTATTTAATTATAGAAATTTTTTAGAAAAATAATTTTTTTATTATAACTCATTCCCTTTTTACATTATCAGATACCTGATGGGCAGCATTTGCACTTCCGGCTGTTTGATCACTATAATCAGTTTTTTCATTATTAATATCTTGAAGATACTTACCCTGTAAGGGTGTTTTAAAATCACAATCAAGTTTTTTTCTCAAAATAACAACAAGCAAAATATTTATACCTAATTTTTCTTTAATGTACTCTAATGATCGTTTGAACTTTGTTGCACTCGTGTTCGGTTTTATTTGTTCAAATAAAACCTCATAGTCGTTTTTATCAATGGTTAGTTCTGCTCCATTTCTATTAGCAAATGAAATTTTAACTATTTCATACTTATTTGATGCAGCTAAATCAGCAAAGAATATAGGATTGAAATTATAAAAACCATGATTTATCCAATCAATGAACGGCAGAATACTTAACATCAATCCATTAATTTTCGTTAAGTTATGAAAATTTAAAAAAAAATTATATTGATCAAATATATGCTCTCCTGTTCCATTATTTATTACTAAATTAAATTTTTCTTTAAAATTGTATTTTTCAAAAATATTTTTATTTAGATCAAATTTATGGCTGTTATAAGCTCCATTAATGTCGATAGATGAATAACTTACATATCCTAATGATAAAAAAAATTCACTTGTTGTAAAATTTTTTTTTCTTTTTAGTTTATTAATATTTTCTTTTTGTTTTTTGTTTAAAAACTTATTATTTTTTAAAATACTTTCTAAAAAATTATTGTTTATAACAGAGGTTTGAGATCCAAGATCTATTGCATTTGCGTTATTACTATCAAGTATTCTGGAAGACTCAACAACGTTTTGTGCGGCTATAGGATTAAATGTCATATATTTAAAACTTTGTCCAACTAGTAAAATTAGGCATCAGATGTTCAAACCCACTACTATCCTTTAACATTAAAGTAATATCCCCAGATATTGATATTCTAAGAGAACCAGAATTATTTGGTGTAGTCGCATGCGGCGTTTTTGAAGGAAAGATTATTATTGAATCTTCTTTCAAATCAAATACTGATTTATCAGAATTATAAGCATTAGGTTTCGTAATTAAAGATTTTTCTAGTTTACTGTTGGTAAAAATATTTTTTGCTACTTCATTTTGTAAATCATTTGATCTAAAAATTATACCTCCAGAATCTTCTGGTTTTAAAAGATAATATGCAAAACTTATATTTGATTGAGAGTGTGTATGAAAATTAATACTTTGTTTGTTTTCAGTTAATGTAGCCCACGATCGTTGATAATAAATATCCAGAAGATTAGTATTAATTTCTAAAAGACTTAAATATTTTATTATTGATTGTGAGATTTTACTTGCAAGATTTTTAAATAAATTATTTGAAAATAAAAACTCATGTCCTTTAGTATCACCAGTCCAAGCATAGTTACTTTCTTTACTTATATGATTTAAACCTTTCATTGATTTTATTTCTTCGATAAGTTTTTTTTTTTCTATTTCATCTAATATTATTGTATCTTGTGCTAACGTAAGTGGAAATATATTTAAAATTTTCATAATTTAATTTACCATTAAAAATATAAGTAATATACAACTCAATTAAAATTACTAATTATAGTTTTATGAATTTCTTTTGCAATTAGACTGTATCCAATTTGATTAAAATGTCCCCCCGTATCATTGCTTAATAACGATAAAGGGTTGGGGTGTATGTCTAATATTAGCTTTTTTATATTAATTACATCAATGTTTTCTTTTTTTATTTTATCAAATAATTCTTCGTGAAACTTCAATCTATCCATATTGTTCATTTGAATGATCGATGGCAAATAAATGAATATTAGTTCTCCATTCCATTGATTTGAAATATTCTTAGTTTTTATTAAAATTTTTAATAAAGTTTCTATATCTTTTGAAAAATTATCCAAAGAAAGATCGTTTTGAATATTT
>CACGNZ010000042.1 GCA_902574475.1 uncultured Alphaproteobacteria bacterium | reverse complement strand
TAGTAAAAAGAGTAGACTCTGATCAAAAAACAGCAGGGGGAATAATTATCCCTGATACTGCCCAAGAAAAACCAATGGAAGGTGAAGTATTAGAAATTGGTTCTGGAGCAAGAGATGAAACAGGAAAACTAGTACCTTTGGATGTCAAAAAAGGAGATAAAATACTTTTTGGAAAATGGTCTGGTACTGAAGTAAAAATGAATGGTGACGACTTTCTGATAATGAAAGAGTCTGACATCATGGGAATTATAACTTCAGGTAAGAAAAAGAAATAGTAATTAAGAGAGGATAAAAAAATGTCTGCAAAAAATATATTTTTTGGATCAGATGCTAGATCAAAAATGTTAACAGGTGTTAACAAGCTAGCTGATGCAGTAAAGGTTACATTAGGACCTAAAGGAAGAAATGTAGTTATGGATAAATCTTTTGGAGCACCAAGAATTACCAAGGACGGTGTAAGTGTTGCTAAAGAAATAGAATTAAAAGATAAATTTGAAAATATGGGCGCTCAAATGGTTAGAGACGTTGCTAGTAAAACTAATGATATTGCTGGTGATGGAACAACTACTGCTACTGTATTAACACAAGCAATTGCAACGGAAGGAATGAAAGCTGTTGCAGCTGGAATGAATCCTATGGATTTAAAAAGAGGAGTTGATTTAGCTGTAGATGCTGTAGTTAATGAAATTAGAAAAAAATCTAAAGTAATTAAAACTGATAAGGAAGTTGCACAAGTAGGCACTATCGCTTCAAATGGTGATGCTGAAGTAGGTAAAATGATTTCAAGTGCAATGCAAAAAGTTGGTAAAGAAGGTGTCATTACCGTAGAGGAAGCAAAGAGCTTAGATACTGAACTTGATGTTGTTGAAGGTATGATGTTCGATAGAGGTTATCTTTCACCATATTTTGTTACTAATGCAGAAAAAATGATCACCGAACTTGGTGACTGCTATGTATTACTTCATGAGAAAAAATTATCAAGTTTACAACCAATGTTACCTTTACTTGAATCTATTGTTCAATCTACTAAGCCACTATTAATTATAGCTGAAGATATTGAAGGTGAAGCTTTAGCTACTTTAGTCGTAAATAAACTAAGAGGTGGCTTAAAAATAGCTGCTGTTAAAGCTCCAGGTTTTGGAGATAGAAGAAAAGCTATGTTAGAGGACATTGCAATTTTAACTGGCGGCCAAGTTATAAGTGAAGATCTTGGTATAAAGTTAGAAAATGTTAATCTAGAAATGCTAGGTACTGCTAAAAGAGTAGTTGTTGATAAAGAAAATACTACTATCGTTCAAGGAGCTGGTAAAAAGAAAGACATTGAAGGTAGATGTAATCAAATCAGAGCACAAATTGAAGAAACAACTTCTGATTATGATAGAGAAAAACTTCAAGAAAGGCTTGCAAAATTAGCAGGTGGTGTAGCTGTTATCAGAGTTGGTGGTGCTACAGAAGTTGAAGTTAAAGAGAAAAAAGACAGAGTTGAAGATGCAATGCACGCAACAAGAGCAGCCGTTGAAGAAGGCATAGTACCTGGCGGTGGTTCAGCTCTTGCATATGCTACTAATTCTTTGAAATCAGTTAAAACTGCTAATGATGATCAAAAGATTGGCGTTGATATAGTAAGAAGAGCGCTCTTTAATCCAATGAGACAAATTGCAGAAAATGCTGGTGTTGATGGGGCAGTAGTAGCGGGTAAAATTCGTGAAAGTAAAGATCATAATATTGGCTATGATGCTCAAATGGACAAATACACAAACATGGTAAATGCTGGTATAATTGATCCAACTAAAGTTGTTAGAACTGCACTACAAGATGCAGCATCTGTAGCTGGTTTACTAATTACAACTGAAGCTATGGTAGCTGATGCTCCTGAAGATAAATCTGCAGCACCTGCAATGCCTGACATGGGCGGCGGCATGGGCGGCATGGGTGGCATGGGCGGCATGGGCGGCATGATGTAACCTTTAATAAAAATAATTATAAGAAGAGGGCAAATTTATTTGCCCTTTTTTTTTAAATTAATCGATCTATTAGATCTGTAATTTTTGTACTATCTGGTTTTGTCATAGAAGACCAAGTTTTAACGAGCTGTCCATTTCTATCAAAAAGATATTTATAAAAATTCCACTTTGGTTTTTCGTTATACTGTTTGTCAATCCAGGCATAAATTGGATGGGCACTACTTCCTTTAACATCCATTGGCGATGAAGTAACAAAACCAACACCGTAGTTAACTAAACATATTTTTTTAATATCTTCAGTATCTGAATATTCTTGATTGAATGAATTACTCGTAGTAGCTATTATTGTTAAATCACTTTTTCTGTAGTTAATAAATAAATTTTGAAGATCTTCATACTGTGGAGTGAAGCCACATCTTGAAGCTGTATTTACTATTAAAATTGGCTTACCTGTAAACTTCTCTAGATTTACTTGATTCCCGTCTATATCTTCAAATGAAAAATCGTATAAATTCACTGTTTCATTAGCTAATAATGTATTCTTTAAGTTAAGCATAATCAAAAAAACAAGTAAAAATTTAAATTTCATGTTAGTGAGTAGTAAATATATCGCTTATGGAAACATTCAATAGCTTTACAGACCTTTTTTTAGATGTTTGGAATAACGGTGTTTTTGGCATAAATGCTACAGATATCATAGTAAGCCTTGTAATTTTCCTGTTTTTTTATTTACTCAGAAGGCTTATAGCTAGATTTATTCTTAATCGGTTATCAAGAATTGTTTCAAAAACTTCCAATCAAATTGATGACGCTGTTATTGAAGTACTTGATGGACCATTAAAATTTCTTCCTGTTGTTTTAGGTTTCTTTATAGCTTCTTCGTACTTGGATGTTTCTAATAATAATCAAGATTTTTTAGATTTACTAAACAGATCTTTAATAACAATTTTTATATTCTGGCTACTGCATCAATTGATTATACCATTTTCATTTGTAATAAAAAACTTTGAGTCAAAAATTTCAAAACCATTAGTTGATTGGACACTTAAAGGTTTAAAAATTCTTGTTATTGTTCTTGGTGCTGTAGCAATTTTAGAATTATGGGGCATAAGAGTTGGGCCAGTAATTGCAGGATTGGGATTATTTGGTGTAGCAGTTGCATTAGGTGCTCAAGATTTATTTAAAAATTTAATTAGTGGTATTATGATCCTAATGGAAAAAAGATTTACAGTTGGGGATGTAATTCTAGTTTCTGGTGAAGTTGAAGGAGTTGTTGAGCAAATTGGATTTAGATCAACCCTTGTTAGAAGATTTGATTCCACACCAGTGATGGTGCCAAACTATAAATTTGCTGAGCAGTCTGTTACTAATTATACCAGAAGACATCATAGACGCATAAGATGGTTAATTGGACTAGAATATAGAACTAGTATTGATCAATTAAAAAATATTAGAGAACAATTAAACAATTTAATTGAAAAAGATAATAATTTTGCAAAAAATCAAAATGCAAGTTTCTACGTTCGAATAGATAGTTTTTCTGATAGTTCTATTGATATGCTAGTGCAAACATTTACCGTCACTAATGATTGGGCAGAATTTTTAAAAATCAAAGAAAATCTTGCTGTTAAAATAATAGAAATAGTTGAAAATAATGAAGCTGGTTTTGCTTTTCCGAGTCAATCACTTTACGTTGAAAAATTATCTGACGAAAAAACAGAAATTTTTAATCCTCAATCTACTAAGAAATAATGAACGAAAGTAATCGCGTAATTTCTGGTTCCCTTTTTATATTGGCAAGTATCGCTGTTGCATTTATTTTGAATTTCTCTCAACCTATAATGGTTCCATTTGTATTAGCACTTCTTTTAAGAATTTTAATTGATCCAATAATTGATTTTCAGACTATTAATCTTCGTGTTCATAGATTTATTGCAGTTTTTATAAGTATTTGTTTAATTGTACTATTATTCTCAATTATAGTTCCTTTTATTGTTTCTTCAGTCGCAACATTTTTAGAGTCAGCTGATGATTATAATCAAAAGGTAATTATTTTAATAGAAGCAATCATCATACAGCTTCAAGAATTCGAAATTGATATTGATAGAGAAACAATTAGAAATACAATTGCAGAGTTACCCATTACTAATTGGGCAGCAATAATATTAAGTAATAGTGCGAATTTTATTTCAAAGTTTCTTCTAGTTGTAATAATCACCCTTTTTTTATTACTTGGCACTCCTCCTAAGAATACATCTGATGAGTGGAACGACATTATTAGATTAGTAAAAAAATATATATTTACAAAATTTTTAACATCGGCTTTTACAGGTATTGCTGCAGGATTAATTTATTGGTTTTTAGGTTTAGAATTAGCCTTCATTTTTGGCAGCTTAACATTTATTTTAAATTTTATTCCAGTTATTGGTTCTGTAATTGCTGTTTTACTTCCATTACCAATTGCTTTCCTTCAATATAACGATCCAACACTGGTTGTATTAATTATAATTTTGCCTACTATTATTCATCAAATAGTAGGAAATTTTGTAGAACCTAAAATATTTGGTGAGAGTTTTGGATTACATCCAATTACGATTATTTTATCATTAATTTTCTGGGGAATGATTTGGGGTTTTATTGGAGTTCTTCTTGCAGCACCTTTAACTGCAATCATCAGAATTTCATTTGAAAGATTTAAAACAACCAAACAAATTGCAAGATTATTAGAAGGTAAGATTCATATTAAAGAAAATTAACTTAATATTTTTTTACATATATCATAGCTAAAACCAGCTCTTGCCATTTTTGCTAATTTTTTTTCATAGCTTTCATTTTTTTCTAACAATTTCTTT
>CACGNZ010000041.1 GCA_902574475.1 uncultured Alphaproteobacteria bacterium | reverse complement strand
TGATACTAATTTAGAAAGTTCATAAATTGTTTTTTTTGGAATAATTACACCAGATATTTGATCAATATCTTCTTGAATTTCATGACTAAATTTTGCTAAACGATGGCCATCAGTTCCTACTAAAGTAACAATTTTTTTATTATTTTCATTAGTGATATTAAAATATAAGCCATTTAAAAAATATCTTGTTTCCTCATTAGATATCGCAAATTTAGTTTTATCAATTAATTTGAATAATATTTTTGAATTAATCTTAATATTTATACCAGATTTATCTTGATCGATTATTGGATAATCCTCTTTAGGTAAACAAGCCAAAGAAAATCTTGAACCATCAGCTCTTAAGGTTAAAATCTTTCCATTATTTGAAATTATTTCTATTTCACTATTTTCATTAATTTTTCTTACTATATCATATAAAATTTGAGAATTTATTGTTGTTGCACCATCTTCTAAAACATTGCATTCAATTTTTTCAATTATTGAAATATCCATATCTGTTGATGATAGTATTAATTGACTATTTTTTGCTTCAATTAAAATGTTTGACAGGATTGGTAATGAATTTTTTTTGTCAACTATTCCCTGAAGGTGAGATAAAGTTTTAAAAAAACTGTTACGCGTTATTTTAAATTTCATACTTAAACATATGATAAAAAAAATTAAGAATCTATAAGTCTTTTCAATAATTCCAAATCTTCATTAAAATTAACATCTGATAACTTAAGTTCTTCTATTTTTTTTACTGCATGCATAACAGTTGTATGATCTCTGCCACCAAATTTCCTACCTATCTCAGGTAAAGATCTAGAAGTTATAGATTTGGCTAGATACATTGCAATCTGTCTTGGTCTTGCAACAGAACGAGATCTCCTTGGTGAGTGCATATCAGTTATCCTAATATTAAAGTGCTCTGCTACTTTTTTTTGAATTTCTTCAATAGTAATTTTTTTATTTGAAGTTTTAAGTAAATCTTGAAGAACTAATTGTGCAGTTTCAACTGATATTGATGTGCCAACTAAAGTGGCATGTGCAACTAATCTGTTTAATGCGCCTTCCATTTCTCTAACATTAGAAATTATTCTATGAGATAAAAATTCTAGAACTTTAGGTGGAATTTCAACTCCCCTTTTATGTGCTTTTTCTATTAGTATTCCTAATCTCAATTCGTAAGTAGTTGGGTGTATATCAGCTACTAGTCCACAACCTAGTCTAGATTTTAATCTTTCCTGCACACCATCTAAATCGGTTGGTGTTTTATCTGCAGATATTACTATTTGTTTGTTCTGCTCAATTAATGCATTAAAAGTATGAAAAAATTCTTCTTGGGTATTATCCTTGCCACTTATAAACTGTACATCATCAATCATTAAGACATCTATAGACCTAAATTGCTCTTTGAATGCTGAGGTATCTTTATATCTTAAGGCTCTTACAAATTGATACATAAATTTTTCTGCTGAAAGATATATTACTTTTCTATCAGGTTGTTGTTGTTTAATCTTCCATCCTATAGCATGCATCAAGTGTGTTTTGCCTAAACCCACTCCCCCACATAAAAATAGAGGGTTAAAAGTTATTTTATTTGCTTCAGCAACTCTTTGAGATGCTGCAAAAGCTAATTCATTTGGCTTACCAACTACAAAGTTATCAAATGTAAATCTTGGGTCCAATGGTGCACCAAACTCATTAGGATAATTTGATGATTGATTTGAACGTAAATCCATAGTTGACTTCCAGTGATTATCACTACTTTTAATTGTACGAGTAGTTCCTGGAACAATTCTTCCCCCACTAGGCTTCACTACAAATTTTATAGTATTAAATTCTTTTACATATTTTTTGACCTCAACTTTAATTTTATCTGAATAATTATTTACTATCCAATCGCGTAAAAATTTAGTTGGTACAGAAAAAGAGATAGTTTTATCTTCTAATGATATAAAATTTAAATGTTTTAACCAATTATTATAAGCTGAATCGCCAGCAGTTTTTTTTAAATCTTTCTTAAAGGATAACCAATTATTTTCTTCAAAAATATTAGATGAATTATCCATTTTCCCCCAACAGATGATTTTTATATTTATAATTTTGCGCAAAAAACCAAAAGTCGCAAAAATTAAATCACCAAAATAATTAACTTAATGAACACCCTTTAAGTATTTTTAGCAAGAAGAAAAGTGAAAAAAATTAAAAAAAAATTATTTTTTTGAAATTTGTTTTGATAAGGAGGATAACTTTCTGGATATGTATTCTTTTTTAAAAATACCTTTTTTTGATGCCTTGGCCATTATTGAGTTGACATTACTTAAGGATTTTTGAATTTCTTCCTCATTTTTTGCTTCTACAGAAGATTTAAATTTATTTAGAGCGGTTCTAAATTTAGATAAGTATTGAGAATTGATAGTATTTCTAGTTTTGTTCTGTCTAGATCTTTTTTTTGCTGAAACATGGTTAGCCATAATGCCGCTATAAATTCAAAATAAATTAAGTCAATTAATATTTATTGTCCAATTAGTTATTATTTTGAAGTTTTGGGCAATAAAATGTAGATCTACCATACTGAACGATCTTCTTAACCTTGTCATTCCCAATTTTTTTTCCTTCTTTATTATATACTTTAAAATTAGACTGAAAACTTCCTAATGTTCCATCAGTAGACCTATAATCACGTATACTTGACCCACCAAATTTAATTGCTTTCTTTAAAATTTTTCTGATGGACTTAATTAGTTTCATAATGAGACTAATTTCTAAGTCTTTACCTAAAACAAGAGGTGAAATTTTAGAATCAAATAGAATTTCTGAAGCATAGATGTTGCCTATACCCGCAATTAATTTTTGATTGAGTAAAATCTGTTTTATTGGTACCTCAGATTTAGAAATTTTTTTAAATATCATTTGTGCCTTAAGATCTGGACTCAAAGCGTCTACACCCAGGTTCATAATATACTTTTGTTTTTGTAAGTCTTTTGATTTTACTATATCTATAAATCCAAATTTTCTAGGATCATTATAAATAAGTATTTTTTTATCATAAAAATATAAAATAAAATGATCATGCTTGTTTCTTTTGTGGTTTGAAGAGGCAGTCTTTAGCCTTCCTGACATTCCCAAATGTATGATTAGAGAATACTCTTTATCTATATCTATGATAATATATTTTGCAATCCGTCTTATGTTGGATATCTTGGAGTTACGTAGTATATTGATAATATTATTAGGAATTTTAAAGCGCAGTTTTGTTGTATGAATTTTGATATTAGATATTTTTTGATTCAATATTACACTAAGTCCTCTAACTGTAGTTTCAACTTCGGGTAGTTCTGGCATAATGAAAAAAGATTATAATTTTGGTTATACAAAAGTAAATTCAAAACAAAAGACTAAACTTGTTCAAAATGTATTTTCAAGTGTAGCTCAAAACTACGATCTAATGAATGATTTAATGAGTTTAGGTATGCATCGATTATGGAAAAAAAGATTTGTAGAAATTATGGATATAAAAGAAAATGAAATTGTCTTAGATGTCGGTTCGGGCTCAGGTGATATTGCTAGCGAAATCCTAAAGAAAAATATACCATCCAGTCTTTATCTTTTAGATCTAAATGAAGCAATGTTATTAGAAGGAAAAAAAAGATTAAAAAAAGAAAAAAATATAAAATATTTTATAGGTAATGCAGAAAAGTTAAATTTTGAAAGCAATTTCTTTGATAAATATATTATCTCGTTTTGCCTAAGAAATGTAACTAAATACCTATTATCTTTAAAAGAAGCTTATAGAGTTCTTAAACCTGGTGGAAAATATTGTTGCTTAGAATTTAGTACACCTAAGTCGTCTTTGATATCAAGTTCATATAAAATTTATAAATCAAAAATTTTACCTATCTTAGGAGAGATAGTTGCTAAAGATAAAAATGCTTATAAGTATTTAAGTGAAAGCATTGATTTATTTCCATCACAAGAAGAGCTCAAAAGAAATCTACTTGATTGTGGATTTAGTAAAGTTGAAACTATTAATTTATTTAATGGAATTGTAGCTATACATACTGGTTATAAGTTATAATGAATAAAATTTTATTGATAATAACTGGTTCTATTGCTGCATCTAGATGTAAAGAAATTATTAATTTACTTCATAATAAACAAGTTAAAATAAGCTGCATACTAACTAAAGAGGCAAAGAAATATCTAAAAATATCAGAAATTAAAAAATTACTTAAGAACAGAATATTTACTGATTTAGTTGAAAAGAAAAATAAAATGCTTCATATTAATCTATCAAGAGAAAGTGATTTAATAGTTGTATGTCCAGCTACAGCTAATTCTATAGCTAAGTTTGCTAATGGATATGGAGATAATTTAGCATCAAATACCCTACTTGCCTCTAATAAAAAAATTTTGTTTGTCCCCGCAATGAATAGTTTTATGTGGCAAAATAAAATTAATCAAAAAAATGTTAGATTCTTAAAAAATAGTGGTCACGAGTTTATTGGTCCAAAAATTGGAAATCTAAAATGTGGAGAATTTGGTTTAGGTAGAATTGATGATTCAAAGAATATAGTAAATAAAATTGTTCAAAGACTAGAAAAAATTAATTTGTTAAAAAATAAAAAATGCCTCGTAACAGCAGGGCCGACAATTGAAATGATTGATCCAGTTAGGTTTATTTCTAATCAATCTTCTGGAAAACAAGGGTATGAAATTGCTTTACAGCTTGTTTTACATGGAGCAAAAGTAATCTTGGTATCTGGACCAACAAATTTAGACCCTCCACCAAATTTAAAATTTGTTAAAGTAAAATCTGCAGACGAAATGTACAAAAAAATTAAAAAAATTTCAAAAATTGATATAGGAATTTTTACTGCTGCGGTATCTGATTTCAAAAATAAAAATATCAATAAATCCAAAATTAAAAAAAATAAGAACTTAAGTATTAACTTAGCAAGGAATATTGATATTTTAGAAAAGATTGGAAAAAGTAA
>CACGNZ010000040.1 GCA_902574475.1 uncultured Alphaproteobacteria bacterium | reverse complement strand
TGATCTAATAAGTTGTCATGATCTGGAAAGAAAGCTTTGCCACCATAAGATGTATTATTTCTAAAAAAACTTCCATAAATACATGTTTTTCCCTCATTTGATGTTATTGCAAAAATGTCAGCATTTTTTATATCCTTAATCTTAATTGAATTATTTTGTTCAATATGTCTTAAAGCTTTAAGTCTATCTCTTAAAGATGCTGCTAATTCAAAATTATTTTTTTTTGATGCCTTATACATTTGATCTGTGAAATTTTTTTGTATTTTTTGAGAATTACCACTACTTAGAAAATCATCTGCTGCCTCTATTAATTTTGAATAGGCTTCTTTCGTTATTTTTCCTCCGCAAGGACCAGAACATCTTTTAAGATAATAATTGAAGCACAGTTTATTTCCTGCACTTACCTCTTTGTCTGTGCATGATCTTAAAAGAAATATTCGTTGTATTGTATTAATAGTTCTATTTACTGCATCTGGACTTGCAAATGGTCCATAATATCTACCTTTTTTCTTTTGAGGACCACGATGTTTCTCAATTCTAGGAAAATCATGTTCTGATGAAATAAATATATAAGGGAATGATTTATCGTCTCTTAACAGAACATTAAATCGAGGTTTATGTTTTTTAATTAAATTACATTCAAGTATGATTGCTTCTAACTCTGTATTTGTGACAAAGAAGTTCATTGATTTAGTTAGACTAACCATTCTTTGAATTCTTCTGGTTAGGTTATTTAAAGATAGATAATTCTTTACTCTATTAGATAATACTTTTGCTTTTCCAATATATAGAATGTTACCCTTTTCATCTTGCATTTGGTATACACCAGGTTGATTAGGCAAAGTTTTAGATGTAGCCTTAATAATCTCTTGTCCAGGAAGCGTCATTTTATCAATCGTAAATAATTATTTTTTCATTAAATAGGAATTTTATAAAATTAATAAATAACTAACAAGATTATTGTAGTTCATTTAATAATTAATTTAATGTAGGAAAGAATAATATATTAAGGATTTAATATGGCAAAAATGACAACAGAAGAGGCTTTTGTAAAAGTTTTACAAAAACACGGTATTCAACATGCTTTTGGAATAATTGGATCTGCATTTATGCCAATATCAGATCTTTTTCCTAAAGCTGGAATAACATTTTGGGATGTTGCGCATGAAACAAATGGTGGAATTATGGCTGATGGCTATACAAGATCAACTGGTAAAATCGCTATGTGTATTGCGCAAAACGGACCTGGTATAACTGGCTTAGTTACACCTATAAAAACTGCTTTTTGGAATCATACTCCAATGCTTTTAGTTACTCCTCAAGCAGCTAACAAAACTATTGGTCAAGGAGGTTTCCAAGAAGTCGAGCAAATGAACTTATTTAAAGATATGGTATGCTATCAAGAAGAAGTAAGAGATCCCTCAAGAGTTGCAGAAGTTTTAAATAGAGTTATTTCAAAAGCTATTAAAGGATCTGCTCCTGCTCAATTAAATATACCAAGAGATTTTTGGACTCAAGTTGTTGATATTGATCTGCCACCTATAATTAAATTTGAAAGACCTGCTGGTGGAACAGAAGCAATTAAAGAAGCTGCTGATCTTTTATCTAACGCAAAATTCCCAGTCATTTTATCTGGTGCTGGAGTGATTTTAGCTGACGCTATTGATGATTGCAAAAAACTTGCTGAAAAATTAAGTGCTCCAGTTGCTTGCGGATACCAACACAATGATAGTTTTCCTGGCAAACATCCTCTTGCGGTTGGTCCTTTAGGTTACAATGGATCTAAAGCAGCAATGGAAATAATATCTAAGGCAGATGTAGTTCTCGCACTTGGTACAAGGTTAAATCCTTTCTCAACTTTACCAGGTTATGGAATAGATTATTGGCCAAAAAATGCGGATGTCATTCAAGTTGATATCAATTCCGATCGAATTGGTTTAACAAAAAAAATAAGTGTTGGTATTTGTGGAGATGCAAAACTAGTTGCAGAACAAATTTTAGAAAACCTTACAACAAATGTAGGTGATAAAGATAGAAGAGAAAGAGAAGAGTTAATTCATAAGACAAAGTCAGCTTGGCTTCAAACATTAACTGGCCTTGATCATGAAGAAGATGATCCTGGCACATCTTGGAATAAAGATTCACGAGATAGAGAACCAGAGAAAATGTCACCAAGAATGGCATGGCGAGCTATTCAAGCAGGTCTTCCTGAAGATGCAATTATATCAAGTGATATAGGAAATAATTGTGCAATTGGTAACGCTTATCCAACATTTGAGAATGGTAGAAAGTATTTGGCACCTGGTTTATTTGGGCCATGTGGGTATGGTTTTCCATCTGTAATTGGAGCAAAGATTGGTTGTCCTAATACACCAGTTGTTGGCTTTGCAGGTGATGGAGCATTTGGAATTAGTATGAGTGAGATGACTTCTTGTAATAGAGAAGGTTGGCCAAATATTACAATGATAATTTTTAGAAATTATCAATGGGGAGCGGAGAAAAGAAATACTACACTTTGGTATAATAATAATTTTGTTGGAACAGAACTTGATCCTAAATTAAGCTATGCAAAGATCGCACAAGCGTGCGGATTTAAAGGTGTCAAGGTTCATACTCAAGAGGAACTAACAGAAGCATTGCAACAATCTTGCAAGGATCAAATGGAAGGCATAACTACTTTTATCGAAGTTATGCTAAATCAAGAACTAGGAGAGCCTTTTAGACGAGATGCTATGAAGGCCCCAGTTGAAGTTGCTGGAATTGATCCAAAAGATACAGTAGTTCAATAATTATTTCTGATCGTTAATAATTAAGTCTGATGCTTTTTCAGCAATCATCATAGTAGGCGCATTAGTATTACCTGAAGTTATAGTTGGCATCACAGATGCATCAACAACTCTTAAGTTGTTTATTCCTTTTACTTTAAGATTATCACTTACAACTGAGTTTTCATCATTACCCATTTTACAGGTACTTACTGGATGAAAAATAGTGTTTGCAAATTTACCTGCTTCTTTTGCTAGAGATTTATTATCTTTAAATTGTATTCCCGGTCTATATTCTTCTGGTTCATAATTTTTATATGCTTTTGATTCTAAAACTATTTTTCTTACAATTTTAATTGATTTTCCTGCAATTTCCCTATCTTCATCAGTAGATAAATAGTTCATTTTTATTTGAGGATAAATTCTTGTATCTGAAGATTTAATTTCTACAGAGCCTCTACTTGTAGGTTGTATATTTGTTATTGTAGGAGTGAATGCTGGAAATTTATGTAGGTCTGCTTTTCCTAATAAATCAGTGCTAGCTGGCGAGATATGAAATTGTAGATTAGGATTTTCTAAATACGAATCACTTTTAATAAAGCCGCACAAGTAACTTGCTCCAACTGTTAAAGGTCCTTTTTTATAAATAAAATAATTTAATCCTGTTAAAAATTTTTTAGTAAAACTGTGGTATATATCGTTTAATGTTTCTAAGTTTTTAATTTTATAAACTGGTCTTAACATTAAATGATCGGTTAAATTTTTTCCAACACCTTTAATTTCTTTTACAATATTAATATTATTTTCATTTAATAATTTACCTGGACCAATACCTGAAGCTTGTAATATGTGAGGAGATCCAATTGTTCCTGCAGACAATAAAACTTCTTTATTTACAGAATATGAAAATTCTTCATTGTTTTTCCATAAATTTACAGTTTTTACTTTTAAATTTTCAATTGTTAATTTTTTAACATGTGCCTTGGTTATAATTTTTAAATTTTTTCTATTTTTTATAGGATTTAAGAAAGCAACTGCAGCACTACATCTATACCCTTTATCAATTGTCATTGGAAAATAACCCATTCCTTCATTGTCACCATCGTTAAAGTCTTCATTTTTTTTGTATCCAAATTCTTGAGAGGCCTCTAAAAATAAATCCAATAATTTAAAATTTGATCTAATTTTCTCTACTTTGATGGGTCCATTGGTACCATGAAATTCACTTTTAGAAATTCTGTAATCTTCAGATTTTTTAAAGTACGGTAATACGTCTTCCCAAGACCATCCAATATTACCTAATTGTCTCCAGTAATTGTAGTCATTTGCATGACCTCTTATATATAACATCCCATTAATTGATGAACTTCCACCTAATGTTTTTCCTCTTGGAATAAGCATTTTTCTATTATTACAAAATTTTTCCTCTTCAGTTGTGAAGCACCAATCAGTTTTAGGATTATGCATTGTTTTAAAATAACCACCCGGAATATGTATCCAAGGATTAGTGTCTTTTCCTCCAGCCTCAATCAAAAGTACTTTAATGTTTTCATTCTCTGAAAGTCTATTTGCTAATATGCAACCAGCTGTACCTGCACCAATAATAATATAATCAAAACTTTGGTTCATAATTTAGAAAAATTTATTTATTATATACTATTTAATTTAAACATATAACTAACTTAAATAATTAAAAATTTTCAATGGATATTTTATTTTCAATAATTGGATTAGGGCTTCTAGTTTTAGGTGCTGAAATAATTATAAGAGGTTCAGTTAGTTTTGGAAGAAAGATTAATATCTCATTGTTTGCAATTGGTGTTGTAATTGTAGCTGGGGGAACATCATTACCTGAATTGGCAAGCAGCATTAATGCAGTTCTTAATGATTTTTCGGATCTTGCTTTAGGCGCTGTAGTTGGAAGTAATATTGCAAACTTGATACTTGTAATGGCCACTACAACATTAATTTTTCCAATTGTAAATATAAATAAAAATCAAATTAACCAAGCTTGGATAAATATTATTTTAGGAATTGTATTAATTATTATGACTTTTTTTTATTTTAATTTTATTTTTGGATTAGTTGCAACTACATCATTGATTTATCTAATGTATGTTCAAATAAAAAAAGGAGAAATTGATAATTTAGAAATAGATAAAAACGATTATTCAATAACAATCTCATTAATATTAATTATTATAGGTATAGCATGTTTAGTATTTGGTGCAGATTTACTTGTTGATTCAGCAATTAATATTGCAAAAACTTATAATGTTCCAGCTTCAGTAATTGGATTATCATTAGTAGCTTTTGGAACTTCCCTTCCAGAACTTGCAGTTGGTATTGTTTCTGCCTTTAGAAAAAAGATTGATTTCGCTTTAGGAAATATTCTGGGGTCTAATATTTATAATGTATTAGGTGTTCTAGGTATTAGTTCATTTTTTGGTAATTTTAAAGTTCCTGCAGTTTTAGCAAATCAAGA
>CACGNZ010000039.1 GCA_902574475.1 uncultured Alphaproteobacteria bacterium | reverse complement strand
TAGATTTGAAATTTAAAGCTTTAGACCATCTAATTTTTGATTGTCTAAAATAATTTAAATTCTTTTTTTGTATTTTTTTTAATTCTTTATTTATTTCTATTAAATTAACATCAGCATTTTCAAAAAAGTTAGGAAGTATCTGTGCAGTTCTTTCGATATCTTTAAATAAGGTTCCCTTACCTGGGCCTAATTCAATTAAATTAAATTTTGAGTTAATTTTTTCTTTCCAATTATAAAGTAAATATACGCCAATGATTTCTCCAAACATTTGTGAGATTTCTGGAGATGTAACGAAGTCAAATTTTCTTCCTATGGGTTTTTGTCTTAAGTAATAACCATTACTTGCGAATAGAGCCAATTCTATAAATTTATCTAAACGAAAACTTTTTTTATTGTTAAGAAGTTTTATTTTATTAATTTTTCTTTTGCTTGACATTTTGAATTATCAATATTCCAAAAATAAAAAAAGGTACACATAGCATTTGACCCATTGAGATAAAATTAAAAAATAATCCTAGGTGCAAATCTGGTTCTCTGACGTATTCAATTAAAAATCTAAATATGGAATAAAGTATTAAAAATAGACCACTAATTATTCCATAAATTTTGTATTTTTTTATCTTATAAAAATAAATTAATAATATGAGAAATAAAATAATTCCCTCAAGAAAAGCCTCATATATTTGAGAAGGATGTCTTGGCATATTATCTATTGATGGATAAATAACTGATATATAAAAATCGGTTGGTCTACCTATGAGCTCTGTATTAATAAAGTTTGCAATTCTTCCAAAGAATAATCCAATAGGAGCAACGATTGAAACTAAATCAGATAGGTAAAAAAAATTTTTTCCATTAATTTTAGCAAATATTAGAGTACTTATTATTATACCTGTCAACCCACCATGAAATGACATACCTCCATTCCAGATTTCAAATAGATAAAAAGGATTAGTTAAAAATTCATTAAGTTGATAAAAAATAACATAACCTGTTCGTCCTCCGATAATTACACCTAATACCGCCCAAATAAGAAAGCTATCTATATTTTTATTAGTGTATTGATTTCCATAAAGTGTGTTTAATTTTTTAATAATATAAATTCCTAATAGAAATCCCAATATATATGCCAAACTGTACCATCTTATTTCAATGAAACCGATTGATAAGATGACAGGATCTATTGATGGTTGAATAAAATTCATTTATCTATATTTAATATTATAACATGGTTGATAGAAACAAAATACTTTCCGATTTATCAAAATTTGCAGTTGACGCTATGAGCACTTTTTCAGGTGTTAAAGAGGAAATTGAAACAATTGTATCTTTACGAGTTAACAAAATAATAAAAAAAATGAATCTCGTTAAAAAAGATGAATTTGATGTACTGAAAAAAATGGTGCAAAAAGTAATAATGGAAAATGAAAAATTAAAAAAAACATCTTCAAGACCAGTTAAATCCAAGAAAAAAACACTCAAAAAGAAAAAAACTATTAAAAAGAAATCAAAAAGGTAGGAATCCTCAACTAATTCACACTTTTTATAGATTTTGCCTTGCAAAATACGAGTCCTATCTAGTAATCAATATATAGTACTAATTATATGTGCCATGACTATATAGTGTATGGAAAATGAGAATATATTGTTAAATCCCATAGATATCATTGAAGATGTTATTCATCAAAAAAAATGGAATTTTAGTAGAGCTGCTGATCATGAATTGGTTGCTGAGATAGCATCCCATTGGTGCGCGTACAGATTATATTTTACATGGTCTGAAAATATTAATGCGCTAAGTTTTTCAATAACTTTTGATATTAAGTTTCCTGAAACTAAACTCAATAAGGCATATGAACTACTAGGACTTATAAATGAGAACTTATGGATTGGGCATTTTGATATAACAAGTAAAAATGGTATACCAGCGTTTAGACATACTTTATTATCAAATAATTCAACAGAAACATTGCACAAAAAAATTTGAAGATCTTGTTGATATAGGAATTTATGAATGTGAAAAATTTTATCCAAGTTTTCAGCAGGTTCTATTTGATGATATTCCTCCTAAAGAAGCTATAAAATTTTCTAATTTTGAAGTTATTGGTAGAGCTTAATTTTTATAATAAAACTGCTATATTATAAATAGATGAAAAATATCTTATTAATTGGATGTGGTCACATGGGTGGATCTTTAATGTCTGGATGGTCTAAATCTATGAATTACACCATCAGTGTTATAGATAAAAAAAAATATGCAATTCTAAAAAAAAGAAATAGAAATAAAAAAATAAAATTTTTTAAATCAATTGATGATATCAATAATCAAAATAATCTTGATTATATAATATTTGCAACTCGACCTCTTGAATTAACAAATGTTTTTAAAGAATTAAAAAATGTAAATTTTAACAAAAAAATCTATTGTAATAAGTGTAATAGCTGGCAAAAAAACAGAAATTTTTAAAAATAATTTATTAAATATTAACAAAATTGTAAGAGTTATGCCAAACATGCCAGCATTAATAGGAGAGGGTGTTCATTGCATCTATACGAATAAATCTATTAATAAAAAAGAAATTAAAGAAATTGATAAATTGTTCTCTTTGAGCGGCAAAACTCTTTTTTTTAATAGTGAAATTTTTATAGATAAAGCAACCGCTGTATCAGGGAGTGGTCCCGGTTTTATATTTCAATTAATTGATATTATGGAAAAATCTGCAATTAATTTAGGTTTTTCCAAAAACACAGCTAAAATTTTAATTAATGAAACTTTTAGAGGTTCTTTAAATCTATTAAACTCTAATAATATTTCTGCTGAAAAAATGGTTGAAATTGTTGCAACTAAAAGAGGTACAACCGAAGCAGGAATAAAGAAAATGAAAATAAATAAGGTTGATAATATTTTTAATCAAGTTTTTAAGGCAGCATACACAAGAGCAAAACAACAAGGTAAAGATAAGTGAATCAAAATAAAATATTTCTAGCAAAAAAAACTTTACAATATTTAGAGAAAAAAAAATTAAGAGACATTAATCTTAAAAATTTTTTATCTAATACTAAAGTGCCAAATATGAATAATAAAATTGATTTAATATTAAATATTAACGACTTCTTTGATTTTCAATTAAAAAAAAATCTTGTTAATATAGAAAAGTCATCACGGAGAGATATGTTGTTTGAAATTATGATGGCAAGATATGATATATTGAATGAATATAGAACTTCTGTAAAAAATATAATTAATTATTTTATGTCTAGACCACAAGGAGTATTAAAACTTATTCCTAAATTAATTGAGAGCAAAATTTTAATTGCTACTTTTGCAAATATTAATCCTAGCGGTATTCAGGGTATTATAAAAATAAAAATTATTTTTGCTCTTTATTATATAACTCTATTCACTTGGTTTAATGATGAAAATGAAAGTTTAGAAAAAACAATGAGTGCCTTAGATAAATATTTAAACACTATTGAAAAAGTTATAAAATTTTCATGAGTTCTCACAATTTTATAAATTATAAAGATTTTGAAAATGTAGATATAAGAATAGGAACAGTAATTGAAGCATACGAATATAATGAACTTAAAAAACCATCCATTATTTTGAAAATAGATTTTGGTGAAAAAGTTGGTATAAAAAAAACTTCTGCACAATTACAAAAATATTATAAAAGTGATGAATTAATTAATAAGCAAGTTATAGCTGTTGTAAATTTTGAACCTAAACAAATTGGTAAAATTATTTCAGAAGTATTAGTTCTTGGTGTGCCAGATTTAGAAAATGAACCAGTTTTATTGTCTCCAGATAAACCGGTAAATAATGGAGGTAAATTATTTTAAAATCAAAGAGGAAGTAAAACTTTAAGTTGAAGACCTCCTAGATTTGAGTCAGATAATTTAACATCACCTCCATGTGATCTAATAATATCCCTAGTAATAGTTAATCCTAAACCACTTTCTCCTTTAAGTTTGTTCCTGGAAGGATCTAAAGTAAAAAATGGTTTAAATACATCTTCATATTTATCTCTCGGTATACCCTCACCATTATCGTTAAATTCAATGACACAATCTTTTTCATTTGTATAAAGAATTATTTCAATTTTTTTTGCATATCTTTGTGAATTATCAATTATGTTATTGAAAGCTCTTTTAAGTTGGATCTGTCTACCAGAAGTTTGAATAGTATTTTTCTCTATTATAGTTAACTCAACACCATTTTTTTCAACGGTTTTTACAATATCACAAATTAATTCATTTATTATAATTGTTTCTATTGGTTCAGGTGATTCTGTTTTTACAAAACTAACATAACTATCTAACATTGAAGTCATTTCATTAACATCTACTTCAAGTTCAGATTTTGCTTTTTCATCTTTCATCAATGAAATTTGCAATTTCATTCTTGTTAAAGGAGTTCTAAGATCATGGCTAACACCAGCTAGCATTTCTGTTCTTTGCTTTAAAAATCTTTTAATTCTTGTCCTCATCTGATTGAAAGCATTGGCCGTTTGTCTTATTTCATATGCACCCGCAGTTTTAATATCTGGAGCATCTAAACCCCTTCCAAATGTCTCAGCAATTATTGCTAGTCTTTTAAGGGGCCTTAATTGTCTACTCATCAAAAAGTAAGACATAAAAAAAAGAATAATAGAAGCAAAAATCATCCAAAGGAGAAAGACAAAAGCAGTTTCGCTATATAGTCTATCTTTATCAACATTAATTTCTAATATATCTTCTTTAATTTGAATATATATTAAAACACCTTCTTCAAGATTAGACAGATCATAATCAAACTTTTTTTTCAAATTACTTAAGGCTTGATTTAATCTATTAGATAAAATTCCTGAATTTAAATTGAATTTTGAAGACAATAATTGTTTATCATTGATAATATTGATTTTCATTTTAAAATCCTGATTTGCTATATTAATTGCATTATCAGTAAGATCACTATTAATTAATTTAACTAAAACATTAATATCTGCAGCCACAGACTCTGTTAGTCTTTTAGAAATAATACTCCATGAAGTTTGATAGAATACAAAAGAAGTAAGTATTACTATAATAATTATAGGGACAAAGATGATAATTATTGATCTTCCAATTAGCGTAGAAGGTATTATTTTTCTAATCATTAAATTTCATTACAAATTAATTTATATCCTTTGCCCCTAATAGTTTTAATAAATTGTGGCTGTTTTGCATTAATTTCAATTTTATGTCTTAACCGCGTAACTTGAACATCTACTTTTCTAAGTTCTGTTTCATCAAATTCTTGATCTGCTAATTCTTCTCTCAGAACAATATCATTTCTTTTGTTTATTAGCTTAACTAGTAAATTATTCTCACTCTCAGTTAAATAAATTAATTTTTCATTTTTTTGTAATCTAAAATTAGATGTATCAAAAATAAATTCTCCAAAAGAAATCTTTACTTTTTTGTTTTTAAGGTTTTCAAATAAATCTAGTAAATTATTAATTCTTAAAAATAATTCTTCTGGTTCAAAGGGTTTTGATAAATAGTCATCAGCACCAGTTTTTAAGCCATTAATTTTATCTTTATCCTCACCCATT
>CACGNZ010000038.1 GCA_902574475.1 uncultured Alphaproteobacteria bacterium | reverse complement strand
ATCCTATAAATAGTTAATTATTATATTATGAATAGAAATCAAAAAGTCATAAACGAATTTGGAGATGAGTGGAAAGAATTTAATTTTTCAGATATTGAAAAAAATGAACTTGTAAAAAGCTTCAATCAATATTTTGAAATTTTTCCTTGGGATCAATTACCTGAAAATTCTTCAGGATTTGATATGGGGTGTGGCTCTGGACGCTGGGCTCAATTTGTAGCACCAAGAGTAAAGAAGTTATTTTGTATTGATCCTAGCGAAGCAATAAATGTTGCAAAAAAAAATTTAGATAAATTTGATAATATTAAATTTCTTAAAGAAACAACTGAAGATTGTTCAATTAAAGCTAATTCACAAGACTTTGGATATAGCTTAGGTGTATTACATCACATACCAGATACTAATAAAGCTCTAAAAGATTGCGCTAAATTATTAAAAAGCAAATCACCCTTTCTGCTTTATTTATATTATAATTTTGAAAATAAGCCTTTGTGGTTTAGATTTGTATGGAAAATAAGTGATTTGATTAGAAATTTTATTTGTAAATTACCACAAAAACAAAAAAAGAGATTATGTAATCTTATTGCCTACTTAATTTATTTTCCTCTTAGTAGATTATCAAGTATTTTAGAAAAAATTGGCATCAATGTAGAAAATATACCTCTTTCTGATTATCGTTCCAAGCCATTTTATATGTGTAAGAATGATGCTTTAGATAGATTTGGAACAAGATTAGAACAGCGTTTTAGCAAATCTGAAATAATCAATATGTTAAAAAGTAGTGGTTTTAAGAATATTAAATTTTCAAACAAAACACCTTATTGGGTTTGTTTAGCAGAGAAAATTTAATTATTGAGATTTTCTCTCTCTATACGCAATAAAAATCCCAGTGCTAATAATAATCGTACCTCCTAAATAAATACTTAAAGTTGGAACCTCAGAATAAATTAAATAACCCATGATACCCACAAAAATAAAAGATGAGTATTCAAAAGGTGAAGTTATTGCTACATCAGCATATTTTGCTGCTTGTGACATAAATAAATGTCCTAGAGATCCCATTATACCTAAACTCATAGCAAAAATTAATTGTATAGTGTTTGGCATAACAAAATTATCTGGAAAAAATATAATAGACGTTATTAGTAATGCAAATGAGTAATAAAAAACAATTGCAACACTAGAATCAGTGCTCATTACAGATCTTGTTGATAAATAAACTGAAGCCATAAATGCTGCAGATATTAGTGGATACAGAGTTTCTAATTTGAATAAATCAGTACCAGGTTTAACTATAATTAAAACACCAATAAAACCAATTAATATTGCTGTAGTTCTAAAAATCCCAATTCTCTCACCAAGTATTGGCACAGCAAGAAAGGCAGCAATGATTGGTGCAGAATGTGCTATAGCAATATTTTCTGAGAGCATTAAATGATTAATTCCATAAATATAAAATACCACACAAGCAGAAGCAGAAAGAGCCCGGATGGCATGTCCAAATGGTTTTTTAGTTTTTAATTTATCAAACCCAAAATACATTGCTAAGAAAGTTGCAATAATACTTCCGCTTAGTGCCCGAAAAAATATTGATTCCCATACAGGAAAATGAAAGCTTAAATATTTATACGTGATATCATTTATACTTAGACAAAACATGGACAATAACATGAAAGAAATTCCCAAAAGATTATTATTTTTAGATTTCATTAATTTGTTAAATATACTAAGATAATTTATTCAGATATAAATATTTGAAAATGAATAGTAAATATCATGTAAAAAAATTAGAAAAAAAGAATGACCATTTAAGTATTTTGTGGAAAGATAATTTTGAAAGTAAATTTCATTTTATGTGGTTAAGAGATAATTGTCCAACAGCAATACATCCTACTGCAAATATGCGAGTCTTTAATATTTTAACTGTTAGTAAAAATATATTTCCTAAAAATTATAAAATTGAAAAAAATAAACTCAATATTGATTGGAGTGAAGGTGATCATAGTAGCAAATTCAATTTAAAATGGTTAAGAGATCATTGTTATACCGAAATAAATAATAGAAAATATAAATCACCTTATGTTTTTTGGGATGGTAAATTAAAAAAAAATTTAAAGAAAATTATTATTGATCATAATAGTGTAATAAAAAATGACAAACATTTAAGTAAATGGCTAAATTTACTTCATACTTATGGTTTTGCATTAATCAAAAATGCACCAACTAGCAAAAAATCAGCATTCAAAATATTAAATAGAATAAGCCATCATAGAGAAACATTTTTTGGTACACCATTTGAAGTTATTAACATACCAAAACCAAATAACACTGCTTATACGGCAGATGCATTAAGAAATCATACCGACTTACCTTATTTTGAATATGCTCCTGGTTATCAGTTCCTTCATTGTTTAGTGAATGAAGCTAATGGTGGATTATCATCTGTTGTAGATGGTTTTGCAGTTGCAAATTATTTAAAAAAAAATGAAAAAGATATTTTTAATATTTTAACAAAAACGTATGTAAAATTTAAAGATACTGATTACACTCAAAAAGCTGTCAGAATTCTTCATTCACCAATAATAACACTTACAAAAGATAATGATTTCAATGATATACGATTTAGTATGGCTGCAATGGGAGCAGTTGATGTTGATCCAAAAAAAATGAAAAAATTTTATGATGCATACCAATATTTTGCATCACTGCTTCAAAACAAAAAATTTAAAATTAATTTTAGATTAGAGGCAGGTGATATATTTTGTTTTAACAATAGAAGAGTATTACATGGGAGGACTGAATTTGATCCAAACTCTGGAAATAGACATCTTCAAGGATACTATATTGAAAGAGATGAAATAATAGGAAGATTAAATTATTTTAATAATATTAAAGTTTAGATTATTCCCATCCGCAGATAGTTTTAATTTCTAAATATTCTTCTAGACCCCAATCACCTCCCTCTCTTCCATTACCAGATTGTCTATAACCGCCAAAGGGAGTTCCTGGATCAGCGCTATTTCCATTTATATAAACACCTCCTGATCTAAATTTTCTTGCAACTCTTTTAGCTTTTTCTTTATCTTGAGTTTGAACATAGTTTCCTAGACCATAGGATGTATCGTTAACAATTGATATAGCTTCATCTTCATCTTCAAATGGAATTATAGATAATACTGGTCCAAAAATCTCTTCTTTTGCAATTCTCATATTATTATTTACATCTGTGAAAATAGTTGGCTTAACAAAATAACCCTTTTCTAGACCATTTGGTTTTTCAGGACCTCCAGCCACAAGTGTAGCGCCCTCATTTATACCACTTTTAATTAGATCAATAATTTTATCATATTGTGTTTTAGAAATAACTGGACCAATATGATTTCCATTCTTTGAAGCAATATCAACTTTAATTTTATTTGCTTCATCAGCAGCCTCTTCTATTGCTCTTTTATAGATTGATTTTTCAACAAGCATTCTTGTTGGTGCATCACAAGATTGGCCTGAATTACTCATTATATTCCTCACACCTTCTCTTACTGCTTCTGGATGAGAGTCACTAAAAACAATGTTACCTCCTTTACCCCCTAATTCTAAGCAAACTCTTTTAATTGTATCTGCAGCATTTTTAGAAATAAGTTTTCCTGCTCTTGTTGATCCGGTAAATGAAATCATATCAATATCACTATGAGAAGACAAATCTGTACCTACACCAGCACCATCTCCATTTACTAGATTGAAAACACCTGCAGGAAATCCAGCTTCATCAATAATTTCAGCAAAGAGCATTCCTGATAATGGTGCAATTTCAGAAGGTTTTAATATCATTGTACAACCAGTAGCTAAGGCTGGAATTACTTTCAAAGTAATTTGATTAATAGGCCAGTTCCAGGGTGTAATTAAACCACATACCCCAATTGGTTCATATACAATATAATTATTTGATTTATTATTGAATTTAGTTTCAAATTCAAAATTTTTTAATCTTAATATAAAATCATTAATATGATCAGCTCCAGAAGCAGTTTGAGCTGACGATGACCAATCTAAAGGAGCCCCCATCTCTTCAGACATAGTTTGAGTTATTTCATCCCATCTACTTTTGTAAATTTTAAGTAAATTTTCTAATAAATTAATTTTTTCTTTTTTATTTACCTTACTCCATGTAAAAAATGCATTCTTTGCTACACTTACGGCCAAATCGACATCTTTTTTAGATCCTAAAGAAATAATCTCGTATGGTTGTTCATTAGAAGGATTAATAACCTCAAAATCATTCTTTGTAATTGGATCAATCCATGAGCCATTTATATAAAATTTACGTTTGTCAATCATACGTAAAAAAAATTAAAAATAATTATTCATTTATTTATTTTTATATTAGAGTAATAGAATACACAATAAGAGGAAAAATTGACACTAGAAAATATTAAACTTGATATAGATTACGTGAGATCACAATTCCCAGCATTTAATGATCCATTATCAAAAGATTGGTCATTTTTTGAAAATGCAGGAGGCAGTTATGTTCCTCAAAATGTTATTGATAAATTAACAGAATTCATGACATCTACAAAAGTTCAACCTTATGCAGATTATGCTATGTCTAAAATTGCAGGGGAAAATATGGATAGAGCTACTGAATTATTTGCAAAAATGATAAATGCAAAAAATAATGAAATTTTAATTGGAGGATCAACTTCAATAAACTTATATGTTTTATCAAATGCTCTAAAAAATCAATTAAGTCCAGGTGATGAAGTAATTGTTACCAACCAAGATCATGAAGCAAATATTAGTCCGTGGAGAAAATTAGAAAGCACTGGAGCAAAGATAATTGAGTGGAAATTCAACCTTAATGATCATGAATTAAGAATATCTGATTTAGAAAAATTAATAAGTACAAAAACAAAAATTTTAGCAGTTACACATTGCTCAAATATTGTAGGATCAATAAATAATTTAAAAAAGATTACTGAGATAGCACATAAATATAATATAATTGTTATTGGTGATGGTGTTTCATACGCCCCACATGGCTTCCCCAATGTCAAAGAATTAGGTGTAGATTTCTATACTTTTAGTTTGTATAAAACATATGGTCCACATCTTGCTTTACTTTATGGAAAAGAAGAAATGCTTAAAAATTTACCAAATCAAAATCATGAATTTCTAGAAGGTCAATATCCATATACGATTAATCCCGGCGGACCAAATCACGAAGAATTAGTATCCTTGATTGGAATTTATGAATATTTTGAAAACTTATATAATCACCATTTTGGTAACACAAATATAACAATCCTAGAAAAGATTGATAAAATTAACAATCTAATATCATTACATGAAGAAGAAATAGCAAACCCAATTTTAAATTACCTAAATGAGAGAAAAGATTTAAATTTAATTGGAAAAAATAAAATTTCTAATAAAAACCGTGCACCAACCATTGCCTTTACATCTAAAACTAAATCATCAAAACAAATTTCTGACTTTCTCACGAAAAATAAAATAGCATTAAGAAATGATAACTTTTATGCATGGAGATGTCTTAAAGCACTTGGTATTGATGTAAATGATGGAGTAGTTAGAATTAGTCTAGTTCATT
>CACGNZ010000037.1 GCA_902574475.1 uncultured Alphaproteobacteria bacterium | reverse complement strand
TATTAACAGGGCCTTTTAATCCATAAAGAATTTCATTTTCTAGAAAAATTACCGGGTTTGGATCTGATATTGCAGAACGCAACAAACCTTTTGCGTTATAAGGAGTAGAAGGTGCAATAACTTTTAAACCTGGTACTTGAGAATACCATGAAGAAAAATCCTGACTATGTTGTGCCGCAACTTGGGCTGCAGCACCATTAGGTCCTCTGAAAACAATAGGACAATTAATTTGTCCTCCAGACATGTAAAGTGTTTTTGCAGCTGAATTTATAATTTGATCAATTGCTTGCATAGAAAAATTAAAAGTCATGAATTCTAAGATTGGTCTCAATCCCTTAAATGCTGCACCAACTGCTAATCCAGTAAATCCATGTTCAGAAATAGGAGTATCTAATACTCTTTCTTTGCCAAATTCTTCTAGAAGACCTTGCGTTACTTTATACGCACCTTGATACTCGGCAACTTCTTCTCCTAGTATGAAAACTTTATCATCTTTTCTCATTTCTTCAGCCATTGTATCTCTTATCGCTTGACGCATGGTAATTTCCTCAGAACTTAAATTTGTATCTTCTTCTATTTTAGGTGATGCTGTATCAATTATATCATCTTTCTTATTCTCAATTTTTGTCTCTATATTTTTTTCAATTTTCTTTTCTTCAATCACTTTTTCGATGTGAGCCTCTTTTTTTACTTCAACTTTTTCATTTGGATCGCCAATAATTGCAATAGCTTTATTTACTGGAATATTGGCTTCTCCTTCTTTAAACAAAAGATCAAGAACAACACCTTCATCGACTGCTTCTACTTCCATTGTAGCTTTATCAGTTTCAATTTCTGCAATCAAATCACCAGCTTTAACAGTATCCCCTTTTTTAATTAACCACTTAGACAGATTCCCCTCTGTCATTGTTGGCGATAATGCAGGCATTAAAATTTCTGTGCTCATAGTTTATAAATAAACGTCCGTATAAAGCTCGCTATCCTTTGGAAAAGGACTGTTAGTTGCAAATTCAGCAGCATTTTTTATTTCTTCTAAAGTATCTTTATTAATTTTTTCAATTTCATCATTAGTTGCAATTTTTTTCTTTAATATTTCAGCTTTAACTATTTCAATAGGATCAGTTTGCTTATAATTATCTAATTCTTCTTTCGTTCTATATTTTGCAGGATCTGACATTGAATGTCCTCTATATCGATATGTTTGTACTTCAATAATATAAGGCCCATTCCCTTCCCTAACATATTTACCTGCTTTATCTGCTGCTTCTATAACTGAAAATACATTCATTCCATCTACCTTCTCACCAGGAATACCAAATGCCTCTCCTCTTTTATATAAATCTAATCCAGCTGCTGCTCTATCTACAGATGTGCCCATTCCATATTTATTATTTTCAATAATATATAAAACAGGAAGCTTCCATAAAGCAGCTAAATTAAAAGCTTCAAAAACTTGTCCATTATTCATTGCTCCATCACCAATATATGTTCTGCATATATTTTTTTCTCCATTATATTTATGTGTGAATGCTATACCTGTTCCAATTGGTACTTGAGCTCCTACAATACCATGCCCGCCATAAAAATTATTTTCTTTTGAAAACATATGCATTGAACCGCCCTTACCAGCAGAATAACCATCTTCTCTACCAGTCAATTCTGCCATAATACGTTTAGGATCTAGTCCTCTAGCAATCATGTGGCCATGGTCTCTATAAGTAGTCACAACTGAATCATTTTTATCAATTGTCATTAATATACCAACAACAACTGCCTCTTGACCAATATACAAATGACAAAAACCACCTATTTTACCCATACCGTAAAGTTGAGCTGCTCTTTCCTCAAATCTTCTAATTTTGAGCATAAAAGAATACATTTTAATGTAATCTGCTTTTTGAAGTTTTTTCATAAGATAATCTTTAATTATAATTAGGGTGATTTTTTGTCAAATAAATCAATTTATTCTATAATTATAACTGTTTCATTTTCTGAAGTAAATCCTGTAACTTTCCTAAATGTCTCATCTAAATAGTCCAAATCTATAGTATTTGGTTGTAATCTTTTTATTCTATCAAGATAAAATTCATTTTTCTTTTTTAAGGAAATATATTCCTGATTATATTGAGAATTAAGATTTTTTAGACTGAAATATTTTAGCAATCCCCTCTCGCCATTTACAAGAAAATAGAGAAGATAAACAAATAGAAAAAAAGTAAACAAAAAGGATAAATAAAAATAAAATTTATTTTTTAATACTAACGATTTATTCATTTATAATACAAATAGCATATTTAAGTTCGAAACTGTCAATTATTTATTATTTAAGATAGAAGATCCTGCATAATTTGCTTTACCTTGTAATGCTTCTTCAATTCTTAATAATTGATTATATTTTGCCGTTCTATCTGTTCTTGATAAAGATCCTGTTTTAATTTGACCTGCTGAAACACCAACTGATAAATCAGCAATAGTCGTATCTTCAGTCTCACCAGAACGATGTGAAATTATAGTAGTAAAATTATTTTCTTTAGCTAATTGTATCGACTCTAAAGTTTCTTTTAAAGTTCCGATCTGATTTACTTTAACTAAAATAGAATTTCCCGCACCCTCTGAAATGCCTTTTTGCAATCTTGTTTTGTTTGTAACAAATAAATCATCACCAACTAATTGAACTTTTTTTCCTATTGTTGATGTTAAATTAGACCAACCATCCCAATCATCCTCTGACATTCCATCTTCAATAGAATAAATTGGATAAGCTTTTACCAATTTTTCTAAATAATTTATCATCTCATCAGAAGACAAAACAATTTTTTCTCCTTGTAAATCATATTTATTATTTTTGTAAAATTCAGTCGAAGCAACATCAAGTGAAAGATAAATATCTTTTCCAGGTTTAAAACCTGCATCCTCTACAGATTTCAAAACAGTTTCTATTACTTCACTAGAACTATTTATGTTAGGAGCAAATCCACCTTCATCACCAACATTTGTATTTAAGCCTTTTGATTTTAAAAGTAACTTTAATGAATGAAATATTTCACACCCATATTGAAGTGCTTCTGAAAAATTATTTGCACCAATAGGAGCAACCATAAATTCTTGAATGTCAACATCATTATCAGCATGTGAACCTCCATTAATAATGTTCATCATTGGAACTGGAAGACTCATTTTATGCTCTTTACCAAGAAAAGAATATAATTCATGACCTTCAGAAGAAGCTAAACATTTTGCAAAAGCTAAACTTGCAGCAAGTGTTGCATTTGCACCTAAGTTAGATTTATTTTCTGTACCATCAAGTTTCAACAAAAAATCATCAAAAGAAGAGATATCTTCAAATGATTTTCCAATTAGTTCATTAGAAATAGTATCATTGATATTTCCTACTGCTTTCAAAACTCCTTTACCTTTATATTTGGATTTATCATTATCTCGCAATTCTAAAGCTTCATGCACTCCAGTAGATGCTCCACTTGGAACAGCAGCTCTTCCAAAGGTGGAATTTTCAAACTCTATATCGCATTCAACAGTAGGATTTCCTCTGCTATCTATTATTTGTCTTGCTTTTATATTCTTTATTTTAGGCATTGTTTTTCGCTATATCATCAAATTTTTTAAGTTGAATTAATAAATTTTTTAACTCTTTAATATTAATCATGTTTGGTCCATCACTAGGCGCATTATCTGGATCATTATGTGTTTCTAAAAATAAACCAGCTACACCAATAGATATAGCAGCTTTGCATAAAGAAGGAATATGTTCTCTTTGACCGCCACTTCTATCACCCATACCTCCTGGTTGTTGAACAGAATGAGTTGCATCAAAAATTACAGGGTATTCAAATTTTTTCATAATATCTAAACCTTTAAAATCATTTATTAGAGTATTGTAACCAAAAGATGTTCCTCTTTCAGTTATCATTATGTTTTTATTATTTGAAGTTTCTATCTTTGTGAAAATATTTTTAACATCAGTTGGTGATAAAAATTGACCTTTTTTAACATTAATAATTTTATTTGTACTTCCTGCAGCTAATAATAAATCTGTTTGACGGCATAGAAAAGCTGGAATTTGGATAATATCGATAATACTATCTTGATTTAATTGATTGCATTGCTCCTCATTATGCACATCAGTTAGTATTGGTAAATTTAGATTAGTTTTAATTTTTTCATAGATTTTTAATGCTTCATCTAGCTTAATACCCCTATCACTATTAATACTTGATCGATTTGCCTTATCAAAACTAGATTTAAAAATTAAATTAATACCAATATCATTACATATTTTATATAGCTCTTCTGCAATCATCAATGAATGACTTTCATTTTCAATTACACATGGGCCTGCAATTAAAACAAATGGGGAATTATTTGAAATAGAAAAATTTTTTAAATTGATATTAATCATTAATTGTAGCCTTTATGAATGATACAAAAAGAGGATGAGGATCTAATGGTCTTGATTTTAACTCTGGATGAAATTGAACTCCAATAAACCATTTATGTTTTTTACTCTCCAGTACCTCAGGTAATAATCCATCTGGTGACATACCGCTGAAATAATAACCTTTGTTTTCAAATTTTGATAGAAATTTTTGATTTACTTCGTATCTATGTCTATGTCTCTCACTAATTACTTTACTTTTATATATCGAAAAGATTTTTGAATTTTTTTTCAAAACAGCTTTGTATGCTCCAAGACGCATAGTTCCACCCTTATCACTATTTTTATCTCTTTTTTCGATCTTATTTTTATTTATCCATTCTGTCATTAATCCAACTACTGATTTAGTAGTTTTCTTAAATTCTGAAGAATGAGCGTTTTTAATTTTTAGTACGTTTTGTGCAATTTCAATAACAGCTAACTGCATGCCAAGACATATTCCAAAAAAAAGGAATATTGTTTTCTCTAGCATATTTGATGGCATTAATTTTTCCATTAATACCGCGTATACCAAAACCACCTGGAATTAGAATTCCACCACAACCTTTTAATTTTTTCATTAAACTAATGTTATTTTCTTTTTCAGAATTAATCCATTGAATATCTACATCAGCAGAATTTTCTATACCCCCGTGAATCAATGCTTCATTTAGTGATTTATAACTATCTTTAAGATTTGTGTATTTTCCTACTACTGCAATTTTTACTTTATGTTTTCTTTTTTTAATTTTTTTTTGAAGATCTATCCAAGGTTTTAAATTTAATTTGTGATTTTTAGGCTTATAACCCAATTGTTTAAGCAAAGCTTCATCCAAACCATATTTTGAATACAATGAAGGAACTTCATAGATTGATTTAGCATTCAATGCAGGAATTACGGACTCTTTTTTAACATTACAAAATAAAGAAATTTTAGAAATTGAATCATTATCTATTGGTTGTTCAGATCTACACATAATTATATCGGGTTGAATACCAGCATTGAGAAGTTCTTTAACTGAATGTTGAGTAGGTTTCGTTTTTAACTCACCTGCTGAACTTAAATATGGAATATAGGTCATATGAATTAATGCTGATGAAATATTTTTATCGTTTCTAATTTGTCGTATAGCTTCTAAGAAAGGTAGAGATTCAATATCTCCAACTGTTCCCCCTATTTCATAAATTGCGATATCTTCATTTTTTAAATCACTATTAAT
>CACGNZ010000036.1 GCA_902574475.1 uncultured Alphaproteobacteria bacterium | reverse complement strand
GTGCTTGGACCAATTATTACCTTTAAAGGATTGGAAGCAAAAGAATCAACAGGAAGTTTTATTGACATTACAACAATCCATAAGAGAGGGAATAAAGCAATTATACACCACGTAATTATTGTAATTGAAACAATAATTTTAAGAGGCGTGGTTAAGTTAAAAAGTTTACTTTCCATTATAATCTTTTTTCTTTTTGCTCTTTAAAAGTTCTTCTTAAAACTGGAATTAATATTATTATAATTCCTATCATTGTAAGAACAGAAGTAGCTGATGCTCTTCCAATAGATCTTGTTCCAGAATCATCAATTCTCAAGAAATCATAAGTCATCCATTGTAATGAAATCCTAAATCCAGAAGCACTAAAACCAACAATTTCATCAAAAACTCGATATGAATCCATTAAATGAATTAAAGCAACAAATACTATTAATGGCATGATATGCGGAATTATAATAAATCTTAAACGCTGAAGTCTATTTGCCCCATCTACAAATGCTGCCTCAATTTTTTCTTTATCGACAGTTTGTAGTCCTGCATAAAAAATAACAAAGGCAAAAGGTATAGTGTGCCAAACTCTATAAAAAAGCATTAGAATCTCTATCGTCCAGCCTTGAGAAAATAGGGCAATATCTTTATCTAAAATATTTTCTAAAAATAAAGTTAATATACCATCTCCTATAAATAACCATTTTATTGATAAAGCACCTATTACAGGTGTAATTATAAATGGGAGCAAGGTTATAAAAATTATTGGACCTTTCAATCTATTAATTAAAACATTAACGCATAGAGCTAATATTAAACCTAAGATTATTACAAATGGTAAAGTAATAAATGTAAATGTTAGTGTAAACCTTAGAGCTTTATAAAAATCAATAGATCTTATTTTACTCCATTCAAAACCATCATTTGAAATAACAGATGATAATTGTTCAAATTTCAAAATATTTTTATAATTTTGAAAGCCTACCCAAATATTATTTTTTATTTTATTTCCATTTTCATCTAATACAGGAACGGTAATTGTTTCTGTTTTACATCCAAAAGGATCGCAATTTTCTCTTTCAATCGTTTCTAATACATCTTGGTTGAATTGAAAACTTTGAATTAAAACTATTAGAAGAGGTAAGGCAATAAATAATGTCATCATTATAAATGATGGCATTGTAAAAACTAAAAAAGTAGATTTTTTCATTTACTAATATTACCCCCCTTAAGATTTTAAAAGGGGAGTAATATACAATTATATAAAATTATAAGAGACCTTTTTCTGTTGCTGCAGTAATATAATCAGCCTCAATTTTTTCTAGAGTAGCTTTTGCAGTAGCTGCGCCAGTCAAATAATCACCAATAGCAGCACCTAAGACTCCATGGAGTGTGCTCATTTTTGCTGATGCAGGATAAGGAGCTGCTCCAGATTTTGCAGTTAAAATTGCACCAATATTTGATGGAGCTGGATCAAACGCATTAGACAGCCAAGGAGCAGCTTCAGGGTTCGCTCCTAAGTTTGCTGGATCTAATCCAACCATAGCTAGTTTAAATGCTGCTTCTGCTTCTTCATCAGTAACATTTTTAGCTATAACAACACCATCCCACCATAATGTAGATGCTGGTTTACCATTCTTTTTTGCTTTAGGCGCTGATGCAAACTTTACTAATCCAACAACTGTTGACTCCTCTGCATTATCCATAGCACCAGCTCGAGACGCCCAAAGGTTTGCAAGAGCAATCTTACCCTGTTGGAATTGTTGTTGAACATATGTAGAATCTGAAGTTAAATACTCAGGATCCATATATTCTGTTAGTTTTTTCATCATCTTAAGTGTTTCATAGCCATCGTTATTATTAACTGCTGGCATATTTCCATCAAAAAAAGAATCAGCAAAGCCCAAATACATATTTACAAATTCTTCTCCTAAATTCCAACCTGACTTGAATGTTCCACCAAGTGGATAATCTACAACTCCAGCATCTTTAATAACTTTAGCAGCTTTCAAAAGCTCGTCATAAGTTGTTGGAATATCTATACCAAGATCACTCAAAATATCTTCTCTGTAAAATAAATGTTGAGCATTTGTCATCATTGCAATTGCCATAATTTTTCCATCAATTACAATTTTTTGATTATCTTGTAGAGAGTCTCCATATTTAGCAACTAGATCGTCAAGTGGTCTAGTTACACCAGCATCAAGAACCGATACATTTGTAGAAGCTGAAACACCTGCCATTGTAAATTGAGATGGGTTGCTTTCTAATGATGCAACAAGCTTATCTCTGTATTCTTGATCAAGTGTAGGTGTAAAATTTCCACACTCTTCCATAGCAGAAGTAACAACTTTCCAGGCATCAAATCCTGCAGATAAAGAAGTTACTGGTACAGAATTGTTTAGCTCGCAAGCTTTTGCATTAGTACCGGCTAAGAAAAAAAATGATGTGAAAATCGCAAATAATACTAGTATTTTTTTCATTTGTTTCCCCTATAATTTATTAATATATTAATTTATAATATTTTATTAATGCAACAGTTTGAATAATTATTCAAGCATTTGCATACATAAAAAAGGAAAAATGATGAATAAAAATGCCACATCCCAAGATGTCGCAAAATTAGCAGGAGTATCTCAATCAGCTGTTTCAAGATGTTTTACTAAAGGTGCAAGCATCTCAAGCAGGACAAAACTAAGGGTTCTTGAAGCTGCCAAAAAACTAAAATATAAACCTCAAACTTTTTTGCAAGATTCTCAAAATATTGAAGATAGTGGACTAGTGGGAGTTATTTTACCTTATATAACCAATCGATTTTATCCAGAGGTATTAACTGAATTGCATGAAGCGCTACGTTTATCGGGTTTTAGAATTTTATTGATAACAACTGATGATGGTGAAGAATTAGACGATAAGCTCATTCAGCCATATTTGAAAGAAAGATTAGTTGCAATAATTTCAGCAACTAAACCAACAGATCAATTTGTTGAAAATTGCTTAAATAAAAAGATTCAAATTATAGCCTATAATAGAGCTTGGGATATCCCTACTATAAGTTCAGTTGCATGTAATCATAGATTTGGTGGTGAATTAATTGCAGATCAAATAATCAAAAATAACCATCAGGAAGTTGGTTTAATTGAAGGTCCCACAGGATCTTATGTAAGTAATGAAAGATGTAAAGGATTTAAAAATAAATTAAAAAAATCAAAAAAATTAAAATTATACTCTCAAAAAGGAAATTTTACATATGAAGGTGGATATGCTGCAACAGCAAAAATCTTAACGAATAAAAAAATCTCAGCTATTTTTTGTGCAGATGATACGATGGCATTTGGATGTTTAGATTACATTAAAAAAAATACAAAAATTGAAATACCTAACGATATTGAAATATTTGGATATGACGATATCTCAATGGCAAACTGGTCATCTTACAATTTAAGTACTGTAAAACAGCCCTTGAGACAAATGTCAAAATTAGTAACTCAACTTATTAATGATAATATTAAAGATCCAGATTATGAGGCCGTTAGTCATTTAATCCAAGGAACGTTAATAAAAAGAAAAACATCTAGATAAATTATATAACTTTGTTTGCTAATTTAGTTCCTTCAACTAAAGAATGAAGTTTTTCATAACAAATATTTTCATCAATTTTGCCAAATCCTGCAAAAGTACTAAATCCGCAATCAGTTCCAGCCATTAGTTGGTCTTTTGGAATTACCGTTGAAAACTGAATTAATCTATCTGCTACAACCTCAGGGTGCTCAACAAAATTTGATGTTGAATCGATAACACCAGGAACTAAAACTTTATCTTTTGGTAATTTAATATCTTGAAAAACTTTCCACTCATGTGCGTGTCTGGGATTTGATGACTCAATTAAAAAATATTTAATTTTAGATTTTAAAATTATTGGTAATATTTTTTCTAGTGGGATATCATGTGTATGAGGTCCTTCATAGTTTCCCCAACAAATATGCATTCTAGTCATATTAACATCTACATTAGTTAAAGCTTCATTCAAACACTCAATTTGAATTTCCGCACGTTTTAAAAATTCTTGTTCGGATAATTCCTTAAAATTCATATGTCTAGCTAATGCAAGATCAGGACAATCTAATTGCACTTGTATATTTGATTTAGTAATTGTCTCATACTCAATAGCCATAATTTCTGAAAGTTTATGTAAATATTCATCATCTGTTTTATAAAACCTATTTGGCATAAATACATTTATGACACCTGGTGATGCAGCATTCATAAATGCTTTTTGATGTTTGTTTTTATCTAATGAATTTTTAAAATTCTCTAAGTCTTTATTTAATGAATCTTTATCTTTGATTTTTAATGCATTAGTACAACACGGTCTGCTATACGTTGGTGTACCCCCACTTTTAGCTATTTTTTCTTTATACTCTGGAAAATCATCTAAATCAGCTGGTGCTCTTCTTTCACTTTCTCCAGAAAAACCATCTATCCTATCTTTTATATAAGTGGCATAACTTATTTTACTCATTTCACCGTCACTTATATAATCAATACCAACTTCGATCTGTTTTTTAACAATTGTCTCAACATTTTTTTTCAATATATTATTGAAATCTTCTTTAATAAATTTTTCACCCCGATCTTTAGAAAATAAAATTTCTGAAAGTCCTTTTGATCTAGGCAAGCTGCCTACATGTGTAGTTAATATTTTAGACATTTTTTAATTAACCTGTTTTTATCAAGATTTGTTTCCAAATTGCAGTTTCATCAAATAAAACCCATTCGTTCTTTATACCTCGTGGTCCTATTTCGGCATGATTAATTCCCATAATATAAATCTCAGAATTAGAAGCTTGCCCAAATATACCATTCCCACTGTGCTTCCCAACTAAAGACCAGCGTATAGCAACTTTTTTTGGTTGATTTTCTTCTACAGTAAAACTTTTATGTTCTATTCTAAAAAGAGCATCTGGGAAAGATTGTCTTAAATTTAGCCAGAAATTTGTTACATCATCGATACCATAACAAACAAAACCTCCTGGTTGAAATTGTTGAACTGATCTGTCATAATTTTTTTCAATTGTAGATTTAGAATTAATATTAAGAATGTTTTCTAAATTTTCTGCATATTGATCAGCTATATTATTTTTTGATAAAATTGGTGGTGCATAACTTGTTTCTTGAGATGAATTCTTATCAAATGGTTTAATGCAATTCTTTATTCCACCTTCTTGCTTTATTAAAATTGCTGCATATTTTTTTGGATCTATTTCTAGCTGTCTAACAATTGCTCCTTGATCTCTAACTAACCATTCATCATAAACTTGATTATTCTTACAAGCGCAGTCAGCAATGACTCTGTATACAAGTTTTTTATTTGTTGCTTTCCCATATAAACCATCTTTTACATGAGTGGCTTTACTAAGAATTCTATGAGAAGATAAAAACCCTTCATCTTCGTTACCAATCCAAATTACATCTTCACCTAATAATTGCCTATCTGGAAATTCGTCTAAAGTTGCATTAGTTGCATCAACTACTGTATTAGGTCCATAAATGATTCCCATAGGTGATCTAACAGGAATATTTTCAGCATAATATTCCATAATTGAGTTAACATCTTTTTCTTCCCATATCTGATGAGTTATTTTTAGAATATAATCTGGAAGATTTTCAAACTTGTTATTAAAACCTTTCATATAACTGAATTCTTAATTTGTTTGTCTTATAATAAATAAATTTCCATCCTCATCACTTATCTGCTTAATTGATCGTGATGAGTTTTTTGGTACTGAAAAAGTA
>CACGNZ010000035.1 GCA_902574475.1 uncultured Alphaproteobacteria bacterium | reverse complement strand
CGCTTGTACAGACTCACAAGGATCATCAATGTTTAATTATTTTACTAATGGTAAACCAGAAAAAAAAGGAGAGGAATCAATTACAGAAGGTATTGGACAAGCCAGAATAACAAAAAATTTAGAAAATTGTCTTGTAGACCAATCATTTTTTGTTTCTGATCAAGAATGTATGGAAATGCTATTTAAAATTATGAAAACAGATGGATTATTTCTAGGATTAAGTTCTGGAGTAAATATATGTGGTGCAGTAAAATTGGCAAAATCAATGGGTACGGGTAAAAAAATAGTAACAATACTTTGTGATGATGCAAATAAATATTATGATAAAATGTTTAATAAAGAATATTTGATTTCCAAAAATTTACCTTATGCCGATTGGATGTAATAATGAAAACTAAAGATAAAAAATTTAATTCTAAAGTAATTCATTCAGGTCATGGTGCTGATAAAACTACGGGTGCAGTAATGCCCCCTATTCATCTTTCATCGACTTTTAAGCAAAATTCTCCTGGTGACTTTACTTATGAATATGCAAGAACAGGAAACCCAACTAGAGATATATTAGAAAAGTTATTAGTTGAATTGGAAGATGGTAAATTTGCTTATGCTTTTAGCTCAGGTATGGCTGCAATTTCTGCATTATCAGATGCTTTAGGTAAAAATTATTCAATTATTTGTAGCGATGATGTTTATGGAGGAACAAGAAGAATATTTGATAAAATTAAAACTGTAAATCAAGATGTGGAAGTAACATATGCCGATCTTAGTAAAGAAAATAATTGGCAAGGTCATCTAAAAGAAAATACAAAAATGATTTGGGTTGAGACACCCTCTAATCCATTACTAAAAATTATAGATATAAAAAAAATTAGAGAAAGCTTAAAAGATGATAATATCATTATAGTCTGTGATAATACTTTTGCATCACCCTACAATCAACAACCAATAAATAATGGAGCTGATGTTGTTATACATTCGTCAACTAAGTATCTTGGAGGTCATTCAGATATAATTGGAGGTGCGCTAATTATAAATGATAATAAAATTTTAGCTGATAAAATTAAATATATTCAAAACGCAGTTGGTGCTGTTCCCAGCCCCTTCGATTGTTATTTACTTATTCGATCAATTAAGACACTTGCTGTAAGAATGGAGAGGCACAATAATAATGCCTTAGAAATTGCTAATTATTTATTAAAACATCCTAAAATTAATAACGTTTTTTACCCTGGATTAGAAAATAACCCAAGTTATGACACTGCAAAAAAACAAATGACTGGATTTGGTGGAATATTATCAATTGAATTAATGGGCGATATTAATTCAGCAAAAAAATTTCTTGAAACAATTCAAATATTTACACTAGCAGAAAGTTTGGGTGGGGTTGAAAGTTTAATTGAGCATCCAGCTATAATGACACATGCATCAATAGATAAAAAAATTAGAGATGAATTAGGAATTTCTGATACCCTAATCAGACTTTCAATTGGTATTGAAGATATTTCAGACTTAAAGAAGTCTTTAGATGATGCTCTAAAAAATATTTAAATTATTTTTTTCAAATCTGGAGGTGAATAATTAGGACCCTTCATAACCTTACCAAATTCATTATAAATTGGCTTACCTTCCTCTGAAAGTTTACTCATATTACTACGATGAACTTCGTTAAAACATTTATCTAGATCTATACCAAAAGCAGCACCCGCACCGTATGTTACGACTAAAATATCAGTTAATGCATCAGCAACTTCAACTATATCATTATCATTAATTGCATCTTTTAATTCATTAAATTCTTCATCAATCAATTTTTTTCTTAATTCAACAATTTTATTTTCTGGAAATTCAGCACTAGTTTTTACTTCTTGACCAAAAGTTGTCATAAATTCTTTTACTTTTTCAAAATTTGTCATTTTATCTCCCAATAATATTTATTTATAAAAAATATCGTTGTATGTCACAACTATAAAGAGAAAAGATATTATTGTTATCCCCACAGCTAAATAAACTCTTGTAATAAAATCAGGAAGAGAGTTTGAAAAAATTCTTCTAATAATAAAATACATTATATGACCACCATCTAAAAGAGGAATAGGAAGCAAATTAAATAATCCTACAAATAAAGAAATTATTATAAATAAAAAAAGTACTCCCCTTACTTGATCAAGCATCATTTGATCTGCATTTTTTACAATTCCTATAGGTCCGGCTAACTGATCTCCTAATGTATTTTCTTTATATGATTGTTGAAGAAAAGAAAAAGAAGCTACATAGTATGTAGGAATGAATAAAGAAGAATTTTTAATTGAATCAATTAAATTATATTTATCAATAATAGGATTTTGAGGTGAAGATATTCCAATAATATATCTATTTAATTCTGAATTAAATTTAAGATCAAAGTTTTTTTCAATTATCTGATTATTTCTTTCAATTAAGATATTAATACTTGGGTTATTGCCAATCGCTTTTGGTATATCAGAAAACTCTTCAATACTAATATTGTTTATCTCTAGTATTTTATCACCTTCTCTAAGATCATTTTCAAAAGCAGATGAATTTTCACTGACTGATCCAATAATTGGCATTAAACTAACAATTCCAAAAAAGAAAAATATGCAGAATAGAGCAAACCATGCACTAAAAATATTAAAAATACTTCCTGCTAAAAGAACCAATATCTTTTGAAAAAGTGTAAGAGATTGAAAGGATCCCTCCTCATCATTAGATTTTGGTGAAAATATATTATCAAGTCCCTTGATTTTTACATATCCACCCAATGGAATAGGAGATAATTTCCATGTAGTGCCATTTTTATCAGTAAATTTTAAAAGTGGTTTGCCAAACCCAATTGAGAAGTCAGTAACTTCAGCTTTAAACCATCTCGCTACTATATAATGTCCGTATTCATGGATTGCGACCAAGACTAAAAAAACTAAAATAAGGTTAATATAAATCATAATTGTTACTAAATTAGTATTTTAATTTATTGATAAATAGTATTTATCCAGTTTTAGCCTCTTCATATTCATCAATTGGAGGACAAACACAAAATAAATTTCTATCCCCATATACATTATCAATTCTACTAACTGGACTCCAGTATTTATTATTTATTAAATAAGCATGAGGGTAAGCAGCTTCTTTACGGGTATATTTATGATCCCAATTGTCAGAAGATACCTCTTCTATGGTATGTGGGGCATTTTTAATAGGATTATCTACTTTATCAAATTTACCATCTCTAATCATAGTAATTTCATTATGAATAGAAATCATTGCTTCACAAAACCTATCTAGCTCCTCTTTTGATTCACTTTCAGTGGGTTCAATCATCAAAGTGCCTGGAACTGGAAAAGACATTGTGGGAGCGTGAAATCCATAATCAATTAGTCTTTTAGCAATATCTTCATCTGAAATATTTAATTCTTGTTTAAACGGCCTGATATCAATAATAAATTCATGTGCTACCATATTATTCTTACCAGTATATAAAATAGGGTAATAATTTTTTAATCTTTCTTTAATATAATTAGCATTTAATATTGCTACTTGAGTTGCTAATTTTAAACCATCGTCACCCATCATAGAAATATAAGAATATGAAATAGGTAAAATAGATGCACTGCCCCAAGGCGCTGCTGAAACTGCCTCTTGATTGGTTAAACCTATTTCATTTTTAAAAATAGGATGCCCAGGAGCAAAATCTGCTAAATGTTTTTTTAATCCTATAGCCCCAACTCCAGGTCCACCTCCTCCATGAGGTATGCAGAATGTCTTATGGAGATTCATATGGCATACATCAGGTCCAAATTTACCTGGTTTAGCTACTCCAACCATTGCATTATAATTAGCGCCATCTAGATAAACTTGCCCACCAGCATCATGAATTTTTTTACAAATCTCAACAATACTTTCTTCAAATACACCATGTGTTGATGGATAAGTAATCATTAGAGCAGACAGTCTATCACCTGCCTCTTCTATTTTTTTATCTAAGTGAGTTAAATCTACATTACCTTTATCATCACAATTTACAATTAAAATATCCATACCGCACATCTGTGCACTGGCTGGATTAGTTCCATGGGCGCTTTTAGGAATTATACAAATATTTCTTTTAGTATCTAAATTTTTCTCATGATATTTTTGTATAGCTAATAAACCAGCAAACTCACCTTGTGCCCCTGCATTAGGTTGAAGTGAAACTGCATCAAAACCAGTAATATCTTTTAACATCGATATTAATTCACTCATCATTTCATTATACCCCTCACGTTGATGGGGCTCTAAGAATGGATGCGCATTTGAAAAACCTGGTAAAGTAATTGGAAGCATTTCAGATGCCGCATTTAATTTCATAGTACAAGATCCAAGAGGTATCATTGATCTATTTAAAGCAACGTCTTTATTTTCTAATTTTTTTAAATATCTCATCATTTCTGTTTCAGAATGATAGATATTAAATACAGGATGAGTTAATATTTTGTCTTTTCTATCTAAATCACTTTTGAAAATCGAATCTTCAATTTTACTTTCAATTTCTTCTGCGTATATTTCATTATTGTTTTCATTAAAAAATTTAATTAAATTATCTACATCTTGTAGTGATGTAGTTTCATCTAAGGAAATAGAAAAATGATCGTCATTTACAAATCTAAAATTTATACCATTGTCTATAGATTTATTTACCCAGTATTTAGATTTTGTATCTTTTATTAATAAGGTATCAAAATAATTTTTAGATTTTACTTCAAAATTTAATATCTCTAATGATTTCTTTAGATATCTAGACTTATAATGAATGGCCTCAGCAATATTTTTTAATCTAGTTGGACCATGATATATTGCATATGAAGCAGATATAATTGCTAATAAAGCTTGTGCAGTACATATATTACTTGTAGCTTTTTCCCTTCTAATGTGTTGCTCTCGCGTTTGAAGAGCCATTCTGTAAGATCTTTTATTAGTACGATCAACTGATACACCAATTAGTCTTCCAGGTATCATTCTTTTATATTCATCTAATGTTGCAAAATATGCTGCATGCGGACCTCCTAGACCCATTGGAACTCCAAACCTTTGAGTACTTCCAACAACTATATCAGCTCCAAAATCTTTTGGTGATTTCATAACTACCAAACTCATTATATCAGCTGCTATGATTGATAAAGCATCGTGAGATTTATTTATATTTATTAAATCGTTGAGATTTGCAATTTCTCCGTATGTATCTGGATTTTGAATTAAACAACCAAATGTATCGTCATCTGGATTATCAAAAATAATTTTTATACCTAGGGGTTTAGCTCTTGTTTTTAAGACAGATAGTGTTTGTGGATGACATTTATTTTGAATACAAAAATTAAACTTTGCAATTTTTTTAATTTTAAAAGCCATCATCATAGCCTCAGCTGCCGCAGTACTTTCATCAAGTAAAGATGCATTTGCAATATCCATTCCCGTCAAATCAATTATCATTTGTTGAAAATTCATTAACATTTCCAGCCTACCCTGACTTACTTCTGGTTGATAAGGTGTGTAAGCAGTGTACCATCCTGGATTTTCAAGAATATTTCTTAAAATAACACTAGGGGTAATAGTGTTGTAATAACCCATTCCAATATAAGTTTTTTTGAAATTATTTTTTAAAGATAAAAGTTGAGTATTAATTTTATTAAACTCCTCAGACATACCAGGTCTAAATTTAAGTTTATTTTTAAAAATGATATGATTAGGTACAGTTTTTTCAATTAATTCATCTAATGAGGAGCAATTTATTAATTTGAGCATTTCTCCAATATCTTCATTTCTAGGCCCTATATGTCTGCTAACAAATTTATCTATTTCAATCATCTATTGTTCCAAAAATTGTTTATACTCATCTTCTGACATAAGTTCAGAATATTGATTGGAATCAGAAATTTTCATTTTAAAAATCCATCCCTCGTTTTCTGCATCTTGATTAATAATAGCAGCATCATTTTCTAGATTATTATTAACTTCAATTATTTCACCATCTATTGGGGCATAAATATCTGAAGCTGCTTTTACAGATTCAACGACGCATATTTCATCTTTTGCTTTTACCGAATTTCCAACTGATGGTAATTCAATAAATACAATATCGCCAAGAGATTCTTGGGCATGATTGCTAATACCAATTGTAGCAATTTCATTTTCAATTGAAACCCATTCATGATCTTTTGTGTATTTTTTTTCACTCATATACGCTCCCATTTTTTTTATAATTTTTTTTTACAAAAG
>CACGNZ010000034.1 GCA_902574475.1 uncultured Alphaproteobacteria bacterium | reverse complement strand
AACATGCAGGTACCAAATCTTTATTTTTAAATAATCTAACAAGAACCATACTAAAACCCATTCCTATTGCTACAATTAGAGCCATAATATCTCCATATAACCCCGTAGTTGTAAAGCTTCCTATTCCAATTATTATCATTGCAAGCATAGCAATTAAAATCACTATCCATGTAAAAAGACTAGGTATTTCTTTAAGTATAAAAACTGAGAATAATGCAGCAAAAATAGGAGCTGATGCAATTAGAACTAATGTATTAGCTACAGCAGTATTTTGAATTGAATATACAAAACAAATATGAGTTATAGCATAGAGAATAGCATAGATTATCCCTGGTACACCAATTAGATAAAATGATTTAAGAAAAGATCTTTTGTAAGTATAAATAAGAAAAATTAATATCGTAACAATTGGTAGAGCGCTTCTATAAAATATTAAACTAAAATCATCTAAATTTACTAATCTAATAAATAAACTATCAGGGCTAAGTATTAAAACCCCAACAAATGATAGTATAAGTCCCTTATTTCTTGTTTTCATAAATATTTGAAAATAAATAGATTATTAATATATTTATCAGTATCGTTCTTTAATTCACACTTGTTTTTATGAAAAAATTACTTTTTTTATGTTTTATTTTTTTATCACTAAATACTCACGCCTTAAATTCAAATAAATTAATAAACCTCGATGATTTAAAAATACTTTTTGATCTTCAAAAGAATGATTGGAACGAAAATGTTCTTTTTCTCATTAAAAAGAATTCATTTTCTAAAGTAGATAATGACTCAGATGTATTTTATTTAAAATCAATATTTAATGATGGCGAAATAATTACAATTCCAATTTTTTCTAAGGATATTGTTGAAAAAATTATATTTGAATATATTTTTTTAGATCACAATAAAAAAAATTTAAAAATTATAAATAATCATTTTAATTCGTTTAAAAATTTTTGTTTTGAATATCTCTATAATGACAAGTCTATACGAGTAGTTATTACTAAATGTAATTAATTAAAAACCATTGATGTAGCTTTAAAAATTAAACTATGTCTTTTAGCTAATTCTAATTTATCATTTGAATATCCACCACCTATTACTGTCGCAATAGGAATTGATTTATTTTTAAAAAATTCTAACACTGTAATATCTCTTTTTAATAATCCTTCAGTTGTTATTTTTAAATTTCCTAATTTATCATTCTCATGAATATCAACTCCAGTATCAAAAATTACTAAATCAGGATTAAAATTTTTTATACAACTATTAAGAGTTTGATATAATATTTCTAAATATTCATTATCTTCTAAATTATCATCTAATTCAACATCCATGTCACTTATTGATTTTCTAAATGGAAAATTATTTTTACAATGAATGGAACATGTAAAAATTTTATCATTATCTTTAAGGATTGAGGCTGTCCCATCTCCTTGATGCACATCAGTGTCAAAAATTAATATTTTTTTTACTTGATGAGTTCTTATTAAATGTAATGAAGCATAAGCCAAATCGTTAAAAACACAGTATCCTGAACCAAAATCTCTATGACTATGGTGTGTGCCACCTGCTAAATGATTTGCTATACCATTCTTAATTGCTTCTTTGCATGTTAATAGAGTTCCATTAACTGCTAAAAAGGAACGATTAGAAAGTGTTTCTGACCATTTAAAACCCAATCTTCTTATTTCTTTATCGGATAAAGTACCATTTTTAATTTTTAATACGTAATCTAAATCATGACATATAGAAACCTCATCAACACTTGCTTTTTGAGGACTTAGAATTTTTGCACGATGATAAAAATCTGCAGTTTTTAATTCATTATATAAATCTGAAAACTTACTGGCAGTAAATTTATGATTTTCAGGCAGAGTAATGTCATAATCTTCGTGTGTTACCCAACTGATTTTTTTCATAAATTTGCCTCTTTTTAACTCAATTTATGCCTAAATTAATTTGTACATAGATTATGTGGCACTAATCTACCAATATATATTTAGTGAGTAAATGTATTCTATCCATAAAGAATTAGTGTCACAACCAATATGGAATTTGTTTTAATATTTGATTTATTAATTATTTGTTTAATTGGTTTTTTTATTATCAATTTTTATTGAATTAATAATCAATTTAAATAATATTTTAAGAATGAAAGATTTATATGATTTAAATGGCTATTTTTCACCATTAAAAATTTATAATGCAAAAGAAGCAAATTTTTTTAGAAATAAATTAGAAGACTCAGAAAAAAAATTAGGTAAACTTCATTATATTGTGAAAACTTATACAATAATGAAATGGGTGTATGAAATAGCAACTAATAAAATATTGCTTGATTTTGTCGAAGAAATAATTGGTAAAAATATATTATTATATAATGCAACTTTTATAATAAAAGAACCAAATACAAAAACACACGTAAGTTGGCATCAAGATCTAACGTATTGGGGTTTTGATAATAATGAAAAACAAGTAAGCGCATGGTTAGCTTTATCCAAAGCTAATGATCAAAGTGGTTGCATGCAAATGATTCCAGGTTCCCATAAAAAAGGATTTTTTGAACATCATTCAACTGAAGATAAAAATAATGTTTTATCTAGAGGTCAAACTGTAAAAGATATTGATACAAATAAAGCAGTATCATGTCCGTTAGAACCTGGTGAAGTTTCTTTTCATCATGGTCTAACATTACACGCATCTCAACCTAATTCTAGTAATGACAGAAGAATAGGATTAAATTTTCAATTTATTTCTACTGATATGAAACAACTAAAAAGCAAAAATGATAGTGCTATTTGTGTAAGAGGAGAAGATAAGTATAAAAATTTTAAGACAGATCAAGTAGCTAAAGATGACTTTGATCATGAGGCTTATCAACATCTTTTAGTATTAAATAATCATTATAATGAAACAATAAGAAAAAATTAATATTTATTTATTAGAATCTGAAATAAGAGATCTAAAAATTAACTTCTATTTAATCAAATCATATGAATGTTTTATCTGGAATTAGTATCGGATTTATTGGTTACACGATATTTGTCATTTTAGATACAATAATTAAAAAATACCTAGTTAATGAATATTCTGTTTTTCAAATAAATTTTTATATTTGTCTTTTTAGTTTTATACCAACATTATTAACTCTTTATTTTTTAAACAAATGGAGCTCACTAAAAAATGATATTATTCATATACAGCTTCTTAGAGGATTATTTGGATTAATTTCAGGGGCTTTAGTAGTTTATTCATTTAGAGAACATGCATTTAATGAAATTTACCCAATATTATTTAGTGCTCCATTAATGATAACAATGTTATCCCATTTTTTTTTAGATGAAAAAGTTGGTATTAGAAGATGGTCAGCGGTAACAGTTGGATTTATTGGTGTATTAATAGTTAGTAGACCTGGCACTATTCATTTTTCATTAAGTCTATTTGGTTTATTTTTTTCCGCTTTACTAATGGCAATAAATATTACTTTAGTAAGAAAGTATTCAAATAATCAATCATCAATAGCATTTACTTTTTATGCTTTTTTATCTGCAACTATTTTAAATGGATTACTTAGTTTTAATAGCCACATCGCATTATCTTTTAATGATCTAATGATACTCGTTTTTTGCGGTATTATTTGTGGAATAGGGGGGAATTGTTTAACAATCGCCTCAAAATTTTTAGAGTCTAGTGTTTTTGCTCCTATTCAATATACACAATTAATTTCTGGAGCAATTTTAGGTTATTTATTTTTTGCTGATATTCCAGATATTTATGAAATTATAGGATCATTAATTATTGTTGGAAGTGGAATTTATATAATAATTAGAGAAACAAAAATAGGGGTTAGACCATATATTAAAGAAGATTCAAGATTTCGTGACCAATTTAATAGAGGTCACTAAATTAATAATTATAAATCAAAACTTTGTGATAATATTTTAATAGCATAAAATTATTATGAAAAATTTAATAAATAATAAAAATCCAATAACTTTGCTAATTTTATCATCAATAGCCATGCCTATCGCTTTTAGTACTTGGATGGTTTTATTAAATAATTTCTCAGTTGAAAGAGCAAGTTTTACTGGAGTTGAAATTGGAATACTTCAAAGTATCAGAGAGATACCTGGCTTCCTAGCATTTACTATTATTTTTTTATTATTCTATTTTAAAGAGCAATATTTTGCTATTTTTTCTTTAGCCTTAACTGGTTTTGGTGTTGCAATTACAGGTTTCTTACCAACTGTTTATGGTTTGTATTTTACAACAATTATTATGAGTACTGGCTTTCATTATTGTGAAACGGCCAAAAATTCTTTGAGTTTACAATGGCTTTCAAAAGAAGAGGCTCCACCAGTTCTAGGAAAATTAATAGCTATTAGCTCAATTACGTCTTTATTTTTGTATTGTATAATTTGGAGTTTATTAGAAATCTTTAATTTAGATTATAAGTATATATTTTTAATTGCAGGATTAATTTGTATTCTTATTTCCATACACCTTTTTATATCCTTTCCTTTTTTTGAAATCAAAAATAAACAACATAAAAAAATAATTCTAAAAAAAGAATATTCTCTTTACTATATCTTAATTTTTTTATCAGGTGCTAGAAGACAAATTTTTGTAGTTTTTGCAGCTTTTTTAATGGTAGAAAAATTTGGATATTCAGCATCGCAAGTTACTTTACTATTTTTGGTTAATTATATTTTTAATTGGTTTTTTGCAGAACGTATTGGAAAGTTAATAAATATATTTGGTGAGAAAAAATGTCTTATATTTGAATATATTGGACTCGTTATAGTTTTTACATCTTATGCATTCGTAACTAATGCTTATGTTGCAGCAGGTTTATATATTATTGATCATATGTTTTTTGCATTAGCTATTGCAATTAATACATATTTTCAAAAAATTGCTGATCCAAAAGATATTGCAAGCACTGCAGGTGTTTCATTTACTATCAATCATATAGCTGCAGTATTTATCCCAGTACTTTTAGGATTTGTTTGGATTAATTCTCATTCAATAGTTTTTTTAATTGGATCTTTGTTTGCTCTACTATCTTTAATCGCTTCATTTTTTTTACCTAATAATTTATCAAAGATTATTTTAGATGAAAGTAATTTAAAAAAAGTAAGAGTATAATTTACTCACCTATATAACTAAGAATTATTTTTCTTTTGTATTTACTGTACCTGTGTTCAATTAGATATATTCCCTGCCACATCCCCAATTTCATTTCTTTATTGTTTATAGGAATTGTTAATGAGGTTTGAGTAAGCATAGATTTTATGTGAGCAGGCATATCATCATCTCCTTCATAACCGTGTTTATATAATGAAGCATCTTCAGGAACTATTCTTTGAAAAAAAGTATTAATATCATCTAATACATCAGGGCTAGCATTTTCCATTATTGTTAATGAAGCAGAAGTGTGTTGTATAAATAAATTTAGCTGACCTTTAATTATATTATTTTTTAGAATCCAATCATGAACATTATTTGTAATTTCATACATTCCCTGTCCATTATTAGAAATTATCAATTCATCTTGTAGATTTAACATTTTGTAATCTTAAAATGAAGTCGTGGCACCTACAAGGAGAATTATAATGAAAATTAATGTTATGAAAAAAAGAACTATTCTTTTGATAAGTGCCACAATTTTTAAAATATAATCAAATTTTGTTTTAATAGAGATATAAATAAGGAAAAATTGTGTTATGATTATCCTAATTCTTTTTAGCTAGGAATATTATTTGTTAAACAATAATCAATTTGCAATTTTTTTAATTATTATATCAATTATTTTTGGTACTCTTATGGGTACATTTATAAAATTAGCTCAAGAAGAATTAAATGTATTTACAACTGGTTTTTTACGTTTTTTCTTTGGATTTTTAATCATCACCCCTTACATTCTAAAAACAAAATTTGAAGTATTTAGTACAAAAAATTTAAAAATTCATATTTTACGGTCAGCACTAAACTTACCTGCAATGCTACTTGGTTTTGCAGCTTTAGCTATGCTTCCATTAGAGAAAATGACAGCCATTCATTTTATAGTTCCTATTATTGTTACAATCTTAGCTGTGATATTTTTAAAAGAAAAAATCTATTTATATAGGTCAATTGCATTAGTGATGGGTTTTCTAGGAATGTTAATAATACTGCGACCCGGTATTATAGATATTTCTATTGGAGTATATATGGCGCTTATTTCATCGCTAATTTGGTCAGTAGTTATAATTTTAACTAAAAAAGTATCTAAGAATGACAGTGCTATAACAATATTATCGCATCAGTATGTTTATATGACTCTTCTTTCATTACCATTAGTTATATATTTTTGGGATCAACCAAGCTTACAAACAATTAGTTTTATATTATGTGCTGCAATATCAGGAACAATCTTACATATTGCCTTAAATCACGCATATAAATTAGTTGATGTAACTATGACTCAACCTTATTCATTTTTAGGTTTGTTAGTTTCATCAATAATTGGATATTTTGTCTTTAGTGATAAACCTGATTTTTATACCTGGTTAGGTGCCTCTGTAATTTTTTGTGGTGTACTTCTAATCTCTTATAGAGAACTTCAATTAAATAAAGAAATTACAAGAAAGAGATTAAATATTAATTCATAATATTAATATTTAACATCGTTAGATTATGTGTATTATTAGTAAATGCAAAATAATTATTTTTATAAATGGATAGATAGTAATAAAGATGATGAAATAAATAGTTTCAAAGAATGTATCGATTCATATATTTATTTT
>CACGNZ010000033.1 GCA_902574475.1 uncultured Alphaproteobacteria bacterium | reverse complement strand
TTTCTGAAAGTCCATCTTTATTAGTTGTTATTTCTGAGCCTAAACATTTAGCTAATAATTGAGCACCAAAACAAATTCCAAGATAAGGAATGTCAGTTTTTATAACTCTGTTTATCCATTCTAATTCTTTATTTATATATTCATCTTCATCGTTTATGCTTCCTGGTGCGCCAAATACTACTATAGCTGAATATTGGTTAATATTTGAGGGAAGTTCTTCTTCCAAAGGTGGTCTACATATTTCAGCAACATATCCCCTATCTCTAAATTTATTTCCTACATCTCCTGGAACCGAAGTTTTTTGATGTAATACAAACAAAACTTTATTCATACTAAATTATTAATAATAAATATTTTATTAATATGAAAATATTATTTCATAAAAATTATAACTATTTTGTATATTAATCTAGGTTGATACTTATGTGACAAAATAATCAATATCTAAGATCTTTATGTAAAACATAAGAGTAAAATAACCAAAATTCATCATTACAACAAAACTAATAAGCATATTGATTGATTTTGGAAGTGAATTTCCTAAAAAATCATCCCAAAAAACCCTTTCTAAATATAGAGCTAATTCAAAGTATATAAGTGTAATGATTGCAGCGTTGAAGATTATTAAAGAAGTCAATCCATTAAGACTCAATAAATAATTAATAAAAATTAATATCAAAGAAGAAAAAGAATAAATAAATAAATTTAATAAGATTTTTTTATTTTTTGAAAATTTTTTGAAAAAAATAATGTATCTTGTGTTTAAAAATAACGAAATCAATATCGAGCTAAAAAAAGAAATAATTAATATTTTTGTTATTTGATATTCCATTTATATGTATTTTTTATATAACTAAAAAATATATAAGAAAAATAAGAAAATGAAATTTGATAATGAAACTAGTATTATTCAACAAAAAATAGCGAATGGTTATGCTGGAGTTTCACGAAGACTAGCTATTGTAAATGCCTTAAATTTAGAGACTAATGAAACTGTTATTGATATTGGATGTGGCGGTGGTCATTTAGTCGAAGAAATTTCATTATCTGTTGGAGAGAAAGGCAAAGTAATAGGAATTGATCCAAGTCAAGATCAATTAGATGTTGCAAGCGATAAATGTAAAGATCAAAATAATGTCGAACTTATTTGTACGACTGCTGATGATATCAATATAGATGATTCATCATGTGATAAAATTACAGCTACACAAACGTTAGAATATATCAAAGATATAGATACATCCTTAAAGGAAATAAAAAGAATTTCTAAAACTAATTCTAAATTTGTTAATGTCTCAATTCTTTGGGACTATTTTAGATTTTATGGACCAGAAAAAGAAATTAATGATCTCATTCATGAAGCATTTAGAGCGCATTGTTTTCACCAAATGCTTCCACTTGATTTAAATGGTAAATTAAAAAAACTTGGATATAAAAATATAAGTTCTCAAAATTTATCGTATTTAATTACAAATAGAGATAATAATTCACCTGCAATTTTTTATGAAACTATGTTAAGTAAATTTGCTTTAAGCCAAGGTGTTTCAGAAGACAAAGTAGATGATTGGAGAAAACAATTAAATAAATCTGAAAAGATAGGTAATTTTGGATTTACTAGTTTTCCGGTATTAACTGCAGCATATTTAGGTTAATTTTAAAAATGAAATTAAAAGTTTACTTATCCGGTGAAATTCATACTAATTGGCGAGATGAGATAATAGATAAATGTAAATCAAAAAATTTAGAAATAGAATTTTCAAGCCCAACTACCAATCATGAATTATCAGATGATGTTGGGGTAAAAATACTTGGCGATGAAGAAAAAAAATTTTGGCACGATAACAAAGGAGCCAAAATAAATGCCATACGAACCAGAAATTCAATTGAAAAAGCAGATATAGTTATAGTGCGTTTTGGTGAGAAATATAAACAATGGAATGCAGCTTTTGATGCAGGTTATGCATCAGCCTTGAATAAATCTCTCATAATAATGCATAGTGATGAACATCAACATGCTTTAAAAGAAGTTGATGCAGCAGCTCATGCTATAACAAAAAATACCGATGAAGTTGTAAAAATTTTACAATATAGTTTACAAGGTAAAATATAAATTAATTATTTTCTTTTTCTGACAGTCTTCTTAAGCTCTCTTTTGGCCAAGTTGTTTCTCGATCATACATGGCTTCATGGCAAATATCTTTGTTAATAATTTCAATCCAAGGATCTTTATCTTTCACAAAAATATGTGCTTGCGGTGTTATTGGTTGGTCGAGTGTAGCTGTTCTGATTGCAATTCGAGATTTTGCAACATTGTATTTACAATATAAATAAACACCACAATTATTACAAAAATATGCTCGATAACCTTTTCCACTGCCTGTAGGGAGCAGTGTAGATTCAACATTACCATTTAATTCAAAATCATCTTCAAAAATCATTGTATGTATAACAAAAGAAGAGCCTGTAGAAATTTTACAGTTATTACAATGACAAGCTTGAGTGAACAAAGGTTTATCTTTTATTTTATAATTTACTGAACCGCACGCGCATTTCCCGATAAGAGTCATTTCAACTAAACGTTATATTTTGGAATTTAAAAAGCAAGAATTAATTATTTACCAAATATGCCAAGCTTAACACTATAATCTACAGCTATACCGTAATCAGGATCATCATCACTATCAACTATCAATTGACCTGTTTTTCTTAAAAGGCTGTGGCAGTCCTTCGTAAGACGTCTTAACTTTACTTGTTTGCCTAATTTTGAATATCTTTCTGCAATATCCTCAATTGCTTTTAAAGCAGATTGATCAATTACTTTTGAATTTGCAAAATCTATTATTACTAAATTAGGATCTTCGGCGGGCTTAAAAATATCTAAAAAACTATTAGTGGAACTAAAAAAAAGTGGTCCTTCAATTTCATATACCTTGGCGCCCTTTTCTGTTCTTGATTGTCTCTCAATTGCTCTAATTCTTGAAGCAGATTTCCACGCAAATACTAGTGCATTAATAATAACACCAGCAACTACAGCAACTGCTAAATCTTCTAATACAGTTATTAAAGTAACTAAAACAATTACCAATGCATCCGAACGAGGAACAACAAATAATAATTTTAGTGAATTCCAAGCAAATGTTCCGATTACGACCATAAACATAACCCCTACTAATGATGCAATAGGAATAAGTTCAATTAAATTTGAAGTATAAAGAATGAAAATTAGTAAAAAAATTGCTGCTGATATGCCAGCAATTCTTGTTCTACCTCCAGATTTTACATTTATCATTGATTGACCAATCATAGCGCAACCACCCATACCACCAAAAAAGCCAGTGATACCATTAGCAACACCTTGCGCTAAACATTCTTGTCTTGTCCCACCTTTTTTGTTTGTTATTTCTCCTACTAGATTAAGAGTTAGGAGACTTTCAATTAATCCAATAGCTGCCAAAATAATTGCATAAGGAAAAATAATGAAAAAAGTATCTAAATTAAGTGGAACTGTTGGAATAGAAAAATTGGGAAGCCCTCCTGCTACACTTGCTAAATCCCCTACTCTTGGAACAGGTAAATCTAAAAGTAAAACTAGAAAAGTAACAAGAAGAATTGCAGCTAATGTAGATGGTATAAATTTAGTAACCCTTGGTAAGTACCATATGATTAACATGGTTAAGAAAACTAATACTATAGAATATGTAAGCACTTCCCCTGACATCCATGTAAATGTTCCATCAAAGTTATATATTTGAAATTGATGTAATTGTGATAAACCAATTACTATAGCTAAACCGTTTACAAAACCTAGCATTACTGGTTGAGGAACCATTCTCATAAATTTTCCTAATTTAAAAATTCCTGCAAGAAATTGTAAGATTCCCATAAGTATTACTGTGGCAAATAAATATTGAACTCCATGTTCCGATACTAATGAAACCATAACAACAGCCAATGCTCCTGTTGCCCCCGAAATCATTCCAGGTCTCCCACCAAAAATTGCAGTTACTAATCCTACAATAAAAGCTGCGTACAAACCTGAAAGAGGTGCTACACCTGCTACAAAAGCGAATGCAATTGCTTCTGGAACAAGGGCGATTGCAACAGTTAATCCAGATAGAATTTCAATTTTAAACAGTGAAAAGGAAGCTCTGCCCTCTGGAATATATTCATCTTTGTTTAACCCAAGAGAATTTGCAAATTGATTAACTGTTGATTTTATCATTAAGGTCTATTTTATTTAAATAGGTAAATTAAGTTATAAGTAAACAAAATCTACCAAACAGATTTGTATATATTAAAGGCGTCAGATTCTTCAATTTTACGCGGATTATTAACTAATAATCTAGTTTGTTTCATTGCTTCAGTAGCCATCAATTGGCAAGCTTCCTCAGGAATTTCTAAATCTCTTAGCCTATAAGGTAATTTAAGTTCCTTAGACAAACTTTCTAAACTATCTATAAAATTATTACACACAATCTCATCGCTTTTGCTGTTATCTAAATCTTTAAATACAAATGGTGCAAGATTAGCGTAATTTTTTTTTGTTTCTTTATTTATGGAATTGAATTTCATAACACTTGGAAGAACTAAAGAGTTTGAAAGTCCATGAGATATATTAAATAGACCTCCTATGGGATATGCCAAAGCGTGTACTGCTGCTACTGGAGAATTTGCAAAAGCTTTACCTGCTAACATTGATCCAAATAGCATATTTGATCTGGCATTTATATTATGTCCCTCAAATACAGCAGTTTTAATTGATGATCCGAGAAACTTGAGTGCTTCTATAGATAACATTTTTGAAATAGGATTGTTGTTAGGATTTATAGAAGTGTAAGCTTCGATTGCATGAACCATAGCATCTATTCCAGTTGATGCAGTTATATTTGGAGGTAGATTAATAGTTAATGATGGATCTAAAATAGCAAGATCAGGTAAAATAAGTTTTGAAGAAACACCTTTTTTTTCTTTGTCATCCATCGTAATTATTGAAATTGGAGTAACTTCTGAACCAGTTCCTGCTGTTGTAGGAATTAGTACAAGTGGTATTCTTGGACCTTTTGCATTATTAACCCCCCATATCGTATCGATATTCTGATTAGACCCAAGAAGTAAAGATACAAGTTTTGCAATATCCATAGATGAACCGCCTCCAAAACCTAAAACTCCAGTTGATTTAAAATCTGTTGCTTCTTGAAATGCTTTTAATAAAGTAGACTTTGAAGGATCAGATTCAACTTTATTAAATATATTTATATTTGAGTATGATTGAAGTTTTTTAATTGTTTTATCGTACAATCCTAATTCTGTTAATCCTTGATCAGTTATTACAAAAATATTTTTTCCTAACAAATTTACAATTTGATCAGTTGAATTAACTGCTGTTTCATTACCAAAAATCAAGCTAGCTGTTGAATGAAATTTAAACATTTATCTATGGTCGGGGAGAAAGGATTCGAACCTTCGACCCCCTGGTCCCAAACCAGGTGCGCTACCAGGCTGCGCTACTCCCCGAAAAAATTTGTTATATTCATAAATAAACTAAAAACAATATTTTATGTTTGTTTTTAAAATAATATTTATTATAATAATTATAGGGGTGCTTAAATGCTGAGATTTATACCCTTTTAACCTGATCTGGATAATGCCAGCGGAGGAAACATGAAAGCAATACTAATTTTTTTTTCTACCTTATTTATCTCTTTCTCAATCTATGCACAGAAACTAACTATTTACACTTACGACTCTTTTGTTTCAGAATGGGGTCCAGGACCAATAATTGAAAAAGTATTTGAAGAAAAATATAATGCAGATATTGAATTTGTAGCAGTTGATAGTGCCGCAACATTATTGAATAAAGTTATTTTAGAGGGTGATACTACTAAGGCAGATATAGTTTTAGGACTTGATATGAATTTATTTGATTTAGCTGAACAATCTGGACTTTTTTCATCTCATAATATTAATGACATAAACAACTCTATTAATTTACCATTAAAATGGGAAAGCAATAAATTTGTTCCATACAATTATGGATACTTTTCTTTTGTGTATAATGAATCAAAATTAGAATCACCTCCACGATCTATGGATGAATTAATTAATATTACTAATGCTAGAATTGTAATTCAAGACCCTAGAACCTCTACCCCAGGATTGGGATTATTAACTTGGATGAAAGCATTATATGGAGATAAAGCTGGAGATGAATGGAGAAAATTAAATAAGAAAATCATTTCAGTTACCAAAGGATGGACAGATGCTTATTATAACTTTTTTATGGCAGGAGAGGCTGACATGGTTTTAAGTTATTCAACATCTCCAGCTGCACATATTATGTTTGAAGAAAGATATGATATTCTTGCTACAACTTTTGAAGAAGGAAATTATATAACAATTGAGTTTGCAGGTATTTTAAATAATTCAAAAAATAAAGATTTAGCAAATAGATTTCTTAACTTTATGTTGTTAGAAGAATTTCAATCTGTCATTCCATCAACAAATATAATGTACCCTGTTACAAACATAAAAGATTTGCCTGAGGCATTTGAAAAACTAGAAGTTCCTAAATTTATTCAAATGGATCCAAAAGAAATTAATAAAAATAAAGAGAAATGGATTGATGAGTGGCTTAATGCTTCATAAATAAATTGTATTATAAATATAATTACTCAGTATTATTTTTTTTTGGATTAATAATCCTATTACCTTTCATAGGTATTTTTTCAAAAATTAGTTTTGATTTGAACACAATTTATAATTTTTTTCAAAATTCATACACACATCGTTTAATTTATTTTTCATTATATCAAGCTTTTATTTCAGCAGTATTAAGTTGTTTTTTAGCTATTCCATTCGCGTTAGCATTAAATAGACATAAGA
>CACGNZ010000032.1 GCA_902574475.1 uncultured Alphaproteobacteria bacterium | reverse complement strand
ATTCTTTCCTCTATCCACATTCCTCTATAATCAAAAGTAAGTTGTAAATTAAAGATTTTTTTTAGTATTAAAATTAAAAAAGCTGGAATGTGTCCCCTACAGTGAATAATTTTTATATTTTTAGATTTTATAGTCGAAAAAGTTAGTATTAAAAGTTTTACAAAATCAAAAAATTTTGAAAAGAAAAGTGAATACTTTTTTTGAGTAAAGTATATTGATCTACAATCAATATTATTCTTATTAAATAATTCTTTTTTAATTGATAAATATTTACTATATTTTTCTTTCTTTTCACAAGTAATAACACATACATTAAATAATTCAGATAGTACTTTCAAATATGGGATTATTTGACTGCTAGACACCTGATCGGACAATCCATCATATGAAATATATAAAATATTATTCTTCTTCATTTTTTTCAAAGATAATGATTGATCGATTTCCATAGAAATTAATTGTAAATAAAATTTTTGACAATAATATTGATGAGTTAGCAATAAAATTCTTAATAATATTTTTTCCTTTTAGAGGCCATCCAGTTTCGTAAATTTTATATTTTTTTAACTCAAATTTATTTGTTGATAATATAAAATTTATTAATTGTTTGTTAGAATAAAATAGTAAATGGTAAGGAAATTGAGGTGAAACTATTTTAAATATTTTATATTTTAAAAATAAATATAATCTTATAGCAAGATTGGTTATACTAGTATTTTTTTCAATTGGACCTTCAATTATTAATATTCCTCTTTTATTAAGAAGTGTAGAAATAGTATTTATTAACTTTATTGGATTATTAGAATGTTCAAAAACATCTCTCATATATATTAAGTGATAATAGTTTTTAAATTTTTTTATTTGCTCATAATTATGTACATCATATTTATTATTTCTGAGATTTTGAATCATAGAGCTTTCAAAATCTGCTCCAGAAATATTAAAACCCTTTTTTTTTAGAAAACTCATTAAGCTGCCATCTCCACAACCATAATCTAATATTTTTGATTTATTAGATAAAAAAGGCTGAATATAATTCAAAAATTGAGAATATTCAGTTTCATTTGTTTTATGTACTAGATAATATTTTTTATAATAATCATCAAATGCATAAAGTTTATTTAAATCACCCAAGGTAGGTAATGGCGATACATATGAAATATCACATTCTTTACAATTTACTAAATAAAAATATTTCTTATTAAAAATAGTCTTTATATTATTTTTATTAATAATATTTTTTGTTCTACAAAATAAACATTCAGATTTATTCATATTAAATCATTCATATAGTCTAAGTATTGATTACTAATCTTAGATATTGAAAAATCAAATGATTTATGAAAATTTTCTTCATTAAAAGATAATTGATTATTTTTTAATAATTTTATAAGTTTATCTGAGCATTTATTTTCTTCATCAAGATTAAATAAAAAACCATATTTACCTTTTTCTAAGATTTCACTTGGTCCAAAATCACAATCTGAAGATATAACTTCTAGTCCACAGTGTAACGCTTCAACAATAACATTACCAAAACCTTCCCATTTTGATGTAAGAACAAATATATGAGATTGTAAATAATACTTATAAATATTTTTATCAAAATTAATTATAGATATTCTATTGCTTTGGTTTAAAGATTTTATTAATTTTTTTAAATAATCTTTCAATGGACCGCTTCCAATAATTAAAAGCTTGACATCAATTTTATCATCAATTTTAGAAAATAATTTTATAAGCATTTCATGATTTTTTTGTTCTTTAAGAGAACCTACGCTAATAATTGTTTTGGTATTGTTTTTTTTAAAATTTTTATAATATTCTAGTTTTTTAAGATTTTTTTCATCAATTAGTGGATTATAAATAGTTTTTATTTTATTTTTTTTAATTTTAGCTAATTTACATATTTCTTTTTTTACCCCTTCCGACACGCAAATAATCCCATCTGCGAATGGATATGTAAATCTGAGAATTAATTTAAATAATGAAAAACTAAAATTAGTTTCTCTTTTAATTGACTCAGTCAAATTAACATGATCACTAATAATTAGTTTAGTTTTTTTTATAAAAAATAATTTAAAAATTAATACTGTCAAAGATGTGATAGGCCACATAGCAGCAATACAAACTGATGCTTTTTCTTTATGAAGTACGAAAGGTAATTTTATTAATGCCTCCCTTATTCTGCTTACATTTAAATTAATTACTTTAATTTGTTTATTTAATAGCTCAAGATATTCACCTTGTTTTTTATTTAAAATAAATGTTACTTTAATACCTTTTTCTATCCAGTAATTTGCAAGATTTAAATATACCTTTTCAGCTCCTCCTCCTTTTAAATCTGGGATATAAATGACAATTTTAGATACTTTATTCAATTTAATTATTATATGAATTAATTATTGTACAAACCTTAATTATATGTTCTTTTTTTAAAAATTCATGAATTGGAATACTAATTATTTTATCATCAATTTTTCCAGCAATAAAATTTTTTGTATTTTGTTTAATATGTTTGTAAGCACTAAGTTTAAAAAGAGCTTTAGGATAATGAATTCCATATTCAATATTGTTTTTTTCAAACTCAGTTATTAGTTTTTTTCTATTATTGACTCGAATAACAAATAGGTGGTATGCATGACGTATGTTAGAAGAATTTATTGGTAAGGTTATTAATTTATTTTTATTTAAATTTCTTTTATAAATATTTGCATTTAAATTTCTTTTTTTAACCAAGTCTTCTAAATATTTTAATTTGATTAATAAAATAGATGCTTGAATTGTATCTAACCTACTATTTCTTCCCTCAAATTTGTTATCAAACTTATTTATTCTTCCATGATTTGCTAACATTTTTGATTTTAAATATAGTTTTTTATTATTAGTAACTATTACACCAGCATCACCATATGCACCCAAATTTTTTCCTGGATAAAAACTAAATGTGCTAATATCTCCAAAAGTGCCTACATGTTTTTTTTTATAGAATGCGCCATGTGCTTGAGCGCAATCCTCAATCAATTTTAGATTATATTTTTTTTTAATTTTTAATAAATTATCCATATTACATGGGTGACCATATAAATGTACTGCAATTATTGCTGAAGTTCTTTTATTTATAAGTTTTAAAATTTTTTTGGTATCAATAGTATAATTATCAGGTGAAATATCACAAAAAACAACTTTTAGTCCAGAGCGAGTAACAGCTTCTGATGTTGAAATAAATGAATTTGAAGGTACAATCACTTCACTATTCTTTGGCAGGTTTAAACATTCCAATGAAATTTCTATTGCATCGGTACCATTTGCTACCCCTATACAATATTTAGAATTAATATATTTGGAAAATTTTTTTTCAAATATAGTTTTTACTTCTCCTCCAATAAATATTGATTTATTAATTGTGCTAAAAATTGCACTATCTATCTCTTTTTTATATTTTAAATATTGTGATTTTAAATCAAGAAATTTTATTCGCATTTTAGATTTTTTTTATTAATTTTGCTGGGTTTCCGGCGTAAATACCTTTAACTTTAATATCCTTAACAACAACAGATCCAGCTCCAATAACACTTCCAGAGCAAATTTTTATTGGCAAAATGGTTGAATTTGAACCAATTGAAACGTTATCCTCTAACAAACACTTTTCCCATAAATTAGAATCCTTTGAAGGTCCATTTTTTTTATTAAATTTATCATTAACAAATACTACGCCATGCCCAATAAAACAATTTTTCCCTATATCAACTAATTCACAAATGAAAGTATGTGATTGAATTCTTGAACCATTTCCAATTTTTGTATTTTTTTGTATTTCTACAAAAGGTCCTATGAAAACATTATCACCTAATTTTGAGCCATAAATATTACAAGGCTTGATTATTTTCACATTTTTTCCAAATTTTACATTAACAATTTTTGAATTTTCATATCTCATAAATTAATTTCTTTTTTTAAATCTAAAGACTTATTAATTGCTTCAAGTAAGATTACTGATTTCATACCTTCATTACCATCAATTGAACTTATTCTTTTATTATTTATTGATTTATAAATATTTTCATAAAATTTCATATGACCATATCCATATACATTAGGTGGATTTTCATTATATTCTAGCAAAATTTTTTTATCACTTATTTTATTATTTATAAACTTCCAAGTTTTAATTTTATTTACAGCGAATCCAGCAATCTCGACTGACCCACCTTCTCCCAACACTGATATCGATCCCTCAAGATCTACAGGTCTTGTAGCAGTTGTTGCTTCTATGCAACCAAGAGAGTTATTTTTAAATTTCAAAATCGCAATAACTGTATCATCCATTTCAATCTTTGCTAAAGATTTTTTTGAGTATGCAAACACGGATTTAACTTCTCCATTTAACCATAATAATAAATCAATATGATGACTAGCTTGATTTGCAATAACATTTCCATCTAATTTTTTAGTACCTCTCCATTTTGCTTGATCATAATAATTTTGTTTTCTAGTCCAGCGTACTCTAGTAGTGACTAAAAAAATTTTTTTAAATCTTTTTGAATCAATAGCATTTTTCAATTGAACAATAGCGGGATTAAACCTATTTTGTTTTACAACAAATAATCTACACTTATTTTTTTTGCATGCATGTATTGCCTGCTTTGCATCCTTAATATTTAAAGATAGAGGTTTCTCAACTATAATATTTTTATAATATTTTGATAGATAAACAATATGATTGGGATGATTCCCACTTTCTGTTAATATGCATGCAATATCTGCTATCTGATAATTGATCATTTCTTTCATATTATTAAAATAAGGTACTGAGATCATCTTCCCTGTTGCTTTAGCTTTACTATTATCAATATCGCAAACAGAAATTATTTTGAATTTTTTTTGAAGACTCTCTAATATAACATCTATATGTCTACGAGAAATTCTCCCACAACCAATAATTGAACAGGATAATTTCTTCACTTTAAATATCTATAAATTGATGAAAAATAGTTCCATATTTTTCTCTCTGATTGGTAATAATCATGCTTTACTTCTGGGCGACTCAAGTATGTATCAAGGTCATTTTTTAACCAATTCATTTTTTTTAAAAAATAATTAATATCTTCAGATAATTCATCTTTTTTAATTGGATCTTCTTTTAGTATTTCAAGAGCTTGATTTCTAGAAATTTGTTTAGAAATAACTAAGGAGCTCAAATGAGCTTTTCTTTTATCAATATTAAATTTTTTTAATAATATGTAACCTTGATAAAATTTGGTAAAAAATGACTCATAATGCTTATGGGTGTATGGTTTAAAATTGAATTTTTTTTCTAACTCCTTTTCTGCCTCTTTTTTATTATAATTTATATAATCCAAAAAAGGTATCCATTTAATTTTTTTTATAAATCTATAATAAATATAGTTATAAGTTCCCATTAATGGATATCCTTTTAAAGAAGTATTAAAAAAAATTCTGTTTATAGATTTTATATTTTTTTTATCGTATTTGTACCAATTCCAGTTTGAGGGAATTCTTACACCTTCTGTAGATGTATTTGTCCCAGCAAGAATAAATTTTACATTGTGCTTGTTAGCTTGTTGGAAATTAGCTGCAAACATAGCATTATCATATAGTAACTCCACATCTACAACATCAGATTTAAAAAAGGAGTACATTAATGATTGATATATATTCCAATCTAAAACTTCAGTATACAAATCTACATTTAAAATTTTAACAAGGTTTTCAATATTATTTTGAGCAAGCTCTGTATTCCAGCCATTATCCATATGAACAGCTAGTGGATTTAATCCATACTCCTTAACTTTAACTAAAGTCCAGGCGCTATCAACACCCCCAGATAAACCTACAATACAATCATAATTTGAATTAGAGTTATTTTTTTGTACATCATTTACTAAATTATCTATTTTAAGGTAATCTTCTTTTGAAGTACTTATATCATTAACTTCTGAGCAGAAATTACAATAATTATTTTTATCAAAAAAAATTTCATCAGCTGTTGTGTCCATTACACATCTACTACAAATATTATAATCTTTAATCATAAGTTGTATATTTCATCTTCTAAAGGGTAGGATATCAAAACTGCTTTATGTTTACCATAAAATACAAAGAAAGATCCAGCTACTACACCATCTACACCAAGTTTAAATGCTTCTTTAGCGTTATTAAGATTATTTAAACCGCCATTTATAAGTAAAGGTATTGAACAATATTTTTTAATTTTTGTTATTAAATTCATATCCAGGCCTTTAAATGTACTCTCTAAATATGTTGAGTTAAATAGTATTTCTCCAGCGCCTAATTCGATAAATTTTAGAACATATTCTTGAATATTATTTTGATTTTTTATTTTAATATTTTTTGAGAATAGAAAATAATCTCCTAGAAAGTTTTTTTTTATATCAAGAGAAATGACCACACTTTGACTTCCATAAATTCTAGCAATATCAGTAATTATTGATGGATTATGAAAAACAGAAGACTGCAATATTACTTTTTCAATTCCAAGATCAAAAATTTTTTTGGCAGTATCAAGGTTATTTATTGCACCACCATATCCAAATGGCATAAAGCTTTCGGAAGCAAGTTGAGCGATATATTGGAAATCGGGAGTTTCATTCAATAATGTTTTGTTTATATCAATTATAAAAATTTCATCAGCTTTTTTTTCATTAAAAATTGATACAGCATTTAATGGATCACCGATATATCTCGGATTAGAAAATTTATCTGTTTTAATTAATCTATCTCCATTAATTAATAATTGTGGAATTAATCTTTTTTTTAGCATTTAGTTAAAAAATTTAATAAAGCTTCTCTACCGTAGATATGACTTTTCTCTGGATGAAATTGAAAACCATAAACATTATTTTGCTTTACACAACTATGAAAATCAAAACCATAATTTGTAGTTGTAATAATATTTTGATCTTCATTACAAACACAATGATAAGAATGTGCAAAATAAAATCTTTCATACTTTCTTTTAGAAAATATATTATTTTGTTTTTTTTCAGTCACTATATTCCAGCCCATATGAGGAACTGGTAATTTATTGAGATTAAATTTAACTACATTTCCACTAATTAGTGACAATCCTTTCTCAGAACCTTCCTCACTGTTATTAAATAAAATTTGCATTCCAACACAAATTCCTAAGAGTTTTGAACCATTTTCTAAAGCATTAAAAATAGCCTGGTCTATTTTTAAATCTCTTAAAGAATTAATGCATTTATCAAAAGATCCTACACCAGGTAAAATTATATAATTTGATTTTGAAAT
>CACGNZ010000031.1 GCA_902574475.1 uncultured Alphaproteobacteria bacterium | reverse complement strand
AATATCTTTGTTTTCTGAAAAAAAAATATTTTTTTTATTTTTTAGATAATTATCTTGGATATTCATTACTGAAATTTTTGAAAACCATCTTTTTCTATTTCATTAGCGATTTCAGATCCTCCTGATTTGACAATAGACCCATTTACCATAACATGCACATAATCTGGTTTAATATAATCCAAAAGTTTTTGATAATGAGTGATGATTAAAAAAGAATTATCTTTTGTTTTAAGTTTATTAACCCCATCGGTAACGATTTTAAGAGCATCAATATCTAGGCCTGAGTCTGTTTCATCTAAAATAGCTAAATCTGGATTAAGAATACTCATTTGTAAAATTTCGTAACGTTTTTTTTCACCTCCAGAGAAGCCTGTATTAACTGATCGTTTAAGCATATCAATGTTTATGCCTAAATCACTAGCTTTAGATTTTAAAAGCTTAGCAAATGATAAATTATCAATTTCTTCATCGTTCATACGTTTTCTTTTTGAATTAATTGCAGAGTGTAAAAATGGAGTGATATTTACTCCAGGAATTTCAACAGGATATTGAAAAGCCAAAAACATTCCTTCTTGTGCTCTTTCTTCGATATTTAAATCAAATAAATCATTATCTTTAAAATTAATTTTACCATTTATGATTTCGTAATCCTCTTTTCCTGCAAGAACGTTTGCTAAAGTACTTTTACCAGATCCATTTGGACCCATAATTGCATGAACTTCACCTTTATTAATATTTAAGTTAAGACTTTTAAGAATATGTTTATTTTCAATTTTTACTGATAGATCTTTGATTTCTAAAAACATACTAACCTACACTGCCCTCAAGAGATATGGATACCAGTTTTTGTGCTTCAACAGCAAATTCCATTGGAAGTTCTTGCAAAACTTGTTTGCAGAAACCATTTACTATTAATGAAACTGCTTCTTCATGACTTAAACCTCTTTGTCTGCAGTAATAAAGTTGATCTTCATTAATTTTAGAGGTCGACGCTTCATGCTCAATAACTGCTGTATTATTTTTTGAGTCTATGTAAGGAACTGTGTGTGCTCCACATTGGTTACCTACTAATAAAGAATCACATTGAGTATAATTCCTTGCCTTTTCAGCTTTCCTTAAAAAAGAAACTTCACCTCTGTAAGTATTTTGTGATTTACCCAAGGAAATACCTTTTGATATAATTTTACTTTTGGTATTTTTTCCTATGTGAGTCATTTTTGTACCTGTATCAGCTTGTTGAAAATTATTAGTTATTGCAACGGAGTAAAATTCACCAATTGAGTTATCTCCTTTTAAAATGCAACTAGGATATTTCCATGTAATAGCAGATCCAGTCTCTACTTGTGTCCATGATATCTTGCTATTTTTACCTGCACAAAGACCTCTTTTAGTAACAAAATTGTAAATACCACCTTTTCCATCTTCATCTCCAGGATACCAATTTTGAACAGTTGAATATTTTATTTCTGCATCTTCTAGAGCGATTAACTCTACATTGGCTGCATGCAATTGATTGTCGTCTCTTTTAGGAGCGGTACATCCTTCAAGATAGCTAACATAACTGCCTTTATCAGCAATAATTAGTGTCCTCTCAAATTGCCCAGTATTTTCTGCGTTAATTCTAAAATAAGTAGATAGTTCCATTGGGCATTTTACGCCCTCTGGTATGTATACAAAAGATCCATCAGTAAAAACAGCTGAGTTTAATGCTGAAAAGGAATGATCGCCAGGCGGTATAACTGAACCTAAATATTTTTTTATTAAGTCTGGATGTTTTTGAATAGCTTCTCCAATAGAGCAAAAAATTATTCCAAGCTTTTCTAGTTCACCTTTATAAGTTGTAGCAACCGAAACACTATCGAAAACAACATCTACAGCAACACCAGCTAGAACTTTTTGCTCCTCTAGAGGAATACCTAATTTATTATATGTCTCAATTAGTTTAGGATCAACTTCACTTAGATCTTTGGGTTTATTCTCAAAACCTTTTGGCGCTGAATAATAATAAATATCTTGATAATCAATTTCAGGAAAACTAAGATTTGCCCATTTAGGTTCTGTCATTTTTTTCCATTTTGAATATGCTTTTAGTCTCCAGTCCAGCATCCACTCTGGCTCTTTCTTTTTTAGTGAAATGAATTTAATTGTATCTTCGTTTAATCCTTTTTTTGGCTTTTCATCATCAATTTCAGTTACAAAGCCATATTTGTATTTATTTTTACTGTAAGAATCTAGAGTATTTAGTGTTTCTGAGTTCACAATACATCATCTAATTCATTAATTTAAAAAATCTAGTTATTTCAACAAAAATTAACCAAATTTAGAACTGATTATAAATTTAGACGGTAATCCAACCACCCCCAAGTAATTGGTCATTTTTGTAAAAAACACAAGCTTGTCCAGGGGAAGTATTGTCTAATTCTTTTTCAAATGTAAAAGTTCCATGGTCGCTATTTATATCAAGAATTCCTGGTAAATCTTCTTGGGTGGATCTTATTTTTGCTGAACAATCAAGTTCTTTAGGAAGAATATTGCCTCCCAACCAATTGATATTCTTAAAGTTAATGACTTTTTTTTTCAATTTTTCTTTTCTACCTAGAGTAATTGAGTTTTGATCTTTATTTATATCTATTACGTATAAAGGTTCTTTTGAGCCACTAATGCCAATACCTTTTCTTTGACCAATAGTGTAATTACTAATACCATCATGAGTTCCAAGAATATTATTATCAACATCATAAATTATACCTTTTTTATTTGCACTCGGATTTAAATTATTAACAAGATCTCTATAAGAGTCAGATGTTACAAAACATATATCTTGGCTATCAGGCTTATCGCTAACACTTAGTTTATATTCTTTAGCTAATTGTCTAATTTCAGATTTTTTATAATCGCCTAATGGGAATCTCACATAATTTAATTGCTCTTGTAATGTTGAAAAAAGGAAAAAACTTTGATCTTTTGAAAAATCTTTTGCCTTATGTAAACTTGCATTGTTTAAAGATCCTTTTCTTATTGCATAGTGACCGGTTGCAAGAGCATCAGCTCCAATTTTTTTTGCCTCATTTAGTAAATCCGAAAATTTTACTGTTTCATTACATTTAACGCAGGGTAAAGGTGTTTCACCATTTGCATAAGAGTCAACAAAGTTACTAATTACTCCATTAAAAAATTTATCTTGATAATCTAAAACTATGTGTTCGAACTCATTTTTGAGAGCTACATTCATGGCATCATCTATATCGGTGCCTGCGCAACATGATTTACTCTTAGATACATTAGAATTATTATATAATTTGAGAGTAATACCAGTTACATCATAACCTTGTTTTTTTAACATAACGGCTGCAACTGAACTATCTACTCCTCCAGACATTGCAACCACTACTTTTGTTTCTTTTTCAGACTTATTAAAACCAAGAGAATTCATATATTTAAAACATCTATATTTACAAAATCATATAACTTCAATATTAGCTTTATCAAATGGTTGACATACTTATTCCTGGCCCAGAAGGGAAAATTGAGGCTAAATATTCACATAATAATAGAGATGATTCACCAATGGTAATTTTACTTCATCCTGATCCTCAAAAAGGTGGTACTATGCATACCAAAATTGTATTTAGAATGTATAAATTATTTATTAATGCAGGTTTTTCTACAATAAGATTTAATTTTAGAGGAGTTGGCAAAAGTGAAGGTATTTTTGATGATGGTGAGGGCGAACTTAGTGATGCAGCTTGTGTATTGGATTGGTTACAACAATATAATACTAACTCAAAAATATGCTGGGTTGCAGGTTTTTCCTTCGGTGCATGGATAGCAATGCAATTATTAATGAGAAGACCAGAAATCAATGGATTTGTTAGTGTATCTCCCCCGGCAAATTTTAGAGATTTTAGTTTTTTAGCCCCATGCCCTTCATCAGGTCTTATTATTCATGGTGATAAAGACAACATAGCATCATTCGATTCAACAAAGATTCTTTCAGAAAAACTTCAACAGCAAAAAAAGGTAGAAATTAAATTTAACCCAATTAAAGGCGCAGATCATTTTTTTGAAAATTTTACAGATGAGTTTGAAAATTCAATCAATGAGTATATCGATTTAAAAATAAATCAAAAAAATAGTTAATGAATTTTAAATCAGAATTTTTGAATGAAATAAAACAAAGAGGTTTTATTTACCAAGAAACCGAAATACATGAATTAGATAAATATTTATGTAAAAAAAAAATCACTGGTTATATTGGATTTGATATAACAAGTGACAGTCTACATATCGGAAGCCTTGTTCAACTTATGCTATTACACTGGTTAGATTATTATGAACATAGAGCCATAGTATTAGTTGGTGGTGGTACTACTTTAGTTGGAGATCCATCAGGTAAAGATAAAAGTAGAAAAATATTAGAGAAAGAAGAGATTGATAATAATATCGGTAAAATAGAAAAAATTTTTGATAAATTTATTAATCTTAATAATAGATCACAAATTATTAATAATTATGAATGGCTATCAGAAATAAATTATATAGAATTTCTTAGAGAATTTGGATCTAAAATTACATTAAATAAAATGTTAAATTTTGAATCAATTAAAAATAGACTAGATCGTGAGCAACCTTTATCGATATTAGAATTTAATTATATGCTACTTCAAGCATATGATTTTTTTTACCTAAATAAAAATTATGATTGCGAACTTCAAATGGGGGGTTCAGATCAATGGGGAAATATTTTAAGCGGAATAGATTTAATAAAAAAAATAAATAAAAAAAATGCGTTTGGAATAACATCAAGTCTCATTACTAACAGTGATGGGTCCAAAATGGGCAAAACTGCTGATGGAGCTGTTTGGTTAGATCCAGATAAAATATCAAATTATGATTTTTTTCAATATTGGAGAAATGTAAATGATGATGATGTAAAAAAATTTTTACATCTTTTTACAAAACTTCCATTAAATGAAATCAAAAAACTTTCAGAACTTAAGAATAAAGAAATAAATGAAGCCAAGAAAATACTTGCTTATGAAATTACTAAAATTGTTAGAGGAAAAAAAAGTGCTGATGAAGCACTTGCAATTACAAATAATACTTTTGATGAAAACATAAATGATAAAAGACTTCCAAGTTATAGTATTAAAAAAAATGAAATTGAAAAAAATAAAGTTAATTTAATCGACGTAATCGAAAAAATGGATTTAGTTAAGAGTAGAAGTGAAATAAAAAGATTAATTAAATCTGATGGAATTAAAATTAATAATCAAGTTTATAACAACAATGACTATAACTTAACTGAATTTTTAAGTCTAAATGAAGTAAAAATTAGTGTTGGTAAAAAAAGAATTGGAATATTAAAAATTCTTGTTTAATTTTTTAAATACTCATGGAATTTTCTAAGAATTTATCTATTTTGCCATCTAAAACATCTGCTACATTTGTAGTTTCATAATTTGTTCTAAGATCTTTTATTAATTTATATGGATGGAGTATATAAGATCTTATTTGATTGCCCCATCCTATTTCTTTTTTATTTGCGTTTGCTTTATTTTCATTTTCTTTTCTTTTTTGAATTTCAAGCTCATAAAGTCTTGATTTAAGCATATTCATAGCATTATTTTTATTTTTGTGTTGTGATCTATCGCTCTGACATTGAACAACAATCTTTGTTGGTATATGTGTAATTCTTACAGCGCTATCAGTTTTATTTACATGTTGGCCTCCTGCACCTGACGCCCTATAGGTATCAATTCTTAAATCATTATCATTGATTTCGATCTCAATTTTTTCATCTATTTCAGGATAGACCCAAACACTAGCAAAACTTGTGTGACGTCTTTTATTACTATCAAAAGGAGATATTCTTACAAGCCTGTGTATTCCACTTTCATTTTTCAACCAGCCATAAGAATAGTTCAAAGCAAATTTTAATGTACACGATTTAATTCCAGCTTCTTCGCCACGAGTCTCTTGTAAAAGTAAAACTTTTGAGTCATTCTGTGATTCAACCCATCTTATATACATTCTCTGAAGCATTTCTGCCCAATCTTGGCTTTCAGTACCACCGGCACCAGCGTGTATTTCTAAAAAAGCATTTAAATGATCTGCTTCCCCACTTAAAAGATTAATGTGTCTTAAGTTTTCTGATAGTTGAAAAGACTTAACCACTTCTGCTTTTAATTCATTTATTAAAGATAAATCCTTTTCTTCTAAAATAATTTTATATAATTCCTCAATATCACTAATATTTTTTTTTAGGGTTATAAATTGACTTATTTTTTTTTCTAAATTTTTTATTTCTTTAAAAATATTTTTTGCTTCATCTGATTTCCATATATTTGGATTTGAACTTTTTGATTTTAGATTATTTAAATGGTTGTTTAAATCATCATAGTCAAACTGCCCTCCTTATAAGATCAAAGTTTGATCTTATTTTTTCAATATTTTCCTCTATAAATTCTAATGTATCATTCATCCTTACTCCAATAAACCACCTGTTCCAGAAATAAAATTATTTTGAATATTATTTAAACTATCTAATATATTAATTTCATTTAAAAAAGGCTCAGATCCTAATAAATATGGCTCAATAATACTTTCTTTACTATTTGAAAGAAGGCCAGTTTTTGGATCAATACTCACCAAGCTTAAACCTGAAGGTATTCTGAAAGGAGTATTGTTATTATTTAATTCTATAGCAGTTGCAATTTTTTTAAAAATTGGAACTGCTACTGAAGATCCAGTTTGTTTATAGCCTAAAGATTTTGGCCTGTCATAACCTACATAAACTCCAATAACTAAATTTGGAGAAAATCCAATAAACCATGCATCTTTGTTATCATTTGTTGTTCCTGTTTTACCTGCAATAGAAATATTTAAATCCTTAAGTTTTTTTGCTGTTCCTCTTTTAATTACTCCCTCCATCATTGAAGTTATCTGATAAGTAATTCTAGGATCTATAATAATCTCATTAGTTTCAACTATTTTAGGAATTTCAAAATTTTGATTTAAATATTTTATTAAACAATTTTCACATTTTTTATCTTCATTTGTAAAGATTTTTTTACCATCTCTGTCATATATGGTGTTAATCAGTTTAGGTTTGATTTTTTTTCCTCCATTTGCAATCATCGCATATGCATTAGTTAAATTCATAAGAGTTGTTGAGCCAGATCCTAGTGCCATAGAGAGTTGATTACTTAGGCCTTCATGAATTCCAAATTTATTTGATAATTCAATAATTTTATTCATTCCTATTCTATTTGCTAATCTAATCGTCATTAAATTTCTTGATTTTTCAATACCTGTTCTCATAGTTGATAATCCATAAAACTCATCTGAATAATTAGAAGGCTTCCACTTTGGGAGACCAGGCCCCTGATCAACAACATAAGGTGCATCTAGAACTAATGTTGACGGTGTATATCCTTCATTTAGAGCAGCCATATACACAAAAGGCTTAAATGCAGATCCTGGCTGCCTCTTTGCTTGTGTTGCTCTATTAAATTCACTTAGAGCAAAACTATAGCCCCCAGAAAGAGCTAATACTTCTCCAGATTGAGGATCTAAAACAACAGCTGCGCCATTTACTTGTGGTATTTGACGAATGAAATTATCATTATTTAAATTTTCTATAAATATTACAT
>CACGNZ010000030.1 GCA_902574475.1 uncultured Alphaproteobacteria bacterium | reverse complement strand
TGAATTATTTATTTTAGAGCATGATGATCCAAAAGATTATAAAGATTATACCACAAGATCATTAAAAAATTTAGATGGATAATTATTTATCTAAATAGCATTTTTCTATTTGCAGGCCCAGTTCTCTTAATAATACCGTTAGATGGGAGTTCAATAATGGCTTTATCGAATTAGATGAAAATAAACATGGATTAGGTATTGAGTTATCAAATAAATATTTAGATAACTTTGAAATTATTAAATAGAAATATTTGCTATTTCTTCATTATATGCAAAGACTGCTGGACTACCACCAGTGAATATGAAAATGACGTTTTCACCTTTATTAATTATTCCTTTTTCAACATAATCAATTAAAGCTGCAAAACCTTTTGATGTATAAACTGGATCTAAAATAATTCCCTCTTTATTAGCTAAAAGCTTTGTTGCTTTTATTCCGTCTTCTGTTATTGCACCGTATTTTTCTCCTACATAATTATTGTCATGATTAATCATATTTTCTGAGAACTCTAAATTGACATCAAGCATCTTAGCTCCTTCATTACAGATCCTTGCTATATCTTTTTTAATATCCATTTCCCAATAAACAGGCGAAATACCTTGAATACGAGTTGGCCATTTTAATATCTTAGCTCCTAATTCACAACCTGCTTGTGTCATATTAGCAGCAGTAACAAATAGATGATCTGCCATAAAATTTTGCTCTTTCATTTGTAAATCAATTTCAGCCATAGCATTTGCATAACTTATACCAGCAAGAGCGGTATCCTCTTTTCCAAATCCTCCATAAATTAATAGAGGTTTTCGACCTTCTTTTATTAACTCATAATATTTTATATCTAAATGCTTTGGTATTTCTTCTAAATTCTCACCATCAATAACATCAACATTAGCTCCCAGAATATTATATAATAAAAAATTACCTTGCATTAATTTACCTTTTATTCCGTGCATTAATACTAAATAACTATCTAAATTAAGTTTATTTGCAGCTGCTACAGCTTGGCGGCAAAAATTAGATTGAGATGCAGCCCCAGTTAAAATACAGTCATAATCACCAGATAATGTTTTAGCCATTATAAACTCTAAATGTCTTGTTTTGTTTCCTCCAAAAGCAAGAGCGGTACAATCATCTCTTTTGATATAAAGATTTATGTTTAATTCTTTTGAAATATTAGGAGCGAATTCAAGAACGGTTGGTAGTTGAGCCAAGTGAACTCTAGGAATTTTATTTATTCTATTAATTAATTCTTTAGCTGATAGTGGATTAAAGTTGCTATTCATTTATTTAAATAAATTTCCTATTTTATAAATCAATGACTATGTCTTTTTACTTCCGAACCTCTTTTACCAATTAAAAAATCCAAATCTGCTCCTTTATCAGCTTGCATTACATGCTCAACATACATTTTTTGATAACCTCCCGTAATTTCAGGTAAAACCGGTCTATAATCTTCTAAACGATTTTTAATAGTATCATCATCAACTTTTAGATTCATCGTACCTTGATTGACATCAATTTCAATTTGATCACCATTTTGTACAGCTGCTAGAGGCCCCTTTACCGCTGCTTCAGGTGCTGTATGTAGAATTACTGTACCGTATGCTGTACCACTCATCCTTGCATCTGAAATCCTAATCATATCTCTAACACCTTTTTTTAATACTTTTTGAGGCAACCTCATATTACCAACTTCTGCCATACCTGGATAACCTTTAGGACCACAATTTTTTAAAACTAAAATACAATTTTCGTCAACATCTAGTTCAGGGTCATCAATTTTGTCATGAAATTCTTCAACACTTTCAAAAACAACTGCTCTTCCAGTATGTTTCATTAATTCTGCTGAAGCTGCAGAGGGTTTAATAATTGCTCCATTAGGAGCAATATTTCCACGTAGAATTTTTATTCCCCCATTTTCAGTTAAAGGATTTTCAAATTCTTTAATAACCTCATTATTCCAACACTTAGCATCTTTATTATTTTCACCAATTGTTTTTCCATTCACAGTCATTTCATTTTCATCTAATAATTTTTTTTCAAGCAATCTTTTAATAACTACTGGTACGCCTCCTGCGTAATAAAAATCTTCCATTAAATATTTCCCTGATGGCTGCAGATTAACTAAAGTGGGAATTCCATCTCCACATTTATTCCAGTCATCTAAATCTAGATCTATTTCTAATCTACCAGCAATTGCTGCTAAGTGAATTACAGCGTTGGTTGATCCTCCTATTGCTCCATTTACTTTTATTGCATTTTCAAAAGATTTTTTTGTTACAATTTTTGACATGATCATATTTTCTTTGACCATTTCGACAATTCTTTTTCCAGACATATGTGATAAAGCATATCGTCTAGAGTCAACAGCAGGTATTGCTGCATTGCCAGGTAGTGACATACCTAGTGCTTCAACCATTGAACCCATTGTAGATGCTGTTCCCATTGTCATACAATTACCTTTTGATCTACTCATTGAAATTTCAGCATTTATAAAATCTTCCTCTGTTATTATTCCTGCATTTAAATCTGCATCAAGTTTCCAAACACCTGTACCCGAACCAATAATTTCACCTTGGTGATGACCATTCAACATTGGGCCTCCAGAAATACCTATAGTTGGCAAATCGACACTAGCAGCACCCATCATCAGTGAAGGTGTAGTTTTATCACATCCCATTAAAAGTACGACTCCATCAATTGGATTACCTCTAATCGCCTCTTCTACATCCATACTTGCTAAATTTCTGAATAACATTGCAGTTGGTCTAAGATTTGATTCACTGGCAGAAAAAACAGGGAACTCTAGAGGAAAACCACCAGCTTCATACACACCCTTTTTTACTGACTCTGCTATCTCTCTGAAATGACCATTACATGGTGTTAATTCCGACCAAGTATTACAAATACCAATTACAGGACGCCCGTCAAATAAATGGTTTGGATGACCTTGATTTCTCATCCAGCCTCTATGAATAAATGTATCTCTTCGATGTGATTTAGAATTATACCAATTAGAAGATCTATATTTATTTTTTTTATTCATAAAAAAAGTTTTATCCAATTAAAGTAAAAAATCAAATTTTAAATTTATTATCTTCAATACCAGGAGTAGTAACATTTAATGCAAATAGGCTGCCATCATATTTATTTTTACCTGAGTTATTAGCAGTAGTAATAAATAGAGTTTTAAGATCATTGCTGCCAAATACACAATTTGTGACATTTTCAACAGGTAGCTCATAGATTTTATCTATTCTTCCTTTAGGATCAATTTTCACAACACATGATCCACCCCAACGACAATTCCAAATAAAACCATCACTATCAATAGTTGATCCATCTGGAGCACCTCTATCAAAATCGAAGAAGTTTTTTTTGTCTGATAAACTACCTTCATCTAGGTTAAAATTGTATTCTAGTAATGATCCCTCAGTTGTATCGGCAAAATAAAATTTTGTGTTATCTGGACTCCAAACAAATGTATTAGGTATACCAAGATTTTTTTCAACAATATTTACCTTATTATCAGATAGACAATATAAACTACCAGATTTAGCATTTAAAGGTTTTGCACTTCCATCTTGATTAAAATTATTTTGCATCGTCCCAAACCAAAGCCTACCTTTAGCATCTGATGCACCATCATTAGATCTATTTGTTAAAATATTATCTTCAACATTAATTATTCTTTCGTATTTTTTAGATTGAAAGTTAAATTTATTTACTCCATTATTTGAGACTAAAGCAATTTCATTCTTTGAGATTATTGATGTCGCTGTTACAAAATCAGGTAAATCAAAAGTTTCTAATTTTTCGTTATCTAAATTAATTCTGAATAAAACTGATTTTGGTTTAATATCTACCCAAAGTAAACTTTGATCAATGGAAGACCAAGTGATGCCTTCTCCTAAACTATTTTTTACATCTTTATATAATTCGACCTTAGTCATATTTTATGATAAATATAATAAAAATTAATATTTATGAAGATAAGTTTAGAGGTAATGGGCTTTATCTTTGATACGAGCCATTACTTCCTTAGTAGCTTCTTCAGATCCATCATGGAACGTGCCCATTAATTTATCTAAGAAACTAGTATTTCCACCTGAGTAATTACATTCAAAATATTTATGATGAATATAATGCATATAATCACCTGTTGGAATTGATACACCATTTTTGAAAGTCATTTTTTCATATCCTGTATGTCCAGGTGTAGGGGCTAAACCAGCATGAAATACATGATACATCGCAACAAGAGGATGTGAAGGGATTATCCAATGAACTAAGATACCTGAAAAATAGAGTATATGCTCTATTGGATGCATAGACATACCTGACCAAGCACCTGTATTTGTATTACGGTGGTGCACTTTATGTGCAATTTTATAAAGAGGTGCCCAGTGCAATAGTCTATGAGTTAAGTAAAAATGTGCGTCTCTTATAAATGGAACAAGAAAGAACATAAAACAACAATATATTGGATACGCCTCCCAGCTTACATATGGGATTATTTGGTTTGCAAATGCCCAAAATGTAATTACTTCATAAGCTGTCCATAATGGAATAGCACTACAAAAAGTATAGAATAGGTTATCTTTAGTCTGATCATTAAATAAAAAAGTTGAGTTATTTTTTTCTAGAGGTCGTGGGTTATATTTAAATGAAGTTCCTTGTGTCTTCAGTCTTAAATGAAAGAAGCCTGTCCAAAGTAAAATAATAACTGCATTTCTGAAAAATATATAGGATATCCATCCTATTTCAAAAGTCTTCATTGTCTCTAAAGAAGGAGTCAAAAAAAGATATGTAGCAACTGTTATTGCTGCGAAAACAAAAGTCCATGGAAAAAAAATTCCAGGAAATTTAAAAAAATACTTTAAAAATTTTATCGGGTTAAAAAATATATCTTTAGGTGGGTTAATACTAATTGTGCCAAAAGGTTTCCAATGGCCTCTTTTATCTCTTGTACCAAAATCATTATCATTTAGTTGATTTCCCATCCTTCGTTTATAGTATATTTTGAGTAAAAAAAAAAGAGACTAAATTGTCGTATCTGGAACCTTCACATCAATAAAATAATTTTTATCTTTAGATTGCTTAAATATTGCTGGGATTATTGATCTATAAGCAGAAATTATTCCGTTATGAGGTTCTGGCATTTGATTTTTAACTATTTTGTGAAATTTTTTTAAATTATGGCATGGGATTTTTGGGAAAATGTGGTGCTCAATATGATACTCCATGTTTGAATACAAAAAACTAAAAAAAGGATTCATAATAACGGTTCTTGTACTTTTTCTATGATCTTTAATATTATCAGCTAGTCCAGCATGTTGAGTCATGCCGCAAATCATTAATATAGTATTACCGTAAAATGGAGGTAAAATTATCATTATGATTGGTAACCATGATTGTAACAAAACTGAACATAAAATTACGAGCAACCAAAAACTTACATATAGTCTTGAACTATTAATAATTTTTTTTATCTCCTTTTCAGGTACAGTAACTTTTACAACAGGAGTAATTATTCCTAATGAATGTTTAATAATTTCAAAATGTGTAAAATGTCTTATTTTTTGAATATTAATTATTGGACCAAGAGGTAAAAAATTTAAAAGAAATCTTACAGGTTCTGTTGGTTTTGGACTATTATTTTCATAATCGTACACCTCTTCATGTGTAAATATAGTGTAAGTATGGTGATGAAAATGACTCCACTTCCATCTAACTGCTTCAAAACCACCGAGTAAAGAAGTTATATGATAAAAAAATTTATTTAACGCTCTTGTTTTAAAATATGTTTCGTGATTCGTTTCATGTTGAATACTAATGATCTTACAATAGAAAATATTTCCATAAAGCAAAAGAGCAGGTATTGACCATAAAGTACCCCAACTTATAATACAAAGATATCCACTTAATATTAGAGCAAAAATAAATATGGATACATCTATTAAACCTTTTATATCAGATCTCTTAGAAAGCTCCTTTAAAGTTTTCTTATCTATATTTGGTTTATACCAAGTTTTTAAATCAACTTCACCTGCGAACATGAATCAAAACTTTTCTGAAAGCTTTAAAAATTTTTCAAATTCACCTTCATCAATATTAACTGTGATTTTAGGATCATTAAATTTTTGGTTTACTGTATCATCGTGAAACTCTTTGAATGCACTAACTCTTTCAGCTTGTAACTTTGCAAATTCTTTTTTAAAATCTCTATAAATACGTGCATGTCTTGGAATTTTTCCTTGAGTATATCCGAGCACATCATTGGCAAATAAATATTGTCCATCACATCCAGAACCACTTCCCATTGAGAGAGTCATGATATCAACTTTTTTTGTAATAACTTCTGCAACTTTTGGTGGAACTACTTCCAGTTCAACTCCGATAGCCCCCGCTTCTTGTAACTCAAGAGTATGTTCTAAAATTCTAACAGCTTTATCAGCAGTTTTACCTTGTGCAACGAATCCTCCAATCCAAGTAGCATTTCCTGGAACTAATCCAACATGACTGTTAATTGGAACATATTCATCTCTTAATGCTCTAATCCATTTGTAACTCCAATTCCCACCATAAATTACATCTGCACCAATATCTAAATACTTGTGTGATAGTTTCATTGCTTCATACTCAGAAGCTACTCTTACAGCACCTCCAGATTGCATAAAGCAAGTTGGTGCTGCCTCTCGAATTCGCTTAAGTTCATCAAAAGAATTATAAATACCAAATTGTGGAGCATCATGAGAAGTACAAATCATGTCAATACCTGCCTCTTCAGCTGCTGCAGCTTCATCAGCATTATGTACAAACATAACACTTAGTTGTCTTTTACCTTTGCATTGCAAATAATCGTAAACTGTAAGTTTTTTTCTGCTCATAAAATCTCCAAAAAATATTTAATCTATCTTAATGAAAATTTTGTCATTTTCAACTTTAACTGGGTATGTTTTTAAATCCTCACAGGCTGGAGGGCTTAGGGCTTCTCCAGATTTAATGTTAAAAATTCCCTGGTGCATTGGACATTCAATTTCATCATCCATAACCAAACCATCTTCAAGATGTACAGCCTCATGTGTACAAATTCCATCAGTAGCATAAAAACCATCTGTTAACCTATAAACACAAAAAGTTTTATCTTGATGGTCAAATCTGATGAGATCCTCTTCTTCAATACTATTTGTAGACCCTACTTCAATCCAATTTTCCTCAGACATATGACGTATATAATATCTATTTTGTGAAAATAAATACAAAATAATTAAATTATTATTTTTGTATAAGTTTATTTAATTTTTGATTTTGGTCTGAGAGAATTTGTTTATCTACAATGGTATTTTTCTCAGTTAATTTAGAAGTGATTCGAATGTCACGGCCAACTTTTCCCATAATTCCTACTCCACATGCTCCTCTTATCTTTTTATTTTTTAGAAAAAAATAAATTACACCATTATTAATATCATTACCTCTTTCAATAATTTCATCATAATCATCACAAATACCAGTCAGTTGGAGATTCAAATTAAATTGATCAGACCACATCCAGGGAATTGAATTGTATTCTGTTTTTACTCCAGCAATATTTTTTCCGGCACATATTCCATGATTTTGTGCATGTTGATAAGACTCAAGTCGCATATTTCTTTCATAAAATGGATGATAAAAATTACATACATCACCTGCTGCATAAACATCTTTAATAGAGGTTTCACAAAATTGATTTGTTACGATACCATTATCAAGTTTTAAATTAGTATTTTCAAATAACTTTACTGACGGAGTTGATCCTATGCCCGCAATTATAAAATCTGTTTGTATTAATGAATTATCACTAAGTAAGATTTCATAAATGCCATTTTTTTTGTTTATTTTATCTATCTGTTTATTTAATATTATTTTATTTCCATTTTCTAAATGAGTTTTTTGAACTAGATCAGCAATTTGTTTGGGTATAATTCTTCCCATAAGTTGATTACCGATTTCTATAACAGTAACTTTCTTTTGAAG
>CACGNZ010000029.1 GCA_902574475.1 uncultured Alphaproteobacteria bacterium | reverse complement strand
TTCTAGAAAATATATAAAAATAATTGAACCTATTTTAAAACGAATGAGTGAAATTAGAAATATAAAATTTTTAGTTATTGGAAATTTTTATTATCAGAATAAAAATATAAGTGTTGAATCAATACAATGGAATATAGAAAATGAAATTAAAGATTTATCTAAAATAGATATAGGTCTCTACCCAGTCTATGATGATAAATGGTCTATTGGAAAAAGTGGATTAAAAGCCTTGCAATATATGGCTTTGGGCATCCCTCCAATTTGTTCTAATGTTGGTACAAATAAAGATATTATAAATAATTCTCAAAATGGTTTTCTTGCCAATGATGAAAATGATTGGTTTGAATATTTATTAAAATTAATAGATAGTGAAGATTTAAGAACAAAAATTGGCATAAACGCAAAAAAAACCATTGTTGATTATTACTCCACTGATGTTATTGGAAGTCAATATTTGAAAGTTATTGAGAGTGTAATTTAATGGAAGGAAAAAAAATATATATTGCAGGTTGTGGAGGAATGCTTGGAGATGCGTTTTATAAGTCTCTAATTAAAAAAAATGACTTAAAATGTACAGATATTGATCTAAATGAAGATTGGTTAGAATTTTTAGATATTAGAAATTTGAACTCATATGAAGAATCAGTTCAGAGATTTAATCCTGATTATTTATTTCATTTAGGAGCATTAACTAGTTTAGAGGAATGTGAAGAAAATAAAGACAATGCTTATTTAACAAATACAATCTCTGTAGAAAATGCTACTTTTATTGCAAATAAACTTAACATACCTCTATTATACATAAGTACTGCAGGAATATTTGATGGAAAAAAAGATATTTATGATGATTGGGATAAGCCAAATCCATTGGGTCATTATGCAAGAAGTAAATATTTAGGAGAGCAATTTGTTCAAAGACACGCTAAAAAATATGTAATATGTCGTGCGGGATGGATGATGGGTGGCGGTTTGAAAAAAGATAAAAAATTCATAAAAAAAATATTAACGCAAATTAATGAAGGTAATAAAGAATTATTTATTGTAAATGATAAAATGGGAACACCAACCTATACTTATGATTTTGCTAAAAATGTAGAATTAATTTTAGATAAGCAGCTTTATGGATTATACAATTTAGTCTGTGAAGGTTTAACATCAAGAATAGAAGTTACTAGACATATTTTAAAAAAATTAAATTTATCAAGTGAGATTATTTTAACCGAAGTTAACTCAGATTATTTTAAAAAAACGTATTATGCACCAAGACCATATTCAGAGCGATTGATTAATAAGAAATTAAAATTAAGAAATATAAATATAATTAGACATTGGGAAACATGTTTAGATGAATATTTACTTAGTATGAAATTTTAATGGTTGAAAAATATAAATATCCTAAAATAATTAAAATTAAGAAATTTATTGATACCAGGGGTTATTTTTCTGAAATTTATAGTGATAAAATTCTCAAGCAAAACGGTATTAATGAAAATTTTATTCAGGATAATTTATCTTTTTCTGAAAAAAAAGGCACTTTGAGAGGAATGCATTTACAGATTAAATCAAAGGCACAATCAAAGTTATTAAAAGTTATGAAAGGTAAAATATTTGATGTATGTGTTGATTTAAGAATTAGATCTAAAACATTTGGTACTTATTTTAATTACACTTTATCATCAAATAAGAATGAATTCTTGTATATACCTAAAGGTTTTGCGCATGGATTTGTCACTTTAGAAAACAAAACTGAAGTAATCTATAAAGTAGATAATTTATATTCACCAAAATTTGAGAGAACATTAATCTGGCATGATAAAGAAATTAATATCAAATGGCCAAAAAATATTAAATTGTTAAGAATATCAGAAAAAGATAAAAAAGGCAGAAATCTAGAATATTTTAAAAAAATTAAATTATGACAAGATATCTTGTAACTGGTGGTAATGGTTTTATTGGATCAAACTTAATTATTAGATTACTAAAAAATAAAAACAATAAAGTATTGAATGTAGATAAAAAAATTTTAAATAATAAATTTTCTCAAAATTTAATTTTCAAAAAATATATTAATTACAGCTTTAAAAATTGTAATATTTGTAATGTAAATAAAATAAGAAAAATTGTACTCAATTTTAAACCAGACAGGATATTTCATTTAGCTGCAGAATCACATGTTGATACATCTATCAAAAACCCAATGAAGTTTATTAACTCAAATATTTTAGGTACATATAATATGTTAAATGCTGCAAAAGAATTAAATATAAAAAATAAAAAAAAATTTTTATTTATTCATGTATCTACAGATGAAGTTTATGGAAGTTTGAATAGATCAGAAAAATCCTTTACAGAAGATAGTCCCTATAAACCAAATTCTCCATATTCAGCAACTAAAGCTTCATCTGATCATTTAGTAAGGGCGTGGAACAAAACTTTTGAATTACCTGTAATTATTACACATTGTGCAAATAATTATGGTCCTTGGCAGCATATAGAAAAATTAATTCCTAAGACGATTGCAAATTGTGTTTCAAAAAAAATAATTCCTATTTACGGAGATGGAAGAAATATAAGAGAATGGATACATGTGAATGATCACATTGAAAATTTAACAAAATTATCATCAAATTATATAAGTGGAAGCACTTATAATATTGGTTCAGGATATGAGGCATCAAATTTAATAATTGTTAAATCTATATGTAAAATATTTAATAAAATTGATCCATCATTTAACTATTTAAATTTAATTTCTTTTACAAAAGATAGAAAGGGACATGATTTTAGATACTCAATTAATTCAAAAAAAAATCAATTCCTTAATAAATAAAAAAAAATATATTAAAGTTGATTATGGAATAAAAATAACAGTTGATTGGTATCTAAAAAATAAAAATTGGTTTAAACATTTAAAAAGATGAAGCTTAAAAAAATATTAATTACTGGAGCTAGTGGTCAACTTGGAAATTCTTTAAAAAAAAAATTAAAAAAAAATTATATAATTTATCCATTTAATAAAAAAAAATTTGATATTACAAATAAAAATTTAATTCTTCAAAAGATAGATAAAATTAACCCTGATGTTTTGATTAATTGTGCTGCATTTACTGATGTATCTCTTGCTCAAACAAAAAAAAAAGAAGCCTATAATGTAAACTCATTAAGTCCATTGAATCTTGCTAAAATATGTAATAAAAAAAATATTTTATTTATTCATTTTTCGACAGATTATGTTTTTTTTGGCAACAAAAAATCAAAATATAATGAAAGTAATTTAGCAATACCAAAGTCCTATTATGGATTTACAAAATTAAAAGGTGAACAATTTATTAAAAAGAATGCTAAGAAATATATTATTTTAAGAGTATCTTGGCTGTACTATGAAAATTTTGATAATTTTGTTACAAAAATAGTAAAATTTTATAAATCTAGGAAAGATTTGTACGTAACTAGATATGAGATGGGAATACCGACATATTGTGATGATGTCTCTGAAGCAACTAGTGTCATCTTAAGGAATTATTTTGATAATAAATTGAATTATGGTGTTTACCACTACACTTCTAAAGGTAAGCCGATAACAAGATTTACATTTGCAAATCAAATTCTTAAATTATTAAAAAACAAATATAAACAAAATTTCTCTCTTTATTCTAATAGGAATAATCTAAATTCAATAAGGCCAAACAATTCGGCTTTAGAAGCTCAAAAAATAAGAAAAAGTTTGAACATTAAGTTGCCAAATTGGAAAATTAGCTTAGAAAAAATGATATCAAAACATAAAATATAGTCATGAATGGAATTATTTTATCTGGCGGTCTTGGAACAAGACTTAGCCCATTAACTGATGCCGTATCAAAACAGCTACTACCTGTTTATGATAAGCCAATGATTTATTATTCTATTAGTACTTTAATGAATTTTAACATTAAAAAAATTCTTATCATTACAAGACCTGATCATTTGGAAAGCTATAAAAAACTCCTTGGAACTGGAAGACAATTTGGAATTAAAATAGACTATGAAATTCAAAAATCACCTAGAGGAATAGCAGAGTCTCTTATTATAGCAGAAGAATTTATCAAAAATAATAAAGTATTATTAATACTTGGAGACAACATTTTTTATGGTTTAAATTATAAATTTTATAAAATAAATTCTTTAAAAAAAGACTTTGGAGCAAGAATTTTTACATATAAAGTTGATAATCCATCCAGATATGGAGTTGTGCAACTAGAAAAAAATAATATTATTTCAATAGAGGAAAAACCAAAAAAACCAAAATCAAATTTAGTCGCAACTGGTATGTACTTATTTGATCAAAATGCCGTCAAATATGCAAAGACTCTAAAACCTTCAAAAAGAGGAGAGTTGGAAATAACTGATTTAAACACAATATATTTAAAGAAAAAAAAATTAAAATCATTACAACTGAATGAAGGTAGTGTTTGGTTAGATGCCGGAACTTTTAATTCACTGTTACAAGCCTCACAATATGTGCAAACTATTCAAGAAAGACATAATATTTTAGTAAATCATCCTTATGATATTGCAAAAAGAAAAAAATGGATTTAACAAAAATGGTATTACATAAATTTATCTCTTTTAATTTTTTAAATGGTTATCTTTTTTCAAAGAAAGACTTTGAATAATGTGTGGTATTGCAGGTCTATTATCTATTAATAAAAATAAAAGCTTTTTAACTGGTCAAATAAAACAAATGCTTCAATCATTACAGCATAGAGGGCCAGATAATGAGGATTTTTTTATAGATGAAAATCATGGTCTAGCAATTGGTCATAGAAGATTATCAATTTTAGATTTATCTTCAAGAGGGTCCCAACCCATGTATTCATATGATAAGAAATATTTAATTTCTTTTAATGGTGAAATCTATAATCATTTAGATCTTAGAAAAAATTTGAAGATAGATTATAATTTTGATCAATGGAAAAGTACTTCTGATACTGAAACTCTAGTTAATTATATTTCTTTTTATGGATTAAATAAAACTTTAAAGGAAATTGACGGGATGTTTGCAATATCACTATGGGATGTTGAAAGAAAAAAATTAATTTTAATTAGAGATATATTTGGTGAAAAACCTCTATATTTTGGTTTTGGTAAGAATATATTTTTTTTTGCTTCGGAATTAAATGCAATAATTAAAACTAATAATTTTAATAAAAATATTAATAACAAGGGATTATCTTCATTGTTAGAATATTGCTATATTGCAGCACCATATTCCATTATAAAAAATATTTATAAACTCGGACCAGGTGAGTCAGCAGAGTTATCATTTGATCAAATACGAAATTCAAAAAATTTTTTAAATATTGATTCTATTAAAAAATACAATTGGTTTTCAATTAAAGATTTAGCAAATGAAACTAATATTAAAAATACAAATATAAGTGAAATAAAAACTAAAATAGAAAATTCTGTTCACTCCAGATTAATTTCTGATGCAAAATTAGGATGTTTTTTATCAGGAGGTATTGATTCAAGTTTAGTTGCATCCATTATTAGCTCATACAGCAAAGAAAAATATGAAACCTTTACAATTGGATTTGAAGATAATGAATATGATGAGTCAATTAAAGCGGAAAAAATTGCAAATTATCTTGGGTTAAAAAATAATAAATTAACTTTGAATGAAAAAATTATGAGAGATATTGTTCCTAAATTAAATGATATTTATGATGAACCATTTGCTGATTCTTCACAAATACCAACATATCTACTTTGTAATTTTGCCTCAAAGTTCTCAAAAGTTTCTTTATCTGGTGATGGAGGTGATGAATTATTTGGAGGTTATAATAGATATTTATATACAGAGAAGGTGTGGAATAAAATTAAGATAATTCCCAATCCTATAAGAAAAAATTTATTTAAAATCATTTATCATACACCTGATTCATTACTAAAATTTTTTCAGTTAATTTTAAATAAATTTTTTTTATACAAACAATTTTAATTTATTTGCTGAAAAAGTAAAAAAACTTTCTATTAAAATTGCTAATTCAAATAACAAAAAACAATTATATCTTAGTTTTTTAAGAGAATGGGATACTAAAGAAATTCAAATTTCACCTGATAGCTTGGATTATTCAAATTTATTTGATAAAACAATATCACCAAATAAATCATTTACTGAAAATATGATGTTATTTGATATGTTAACATATTTACCAAATGATATCTTAACAAAAGTAGATAGAGCATCTATGTCAAATAGTTTGGAAGTAAGGGCTCCTTTTTTATCAAAAGATTTATTAAGTCTGTCCCTATCTTTACCACATAAAAATAAAATTGATGGTAGAAGTGGGAAAGTTGTTCTTAGAAAAATATTAAATGACTATCTTCCAAAAGAATTAATTGACTTTCCAAAACAAGGTTTTGGTATTCCTTTAGGAAAATGGATTAATTCTTCTTTAAGTGAATGGATATTTGATAATATAAATACGATCGAAAGAAAAAAACAAAATTTTATTAATATAAATTTCCTAAAGAATTGTTTAAAAATTCATAAAGATGGAAAAAATAATTTATCATCAAAATTATGGCCAACATTAATTTTTTGTGATTGGTATAATAAAAATTTTTAATGTCGTTATATCTTTCATTTTTCACTTTCCCTCTTTTAATAAAATTTATTAATAATAATAATTTAAAAAAATATTTGAGACTATTGTTATTATTTTTTTTTATTTTAATAATAGGTTTTAGGCATGAGGTTGGCGGAGATTTTTATACTTATGCGAGAGGTGCAAGATTGGGTAATTATTATACCGCCATAGATGATACTATTATTTCTATAATTTACCATATTTCATACATCTATTTAAAAATGGGTATTTATGGTTTCCAATTGATTTGTTCTATAATATTTTTTATTTCTCTTCATAAATTTTTATCTAATTTAAAAGAGTATGAGCTAGGTTTTATCATTTTCGTGCCAATTGGTATAGTTATTGGCTCAATGGGCTTTATTGCTCAGGCTTTAGCTTTATCTTTTGGACTATTAGCAATAAATGCAATAATAAAAAAAAAATATTATTTTTATTTTCTTTTTGTAACTCTATCTGCTTTGTCTCATATTGCGGGTGCTTTTTTTCTAATATTTTTATTAGCTATTTATGAACTTAATTTTAAAAATATAAAAATCTATTCATTCGTTTTAATTATCTCTCTATTTATATATTTATTAAATATGGATAGACTTAATGATACTTTTTATTGGTATTTAGGAAGTGGAAAACATTTTTCTAGCTCCGGAGCCTTACCTAGATATATATTAAGTTTAATTACCTCTTTAATCTTTCTATTTTATTTGAGAAAAAAAATTAAAAATAAAATTCAAAAAAATATTTATACAATTTATTCTATTGTTACTCTTATTTTATTGCCATTAATTTCTTCATCTTCATCTTTTGTAGATAGAATAAATTTATTTATTATACCTCTTCAAGCTTTTGTTTTGACTTCTTTGGTTTATGAAATTAATCAATATAATATTAAAAAATTTATTTATTCTATAACTGTTTTTTCATATAGTTTTATTATGCTAATTTGGTTCATTTATGGAACTCATGCAAAATATTGGTCACCGTATGAATTGTTTCCTCTACAATGGTGTATGAGCCCAGTTCTAGGAGAAAAATATTGTGATTATTTTAATTATGATAACCAAAAGTATTTCTGGGATGAAAATGAAAGAGCTCATAAATTAAGAGTTAGTAATCAATAATGAAAAATAAAAGTATAATCATTTTCTCCTCAATAGATTGGTATATGCACAAGCAATTACATCATCAATTAACATACTCTTTACTTAAAAATAATAATAGGATTTTATATATTGAAAATAGTGGAGTAAGAAGAGCAGGAATAAAAGATTTATCAAGAATTTTAATAAGATTAAAAGATTGGTCAAAAAGTATTGGCGGATATAAAGAAAATATCAAAAATTTAACTATATTAGTTTCTCTTTTATTCCCATTTCCTTACTCAAAATTTTTTACATTTTTAAATAGTTTGATAACAT
>CACGNZ010000028.1 GCA_902574475.1 uncultured Alphaproteobacteria bacterium | reverse complement strand
TAAGTTTAATTTTTACAATAATTTCAAAATTAGGAAAAAATACTCCAATAATTTTTCTTATTCCATTTATGTTCACATCTAGTGAATATATAATATCATTATTTTTTTATGGTTTTCCTTGGTTTACTTTTTCATTAATACTTTCTAGTAATGAATATTTACTTTTTTTACTAAAATCATTCGGAACATTATTCTCAAGTTATTTGATTATTCAGATATTTTGCATACCCTTTCTTTTTTTAAGTAAAGAAAATTTTAAAAAAGAACTGAGATACCTTTTATTATTTATTGCTTTACCAATAATTACTTTAGTGATCTTAAATATTAACGAAGAAAAAATTAATTCAAAAATTAAAACTGTCAATTTGGAAATTTTTCAATTAAATTTTAAAAATAATGACCAATTTTTGACAGCAGAAAAAAAACTTCAAAAAATAACTAAACATATTAATGAGAGTACAGCAGATCTGCTTATCTTTGGTGAAAATAACTTTCCATATCTTTTGGATGATCTCGAACTAAAAACTATAAAAGATTCTTTAAAAGAAAATCAAACATTAATTATAGGAGCTACAAGATATGAGAATAGTAAATACTTCAATAGTTTAATTAATATTACTTCCACAAATGTAACATACTTTGATAAAAAAATACTTGTTCCATTTGGAGAATTTCTACCATTAAGGAATTCTCTGACTTTTTTAGAAAGTATTACGGGTCCAAATAATTATTCAAAAGGTAAAATTGAAAGAAAAATTAACATATCAAACAATATAAGTTTTATACCTGTGATTTGTTATGAAATTGTTTTTTATTGGAAGCTTTTAAATAAATTTAATCATAATAGTAATTTTATTGTAAATATTACTAATGATTTTTGGTTTGGTGATTATCTAGGTCCCTACCAACATTTCTATCTCACAAAAACTAGAGCTGCAGAGTTTAATAAGCCAATTATCCGTGTTTCAAACAATGGAATTTCTGCAGTCATCGACAATAATGGTGCCGTAATAAATAAAACTCAACTAAACAAAACTGAGAATTTTAAACACAAATTATTATTAAAAGAAAATATTAATTTTGTTAATTTTCATTTAATTTTAAAAATATATTTTTTTATTATTTTTATATTTAGTACTTTATATTATTTAAGAAAAAATGCTTAGTAGCGATTACAGTAAACGCTTATTTGGCAGAACAAGAGGAAGAAGTAAGAAAAAATTTGATTTAAAAAAATATCATCAAACAGTTAATAAATATAAGTTTCAAAAATTTGATAAAAAGTTAGATTATATATTAGACATAGGTACTGGTTATGGTGAAACAAGCATATTTCTCGCAAAGCATTTTTCAGATAAAATTATTATATCATGTGAAAAATATATTGATGGAAATATAATTTTGCTTAAAAAAATTGAAAAACATAAAATAAATAATATTAGATTACATAATGGGAATGTTTATGATGTCTTAGAAAGTACGAATAAAAAATATTTTGAACTTGTATGGATATTTTTTCCTGATCCATGGCCAAAAAATAGACATGCTAAGCGGAGATTGATAACTAGTGATTTTTTGTTAAAAATTCATAGACTTTTAAAGCAGGATAGTAAGATTTATATTGCAACAGATTCATCAATTTATATAAGATTTATTTTAAATTCAATTTACAATTGTAAGGATTTTTTTACCTGGCTAAACCAATCTGAAATGAATTTACATATAAAAGATTATTTCGATATTGAGACAAAATATTATAAAAAAGCAATTAATTCTCAAAGAAAACCATCTTTATTCATTTTGAGAAAATTATAAGCTTGAAATTCTCTAAAATATTAATATACGCAGTATTATTAAGGTGGGTTATCCCACCTTTTTTTTATAAAAATGGCTAAAAAAAAATTTAATGTAATTAGGGAAGAAATGCTTCAAGTTGCAACAAATGTTGCAATGGAAAAAAATATTGATCAAGATTCAGTATTTTCAGCAATGGAACAAGCACTGGAAAAAGCTGCAAGAGTAAAATATGGTCAAGAAATAGATATAAGAATTTCAATAGATCGTTCCTCAGGTGATATAAAACTTAATTCATACTTAGAAGTTGTAAATGAAAAGAATGAGGAAGATCAATCTAGACAGATTTTATTAGATGAAGCAAAAAAAATAAATCCAGAAATAAATTTAGGTGAATATATAATAAAAGAACTGCCACCATTGGAACTAGGAAGAGTAGCTGCACAAAATGCTAAAGGTGTTATAATTCAAAAAGTGAGAGAAGCAGACAAATCAAATCAATATGATGAATACAAGGATAAGGTTGGTGAAATTGCAATTGGTATTGTGAAGAGGATTGAATTTGGAAATTTAATAATTGATCTAGGAAAAAGTGAGGCAATAATTAAAAGGGAAGAACTAATTCCTAGAGAGGTATTTAAAAATGGAGATAGGGTTAGAGCGTACATATATGAAGTAAAAAATGATGTTAAGGGATATCAAGTTTTTTTATCTAGAACTCATCCTCAGTTTTTAGCAAAGTTATTTCATCAAGAAGTTCCAGAAATTTATGAGGGAGTAATAGTAGTTAAAAGTGTATCAAGGGATCCAGGTTCGAGGGCCAAAATTAGTGTTTTTACTGAAGACTCTACAATAGATCCTGTAGGCGCATGTGTTGGAATGAGAGGATCAAGAGTTCAAGCAGTTGTGAGCGAGCTTCAAGGAGAAAAAATAGATATTGTGACTTGGTCAGATAATCAAGCAACTTTTTTAGCAAACGCTTTGGCACCTGCTGAAGTAAGTAAAATTTTTCTTTATGAAGAAAAAAATAAAGTTGAAGTAGTTATTCCAGATGATCAACTAAGTCTTGCAATTGGAAGAAAGGGTCAAAATGTAAAACTAGCTTCAAATTTAACTAACTTAGAAATTGATATTTTAACAGAAGATGAGGAATCAGAAAGAAGACAACAAGAATTCAAAGAAAAAAGTTTATTATTTTCAGAATTACTTGATGTAGAAGATGTTATAGCTCAGTTGCTAGTAACAGATGGATATACATCAATTGAATCAATTGCTTCAGAGACACATGAAAATATTGAGAAAATTGAAGGATTTGACTCAGATTTAGCGAGTGAAATTATCGAAAGATCAAAAAATTATCTCAAAGATAAAGAAGAGCAAAATTTAAAATTAATAGAAGAAAAAATTAAAGACGAAAAATTAAAAAATTTAACTGGAATGAATAATAGTATTTTAGCTGAACTTGCAAAAGCTAAAATTTTGAATATTAACGATTTTGCTGACTTAGCAACATTTGAACTTATTGACAAAGATGAGGGTATATTAAAAGAATTAGATATTGAGGAGCAAGAAGCAAACGATATGATAATGGAAGCAAGAAGCTTCTGGTCAACAAATGACAACTAAGGATATAAATTGGATAAAGAAAAAAGTAACAAAAAAAAACCACTTAAATTATCCTCTACAGGTAGGTTGCAGATTAGAAAAAATCTTGGTCCCGCTGGAGACAAAGCAAAAAATTCAGGTAACAAGAAAACTATACAAATAGTATTCAAGAATAAAAATAATCAACAAAAAAGTTCTTCAACAACTCAATCAAATTTTAGAGGTTCTTCTAGCTTAAGAACTCCTAGACCTGGTATAAATTCCTCACCACAGCCAAATTTTTCCTCACCAAACAAAACTAGAAATTTTGAAAATAAAAATAAAAAAAATGTAGATAAAAAAACACAACAAAAAAAATCAACTCTTAGACCACTTGAAGATGATTTTAGTAAGTCTGATGCAAAAAAAATTTTAGAACAAGAAGAACAAGAATTTGATAAATTTCCAAGTTTAGCTAAAATAAAAAGAGCTAGAGAAAAAGAAAAACTAAAATCATCAAGCGATGAGGATGAGAGTAAAATTTCTAGAGAAGTTTCGATTCCTGATTTTATTACGGTTCAAGATTTAGCAAATAGAATGGCAGAAAAAACTGCAGACGTAGTTAAAGTTCTTATGAAAATGGGTGTTATGGCAAATGCTACTCAATCTTTGGAGTCTGATACTGCTCAACTAGTAGCTGAAGAATTGGGTCACAAAGTAACAGTGGTTAAAGATGATGATGTACTAAATGATATTAAAGATTTTGATGATCCAGAAGATAGTCTTATTCAAAGAGCTCCTGTAGTAACGATCATGGGTCATGTTGATCACGGTAAAACCTCTTTACTTGATGCTTTCAGACAAAGCAATGTAGTTTCTGATGAGGCAGGAGGCATAACACAACACATTGGCGCTTATCAAACAAATAATAATAACAAAAAAATTACATTTATTGATACTCCTGGTCACGCAGCCTTTTCAAATATGAGAGCTAGAGGATCTAAAACAACTGATATAATTATACTTGTTGTGGCTGCAGATGATGGAATTAAACCTCAGACAATTGAATCAATTGCTCACGCAAAAACTGCAGAAGTTCCAATAATAGTTGCTATTAACAAAATTGATCTTCCAGGAGCTGATCCTGATAAAGTTAGAAATGAATTGCTTAGTCATGAAGTAATTGTTGAAAAACTTAGTGGCGAAGTTTTAGATATAGAAGTATCAGCAACTAAAGGAACAAATTTAGATAAATTAGAAGAAGCCATTCATCTACAAGCAGATCTTCTTAATCTCAAAGCTAATCCCGATAGAAAAGCTAGAGGATCTGTAATTGAATCTAAACTAGAAAAAGGGAGAGGTTCAGTTGCAACAGTCCTAGTACAAAAAGGTACATTAAAAGTAAGTGATATTTTTATATCGGGTTCTGAGTGGGGGAAAGTTAAAGCTTTAATTGATGACAAAGGCAAAAATATAAAATTAGCTGAACCATCTGTGCCAGTTGAAGTTCTTGGATTTGATTCTAACCCACTAGCTGGTGATGATTTTATTGTTGTTGAAAACGAAGGTATTGCTCGTAAAATTGCAGAATTTAGATCAAGTAAACTACAAATTCAAAAAAATACTGTGGCCAAATCTAATGTTGAAGAGATGTTTGCCCAAATTAATAAAGGTGAGGCAACAAGTCTTCCAGTAGTAATTAAAACAGATGTTCAAGGTTCAGCAGAGGCAATTGAAAGTTCAATAACTAAACTCTCAACTGATGAAGTTAAGGTCAATGTTATTTATAAAGGTGTAGGTGCAATTACTGAGAGTGACGTTACTTTAGCTGGTTCCGGGAAAGGTTTTATTGTTGGTTTTAATGTCAGAGCACTTCCTCATGCAAGAGATATAGCAAAAAGAGATGGCGTTGATATTAAATATTATTCAATTATTTATGAGCTTATTGACGATGTAAAAAATCTTCTAACTGGTTTATTAAAACCTGATATTTCTGAAAATATAACAGGTAATGTAGAGATTAGAGAGGTGTTCACTATTTCCAAAGTTGGAAATATTGCAGGCTGTATGGTTAAAGATGGTATTATTTCTAGAAAATCACAAATTAGAATTCTAAGGGACAATATTGTAATTCATAAAGGACAAATTAGTAGTTTAAAAAGGTTTAAGGAAGAAGTATCAGAGGTTAAATCAGGTTTTGAGTGTGGAGTAATGCTAGATAATTATAGCGATATAAAAGTAGGTGATATTATTGAAACATTTGAAGAAGTTTCTACAAGTAGAAAGCTATAATGTTTTTTTACAATGGATACGCAAAGGCAAATTAGATTCGGTGAACTGATAAGGTCATTATTAAGTGACTGTTTGCTAAAAGAAGATTTTTTTAACGAAAACATTAATTCGTCATCAATTACTATATCATTTGTTAGAATGTCTAAGGATTTAAAAATTGCAAATGTATACTTTATGCCTCTTGGCGGTAAGGACAAAATACAAATTTTAGAAGCTTTGAAAGATAGAAAATATATTTTTCAAAAATTTCTATCAAAAGCAAAAATCAACTCTAAATTTACACCAAAGCTTTCATTTTATTTAGATGATACATTCGATGAAGCAGAAAAAATTGAAAATCTATTGTTAAACAAAAATGTGCTTAGAGATATTAAGTAATGATTTCAAACCAAGGTTGGATCAATCTATATAAACCTAAAAATATTACTTCTTTTAAGGCTATAAATTCTATAAAAAAAAATTTTCAAATAACTAAGATTGGTCATGCAGGCACTCTAGATCCTATGGCTGAAGGCGTATTACCTATTGCTATAGGAAAAGCAACAAAGCTGATTCCATATATTAGCATTATGGAAAAAGAATATGAGTTCACAATAACTTGGGGAAGCCAAACAACAACAGATGACTCACAAGGTAAAATTTTATTTGAATCAAACTATTTCCCAACAAAAAATGAAATAGAGAAAAAAATCATTAATTATTTAGGTTATATTAATCAGATACCACCTAAAGTTTCTGCTGTTAAAATCAATGGTAAAAGAGCATATAAATTATTCAGAGAAAACGAAACATATACGATTGAGCCCAAAAAAGTTTTCATTGAAAGTTTAAATATTACTAAACACAGTACAGACAAAACATCATTTAAAATTATATGTGGAAAAGGTTTTTATGTTAGAAGTTTTGCTCGTGATTTTGCTTTAGACCTAAAAACATATGGTCACATTTCTTCATTGAAAAGGTCAAAAGTAGGAAAATTTAGTCAAAAAACTTCGATTTTACTGGACGATCTGCTTAAAATAGGACAAATGCACGAAGGAATTAATTTTATCTCTCCAACAATTTCCATGCTGGACGACATCTTGGCTTATGAAATTGAAGAAAAAACAGATATTGAAAATTTATCTTTTGGGAGATCGATTAAAATTGATGAAGAAAAAATTATAAATTCTTCGTCAATAAACTTAGATAAAAAAAATATTTTTTTATTTAAGAAAGGAGACGTTGTCTCAATAGGCAAATTAGATGGTAATTTGTTTAAACCAAATAAAATACTAATATAGGAGAATTGATGTCGATTACTAAAGAAAATAAAAAAAATCTCATTAATGAATTTTCTAAAAATGACAAAGATACTGGATCAACAAGTGTTCAGATAGCAGTTTTAACAGAAAGAATAAAAAATTTAACTGAACATTTTAAAACTCATAATAAAGATAACCACTCAAAAAGAGGGTTAGTATCATTGGTAAATAAAAGAAAAAAATTATTACATTATTTATCTAGAAAAAGTAAATCTGAATACTCAGATTTAATAAAAAAATTAAATATTAGAGGTTAAAAAAGAGGAAAAACAAAATTATGTTTGATGTAAAAAATGTAGAAATTGAATGGGCTGGTAGAAAACTTAAATTAGAGACTGGAAAAATAGCAAGACAGGCTGATTCAACAGTTATAGCCACTTATGGTGGAACAACAGTTATGTGTAATGTAGTGGCAGCAAAAGAAGCAAATCCAGATATGGATTTTTTTCCTTTAACAGTAAATTATCAAGAAAAATATTATTCTGTAGGAAAAATACCTGGTGGTTTTTTTAAAAGAGAGGCTAGACCAACTGAAAAAGAAACATTAGTTTCAAGATTAATTGATAGACCAGTTAGACCATTATTTCATAAAGATTTTAAAAACGAAACTCAAGTTACTTGTACTGTATTATCACATGATCAAGAAAATGATTCAGACATTATAGCAATGGTAGCAGCAAGTGCTGCATTAACTCTATCAGGATTACCATTTTTAGGCCCACTTGGAGCAATTAAGATTGGTTTTATAGATGATGAGTTTGTTGTTAACCCTAGCAAGAGTCAATTATCAAATTCTAAACTAGAATTAGTATTGGCAGGGACTAAGGAAGGCGTACTAATGATTGAATCTGAGGCTCATGAACTTTCAGAAAAACAAATGCTAGATGCAGTAGTTCTCGGTCAAGAAAATTATAAATCAGTGATCGAAGCAATAATCTCCTTAGCTAAAAAAGCTGCAAAAGAACCTTGGGATCTTAAAGAAAAAGATGAAGATATTAAAAGTCTACCATCTAAGATCAACACAGATTATGGTAAAGAGTTTATAGATGCATATAAAATAACTGAAAAACAAAAAAGATCAGATAAATTATCTTCACTAAGAAATGAAATTTCTGAAAAATTTGTAAGTGAAACACTCTCACCGGTGTTAGTTTCAGATGCAATAAAAAATGTAGAAAAAGATATTGTCAGAGGTGAATTAATTAATACTGGTAATAGAATTGATGGCAGAGATACAAAAACGGTTCGTCCAATTGTATGTGAAACCGGAGTATTAGAAAGAACTCATGGGTCTGCATTATTTACAAGAGGAGAAACACAAGCTCTTGTAGTTTCAACTTTAGGAACTGGACAAGACGAGCAAAGAATAGATGCAATTGATGGTGAATATACAGAGAATTTTATGTTGCATTACAATTTTCCACCTTATTCTGTTGGAGAGGTAGGAAGAATAGGTTCTACCAGTAGAAGAGAAATAGGACATGGAAAACTAGCATGGCGAGCTATTCACCCAATGTTACCTTCCAAAGAAAAATTTCCTTATACTTATAGAGTTGTATCTGAAATTACAGAATCTAATGGCTCTAGCTCTATGGCAACCGTTTGTGGTACCTCTATGTCTTTAATGGACGCTGGAGTGCCATTAGAAAGACCAGTAGCAGGTATCGCGATGGGCCTAATTAAAGAGAATGATAAATATGTAATACTATCAGATATACTTGGTGATGAAGATCATCTTGGTGATATGGATTTTAAAGTTGCTGGAACGTCTGAAGGAATAACTTCGTTGCAAATGGATATTAAAATAACCAGTATTACAGCTGAAATTATGGAACAAGCATTAGCGCAAGCCAAAGATGGACGATTCCATATATTAGCTGAAATGGCTAAAGCAATTGAAAAACCAAATAAATCAATTTCACAATACGCACCAACAATAACTAATCTACAAATAAATAAAGATAAAATTAGAGAAGTTATTGGTAAAGGAGGAGCAGTTATTAGAGAAATATCTGAAACAACTGGAGCTAAAATTGAAATTAATGATGAAGGGTTAGTGAGTATTGCAGCAGTAGATCAAAAATCCGGAAATGATGCATTAGAATGGATTAAAGGTATTGTCGAAGAGCCAGAGATTGGAAAAATTTATGATGGTAAAGTTATTAAGATAATGGACTTTGGTGCTTTTGTTAATTTCATGGGTTCAACAGATGGACTTGTTCATATTAGTCAATTAAAAAATGAAAGAGTAGAGAAAGTTGAAGATGTTATTAGTGAAGGAGATATGGTTAAAGTAAAAGTACTAGATATCGACTCAAGAGGAAAAATAAAACTTTCTATGAAAGCAGTTGACGAAGAAGAAAACGCTTAAATTACCAAAATTAATTGGACATAGAGGTGTAAAAGATCTGTGTCCAGAAAACACTTTAGTATCTATTTCTAGGGCATTCGAAATAGGCTTAAGTTTTGTAGAGATAGATGTTAAGATTTCAAAAGACAGAGTCCCAATTTTATTACATGATGACACTTTAGATAGAACTACAAATGGAAGTGGACTTGCAATTGATTATGATTATGAGAATATAAAAAAACT
>CACGNZ010000027.1 GCA_902574475.1 uncultured Alphaproteobacteria bacterium | reverse complement strand
AGAGCAAGAACGTTTAGGTGGTGTAAATCTTCTCGCAGAACAAGAGTCAAAAGATTTAGAAGAAAAAGTTAATACGATAAAGAAAGATCAAAGCGACCTTTTAAGTGCAATTGCAAAACTAAGAGAAGCAATTGACTCACTTAATACAGAAGGTAGACAACGCTTACTTGCTGCATATGGAATAGTAAATGAAAATTTTCAAAAGTTATTTACCAGGTTGTTTGGTGGTGGAAAGGCTTATCTAAAGTTTACAGATGAGTCAGATCCTCTTCAAGCTGGTTTAGAAATATTTGCTAGTCCTCCTGGAAAAAAATTACAAAATCTAAACTTACTATCTGGAGGTGAACAGGCTCTTACAGCCTTATCATTATTATTTGCTGTATTTTTATCAAACCCAGCTCCCATTTGTGTACTTGATGAGGTTGATGCCCCGTTAGATGACACTAATGTTGATAGATTTTGTTCATTAGTTGAGGAAATAGCTAAAACTTCTTCAACTAAATTCTTGGTTATAACTCACCATAGAATGACAATGGCTAGAGTAAATAGATTGTTTGGTGTTACTATGCCTGAAAAAGGTGTCTCACAATTAGTTTCCGTTGATCTAGAAAAGGCAATAGAAATAAAAGAGCAAGATACTACAAATGAATTATAAAAATAAAAACTTAGAAGAATTAGGTAAAAAAATTGATAATTTAGACAACCAAAACAAAGAGCCTAATATTAAAAAAAAAGAAAGTGGCGCTGGATTTGGTTTTAAAATTAGTACCGAAATTATCGCTGCACTAGTTGTTGGAGTTGGAATTGGGCTTATTGTGGATAATTACTTTAATACTAAACCAATAGGGTTAATTATTTTCTTCATATTTGGCGCATTAGCTGGATTTTTGAACGTTTATCGTGTAATGCGTCGCATTGAAAAGCAAAGGTAATTTTAATATTCAATAAATATTATGGCAGCTAAAGACAGTCCACTTAAACAGTTCGAAATAGATCCAATATCTAATATTGAACTTGGTGGATATAATATTTCTTTCACAAATTCATCTTTTGCTATGCTGATTACTGTTTTAGTGATTACTCTTTTTTTAACTTTAACAGTCAACACAAGATCAATTATTCCTTCTAGGATGCAACTTATTTCAGAGTTAATATATAATTTTATTGCTCAACTACTTTCTGATACAGTTGGAGATAATGGAAAAAGGTACTTCCCTTTTGTTTTCTCTTTATTCATGTTTGTACTAATTGGAAATATGGTTGGCATGATACCATACCAATTTACTTTCACTAGTCATATTATTGTTACATTTGCGTTAGCAGCAGTCGTATTTATTGGCGTAACTATTCTTGGATTTATTAATCATGGTATTAAATTTTTTACTTTCTTTTATATACCAGGTGTACCATTTTATATGCATCCACTGCTTATTCCTATTGAAGTAATTTCTTATTTATCAAGACCCATAAGTTTGTCAGTTAGATTATTTGCCAACATGCTGGCAGGTCACACACTACTAAAAGTATTTGCTGGCTTTGTTGTTTCAATGCCATTTTTTACAGGAGTTTTTCCTTTAGCTTTCATTGTAGCTTTAACAGGATTAGAAATTTTAATTGCTTTTTTGCAAGCATATGTGTTTGCAATACTGACGTGTTTATATATTAACGATGCTTATCATTTACATTAATTTAAAATAGGAGGACTTATGGAAATTGAAGCAGCAAAAGTAATCGGAGCGGGTTTAGCCGTTATCGGTGTTATTGGATCAGGTATTGGAATTGGGAATATTTTCTCATCTTTTATTCAAGCAGTTGGAAGAAATCCAGCGGCAAGAGGTGAAGTTTTTACAATGACAATGTTAGGTTTCGCATTAGTTGAAGCGATTGCACTTTTCGCGCTAGTTATAGCGTTAGTTATTTTGTTTGGATAGAACTCAATAATTAATTAATGCCTCAATTAAATCCAGAGTTTTTTGTTTCACAGCTCTTTTGGTTAGCTGTATTTTTTACTTTTCTATTTGTATTTTTATGGAGGGTATCACTTCCAAGAATAACTACAGTTTTAGAGAAAAGACAAAATAAAATAGATGAAAATTTATCTTCAGCAAAAGAGCTTCAAGAACGAGCAATGGAAATTGAAAAAAAAATTAATGATCAAATCAATAAGGCCAAGCTAGAAACAGATGAGAAAATTAAGGAAACAATCAATGCTTTACAAGAAGATGTTTCTTTGCAACTTTCTTCACTTGATAAAGATCTAGAAAAAAAAGTTTCTGATGCAGAAAAAGAAATTTTAAAAAGTAAAGATGATCAAATCAAAAATATTAACAATGAAATAGTTAATATTACAAAACTGACTGTTGGAAAAATTACAGATATAGAATTGTCAGACAATGAACTTAATAAAGTTATTGAAACACATAAAGGTAATTTTAACTAATGTTTTCTGATCCTCAATTTTGGGTAGCGGTATCTTTTATATTATTTATTGCAGCTATTTTTAATCCAGTACGAAAAATTCTTACATCTAGTTTAGATGCACAAATAAAAGATATAAAAAATAAAATAGATGAAGTTGAGAATTTAAAAAACGAGGCTCAAAAAGCTTTGGATGAACTTAGGGAGAGAGAATCTAAAGTAGAGAAAGAAATACAAAATCTAAAGTTAGAATCTGAGAAAAGAATTGCTGAATTGAAAGATATATCCGCCACTAAATTAACTGATCAAATTGAAAAAAGAAAAATATTGGCAGAAAATAAAATTGAACAATTAGTTCGAGATACTAATAATTCTATCAAAAGTTATATTTCAAGTGTCGCAATAGAGGCTACTAGAAATATTCTACTTCAAAATCTAAGTAAGGATAAAAAATCTGCTTTAATTGAAGAGTCAATTACCGAATTTAACTCTGTTCTAAAGAGCTAGTAGTAGATTTAGTTATTCCAAAATCTACTTACAATATTAATAATTTAATATTAAAAGATTTTCAAAATCTATAGTATTATTAAGTAACCAAAATTAATGGTAACAAATTTGGATGACAAAAAAACTTAATATATTTCTTGCAGGACCTCGGGGATTTTGTGCAGGTGTAGATAGGGCTATAGAAATGGTAAAGGGTGCTTTAAAAAAATATGGTGCGCCCGTATACGTTCGTCATGAAATAGTGCATAATAAATTTGTTGTTGAAAATCTCAAATCACAGGGAGCTATTTTTGTAGAAGAATTAAATGAGATTGAAGATAGAAGTAGGCCAGTTATCTTTTCTGCACATGGTGTTCCAAAAGCAATCCCAGAGGAAGCATTAAGTTTAAATTTAGTATATTATGATGCAACATGTCCGCTAGTTAGCAAAATCCATAAAGAAGTTGAAAATTTTGATAAAAAAAATCTGCCAGTAATTTTAATTGGTCATAGAAATCATCCTGAGGTTATTGGAACTATGGGTCAAACAGATAAAAAAATTCATTTAGTAGAAAAAGTTGAAGATGTAAAAAAATTGCCTTTAAACCAAAATGATGAGATTGCATATGTTACTCAGACAACGCTATCAGTAGATGATACAAAAGATATAATAAAAGAGATAAAATTACATTTTAGTAATGTCATAGAACCAAAAAAAAATGATATTTGTTATGCTACGACAAATAGACAAGAAGCGGTTAAAAAGATAGCGAGTCAATGTGATTATTTTATAGTAATTGGTGCAAGTAACTCATCAAATTCCCTAAGATTAGTTGAAGTAGCAAAAAATTATGGATCAAAAAAAGCTATTTTAGTAGAAGATGTAGATTCCTTAAATTTAAATATATTTCAAGAATCTGAAAATATAGGAATAACAGCAAGTGCATCATCGCCAGAAGTACTTGTTAAAAAACTTCTTGATAATTTGAAAAGAAATTTTGAAATACATATAAATGAAGGATCTTACCAAAAAGAAGATGTATTTTTTAAAGTGCCACAAAAACTAAACGTATAGAAGATGGCAGTCTTTACTAAATTACTTAAAGAAGATATTGAAAACTTTATTTCTGAATACTCAATTGGAAATTTAGACAGCTTTGAAGAAATTGTAGATGGGATAGAGAACTCAAATTTTAAAATTTTTTGTAATAATCAACCATATATTTTAACAATTTTTGAAAAAAGAGTAACTGAGCAAGAATTACCTTTTTTTATAAATTTAAAAAACTTTTTAAATAAAAATAATTTTAAATGTCCAAAAGCTATCTCAGATAAAAATGGAAAAATTTTAAAAAGAATAAAAAATAAAACAGCTGTAATAATATCTTTTCTAGAAGGTAAAAGCATTGAAGAACCTAACTCTGAAATGTGTAGAGAAGTTGGAAAAATGGTTGCTGATTTACACAATCTTACAATAAATTTTGATGAAAAAAGACCTAACAGTTTAGATCTACAGGATTGGAAAGAAATTTACAAAAAATGCCTTAATAATAAATCCGAAAAGTTTAATGAAACAATGTATTTGTTAAAAAATGAAATAGAATTTTTAGAAAATTATTGGCCAACAAATATTCCTTGTGGTGTCATACATGCTGATTTGTTTAGAGATAATATTTTTTTTAAAGATGAAAAAATTTCTGGAGTAATAGATTTCTATTTTGCATGTTATTATTTTTATATTTACGATTTAGCCATAGTTATTAATGATTGGTGCTTTAGTGAAAATGGGCAATACTTTAACAAAGAGAACTGCTTGATAATTCTTGGGGAATATCAGAAGTTGAGAGAATTAAGTGATCTTGAGAAGAAATCGTTAAATATTTTATTAAGAGCTGCTGCTGTTAGAATATTATGTACGAGAGTGCACGATTATATTTTTCATCCGCCTGATGCAGTAGTTATTAAAAAAGATCCATTTGAATATTTGAATATTTTAAGATGGCATCAACAAAATGATATTTTTGAATAATGATTAATATTTATACAGATGGTGCATGTTCTGGGAATCCTGGTATAGGTGGATGGGGTGTCGTAATATTAGATAATAATAAAGAAATTTTATTAAATGGTGGTGATCAACACACAACTAACAATAAAATGGAACTTAAAGCTGCAATAAAAGCACTGGAATATTTTGACACAAAAAAAGAATTAATCATTTATACCGATAGCAAATATGTAAAGAATGGAATTGAAACATGGATTAGAAATTGGAAAAAAAATGGATGGAAAACATCAACAAAAAAAATAGTGAAAAATAAAGAATTATGGATGCAATTAGATAATCTAATTAATAAACATAATGTAACATGGGAATGGGTTAAAGGACACGCTGGATTCGAATTTAATGAAAAGGCTGATCAACTAGCAAGGAAATATATTGAAAGTAATATTTAGTTTATTTTTTATTTTTCTATATTGTAAACAGAGTGCTGCAAATGATTTATGGACTATAGATAAAGATATTTCTAGCATAGAATTTGAAGTTCCAGTTTTGTTTACGAAAAATGTTATCGGTAAATTTAATGAATTTGATGGTTATGTTTCCTTAGATTTGTCAAATCAAAATAATAATAAAGCTCTTATAAATGTTAGAATTGATAGTTTAGATATAAATTACAAACGATATAAAGATTTGGTTCTTAGTGAAGTATTTTTTGATGCTAAAAAATATCCTTTAGGTCTTATTGATACAAATAATTTTAAATTTAATTATGAAGACAATAAAATTAATTTAACAGGCGAATTAACAATAAAAGGAAAAAGTCAAAATATTCCTATTAATATTGAAGTAATAAAATTGGCCAGTGAGTTGGTTCAGGTAAAAAGTGAAATATCTTTTTCTAGAAATGACTTTAAGATAGGCACTGGTAATTGGAAAAACACAACAATCCTCAAAGATAGAATAAAGATAAAGGCAAATATTTTTCTTTTTAAAGAATAATTTTCTTTTAAAATATATTTACTAAAAATTAAAATTTTTAGCAATTTTATTATTACTGTTATATAAATCTTTCCAAATTAAATACCTTTGTAATAAAAGATCAATGTTATCTTCGTTAGGTTCATAAGTTTTACTTATTTTTATTTCATTAATAATATTTTTTTTATTATCAATAGTAGCATCCTGATACATAGCTAATCTTGCAACCCCAAGTGCGGCACCATATTCGCTTTGATCACAAACACTTAACTTTCTATTTAAAAGTGCTGCAAGCAATTCAATCCAAAATGAACTTTTTGAACCACCTCCAACCATAAATATTTTATCAAAGTTATTATTAACTTTCAAAATAGAATTTACTCCATCTAATATTCCAAAACTGACACCTTCAATTACTGCATACTGTAAATCTGTTGCATTTGTAGTTGTTTTTATAGAATGGAGTGAACCTCTAATATGCGGATCATTATGTGGAGTTCTTTCTCCAGACAAATAAGGTAAAAAATATGATGAATTTTTTATAGAATTTTTATCATTATAAAATTGCTCTACATTATTAAGTGTATCAGCAATTGAAGTATTGGTAATAGCGCAAATCCAATCTAAACAATTACTTGCACTTAACATAACAGACATTAGGTGCCATTTATTTGGTAAACAATGACAAAAAGAATGTACTGCATCACCAGTATTACTTAAAAAATTTTCAGTGGGAGTAAAAAAAACGCCTGAAGTACCAAGAGATATAAATGATTGATTTTTATTTGTTATACCCATACCAGTTGCTGCGGCAGCATTATCGCCTGCTCCACCCACAACTTTAACATTATTATTAAAATTAAATTTCACTTTTATATCTTTTTTTAAAAATCCTGTCTGCTCATTGCCTTCCACTAGATCTGGCATGTGTTTTTCTTCTAAAAATGAGCAAGATAAAAGCTGATTGGACCATTTTCTTTTTTTGATATCTAGCCATAATGTTCCAGATGCGTCTGACATTTCAGAAAAAAATTCACCAGTAAGAACAAATCGTAAATAATCTTTAGGGAGTAAAACTTTAAAAATTTTTTTGAAATTATCTATTTCATTATTTTTTATCCAATTTATTTTTGGTGCAGTAAAACCAGGCATAGTAATATTTCCTGAAATTGATCTTACATCAAAATTTTGTTTTTCAAATTCTTCACACTCTTGATATGATCTTGTATCGTTCCAAAGAATACATGGTCTAATAACATTTCCATCCTTATCTATTAACGTAGCTCCATGCATATGACCGGATATTCCTATTGAAATAGTTTGTGAAAATTCTTTTGGTTTTTTTGACTTTAAAGCCTCCAAGCATTCCATTGTTGAGTCAATCCATTCTTGTGGATTTTGTTCACTAAAACCATCTTTAGGGGATTGTACAGTAAGACTTGAATTAGCAGATGCAAGGATGCTTTGATTTTGATCTATTAAAATCATTTTGATTGATGAAGTTCCAAGATCAATTCCAATAAACATAGAGTAAATTTATAACATTAATTTTTTAATTGATACAAAGAAATTAAATCTACTTGTAAGAATATCTAAATATAAATATTCCCGATGAAACAATAATGATTGCTCCTATTATTGTAAATATATCTGGTATTTCTCTATACACTAATAAGCCAAAAATTATTCCCCAAACAATTATAGTATAATTATAAGGTGCTAAAATACTTGCTGGCGTTATACTCAATGCTTTAATTTGTAAAAATAACCCAGTACAAAAAAAAGATGCCCAAAAAAAATAAAAAAGATAAAAGAAAATGAATGTAGAGGTTGCCAGAAAAAAAGCGATAGTACAAATGTAATGATAGCACCTATAAGGCCATTGTAGAATAACATAGTTTCATTATCATCATACTTAGCATTTAATCTTGTTGCTATTTGAAATAGTGAATAGAAAAAAGCAGCACATAATGGGATAATTAGATATGGATTAAATATAGTTAGTCCAGGTCGCATAATTAGAATAACTCCACAAAAACTTACACAAATTGCTAACCAAGTGGCTACATTTATTTTTTCTTTTAAAATAAAATAAGAAAAAACTAAAACTAGAACAGGGGCCAAAGATCCTATTGTGTGAGCATCTGCCAGAGCTAAGTACCTAAAAGACAATACAAAAAAACAAGATTCACATACAGATAAAATACATCTAGTTATTTGTATCTTGTAATTATTTGAAAGATAAAATTTTTTAACTTTATTTTTTTTTGCAATAAAAAAAGAAAAAATAAAACAGAAAGTAAATTTTACAAATAATAATACAAAAACAGAGTGATATTGAACTGCTGTTTTTTGTATAGTATCTAAAATACCAAAAGATAAATAAGTTAAAAGAGTTAAAATTATTCCATAGGTATAGGGATTTGATTTCATGTTCATTAAAGATTTTTAAAGATATTATTGTAAAAATCTTTTTTAATATTCTTATCTGCATCTAAAATTTGCATCATTAAAACAGCTGACAAATTATTTTTTGGATCTGCCAAAAAATAAGTAGCAGCATAACCTGACCATCCAAATTCTCCAACTGGACCAAACTTATTTTGAGAGGTATTATTCATTAACACTCTAAATCCTAAACCCCAACCATATCCATCTAGATCATTTTCATAATCTTCATCTTTATTTGTATTAATTGATGTGATTTCAATTGGAAATAACTCTTTATTTAAAGAATTATTTCGCATTAATTCTAAACTTTGAGAATTAATGAGCTCTTTTCCATTTTTATTTTTACCATCTATAAGCATTGTAGCAAATTTTTCATAATCTTCAGCTGTAGAAAACAAACCATGGCCTCCTCTAGAATAATTTTTATTATTTGTTGGGTACCCGTATAATATTAACTTTCTTTTATCATAATTTAAATTTGTTAGTTTTAATTTATCACTGTTATATTCAAATGTTTCAACTAACTTAGTATTACTATTTTCATCAATATAAAAATTTGTATTATTCATTTCTAAAGGTAAAAAAATATTTTCGTTTAAAACGTCAAAAATTTTATCTTTTGTTACAACTTCTATAATTCTGGCTAAAACATCAATAGATATAGAATAATGCCATTTTGAACTAGGCTCAAATAACAGAGGTAATTCAGAAATTTTACTAATCTCTTCCTCCAAACTTGAAGATGCAGAATGAAATAAACTTTTATCCTCATATTCTTTAGCTAAAAAATTATCACAACTGTTATAAGTAAAACCTGCTGTATGTTGTAAAAGTTGTCTAACAGTAGGTTTATTTTCTAGGGGAGTTGTGTCATTTAAGTTACTCTCAATACTGCTAAGTTTTTTTAAATTTTTAAAATCAGATAAGTGTTTATCTATAGTATCATCAAGAGATAAGAAATTTTTTTCAATTAACTGCATAGCTGCAAAACCAATAATTGGCTTTGTCATTGACCAAATTCTGTAATACGAATTTTTATTAAGCTTATTTTTTAACTCCAAATCTTTGTAACCAATTGCTTCATGATAAATATTATTTTTATAATTTATTATCCATTCAGCTCCATTACATCTACCAGCATCAATGTGTTTTTGAAAATCTAATTTAATATTATCCATAACTGGATTAGATTAGACTCTTTATTTTTTCTATTAGATCTGAATTAATTTTTCTTGGACCTTTATCTTGCCTATTTGTGTGTCTTCGTTGTCCAGGTAAACGCACACCATCTAAAGATGTCATTTGTTCAAAAAATTTCTCTGCGTGTTCATTCCAATTTTTTCCTGCTATAAGTTCAGGAGATAAAGCCATAATAAATTCACCTCCCCTTGCAGGACCACCGTCATTATTATCTTCTTCTTTAGCTTCAAAACTAAATAAATCTCCCACTAAACCAGCAGCTAATAACTCAATCATCATTGCTATTGCGGAACCTTTATAATCACCAAAAGTTAAAAGAACTCCACCATTAGCAATTTCAGATGGATTATCAGTTTTTTCTCCATCTTTATTTAGGCCTGTTCCAAATGGAACTTTGTGACCATCACGTGCTGCAACCTGAACTTCTCCCATCGCCATAGTAGAAGTTGCCATGTCATAAACCACAGGAGTTTTATTTTTTCTTGGCCAAGCAAATGATATTGGATTTGTTCCAAATAATGGTTTTTTTGCACCAGCTGGGGCTACACTTGGCTTATAAGCAGTACATGCAATTCCAATTAAATTATTTTCAGCTAATGCTTCAGTTTCATGCCATAGTGCTGCAAAGTGGTGAGTATTAGTTATAGTTAAAACACCAACTCCATGTTTATTTGTCGTTTTTATCAATTCAGGTAAGCCAACTTTTATTGAAACTGGAGCAAAACCATAATCTCCCTCAACACGAATTGCATTTTGTGTGAGATATATATTTGAAGGTCGTGAAACTCCATTTACTTTTTTACTTTTTAGAGAAGCTACATAACCAGGAA
>CACGNZ010000026.1 GCA_902574475.1 uncultured Alphaproteobacteria bacterium | reverse complement strand
AATGATAATGAAATTATTAAAGCATCGCATGCTACTTGGTTTGACAAAGTAGAAAGTAAAACTGCAAATTGGACTAAAGATGATCATCTTAAAGCAGGATTTCGATATGTACCAGACGCTGTTGTAAGAAAATCTGCATTTATTGCTAAAGGTGTTGTTTTAATGCCTTCTTTTGTAAATCTTGGTGCATATGTTGATGAAGGAACAATGATTGATACTTGGGCAACAGTTGGTTCATGTGCACAAATAGGTAAAAACTGTCATATTTCTGGAGGCGCTGGTATTGGTGGTGTACTTGAACCACTTCAAGCAAATCCTGTAATTATTGAAGACAATTGTTTTATTGGAGCAAGAAGTGAAGTGGCTGAAGGTGTTATTGTTGGTGAAGGTGCGGTTTTATCAATGGGTGTATTTATTGGAGCTTCTACAAAAATAGTTGATCGATCGACTGGAGAAATTCATATGGGAAAAGTTCCAGCCTATTCAGTTGTGGTACCAGGTACGTTACCAGGAAAAAAAGAAGGGGATATAAATCCTTCTTTATACTGTGCTGTTATTGTTAAAAGAGTTGATGAAAAAACTAGAAGCAAAACATCAATCAATGATCTTTTAAGAGATTAATGTCAGAAATAAATTTTGATCCAGTTACTCTTACACAATCCTTAGTTAAATGTGCAAGTGTAACTCCAAAAGATGAGGGTGCTTTAACAGTCGTTGAAAATCATCTAAGTGCTATAGGATGTGACTGTCATCCATTGAGTTTCTCTGGAAACAATTCTTATGAAGTAAAAAATTTATTTGCAACGATAGGAAATGAAGGAAAGCATTTTGCTTATGCTGGTCACACAGATGTAGTTCCCGTAGGAAATGAAAGTTCTTGGAAATACCCTCCTTTTTCTGCAAAAATAGAGGAAGGTAAACTTTATGGAAGAGGTAGTGAAGATATGAAAAGCAGTGTTGCTTGTTTCATTAGTGCCGCTAAAAGATTTGTAGATAAATATAAAAATATTCCAGGTAAGATTTCATTTATTATTACAGGAGATGAAGAAAGAGATTCTGTAAACGGCACACCAAGAATTCTAGAATGGGCAAGTAAACAAAATTATAAATTTGATCATTGTCTTGTTGGTGAACCAACTTCCAAAAATGAGGTCGGCGATAAAGTAAAAATTGGAAGAAGAGGATCAGTTAGTTTCTTTTTTCAGGTAAAAGGTATTCAAGGACATACTGCGAATTCTCATTTAGCTGAAAATTCTTCACATCACTTAGTGAATTTATTAAATAGTATATTAGAAGAGCCGCTAGATGAAGGTAATGAAAATTTTTTACCAACATCAGTTCAAATCGCTACTATTGATATTGGCAATCCTGTTCAAAACGTAATTCCAGAATTAGCTAGAGCAACAGTTAATATTAGATTTAATGATATGCACTCATCTGACTCACTTATAAAATGGATTGATAATAAAATAGAAAAGATTTTCTCTAAACTGGAAAACGCTAGTTGCACCTACACATATGATGCAACAGCTGAATCATTTTTGAATAAAGCCGGTGATTTATATAATATTATTTCAAAATCAATTTCTGATGTCACAGGCAGAAATAGCCCACCTGAGCAAGCAACCGATGGTGGCACTTCAGATGCAAGATATATAAAGAACTATTGTGAAGTAGTAGAGTTAGGTCTTAGAAATCAAACTCTTCACAAAGTAGATGAATTTGTTTTTGTTGAAGATATTATTAAATTAGAAAATATTTATTTTAGAATTTTAGAAAATTATTTTGATGTCAATTAATATCCATCAGATGGATTAACATCTGATTTTACATTTTTATTTTTTCTTAGTTTTTTATATTTGGAATACATATATTTAACAGATGGCTCTATAGCTGTTACACCTGCTACATGTGGTGTAATTGTTACATTTGGTAATTTCCAAAATTGACTACTTGATTTTAAAGGTTCATTTTTAAAGACATCCAAATAAGCATAAAAATTTTTGTTTTTCTTTAAATGATTTAGAAGGTCTTTCTCTTCAATTGCATTTCCTCTACCTATATTTATTAAGCAAGAATTTTTTTTTCATATTCTTTAAAAACTTTTTATTTATTATATTATTTGTTTGAGGTGTTGATGGTAAAATAGAAACAATAACATCAGAACTTTTAATAAAACTTATAATATTTTTACCCGTATATATTTTTACATTTTTTACTTTTGCTCGATTTCTTTTATATGCAATAACATTATAATTTAATTTATTTAGTAATTTTGCAATATGATTTCCAAGAAAGCCTAGACCTAAAATACCTACTGTTAAATTTTTATTATCAATTGGTGTCCTTTCGCCAGACCAGTATTGTTTGATTTGAGAATTTTGAAAAATTTTAAAATTTAATTGATAATTTAGTATTTGAGCTAAAGAATAATTGGCAATTCTCTCTCCCATTTCTTCATCTTTTATTCTGATTATGGGAATTTTTTTATTATAATTTTTAAGTTTTAGAATGTGATCTACTCCAGCTCCCATAGAGAAAATAACTTGGAGATTTTTTAGTCTTGAAAGAATATTATCTGGTAGATTCCAAATAATTGCACAATTTACATCATGAAAATTTTTATAATCTTTTATAGAAATTATTTTTTCATTTTTAAAATATTTTTTTATTGTTTTTTTCCAAACATCTATCTTATCAAATGTTGTATTATGAAATAATATTGTCATTGAATTTCTTTAATTAAATCATTGTATTTTTTTATTTGAATATCCCAATTAAGTTCATTTTCTGCTCTAATTTTAGCATTTTGACCAAGCGTTAATCTGTCTTCATTATTATCTATCAAGCTTTTTATTGCTTCATCTAATTCATCAATATCTTTTATTATTAAACCTGTTTTATTGTGTATTACAGCTTCAGGAGTACCCCCTATATCTGATGCTATTGAGGGTATTTTAAAATTTGCTGCTTCTATGTAGGCTATACCAAACCCTTCAATAGATTTCGATGAACTCTCATCTAGGGTTGGCATTATCATTAAATCAGTATTAGAGAATATATAATTTTTTTGATTTTCGTTAACGGTGCCAACTAAATTTACATTATCTTGAATATTGTATTCTTTAATTTTATTTTTAATACTATCTAGTTCCTCGCCTTCACCTGCAATTATGTATTGAATATCAGGAAAATATTTTTTTAAGTTCATTATAGATTTTAAAATTAAAGCATGACCTTTTCTCTTTTCAAGTCTTGCAAGAGTAAGTAATTTTGGCGAACCTTGATTTAAACTTATATTTTCTTCAATATAATTTTTTTTAATATTAATACCTGGGTATATTATTTTAACATTTTTAAAATTATTACTTATTTTATTTAGTAAATTTTTTGTGTAGTTTGAATTTACTACTATTGCATTTGCATGTTCTAATATTTTTTTTACACGTTTATGATGTTTATCATTTTTAATTATTATTTCATTACCATGAGCTAAGCTGATAACTGGTATTTTATTTTTTTTAAGAAAATCTATTGTTAATTCAAGGCTTTTCCAACTATCACTAATTACTGCATCAATTTTTGATAAACCATGTATTTTTTTAAGTTCATTAAATTTTTTTCTATTTCTGAAAAACTTTATACCTCGAAATCTTTTTGTAGAAAAATTTATTTCATTTTGATCAAAAATATTATCTTCCTTAAAATTTTGTTGATCTGCTAATACAATTACATCTTTAGAACGACTAAGGTGCAATGCTATATTGTACATTAGGGTTTCTATCCCTCCAACTCTTGATGGAAAACATTGTGTTAATATAATTATCATTAAAATTTAAAGAATTTAAAATTTACGATATATTAATATCGATTGGAATACCTTTAGCAATTGATTCCTTCATCGCAAATACGACTCTTTCTGCTTCTAAAGCAGCCTGTAAATTTACCGCTGGTTTTTGATCAAAAACGCAGTCGTCAATAAATTTATCTAAACCCCTCTTTAAACACCCGTCCACTTTTGAGTCTATAGTTGGCCAATTAGCAATATCCGGCTTCATATAATTTGTTTCTGTTTGCATCTGCAAACCCATTGATGATCCTTCTATAATAATTGATCCTTTATCTCCTATAACATGAAGTGCTGGATCAAGTGGCTCAGGTTGATTTTTAGGCAACACCCAAGATGTTTCAAAGGAAGCCAAACTTCCATCATCAAATTTCATGATTGCCATCACAGCATCATGCGAATCATATTCCTTACATTCTCTAATAACTGCCTCTGCAAAAACTCTTACTGGCTTTGATTTATTAATGGACATGGTCATTTGAATATCATGGATTAAAGTTGAAGATAAAAGGTCAGTCCATGGAGCATAAATTTCAATTCCAAACCTGTTACCCCTTCTTCGTGCAAAACAAGATACGATATTGCCAATTTCGTCATTTTTAACTTTTTCTTTCATTAATTTATATCGCGGATCTTCGTGAAGAATAAAATTTACAGAAATAATTTTGTTATGATCTTTTATTTTATCGACTAACTCATGTATTTTTTCCAAATTTCTACCGAGAGGTTTTTCTAGCAAAATTTTTAAACCTTTTTTTACTGACATAACAGCAGGCTCTATTCTTATTTGTTCAGGTGTAGCAATACTAATAGCATCTAGTGTTTCAGTGTTTATTAATTTTGTAAAATCTTCATAAGCTTTACAATTAAATGATTGTGCAACAGAATTAACCTTTTCTTTATCTACATCACAAACAGCAACAAGCTCAGAATTAGGATTTCTAAAAAAAGCTTCTGCATGAAATGTGCCAACTAAACCAGTTCCAATAACTGCAATTTTTAATTTACTCATTATTTATCACTTCCTGATAATACTACTTTTGTAATATATTGTTGAAAAAAAATCATTAGTATTGTTACTGGAATTAAAGTAATTATTGCTGCTGCAGCTTGTTGACCAATTTTAATGTCTATAGTGCTCCTAAATAATCCAAGAGCTACTGTAGAAATTTTCAAATTATTAGTAAATATTAAAGGTGTTAAAAATTCAACCCAAGATAAAATAAATGCAAATATGAAGGCTGCTATTAAACCAGGTCTCAATAAAGGGAAAATGATGTGAATTAAAAGTTGTAGAGTAGAACAACCATCAATTTTTGCAGCTTCCTCCACCTCAACAGGTAGCTTATCAATAAATGATTTTAAAATCCAGATCACAAAAGGTAATGTAAAAGCAGTATACGGAACAACTAGACTTAAAATAGTGTCATCTAGTTGATATGAAACTAATATAACAAATAAGGGAATTACAAAAAGTATTGTTGGAAGAAAATAAATAGAAATTAAAGTTCCAAGAATAATATTTTTAGCTGGTAAATTTAATCTTGCAAGTGAGTATGCTGCAGGAAAAGCTAAAATTATGCATAAAAAAGATGTGAGGAATGAGACAATAAGACTATTTTTAATACCCTCATAAATATTAGATATATGATTAGGTTTCAAAACCTCAGCAAAATGAGTAAATATAATTTCGGTTGGAAAAAAAGACAAATTTCTAGATCTAATTATATTTTCAGGTTGTAAACTTGTTAATATCAAACCGTATAGTGGAAAAAACATTATCAAAAATACTATGAGTGCAGAAAAATAAATAAAAAAATTTTTTAGAATCAAATTTTTTTTCATTTATTACCCCAAAAAAATTTTATTAGAAATCTTGAAATAGTTGGAATTAATACAACAGCTAAAGTAATTATTAGCAAAACATAGGCCGCTGCTGAAGCTCGGCCTAAATTAAAAGTTTCAAATGCTTCTTGATAAATAAAATAATTTAATGTTGTTGTTCCACCCCCTGGCCCCCCTCTTGTAAGAACAAAAATTGTATCAAATGATTTCATTGCTAAAACAAATTGTATCAAGAAAAGTGGTATCGCAATTGGTAACATTAAAGGAAATAAAATGTTAGAGAACCTTTGAAATACATTTGCTCCATCAACTGCAGCAGCCTCAAAAACTTCCGAGGGTAAACTTTGTAGTCCTGATAAAAAAAATAATGTCATGAAAGGAATTGCTTTCCAGATTTCAGCAATAGCTATTACATGAAGGGCTACTAATGGATCTGCTAACCAAATTTTGTAACCTGATATGACCCCTAATTGATATAATAAAGCATTTAAAAACCCTGTATCAGCGTGAAACATTTGTCCCCACAGTACACCAGAAACAACAGATGGCACTGCCCAAGGTAATACAATCATGACTCTTAAAAATGCTTTTCCAATAAATTTTTCATTTAAAAGAAGTGCGATCAAGAAAGAAAGTATTGTTGTACACACACAGATCAAAAACCCGAAGTAAATAGTTCTTAAGACAGAACTTGTAAAAAAATAATTACTTATTAAAAATTCAAAGTTTTTAAATTGAACAAATTTTTTTATTTTTAAGCGAATTATATCATATTCGGCAAAACTTATTACAAAAGTAAATATAGCTGGGTATAAATAAGTTATAAAAACTAGAATTAAAGAAGGAAGTATTAGTGTAAAGGCAAGAATTTTTTCTCTTGAAAATTTGAATTTAGAATTACTTGGTTGGTTTAAAAGACCTGTCATGTCCTGGAATTACAATATCTGGTTTATAGCTTTGTGCTTTATCTAGTGATTCGTTTAATTGTTTTAAATTTGCTTCTGGATACCATCTAGAAAATTTTCTTTCACAATACTCTTCCTTTGTCATAGTTTGATCACCAGCAATTAAAATAGTTTCATCATTACTTTTAACTATAAAAGATATATGGCCATTTGTATGTCCCGGAGTGGTTATTGCATAGACATTTTCCATAATTTTTGTCTCATTATCATCTGAGATTTCAATTATTTCTCCCATCATCGATTTTTTAGCATCTACAATTTCTTTCCCCTCAATAGCAACCATATCATCAAATTCTTTGCTTCCAATAATCCAAGGTTTATTTCTAAAATGAACAATAGAAGCTGCATGATCAGAATGTGTATGAGTAGTAGCTACTATATCGATATCTTCATATGTTAAATTTTTTGAAGCCAGTGCTCTCTTTAATATAGAATAAAAACCGATATGATAATTACCAGGATCAACTAAAATATTTTTCTCACCCATAATTAGTGTAGTTGAAGCTACTGGTAAAAAACCAACATTTGTGTCAAAAATTGGTCCATCATCAGTAGTTACACCCATAAGCTTTTCCATCTCATCAAGTTGTTGTTCTGGATGTGAAGCAAACATATAAATTAATTCGCTATTGTGATAACTAAATCTTAAAGTTACGGGATTTATTAAAATATCAACAGTAGTATTCATTCTCAAATATCTCCATTTTCAGACAGACTTTGATTAATCCAGTCTAAGTTTTCATAATTCATAAATGAGTAGTTATAGAAGCTAAATCCTGATGCATCTTTATTAAATACTTGAAGTTGGTTCTTAAGATCTAATTGATTAGAAACTTGTGGAAGGATTGTCCTCATTGCAGGTATCATTTCAACTTTGTTATTTAATACTTTTTTATAAACATCATATTTTTCTTTTATAAGATCTAAATCTGCAAAATAAAAAGTTGGATGAATTTCATCAATCAAGGGCAATAAAGAATTTAAATTTACACCATTTTGCCATCTCTGATTATTAGGACCAAGTGGATATAATGGGCCAAAGTCAACTAAACCAATTTTTAAATTTTTATCATTTCGTAATTCATTGACTACCAAAGTATTGATGTTTGTTATACTTTCTTCTCTTGCCAAATAGTAATTCCAAAACTCACCATCAAGAATACTTTGAAAATCAGACCAGTTCATAACTTCTTTATTTGTTTTTTGATTAAAATAATCATCTGTAGTTTTTTTAACCCAGTTTCTAATCATTTCACCATCAATATTTTTTTGCTTCAAAGTCTCTAAACATTTATTACTAAAGTTAAGTGACATAATAAAATCGATATCAGCTGAAAAATCTACTCCAATTACTTCATGGTGATGCCCGTGTCTTAATGGAAGATATTCAAGAGATTCAATTAGAATTTTATCAAATACACCTAGATTTACTACATCTCTTGATAAATTGACAAAATGATCAACTACGTCCGAATTAAAGGGGCATAGAGAGTGTGTGATTGGATCACCCCAAGCATTATATACAGATGTATTGGGATAATTATTTCCAATTCCAGAATTATGAGTACCAAGCATCCATGCGCATAATTTGATATTATTTTTTTTACATTGATTTGATAATTCTTCCCAAAACTGATTCCAATTTTCAGTGAGATTACTTATAGGGGATTGAAAACTATGATTATTATGCCAACTACTTGGATTGAAGTATAAAGCCCCAGGTTCAGGAAAATATATTTTTCTTTTTTTACTATGAGGTAAAAAAAACATTCCTGAGTGATAATTTACAGTAATATAAATTGCATTAAGTCCACTTCTCTTTACTGCATCAATAACTGCATCATAGCCTTCATCAATTACGTCCCAGGGATAACAAAATAAGGCTAAATCTTTTTTATTCATTTTTACCATTTAAAGGTTTTGTCCATTTTGAAAAATCTTCAATAAAATCTGAAACTTTATCTGTTATTATCTCATAAAGTTCAGTACCTTTCTTTTTCGAAGCTAGACTTGGTGAGCCAATAACTCCATGATCTGAAAGCTCTTTAAAACTTGCACTTACTCCAACTGAACCACCTGATAAAAGATCAACTCCAGTATACGAAGATCTTTTTAATGGGTTGTCGACAATTTTATCTTTTTGAACTATCTCCTCTTGCATATGTAACATAAGTGCTGTTTCCATTTCACATGCATGATTTATTCCACCAAGATCAGAATCTCTCCACTCATTAATTTCTTTCATAGCAAAATCCCAATATGATGCTGTAGCTATATAAATATTTTTATCGTATTTTAACTTTTGTCCAACATTTTTAAGAATAGCAATATTGCCTCCATGACCATTCAAAATAAGTATTCTTTCTAATTTATTTTTTACTAAACTCTCAACTATATCCAATATAACATTTGTTAATGTTTCATCTTTAATAGAAATCGTGCCAGGGAAATCCATATGATGTGGTGAATAACCTGACCAAATAACTGGAGCCACAACTGCATTAATGTTCTTTTGGTGAGATTTTTTTACAGACTCATTGGCAATATTGTTAACCATAAATTCATCTACTTTGAGCGGTAAATGTTTTCCATGCTGCTCAAATGCACCAAGAGGAAGAAGAACCACCGGATCTTTATCTGATAGGTCCTTAACTTCCTCCCATGTATAATTACCCAAATTAACTTTCATAATTTGCGTATTTTATTAATTATGATCTGCTCGCATTAATTTGCTTAACAGCATCATTTAAAGCATCTTTAGCACTTTTCTTTTGAGTCAATGCTAATGAAACTTCATTTGATAATAATTCAACCCATTGATTTCTATCTGCAGAAAAACCTGCATCTACAGGATATAGGTATGAGTCTTTAATAACACCTGCCATTGATATATTTTTTAGAACATCTGGATGATCTAGAGCAGGTTCTAAAGATGGTGCCCATGGCGAAGTTGAACCTTGCAATATTTGATTATCAGGGCTTAAAGCCATTTCAATAAATTGCATTCCTGCCTCAGGATTATCTGAATATTTAGGTATTGCTAAAAATTCTGATCCATCAACAGATGCAGAAGTTTCTAATGCTGGAAGTGGTGCTATACCACTCATCCCTTGCACTGCAGAGTCTTCTGTGAAATTTGCAATTCCGCTAATAAATGGCCATGTTAAGAAAAATCCTCTTTTCCCTGCCATATAGCTTGGAGATGCATCAAATACCCAAGTGTAAGTAGGTGTAGCTGGGTCAATGATTTTATCTTTATGTAAAAGATCAACCATCATATTTAAAGCTTCAACGCCCGCATCACTATTCATGATCGGATCAAGATTTCCGTCTAAGAAACTTCCTCCGTTTGCTTGAAGTAATGCTCCAAAAGTCCAAAAACTATGAGTACCTGCCCAAGCATCAACAATACCATATATATCGTTATCAGGATCGTTAATTTCTTTGGCAAAACGAATAAGTTCGTTCCAAGAATTTTTTGTACTATGCCAATTATTAGGCGCCTCTGTATCCAATCCTACATTTTTAAGTAAATTTTTATTCCAGTGTAGTACTGGGCAACCAATGGTAATTGGAGCAGCGTAGACTTTGCCTTTGTAAGTTGCAGCAGTTAAACTATTTTCCATAACACCGTTTGGTTTTAATGTATCGTTGACAAAATCACTCATGTCCATCAACCAACCTTTGTCTGCCAAACCAGCAATTTCTGAAGCAGTCACAAATATTGCATCACCTACACTTTTTCTCGCAATATAAGCAGAATTTAGTTTTACAGATAGATCTGGTGTTGTTACTGTTTCTATACTTGGTGTAACACCATATTTTTCTGCATAAGCAGGAGCTAAAGCTTGTAAATAGTCCATATGTGAACCGAGCAAAAGACTAACTGGTTTAGTGTTAGCAGCAAATGCATACTTCATACCAACTTGTGATACTAGAGCACCTGCTAGAGCAGCGGAACCTGTATGGTTAATAAACTTTCTCCTAGAGATTTTTTTTTTCATTTTACCCTCCATTAAAATGATTATGGAGAAGATTGAAGCGTATTTAAAATATAAAGTCAATGAAGAACGAGTTTAATTCCATAATTCTTAATGAATTAAATTTTAATATTAAAATTAGATT
>CACGNZ010000025.1 GCA_902574475.1 uncultured Alphaproteobacteria bacterium | reverse complement strand
TACAAATATTTGCTGAGAAACCTATAGTAATAAGCGAACAAGAAACTTTTGAGTTAGCAAAATTAATAAAAGAATATGGCAAAGAAAGAATTATAGTTGGCTTAGTTCTTAGATATTCGCAACAGGCAAGATCTGTGAGAAAATTATTAGATCAAAATGCTATTGGAAATATAATATCAATTGAAGCTTCAGAACATATCGTACCTTCGCACGGCGCTTTTTTTATGAGAAACTGGAGAAGAAAACAAAAATATTCTGGAGGCTTTATGCTGGAGAAATGTTGCCATGACATTGACTTCTATTCAATGATTACGAAGAGTAGACCAATTAAAGTTGCTAGTTTTGGTTCAAGAAGATCTTTTATACCCAATAATCTTCCAGAGGGTTCTCATGAACAATATACAAAAGACAGGCTGAAAGGTTGGGAGTCAAAATCAAATGTTTTTGATAGTGATGCTGATATCGTTGATCATCAAGTAGCAATAATAGAATATGCAAATAAAGCAGTACTATCTTTTCACACTAATATGAAAGTTCCAGACGAATTTAGAAGATTTGCAGTTATAGGATCTGCAGGTATGATTGAGGGAGATTTTGTTAGAGGATTTATGAAAGCTCATGATGAAAATAATAATGTACTTATTGATGAAGATTATGGAGCAGCTTTTGGAAAAGAAATTAAAGGTCATTATGGCGCAGATAGCATGATGGCTCAAGACATTAACAATTATTTATTAAAAAATAATACAGAATTACCAGTTGGTGTAACAGAGTGTATGGAAGCAGGAATTGTTGCTATGAAAATTGACGAAGCTAGAAATACAGGTAAAGTAATTGACTTAACAAGCACTTGGGATAAATTCGACTCCCTATTAAATTAGTAATTATGAATAAAAAATTAAAATCATATACCACCCAAACATATATAGCATATGCACTAATTGCTCCTGCCGCTCTTTATATAATTCTTATTGTTGCTTGGCCATTATTAGAAACAATTAGATTATCTTTTACAAATTCTAGCCTAGCAGGAGAAGATTATGTTGGTTTAGAAAATTATCAAAAAATGTTTTCTAGTAAAAAATTTAATGGAATAGTGACTAGAACATTTGTTTGGATGTTTTTTTCAGTCTCTTTAAAACTTATTATAGGTTTAATTGGAGCTGTTTTACTTAATGCTAATTTAAAAGGAAGATCAATTTTCAGGGTGCTTGTAATGCCTCCATGGGTAGTTCCAATTGCAATTGGTATGCTTGGCTGGTTATGGTTATATAACGGGTATTTTGGTATTATAGCAGGTGTAGGTATGCGAACTGGTATTTTGGACGGTCCTTTTGGATTTCTTGCTTACAAACAAAGTGCCTTTATTTCTACAATTATTGCAGATGTTTGGGTTGGAACACCAATGGTAACCGTTTTCTTTTTAGCTGCAATGCAAGGTGTGCCAAGAGATTTGTATGAAGCTGCTTATTGTGATGGTGCTTCAAGATGGGATAGATTTTTTAAAATTACATTACCTCAAATCACTCCAGTAATTATTACAATGTCATTATTGTCTGCTATATGGACATTCAACTCATTTGAAATAATTTGGATATTGACAGAAGGTGGGCCAAGAGGTTCTACAACTACATTAATTATCGACACCTATAAGCAAGCATTAGGAAATTATAAATTCGGAAGAGGGGCTGCTAGAGCTGTAGTTGTAATGATTTTATTAATGTTATTTGCAGGCTTTTATCTAGCTTTGCTTGCTAGAATTAATAAGAAAATTTCTCATGAATAAATATAATCCTTTTGAAAAAATATTGATCTATTTTGGCATCTTTGTCTTCATGACTTTTATTCTTTTGCCTTTTGTCGAAATGTTTTATGCATCGCTTCGACCTTTAGATCATTTATTTAGATCTCCTTATCAATTTTATTCAGATGATTTATCTTTTTGGGCTTATCAAGAAATGTGGAATACGGTACCAATGCTTGGAAGATATATTTTTAATAGTTTTTTTCTGGCTTCCTGCGTTGCTATACTAACTCTTATTTTTGTTATTCCTGCAGCTTACGCATACGCACGTTTTAAATTTCCAGCTAAGAATACGAGCTTATACATACTCTTAGCAATTAATATGTTTTCAGGAGCAGTAATTTTAATACCTCTATATAAATTGTTAAGGACTTTAGGTTTATTAAATAGTTATCAATCTATGATTATTCCTGGTGTTGCTTTTTTAATACCAACTGCAATTTGGTTACTTAAGTCTTACTTTGAAAAAATACCAATAGATTTAGAAGAGGCAGCTTTTGTAGACGGGGCTTCAAGAGTACAAATACTCAGACACATTATAGCTCCTTTAAGTACACCTGGATTAGTTGTAGTTGGTATTTATGCATTCATTGGCGCATATGCTCAACAATTCTTATTTGCGATTACATTTAATCAGAAAAAAGAATACATGCCAATTCCAACAGGGTTATATGAATTTATAGGATATCAAAGTGTTAAATGGAATGAGATGATGGCAGCTGCTTTAGTAGGAATGTTGCCTGTTTTATTATTATTTGTATTTTTACAAAAGTATATAGTTGAGGGACTTACCGCAGGTGCGGTAAAAAACTAAATTGGATAAATATAATATATACGAAAAGATATTATTATATTTAGGAATATTAATCTTTATGATTTTTATTCTTTTGCCTTTTGTCGAAATGTTTTATGCATCGCTTCGACCTTTAGATCATTTATTTAGATCTCCTTATCAATTTTATTCAGATGATTTATCTTTTTGGGCCTATAGAGAAATGTGGAATACAGTACCAATGCTTCCACGATATATTTTTAATAGTTTTTTTCTTGCCTCAGTTACTTCTATTATTACTTTGCTTTTTGTAATTCCTGCAGCTTACTCTTACGCACGTTTTAAATTTCCTTTTAAAAATTCTTCACTTTATATTTTATTAGCAATTAATATGTTTTCAGGCGCAGTTTTATTAATTCCTCTTTATAAAGTATTAAGAACATTTGGTTTGCTAAATACATATCAAGCTATGATAGTGCCCGGTGTTGCTTTTTTAATACCAACTGCAATTTGGTTACTTAAGTCTTACTTTGAAAAAATACCAATAGATTTAGAAGAGGCAGCTTTTGTAGACGGGGCTTCAAGAGTACAAATACTCAGACACATTATAGCTCCTTTAAGTACACCTGGTCTAGTAGTTGTTGGGATATACGCTTTTATAGGATCTTATGCTCAACAATTCTTATTTGCGATTACATTTAATCAGAAAAAAGAATACATGCCTATCCCTTCAGGGCTGTATGAATTTATAGGATACACAACAGTCAAATGGAATGAAATGATGGCAGCTTCTCTTGTTGGGATAGCCCCTGTCTTAATAATTTTTCTTTTTCTACAGAAATATATTGTTGCTGGATTGACTTCTGGGGCAGTAAAAAACTAGAGAAATATTCAAAAACTAACTTGCTTCATAGAGCCTCTTAATGTTATCTCTTTTCTATATTTAAATGGAGGAAATATGACTTTCAAAAAACTATCTTCATTTCTTACTATAGCTATACTTTCACTAGTTGGTTTTAAAACTTATGCTGCAGAAGTACACGGAGTATTCTGTGGTGGTGAGCTTCGACCTAACTATGTTGAAATAGCTGATAAGTACATGGAAGACAATCCTGGAGTTACTGTAACTCTAGAGGCTGTTCCTTGGGGAACATGTCAGGACAAAGTAATCAATCTTGCAATTGCAGGTGATCCCGTTGCTTTTTCATATGTTGGATCTAGAACTTTAAAAGGTCTTGCAGAGAACGGACATATTTTAGAAACAAATATTCCTGCTTCACAACAAGCAATGTATCAGCCAGGTATCTTAAACACAGTTACACACATGGGTAAAACTTGGGGTTTCCCTCATGCGTTTTCAACTAAAGCACTTTTCATGAATTGTGGTCTTTTAGAAAAAGCAGGTGTTGCATGTGAAGGTCCTCAAAGTTGGGATGAATTATATTCAATGGCTGAAGCTGTAACAAAAAATGTTGATGGAGCGGCAGGGATTGGACTAGCTGGTAAAGATTTTGATAATACTATGCACCAATTCTTAAACTACCTATACAGTAATGGGGGACAAGTTATTGATCCAATGACAAATGAAATAACTTTAAATTCTTCTAATACTGTTGAAACATTAGAATTTTATGGAAAGTTAGCAAACGTTGCTCAGGAAGGTCCTTTAGCTTGGGAGAGATCTCAGTTAACAGAACTATTTAATGACGAAAAAATTGCTATGTATATTAATGGACCTTGGGGTAGAGGTCAGCATAAGGAAGGTCTAGATGTTAAAACAGTTAGAATTCCAGCTGGACCACAAGGAAGCCAAGGTACGCTTTTAATCACTGATAGTGTTGCAGTTTTCTCAAACACAGGTGTTGAAAAAGAAGCAATGGAATTAGCTAGCATAATTACATCAGGTGATTCTCAATACAGTCTTGATACTGATTGGGGTCTAACACCAATTATGCAATATCCTCAAATTGGAAATGAAGCTCCATACAATGAAGATTATTGGATGATGTTTATTGATTCTATTGGCGATGGTGGACCAGAGCCACTATTTGTAGACTACAAAGCTTTTCAAACTGTTATGAACTCTATGATCCAAGGTGCAATTCTTGGTGAAGGAGATGCTGCGGATTTAGTAGCTGAAGCAGCTGAAGAGTTAGAAGAATACAAATAATTACATTATTTTGCTAGGGCAATATTTGCCCTAGCATCTTGTATAAAATACAAATGAGTAAATTAACAAGATCCTATTCCTCAAAAATTAATTCAATTTTAAAGAAGATTTTAAAAGAAGAAGAAAAAAAATTCTTACAGTGTGCTAAGTTAATAAGCAAATCATATAAAAAAGGTGGCCAGCTATATATTTTTGGAACTGGACACTCTAGATTACTTGGAGAAGAGTCATTTCATAGAGCAGGAGGTTTTGCTGCAGCATGTCCAATAAGAGACGATGATCTCAGTTTTAAAAAAGGAGCAAGAAAAGCTACTGCTTTAGAAAGAACTCCAAATATTGCAAAAACAGCTCTAGCTAAATATAAAATTACTAGCAAAGATATTTTGATGATTGTATCTAATTCAGGTGTCAATCATGCACCAGTTGAAGCAGCATTAATTGCTAAAAAAAAGAAAATAAAAACTATTTCACTAACATCTGTGAAATACTCAAAACAAGCTCCTCTATCTAAATTGAATAAAAGATTATTTGAAATAACGGATATATTCATTGATAATAAGATACCGCCAGGTGATGCAATCATAAATATTAAAGATAATATGGTTGGACCAGCTTCAACAATTACAGGATCTTTTATTTTAAATTCAATTTTAATTGAAGTTGCAAATATCTTAAAGAATGAAAAATTGTTCCCATTCTACATAAGTGTAAATATGCCAAATGCTAAAAAAAATAATGATAAATTAGAGAAAAAATTTAGTAAAATTAATCCTCATTTATAAGTTTTTTTAATTTTTTTAAAAATCAACAAATTACTATATAAGATATTAAATTTAGATGACTGATCAAAATAAAGTTAGTGGAAAAATTATCAATTATAATTCTTCCTATGTTGGTGATGTATATTTCAATGAAAAAATTAATGAGTTAAAAATAAACGACTCTGATGATTATGATAATATTATAATTCCTGGTTTTATTGATCTTCATTGTCATGGTGGTAATGGATTTGATGTAATGGAGGGTTCACAATCAATCATTGAAATGTCAAAGTATCATTTACGACATGGAACAACATCAATTATGCCAACTACTTGGACTAATTCCTTAGAAGATACTATTTTAGCATTAAAGGGATTTAATGAATTAAAAAATGATAATCAAAACATTCTTGGTGTCCATTTAGAGGGACCTTTTATTAATCCTAATAAACTTGGTGCTCAACCAAATTTAACTGAGAAACCATCTTTAGAGTTTGTAAAAAAAATTCTTGAAATTTCTGATGTAAAAATCATTACTTTAGCTCCAGAAATTGATGGAATGCAAGAATTTATAAATGATTTAGTGGAGCTAAATATTAAGATTCAATTTGGCCACACTTTGGCAGACTTTGATTGCTGTGAAAAAATTATGAAAGATCATGAAATTGGTTTTACACATTTGTATAATGCTATGTCTGGTAATGATCATAGATCTCCAGGAGTCTTATCAGCTGCTCTTTCAAAAGGAAAATATGCTGAAATAATCTGTGATAATATTCATGTTAGTAAAGAAGCAATTAAAATTGCAAAAAAATGTATTCCAGGGTTGTATGCAATAACAGATTCAATTAACGCTAGCGGACTTAATGATGGAGAATATATTTTTGCAAAAAATAACATAAGAAAAGAAAATAATTCAGTTAAAATAAAGTCTGATGGTACTTTAGCTGGAAGTATTGTTACTATGGATCAAACTTTTAAAAATTTAATATCAATGGATTTTACATTAGAAGAAGCAGTTGCTTTAACTAGTTATAATGCTTCTAAATATTTAAATCTAGATAGTGTCGGTATAATTCAAAAAAATTTTTTAAGTAATTTTCTTATTTTAGACAAAGAATTTAATCTTAAAGAAGTTTATTTAAGAGGAAAAAAAATTAATGTCTAGTTCCCAAGTTTTATCGGAAGCACTCTCCATTCCAAATAAAATTAATCATTTTATCTTGAATGATAAAAATAATTACCAGGAAATATCAAGTTTAATATCAGAAAAAAAAATTGATTATGTTGTTACTGTGGCAAGAGGTACTTCAGATTGTGCTGCTCTTTATTTGTCTTATATGTTTGCAAAATATCTTGGTTTACCAACATACAGCATGCCTCCATCTATAATAACTTTAGAAGAATCAAAATTTGATTTTTCGAGAGCATTAGTTTTCATTATTTCTCAATCTGGAAAAAGTGAAGATTTAGTTGAATGTCACAAAATGGTACAAAAAATGGGAGCAAGGACCATATTAATAAGTAATAACTTAAATAGTCCTATTATAAAAACATCTAATTATTTTTTTGATATAAATGCTGGAGAAGAAAAAAGTGTTGCAGCAACAAAAACTTTTGTTTTGTCTTTATTAATAATTTTAAAGCTTGTTTTTAATACGCTTAATAAAAAAGATATTAATAAACATATTGAAAAGCTAAGTGATCATTTAATTTTAGATAATCAAAATCAATGGAATCCTAATATTTTAGATAAAACCATAAGTAATGGATTTATAGTTAGTAGGGGCGTTGGATATGCAATTTCTAATGAAATATCTTTAAAGTTTAAAGAATTATGTCAAGAAATGATAGAACCTTTTAGTAGCGCTGAAGTAATGCATGGACCAAAAAGCTTAATAGAAAACTCTTTCAAGTTATTTACTATATCACTTAGAGATAAAAGTGGGATGATAGTAGCAAAAGATTCTAGCCAAATTATTTCACTAACTAATCTTCACTATGAAATTACCTATGATGAAAACTCGAATACAAAATTAAGATATAACACTAGTGAAATGATAGAGTTAGATCCAATAATAATTCTATCAAAATTTTATCCATGGATAGTTAATTATTCCTTTGAAAAGGGATTAGATCCAGACAATCCAAGATATTTAACTAAAGTAACACAAACATTCTAATTTGAATAATATTGATATAGCAATTATTGGCGCAGGTTCTGCAGGAAGTATAATAGCAAATAAACTTCTGACTAAAACTAATTTTAATATAGCCCTTATTGAGGCTGGACCTAAAGATAACAATCCTATTATTGACGTTCCTCTTGGTTATGGAATGACATTTTATAATAAAAAAATTAATTGGAACTTCTACTCAGAAAAACAAGATAATTTATTCAATAGGCAAATATATTATCCGAGAGGTAAAGTTTTAGGTGGTTCTGGCTCAATAAATGCAATGGTTTATGCTAGAGGATTAGAAACAGATTATGAGAATTGGGGTAACAACAAGGAGTGGAGTTTTGAAAATATAAAAAAAGTATACAGTTCTATGGAGCAACAAATAAATGATGATAAAGAATTTCTTACAAAAGAAAAGATTCCAGTAAATAATGTAAGTAAGCATCATCATCTAATTTTAGAATATTTTTTTAATGCTAGTAATGAAATTGGTATTAAAAAAAATACAAATTTAACTACATCAATCGAAAATCAAGTAGGTCATTATAATATTAATACTTACAACGGTACTAGACATTCATCATCAAAAGTATTTTTAAAGCCTTTATTAAAAAACCCAAGACTAACTATACTAGACAATACTCAAGTTAAAAATTTAATAATTAAAGATAAAAAAATTACTGGTATTAAAATTCAAAATAAATCGATAGAACAAATAATACACCTATCTCATGGAGCAATTTTATGTTCTGGCTCTATAATGACGCCTTATTTGTTAATGCATTCTGGTATTGGTGATAAAGAGCATTTAAGACAATTTGATAAAGAAATAATAATTGATAATTCTAATGTTGGAAGAAATCTTCAGGATCATCTTGGGTTAGATTATTTATTTAAAACTCGTCATCATTCACTAAATAAATCGCTAGGAACTTGGCCAGGTCGAATTACTTCTGTATTAAGATATATTTATAATAGGAAAGGACCACTATCACTGAGTATTAATCAGTCTGGAGGATATGTAAATTGGAATTCAAAACATCATTATCCCAACTTACAGATATATTTTAATCCGTTAACTTATTCTATCACTCATAAAAATAAAAGACCTCTACTGAAAACTGACAAATTTAATGGTTTTATTATTGGTTATAATTCTTGTCGACCAAAAAGTTTGGGTAGAGTTGAATTGAACTCACCTAATTTTGATGATGCTCCAGTTATTGATCCAAATTTTCTATCGCATGAAGAAGATATATATGATGTTAAATGTGCAATTAATTTTTCTAAAGTTTTGGCGAATACAAATAGTATAAAAAAAATAAGAAATGAAAGTGTTAACCATGACCTTTTAAATGCAAGCGAAGAAGAAATGATTGATCACTTTAAATCTAATGCCGTTTCTATCTATCACCCTTGTGGTACTTGTAAAATGGATGAAGATCCCAAAAAGGGAGTTGTTTCTGAAAGATTAAAAGTACATGGAATGGAGAATCTTTGGATTGCTGATGCATCTGTCTTTCCAAATATTACCTCGGGCAATATAAATGCACCTGTAATGATGCTTGCTAATCTTGGAAGTAAATTTATTATTGAGGATTTAAAAAAAAATTAATTTATGAAAATAGCAAAACTTGAAACATTTACAAAACCATATGTAAGTTTTGTAAAAATAACAGTTGAGGATGGCTCAATTGGTTATGGCCAAATGTCAACTTATCATGCAGATATTACAGCTCAAATTTTTCATAAACAAGTAGCACCTTGGGTTTTAGGAAAAGAATATTTTGATTTTGATGATTTAGAAGATTTTATCTTTGAAAGAGAACATAAATTTCCAGGATCATATCTTTTACGTGCAATAGCTGGTTTAGACACAGCGTTGTGGGATTTGAAAGGTAAAATCGAAAGTAAACCTGTTGTTTCATTGATAGGAGGATCTCCAGGAAATTTAAGAATTTATGGTTCATCAATGAAAAGAGATATTACACCAGAAGATGAAGCAAATAGATTTAAAAAACTCTTTGATGAAAAAGGTGTTAGTGCATTTAAATTTAGAGTTGGTTCTGAATGTGGAAGAGGAGTTGACGAATGGGAAGGAAGAACACCCAGTATAGTAAAAACAATAAATTCATCTTTAGATGAAAGTATAATTAAAATGGTCGATGCAAATAGTTGTTATAGTTCTTATCAAGCAATTGAAATTGGTAAACTTTTAGAAGATAATAATATTACTCATTTTGAGGAACCTTGTCCTTACTGGAAGCCAGAAGAAACTAAAAAAGTTACTGATAGTTTAAAGATAGATGTTACTGGTGGTGAGCAGGATTGTGATCTTAGAATTTGGAGAGATATGGTTAACAGAAAAATTGTAAATATTTTTCAGCCTGATGTTATGTATATGGGAGGATTGACCAAAGCTTTAAAAGTAGCTAAAATTATTGAAGAAGGTGGTTTTATCTGTACTCCACATACTGCTAATTTATCTTTAGTTACAATTTGTACAATGCATTTTTTAAAAGCAATAAATAACTCAGGACCCTATCTTGAATTTTCGATTGAGGGTAAAGATTATTATCCTTGGCAACAGAATTTATTTTTAGGTGATCCTTTTAAAATATCTGATGGAACAGTTAAAATTGAGGATACTCCTGGCTGGGGTATCGAGATTAATCCTGACTGGTTAGAGAAATCAGAATATAAAAAGACAGAAATATAAAAAAAATGATTAAAAATATAATTTTTGATTTTGATGGAGTAATAGTTGATAGTGAAGTGTTAGCTTCTAAAGCTTTTTCTAGATATTTTAGTAAATTTGATCAATCAATTAAAGAGGATCAATTTTATAAATACGCTGGAAAAAAAACAGTCGAAGTAATAGATTTATTATCTGCTAAATATAAGATTGAAAATAAAGAAAAATTTACAAACGAAATATTTGATATTGTTGCAGAAGTCTATTCCAAGGATTTAAAACTAGTCAATGGAGCAAAAGATTATATTATTAAATCAGAAAGAAATCATTTCATTGGATCTAATAGTAATAAGGATAGAATTCTGGATGGATTAAAGCTTGTTGATTTAGATAAATTTTTTTTAAGTGATCAGGTTTACTCATTTGATATGGTTAAAAGACCAAAACCTGATCCCGATATATACTTGAAGGTTGTAAATGATAATTCACTTAATATAGAAGAAACAGTCATTATTGAAGATAGTGGAGTAGGTGTTAAAGCAGCTACTGCTGCAGAAGTAAGAGTATTTGGGCTTACAGCAGGAAAACATTGGCATTCAAATAGAGATACAAATGAATTATTTGACAATGGTGCTTTGAATGTATTTAGTGATTATGAAAGTCTAGGTAAGGCAATAGAGGAGCTTTAAATGGGGCCAGATGTAAAAGGAAATCCACTGTATATTTCAGTTTATCTTTTAATAGCCTCTTATATTATTGGAGAATTTATCTTTCCTAAATATCCACTTCTATATATTCTTAATCTTTTTGGATTATTAATTATTATTTTAATGCCGATTATGTTTTTTTCCTCAAGAAACGCATTTAATGCACATGAAGAAAAATTACTTCCCCAAACTGAAACAAATAAAATTATAAAAACTGGAATTTATGCTTACTCTAGAAACCCTATTTATCTATGTTTTGTTTTATTTCATTTTGGTATGTTTCTTACTTTCGAAAACATTATGTATTTCCTTTGTTCTATAGGATTATTTTTTTGGTTAAATAATTTTGTAATATATGAAGAGGAAAAATACTTACAAGATAAATTTGGCGATGAGTTTGAAAGATATTGTAATTCGGTTAAAAGATGGATTTTTTTCTAGTTAAAATTTAGTGAAGAAATTTTATGATCTTTTTCAAATTTAATAACAATCTGAGCTTTTTTATTGAGATCCTTTATCATCCATTTAGTAATCTTTTCATAATGTTGAATAAAAAATTTAATTTCATTTGGTGTCATTCTTTTTGATTTTTTATTTTTTGATTGATTAGTTTTTTCCTGCTTAAACCGCCATTTAAAAACATTATCAAAAGAGGATGTTTTCAAAAAAATAAGTTCATCAAAAAGGTTAAATAATTTTTTATATTCTAATTTTAATTTATTATTATAGTAATTTCTCCATTGATATTTAGGATCTTTAATTTTTTCTAAATTATTTATATTTTTATAAAGAAACTTTTTTGGAATTTCGAAACTTCCACAACACCAACCTTCTAAGAAAAGAATATCACATTTAGTTTT
>CACGNZ010000024.1 GCA_902574475.1 uncultured Alphaproteobacteria bacterium | reverse complement strand
CCTGTATTGCATATGATCCTTTTTTAAATTCGACACAAATGCAGGCTGAAAATGTTAAGAAAGTCTCATTCGATGAAATTCTTAACTTGGCCGACATAATTTCTATTCATGTCCCATTAAATAATGAAACAAAGTATCTATTTGACAGACAAGCTTTTATTAGAATGAAAAAACAACCAATTATAATTAATTCTTCTAGGGGTGGCGTCATCAATGAGAAAGACTTAATTGATGCTTATAAAAATAAATATATCTCTGGTTTCGCATTAGATGTTTTTGAAAATGAACCAGTAAATGAAGCATTTTATAACAATATTACAAATGATATGAATTGCATCTTAACACCTCATATTGCAGGTGTTACTAAGGAATCAAACGTTAGAGTAAGTAATTTTATAATTGATAAAACAAATAAATTTTTTGAAAATTTTAAAGATTAAATTCACTCATCTTAACCACACGATTTTCTTTTATTGATTTCTCTGCTGCTTCTCCAATAGCTACTGCATGAAGACCATCATTTATAGAAACTTGTGGCTTTAAATTATTATTAATTGATTTAATAAATTCTAAATGCTGATAATAAGTCGATCCATGATGTTGCCCAGCTGATAAGATTTTTTTATCTACCTCAATTATTTTTTTAATTGCATTTTCAGAGTCTCTTAAACCAATTCTAACTTCTGAAGAATTTTTTCCAGAGGCATCAGCTGGAACCCCTGTTTCTATTTTACCCTTATCTCCAACAACACATAGCTCTTCTTGCATTTCTGAATTTTCTGCAAACATACAAAGTTCTAAAGAACTTCTTACTCCATTTTTAAAATCTAAAATTACGAATGCATTGTCTAATATATCAGGAACTTTTCCATTATAATTTTCATTAAGATGATTTACGCTTTGATCACCACTTGCGTATACTTGTGTAACTTCACTATTTGTAATTAAGCGCATTAAATCAAAAAAATGACAGCATTTTTCTACTAATGTTCCACCGGTGTTTATTTGGAATCTATTCCAATCATCTACTTTTTTGAGAAATGGAAATCTATGTTCACGAATTGAAAGCATTTTAAGCTTACCAATTTTATTACTATCTATTTCTTGGATCATTTTTTGAACAGGTGGCATGTACCTATACTCCATAGCCACCCATATTACTGATGGATACGAAGTTGATAATTTTTTAATTTCAAAACAATCTTCTAATTTTGTACATAAGGGTTTTTCAATTAATAGATGTTTTTTTGTTTTTAATGCTTCTTTAATAATATCATGATGGGTAAAATTGGGAGTTGAAATAATAAAAGCATCTACTTCATTATTTTTAAAAATTTCAGTATTATTTGAATAGATTTTAATATCATTTGAGATAAGATTTTTAGCATTATTTATTGAATTCTCATTACTGTCTGAGATGGCAACTACTTCAGCTGAATCTATAAGATTAATATTTGAAATATGTTCACAACCCATTAGTCCACTTCCAACAATTCCATATTTAATTTTCGTTTTCATGCTGTGTAAATTGGAATATTTAATTGCGCGCTTAGTTTTTTTATTTCTGAATATACATCTCCATACGTGAATGCTAGATGATGTTCGATACCAGACGTGAATAACCTAACTAATTTTTGATAGGTATTTGTTTGAAATCTAACAACACCCGAAGTACCTGAAAATGAATTTTTTTTATCTAAAACTTCACCTTTAATAACAATAAATTTTAATTTATTTTCTGATTTTGAAACTCTAAATATTGTTATTTTGCCAGGTCTAAATGCAAAATCATGTAGCAATGCTTTCCTTCTATTAGAATGTACAGTTGCACTTGCTGTATTTTTTTTTGCCATACTAATTGGAGCTAATCCACAATGCCAAAAAACTAAAGTATCAGTTTTGGGATCACAATCAACAACATCTACTAAAAGTGAAGGTTTGTTATTTATGTTATTTAAAATATCGCAACTTATACTTCCTAGTACATCAGCTTCACATGCGCTGCTAACTCCCCTTTCATTCATCATAGCCATTGGACCACATGATGCACATCCAAATTGAGTAAACATTTCAGGCCAACACTTAATTGCAAAAGTATCAATTTTGTTATCATTTTTTATTTTTTCTAATCCATGAAAAATTGAAATACTTTTATTTAATTCATTCGCATTCAACTTAGAGACTGATTTCAAATCTTTTTTTATTTGATTTTTTGTTTTTGTAATATCTTTAGTGCTAACATTTTTAGAAATATTAAACAAAGTTTCTAATTTAATTTTCTTAAGATTATAATTTAATTTTTTTTCTATTTCTCTATTATCATAATCACAGGTAAAAAAACCATCTGGTCTTTTTCCAACAAGTCCTAAATTCTTTTTTTTTGAAAAAATATTGTCATCTTTCTTTTTAGAATTTTTAATTTTTTTTAATGTATTATTTTTTAAAATTTTTTTATTTTTTAAAAAATTATTAATTTTTTCCATTTCGAATAATTTATTATTAATAAATATTGAAAATTCTGGCTTATATTTTAATTTGATTAAAGAATGCATGGCAAGATTTACACCACATAAAGAGTTCAATCTTAACCGTTTTCCTGTTCTTGGCTCTTTAAAACTTATTAAATGTATTGGTTTATTAAATGTTTTAGCAAAACTTGTTATAAATTTTGCATCAGTAAAAGTTGTTTGAGCAATGATATATTTGGTACAATTTAGTTTTCTAAAATAACTAATAGCTTTTTTTCCTATTTCATCATTTGTTATTAATTCATCAAACTGTGAGTACTTAATGTCTAAAATATCTATAAATTTTTCAAACAATTTTTTATTATCTAAAGCATAATTTATATCAAATGTATCTCTTGCTAATGCTAAATAACCAATCATTGAATTTTGATATGTTTATAATATTTTTTTATAAAATATTATTATTTAATTTCAAAATTTGCCATTATTTGTAGGTTTTTATTACTTGTATATAATAATTTAATATGTTTAAGTCTGAAAAAAATTGGAGGATAAATGATGAACTTTAAGTTTATTTTAAAAGCAATATCTGTAGCTTTAGTCTCATTCTCATTAACTTTAATTTCTGCAGTTTCTTTTGCTGCCACAGATGTACGAATTATGTGGTATGGAGATGGAGACAAAGAAAATGTCCCAATTGCAGCACAAATTGATGAGTTTAATGCAGCTAATCCAGATATAAATGTTATTTTAGATATTGTACCATATGATGCAATAATGAACACTTTACCTATTCAGCTTGCTGCTGGAGAAGGTCCAGACATTGCTCGTGTTACTGATCTTGGCGGATTAAATAAATATTATGCTGATATTACACCTTACGTAGCTGATCCAAGTTACTATGAAAAAAGCTTTGGTCCTTTTTTAAATTGGTATCGTAAGCCTGGAGATACAACTTCTATTCATGGTTTTCATTCTACTATGACTGTTACTGGTCCATATGTAAATAAAACTTTATTTGAACAAGCTGGTGTAGATCTATTAGGCCCTGGTGCAACTTGGGAAGAATGGGCAGCAGCTTCAATTGAAGTAGCAGAAAAAACAGGTACTCCTATTCCAATGGCTTGGGATAGATCAGGTCACCGTGTATCAGGTCCAGCGATTTCTATGGGTGCAAAATATTTTGATTCAAATGGTGATCCAAAATTAGTTGATGATGGATTAAAGGCTATGACTCAAATGCTTTATGATTGGCACCAAGCAGGTACTATGTCTAAAGATCTTTGGGGATCAGTTTCAGGATCAAAATACCATGCTCCAAACGATTGGTGGAATGCTGCTGAGGTAGTTTTCATGATGAGTGGTTCTTGGCAAATTGGAAGATTTGCAAATGAAGTTGGAGATGATTTTGATTGGTGGGCTGTACCAGCTCCATGTGGTCCTGCTGCATGTACTGGAATGCCAGGTGGAAATGCACTATTAGCATTCAATGCTAATCCTGCAGTTGGAAAGGTAATGGATTATCTTTCTAGTAAAGAACAACTAAGTAGTTTTATTGGTCAAGTTCTTGCTATCCCTGGACACTTAGATCTACAAGTTGACTATCAAACTGATGATCCAAACGCAAAACATGCATTAAACACTTTTGCTGGCGCAGTGCCAACTATTGATCAAGTTGCTTTTGATCTTCAGGCACACGTTGACAACCGTATAATGTTTAACGCAATTATCTCAAGACTAGGACAAGCTATTGTTGGTGAAATGACAATGGAAGAAGCTTGGGAGCGTATGGATGAAGATGTTGAAAAACAACTTAAAGAAAAATACGGCGGATAATTACATTCAAAATAATAATAACATAAAGCTGCTCTTTTTGAGCAGCTTTTTTTCGAAATGATTTAATGGAAAATATTAGAAATCAAATAAAAAATTTTTTCCTCAGAATTTTAAATATTCCATTTGCTTTTTTAATGCATGCCATTGATTTAATCATGTGGCCAGTTCAAAAAATTATTGGTGTAAAAAATATGCCATATATTTTTCTGCTTCCAAATTTAATTTTTTTTGGATTATTTGTAATAATCCCTCTTGGCGCAAATTTTTTCTTTTCATTATCATCTGGTGATGAACTATTATTTACTGAGAGAGAGCTTCCTACAACAAAACAATATGACCAGTTATTTGATTGTGAGAGTTACTTAAATCCAAATACTTGCACAGAAGATTTTTTTTGGAGAGGGGTTTATAACACTATATTTTTTGTTGTTTTTCAAGTTGGCTTAATGATTTTCTTTTCAGTTTTGACTGCCGTGATATTAAATAAGAAAATTATTGGCAGAGGTTTTTTTAGATCGGTATTTTTTTTTCCTGTTTTATTATCACCAGTTGTTGTTGGTTTGATTTGGCAGTGGATACTGCTAAAAAATGGAGCATTCAATGCTATAATTGAGTCTTATGGTGGAGACAAAGTATCATTTTTAACGGATCCATCATGGGCTATGGCATCTGTAATATTTGTATCAATATGGGCTCATATGGGCTTTTATACCTTGATTGTTCTAGCAGGTCTTCAAGCAATACCTCCAAATTTATATGAGGCAGCCGAAATGGATGGAACTAGCCGAGAAAGAATTTTCTTTCGAATAACTCTACCTCTTCTAATGCCAAATTTATTAGTTGTATTTATTCTTGCCTCAATAAAAGGTGTTCAAACATTTGATGAAATATATGTTTTAACTGGTGGGGGGCCTGGAACATCTACATCATTGATTGTTCAATATATTTTTACCACAGGATTTGCTTCATCTGGATCTGTTCAAAATTTTGGTCTTGCTGCAGCTGCATCTATGGTTCTAGGTGTAGTACTTTTATTTTTAACACTTATGCAATTATATTTCAGTCGAAACAAAGAAAGTAAACATCAAGAAATCTAATATGTCTGAAACAACTTCAAGAATAATAAAAATTGCTACAAAAAAAAGATATAAAAATAAATATCATTGGACAGATTATTTTTCTTATTTTTATTTATTTCTAGGTGTTCTTTTAATGTTTGGTCCTGTTGTGTGGTTAGGATTATCTTCATTAAAGACATTAGCAGGTATACAAGAATATCCTCCAACAATTTTGCCACTTTCTCAAATTCAAGTTGATGTTGAAGGATATGATAAACCCTTACCAATTTTCAATGTGACACAAGAAGATGGGTCAGTAAAGCAGTTAGCACAAATTAAAAGAATTGGAATTAATGCTAAAATGGTTGATCCTCTAAACCCAGAAGAAACAGTAAAAGTACCGATTGATAAAAGAGAAAAAATTAGAGAATTTAAAATTCAGTGGGAAAACTATGTTGATCCTCTAAGAAAGTATGATTTTTTACTTTATTTCAAAAACTCAACTTTTATTACTGTTGTTGCCACAATAATAACTTTAATAATAAACTCAATGGCAGCTTACGCACTTTCTATATATGAGTTTAGAGGGAAAAATTTTGCACTTGTTTTTGTTATAGGTACATTATTAATTCCATTAACGATAATTTTGGTTCCAGTTTTTTATGTTGTTGCAAACTTTGGAATGATAAATTCATTATGGGGCGTAATTCTTCCAGGTGCTGCAACACCAACAGGAGTTTTTTTACTTCGTCAATATATGCTTACATTGCCTAGAGAGCTTATAGAAGCAGCAAGAATGGATCACGCAAGTGAATGGGCAATTTATTGGCGAGTTGTCCTACCTTTATCCATACCTGCTATTGCAGTTTTAGCAATTTTTTCCATAATGTGGAGATGGAATGATTTCTTATGGCCTTTAATAGTTTTGTCAAAAAGTGAAGTTTATACATTGCAAATTGGATTAAACGCATTTCACGGAGAACTTACTAGTCAGTGGAATTATGTATTATCAATGACTATGGTAACTTTATTACCTATAGCAATTATATTTGCTTACTTACAAAAATTTATAACAACAGGAATAGCAAGTACAGGTATGAAGTAATGCAAGACAAACCTCTAATTTTTTTTGATCCTTATCCAAGAAATGAAGAAATGGTTTTTACCAATGATGTTAAAAATGAATTAGAAAAAATATCTAATTTAGTCTATCACTTTGGCAGTCGAGCTCCTGATGAACTTGTAGAAAAAAATATTGAAGAAATTGAAATATTAGTTGGTCAGACTGCCATGCCAAAAGAACGCTTAGATAAATCAAAAAAAATTAAAGCAATTATAAATGTCAAAGCAAATTGGGAACCGAATATTGATTATCATGAAGCACATAGAAGAGGTATTTATGTTTTATCAGCTGCACCTGCCATGGCTCCTGCTGTTGCTGAAGCTTGCATAGGTTACGCAATCTCATTATCTAGAAATGTTTTGGGGGTTTACAAAAAATTTTTAAATTCTGAAGAGCAATATGGAATTAAAGAAAATAAATTTGCTTATACACTTTTTAACTCAAATGTTGGGTTAATTGGGTTTGGAAATTTAGCAAAAAGTTTACTTCCTTTGTTAAAACCATTTAACTGTAAAATTTCAGTATTTGATCCATGGTTATCTAATGAATACTTAGAAAGCCAGGGTGTAAACCCTGTATCTATTGATGATTTATTATCTAACAATAAATTTATATTCATATTAGCTGGAGTTACTACTGAAAATGAAGGATTTATTAGTAAAGATAAATTAAAATTAATTAAAAAAAATAGTTCAGTAGTTCTAGTCAGTAGAGCGGAGGTTGTTGATTTTGAAGAATTTATTGAACTTGCTGAAAATGAATATTTTAGAGCAGCTATAGATGTATATCCAGTCGAGCCTGTGCCAGCAGATTCAACTTTTAGAAAAAAATCTAATATTTTATTTACTTCACATGTTGCAGGTGCTTTAGATTATTCATATAAAAATATAAGAGATATGATGATGAATGATATAAAAAAAATCTTGAATGGCATGCCGCCTATACACTTACAACATGCTGATCCTGACAAAGCAATAATGAGAAGAGATAGATGACTGAAATTATATTAAAGGATATTTTTAAAAGTTATGATCAAACAGAAGTAATTCATGGAGTTGATTTGAAAGTTGAAAGTGGAAAATTTCTAGTTTTAGTTGGCCCCTCTGGATGTGGTAAGTCAACATTATTAAGAATTATTGCTGGATTAGAAAGAATTACATCAGGAGAAATTTTAATCGACGGAAATGAAGTAAGTAATATACCCGCTTCAGAAAGAGGTTTGGCTATGGTTTTTCAATCATATGCTTTGTATCCTCACATGTCTGTTTTTAAAAATATGGCTTTTGCATTGGAAAATCTAAAAATTGATAAAAAAACAATTGAAGAAAAAGTTAATAGTGCAGCTAAACTTTTACAAATTGAAGAGTATCTTCAAAGAAAACCAAAAGCACTTTCTGGCGGTCAAAGACAAAGAGTAGCTATTGGCAGAGCAATAGTTAGAGATCCAAAAGCATTTTTGTTTGATGAGCCCTTATCTAATCTTGATGCTGAGTTAAGAGTAACAATGAGAAAAGAATTATCAGCACTTCATGAAAAAATCGGTGGTACAATGATTTATGTTACACATGATCAAGTTGAAGCAATGACATTGGCTGATCAAATAGTAGTTTTAAATAATGGTTATGTTGCACAAGCAGGTGCACCACTTGATTTATATAATAATCCCAGTGATATTTTTGTAGCTGGTTTCATTGGATCGCCAAAAATGAATTTTATAAAAGTTAATGCAATTGATAAGTCTGGTTCATTTAATTTAGTTTCAGTTGCATTGAATTTGCAAACAAATCATAAAAATTTACAAAATAATACACCTTATTCTCTTGGGATAAGGCCTGAACATATAGAAGTTTGTGAACAGCAAAATTCAGATTTGAAAGTACATGTTGATTTTACTGAACAGCTTGGAAGTGAAACTTACTTTTATTGTCAGGGTGAAGGAATAAAACAATTAATTGTTCATCATACCGGGCAATATAAAATTAATAAGGGAGAAGAATTATATCTTCGTTTTAAAAGAGATTCAGTTCATCTTTTTGAAGAGAATGGCATGTCTGTATCAAAAAAAAATAATTAATGAGTTCTAAAAAAATTGGACTTGCCATTATTGGTACGGGTATGGCTGCAAAACCTCATGCCTTGGCTTTAAATGAATTAAAGGATGATATTAATGTAGTTGGAGTTTTTTCTCGAAATAAGGAAAAAAGAGAAAATTTTTCTAAAAATTATAATTTTAATTCATTTCAAGACATTGATAGCATTTGTAATAATCCTAAAGTTGACATTGTGGATATCATCACCCCTCCAAATCAACGCTTAGAACTAGTAGAGCAATTTAGTAAACATGGAAAACATATCTTAATGGAAAAACCAATTGAACGAACTTTAGAAAATGCAAAAAGTATAGTCTCAATTTGTGAAAATAATAAAGTTAACCTCGGTATAGTTTTTCAACATCGATTTAGAAAATCCTCAATTAAATTAAAATCATTAATAAATGAGAATAAATTTGGTCAAATTTTTTCAGCTCAAATCAATATTCCATGGTGGCGAGAACAGTCCTATTATGATGAACCAGGTAGAGGAACATATCAAAGAGATGGTGGAGGAGTTCTTATAAGCCAAGCTATTCATACACTTGATCTTGTAATCAGTCTTTTAGGAGATGTTAAAGACGTGATGGTAATGGCGGAAACTACAAAGTTTCATAAAATGGAGTCAGAAAATTTTGTGACTGGTGGTATTAAATTTAAAAATAGCGTAATTGCATCTTTATTCGCTTCAACGAGTGTTTTTCCAGGCTCATCAGAGTCAATTGTTCTTCATTGTGAAAATGCAACAGTCAAACTTGAAGCAGGAACACTTATTATTAATTGGAGGAACGGTAAAAAAGAAGAGTTTGGAGAGGAGTCTGGAACTGGTGGTAGCGCTGACCCTATGGCTTTTCCATTTGATTGGCATAAAGATCTTATATTTAATTTTGCAAAATCAATTACGAAAAAGGAAAGATTTGAAATTACCGGAAAAGAGGCTTTGAAGGTTCATTATCTAATTGATGCAATGATAGAATCATCTAAAAAAAATAAACTAATTACAATGGAGTAAATATTTAATTATGAGAAAAATTAAAGTAGCTGCAATGGGTATTGAGCACAGGCACATTTTTGGACAATTAAATGGTATGTTAAATTTAGGATGCGAATGTGTTGGTTGGTGGAATGAAACGGATAATAAAATTACAAAAGATTTTAATGAAAAACATCCTGATATACCCCGCTTTACAGATAAAGAGGATTTATTAAAAAATAAAGAAATTGAATTAGTATTGATAGCAGATATTCCAGTTAAAAGAGCAGCTTTAGCTATTGAGTGCATGAATGCTGGAAAAGATGTAATGTTAGATAAACCTGGTTGTACAACTTTAGAACAGCTTAAAGAAATTGAAAATACTACAAAAAAAACAGGAAAAATATTTTCAATTGATTTTTCTGAAAGATTTGAAGTGCCGTCAGTTCAAGCTGCCTATGATTTAATTCAAGCGGGCGAAATTGGAGATGTTGTTCAAACAATTGGAATGGGACCTCACCGATTGAATATTCAAACTAGACCTGAATGGTTTTTTGATTATGATCAATATGGTGGTATTTTATGTGATATTGCTTCACATCAAATAGATCAGTTTTTATTTTTTACTGGATCTAAAAATGTAGAAATTATAAATTCTTCAACAGGTAATTTTTCAAATCCTGAACATAATAAGTTTGAAGATTTTGGTGAAATTTTAATTCATGGAGATAAGGGTAGAGGTTACATCAGGGTAGACTGGTACACTCCTGATGCTTTACCTAATTGGGGTGATGGCAGATTGACCATTTTAGGTACAAAAGGATACATTGAATTAAGAAAGTATGTCGATCTTGTTGGTAGAGAGGGTACAGATCACCTTTTTTTAGTTAATAATAAAAAATATGAATATAAAAATGCTTCTAAAGAACCCCTAACATATTTTGAGAGATTAATGGGTGATGTTATAAACAGAACTAGTACTGCAATGGATCAATCACATTGTTTAAAAGTTATGGAATTGGCAATCAAAGCTCAAAAAAATGCGATTAGGCTTGGCAATATTAAGTGATGAATATGTCTAATCAGGAATTATCCGATACTTTAGAAGACGTTATTAATAATACAAAAATTTTTGATATTCATACGCATTTATTTCCATCTGCCTTTAAAAGTCATTCTCTTTCTGGTTTTATTAATTTATTAAACTATCATTATTTAATTGCAGAATTATTAACCAATGCAAATATAAGTGCAGAAAAATTTTACTCTCTTGATGACGTAAATAAAGCAAAACTTATCTGGGAAGAATTATTTCAAAATAGAACACCAATTTCTGAAGCATGTAAAGGCGTACTAACTGTACTTCAAAAATTAGATATTAATTATAATAATAAAACTTTTGAAGAACTAAAAAATGAATATGAAAATAAATCTCTTACAGATAAAAAAATTTTAAAATTATCAAACGTTTCTTCTTTAGTAATGACAAATAATCCATTTGATATTGATGAATGGAATTTATATAAAGATAATGATTGGGATAGAAATATATTTCAATCATCATTGAGACTGGATGATTTAATTATTAACAATTCCCAAGCAACTGAGGTTGCAAAAAATCAAACTAAGATAAATCAAAAAGCAGATGATATTGTAATAAATTATTTAGATAGTTGTTTTTTAGTATCAAATCCAGTGTATGCAGCTATTTCAGCAAATTCAGATAATTTTAAAGAAATCTTAAATGATCCTCTTTGGAAATTAATTTTATCATGGTTAAATAAAAAAAATATCCCATTGTCTTTAATGTTAGGTGTTAAACGAGCTGTAAATAGTAGTTTTGGTTTAGCTGGAGACGGGATTGGTGATATTAATCTCAAAGAACTAAGTAAATTATGTAATTCTTTTCCGGAAAACAAATTTCTTGTAACTTGTTTATCTTTAAATGATCAGCACGAATTAACTGTCTTAGCTCGTAAACATCCTAATTTAAAAATATTTGGTTTTTGGTGGTTTATGAACCAGCCAAGTATTATAAAAATTGTTCTAAAAATGAGGATTGATATGCTAGGTCTTTCATTTATACCTCAGCATTCCGATGCAAGAGTTACTGATCAACTTATATATAAATGGTCTCATTTCAAAAATATCTTACATGAAATTTTATATGAATATTATGACGATCTTTCTAAGAAAAATTACGAGTTATCAAAATTTATAATAGAAAGGGATATTAATAATTTATTAAATCAAAACGCAAAAAGTTTTTTTCTCAAGTAACTGCATATTTTACTAAATTATTATAGCTAATCCGAAGTGAATTAAAAGGATCGCCATTACATTCATCTTGTTCAACAATAAACCACTTACAACCTGAATCTGTTGCTGTTTTTACAATATTATTGATATCTAAATTACCTAATCCAACCTCTGCAAAAAAACTTTCTTGATCATTTATCATTATAAAATCTTTTAAATGTAACAATGGCATTCGTTGATCTAATTTTTTACACCACATTAATGGATTTTGACCACCTTTTTGTATCCAATAAATATCTGGCTCTCCTTGTATGAATCTACTATCTGTATTTTTATAAATTCTATCTAAAATTATTTCATTTTGAACTTTTTGGAATTCAAGTGCATGATTATGGTAGCATAGCACCTTTCCTTCTGCGTGAAACTTAGAGCCAGCGATATTTATATCTTCTATGAATTTATCAATTTCTTCTAAGTTTTTCATATCTACATTTAATGGATAAGGAAGAGCGGAATATTCGCAATTAAAAATATTTAGCTTATTAATAACTTCATCAGTATTATTTATAATTTGTTCATTTGGTTCATGTGTAGCGCATATAACTAAACTCAAATCTTCACACATGCTTTTTATTGTTTTAGGATTAATTAAACCAACACCACTGATTTGAATGCTACTATATCCAATATTTTTGATTTTTTTTAGACTTTCAAATAAATCTTTTTCATTTTGGCAAAAATCTCTAACGGTATAAAGAGTTACAGCAATTTGATTAATTTTCATCTTGATTTACTTATCATTTCTTCTAATTTTTGTTCATATTTAACCTCATCTAAAGGAAGCTCTATTTTTTTTTCCTCTAATCCCGATAGAACCATCGCATTAATTAATTCAACTGAATTTAAACCATCTTTTCCATTCACTAACAGTTTTTCTTTTCCTAGGAGGAAGTTTGTAAAGTTTTGAATAAGTCTTTGATGCTCAATATGTTGATCCAAATCACCCTTAAAATTAAAATTAATTTTTTCTTTTTTAGGCATTCCAAAAAGTGTTTTAGAGTTTTTAATAAATTCAGTAGATGAATCTATTTTTTCCCATGTAACATTATTATCCTGAATTGTAATTAAACCCTTATCTGATGCAATTTCCAATCTGTTTACACCAGGAGCTTCACCTGTTGTTGTAATAAATACACCTTTTAATCCATTTTTATATTTTAAGATTGAAGTCACTTCATCTTCAACTTCTATCTCATGAAAGCGACCTAATCCCAAATCAGTATATACACTGTCAGGCATACCAAATAACCACTGACACAAATCAAGTTGGTGAATACTCTGATTTATTAAAACGCCTCCACCTTCACTTTCCCATTTAGCTCTCCAATTAGACGTCTGATAATAATAGTTTGTTCTAAACCAATTAGTTATTGTCCATTGAAAACGGTGAACTTTACCTAATTCGTTTCCATTAATTAGTTCCTTTATCTTAACATAAACAGGATTAGTCCTTTGATTTAGCATAACAGTAAAGAATGCTTTAAAACTTTGTGAAATATTAATAAATTCTCGACACTTTTTACTAGTTATTGCTAAGGGTTTTTCAATTATAACATTAATATTATTTTCGAGAGCTTTTTTCGCTAGATCTATGTGCGATTTATGAGGTGTAGCAATGATTGCCGCATCTATAATTTTATTATCAAAAAAATTATCAGT
>CACGNZ010000023.1 GCA_902574475.1 uncultured Alphaproteobacteria bacterium | reverse complement strand
AATAACAGAAGAAAAAATTTAATTCGATGACAAAGAAAATATTTTATAACTTAGATACAAACTGGGTGAACAATACACAAATTAATTTGAGTGCTGTAGAGCGTAGAACATCTACCTTAACTAAAAGAAGAACTGTAAAAAAGGAATTTCAAGTTGCTTGGTTGTTAAAAGCTATTACTTTAATTGATCTTACTACACTAAGTGGCGACGACACTTTTGGAAAAGTTGAAAGACTGTGTAATAAAGCTCTTAATCCCATTGATGATTATATTCTTCAGGATTTAGGACTAGAAAATAATGCAGTAAGAGTAGGAGCTGTGTGTGTCTATCACCATCTAATAAAAGATTGTACAAAACTAATTCAAAACAAAATCCCAATTGCAGCAGTTTCTACGGGTTTTCCTGCAGGTTTATCATCTTATACAACTAGAAAAAAAGAAATTTCTGATTCTATTAAAGATGGTGCTGATGAAATCGATATTGTTATAAATAGAGGATACGTTCTCCAAAATAATTGGAAAAAATTATATGATGAGGTTCGCAGTTTTAAAGAAACTGCAGGTAAAACAAAAATTAAAGCTATTCTTGGTGTTGGCGATCTTGAGACTCTTCGAAATGTAGCAAAGGCATCTTTAGTTTGTATGATGGCTGGTGCTGATTTTATTAAAACATCAACAGGAAAAGAAAGTATAAATGCCAACTTAAATAATAGTCTTGTCATGTTGAGAATGATTAGAGATTTTTATACAAAAACCGGAAAAAAGATTGGTTTTAAACCTGCAGGTGGAATATCAACATCAAAATCTGTTTTAGAATTTTTAATATTGGTTGCTGAAGAGCTAGGATTTGAATGGGTTAATCCTAAATTATTGCGAATTGGTGCTTCTAGTTTATTAATTGATATAGAAAGACAACTCTATCACTACACTAGTGGCAGGTATGCAAATAAAGAGAAACTTGCAATAGGATAATATGGATAAGGTTATTAAAAATTTTCAAAATATATCTTATGGGCCAGCACCAGAAGACAGCAAAGAAGTTAATAGTTGGATAAAAAATTTAAAAAATCCAAATAATCATTTTATTAATGGTAAATTTGTAAAATCGTCTAGCTCAAAAAAATTAAATGTAATTAACCCTTCTACAAATAAAAAAATTGCAACATTATCTGTTGCTTCAAAAAAAGATGTTAATGCTGCAGTCAGTGCTGCCAAAAAAGCTCATATCAAATGGTCAAAACTTTCATCTTTTGATCGATCAAAATATTTATATGCCCTCGCACGTCTAATACAAAAAAATTCTAGGTTTATTTCTGTTTTAGAAACCATTGATAATGGTAAGCCAATAAGAGAAACAAGAGATATAGATATTCCACTAGTTGCAAGACATTTCTATTATCATGCTGGATGGGCTGCAAGGAATACAAATAATTCTGATAACTCTATTGGTGTTGTAGGACAAATTATACCGTGGAACTTTCCATTATTAATGTTAGCGTGGAAAATTGCTCCTGCAATTGCTCTTGGAAATACAGTAGTCTTAAAGCCCGCAGAATATACTTCTTTAACAGCGCTTTATTTTGCTGAACTTTGTGAAAAAGCTAAAATTCCGCAAGGTGTAATTAATATTATTACGGGCGATGGTTCTACTGGCGAACATATAACATCACATAAAGATATTAAAAAAATTGCCTTTACTGGATCAACTGAAGTTGGAAAGAAAATAATTCAAACAAATACTAATCCAGATAAAAAAATGACAATGGAACTTGGCGGTAAATCGCCTTTTATTGTTTTTGAAGATGCAGATTTAGATAGTGCTGTAGAAGGTGTTGTTGATGCGATTTGGTTTAACCAAGGCCAAGTATGTTGTGCAGGATCGAGACTCTTAGTACAAGAAAGTATTGAGAAAAAATTTATCCAAAAACTTAAGAAAAGAATGGAAAAACTTCGGGTTGGTGATCCATTAGATAAGTCTATTGATATTGGAGCTATAGTTGCGCCTGTCCAACTGAAAAAAATTAATTCTTTAGTAAATAAGGCACAAAAGGATGGAAATAAATTATGGCAGCCTTCATGGTCATGTCCAACAAATGGTTTATTTTATCCTCCATCTTTATTTACAAATGTAACACCGTCATCTTTTATTGCTCAAGTAGAAATATTTGGACCAGTTTTAACAACAATGACATTTAGAACACCTAGTGAAGCTGTATCCATTGCTAATAATACGCCTTACGGACTTGCGGCAAGTATTTGGTCTGAAAATATTAACTTAGCTTTGGATATTGCTCCAAAAGTAAAAGCTGGAGTTATCTGGATAAATTCTACAAACTTATTTGATGCTGCGTGTGGCTTTGGGGGATATAAAGAAAGTGGTTTTGGAAGAGAAGGTGGTTCAGAAGGTATTAGAGCATATTCAAAATTACCGCTTCCTCTTTCTAAGTCAAAAAGAGGAAAAAAATTATCTAAAGGTCAATCATCTAATTCTATCGATAGAACTCCTAAATTATATATTGGAGGTAAGCAAAAAAGACCTGATAGTGGTTATTCCTTTTCCTCTTATGATGTCCATAATAATTTTATTTGTGATGTTCCAAATGCAAATCGCAAAGATGTAAGAGATACAGTTGAGGTTACATCTAAAGCAGTTAGTAAATCTTCTACTAATTTTAATAGAGCTCAAATTCTTTATTACTTAGCTGAAAATTTACAAGATCGAAAAAATACCTTTTCTAGTCTACTATCATCTCTAATTGGTATTTCACAAAAAGATGCCGAAAAAGAATTTGATCAATCAATTGAAAGATTATTTTATTATGGTGCTATGGCTGATAAGTTTGAAGGCTCCATACATAATCCCCCTATAAGAGGTTTAACATTAGCTGTTAAAGAACCTATAGGTGTTATCGCAAATATTTTAAATGATGATTATCCACTATTAAGTTTAATAACTACATTAGGGGCAAATTTTGCAGCAGGAAATGCTAGTATTATTGTTCCAGGACAAAAGACGTCTCTTTTAGCAACAGAATTATATCAACTACTTGAAACTTCTGATGTTCCAGCTGGGTATATTAATATCCTTACAACTAAACAAAATAGTTTGAATAAAATCTTATCCGAACATGAAAATATTGATGGTATTTGGTTTTTTAGTGAAAATAATAATGAGCGTCTGAAGGTTATTCAAAGCACAACATCAAATTTAAAAAGAACTTGGTGTCCACAATCAAAAAATCTTGATTGGTCTTCTAAAGAAGAAGATTTCTTAGAAGAGTTTTTATATCAAAGTACACAAGTAAAAAATATTTGGATCCCTTACGGAGAATGATATACTAAAAATATGTTAATTAACGTCGACCCTATTTTAAGTCCTGATATATTAAAAACATTACGTGAAATGGGTCATGGTGATAGACTCGTTATATCCGATATTAATTATCCTGCTCATTCGAACCACAATAGAGTTCACCGATTAGACGGCCTTGATATGACTACAGTCATGAGAGCTGTTTTATCTGTTTTTCCATTGGATAGTTTCGTAGACTCACCTGTTCACCGAATGGAAGTTGATAATCAACCAGATGAAATTAATGATGCTAATAAAGAAGTAATTGATGCAATTAAAGAGGTATCAGGAGATCATTGGAAAATTGGTTCATACGAAAGACAAGAATTTTATAAGCAATCAAGATCAACATATGCATATATTACGACAAGTGAAAGACGACCTTACTGTAATTTTATTTTAACAAAAGGTGTTATTAAACCAGATGGTACTGTTTGGATAATCGATAAATAATTATGTCGATTAGTATTCTTGGTATTTTTGTTGCTGATCTCGTTTTTTTTGGAGAAAAAATTCCTGTTGAGGGAGAAACTATTCTTGGTAAAAATTTTGTTATTGGCCCTGGCGGCAAAGGATCAAACCAAGCTGTAGCTGCAGCTAAGGCTGGTGCAAAAACTTTTTTTATTTCAAAGATTGGTGATGATCAATTTGGCTCTATGGCTACAGAAATTTACGAAAATTCTGGTGTTGATTATAGTAATGTAATTATTTCAAAAGATCATTCGACTGGTGCTGCAGGCATACTTGTAAATGAAGGAACTGGAGCTAACGCCATTAATGTTTTTCCGGGTGCAGCAGGTGCAATTACGATTGAGGATATAGATAAAGCAGAAGAGGCAATTAAAAACTCAAGTATATTTCTTACACAACTAGAGGCACCAAAGGATGTTGTTACCTATGCATTAAAAAAAGCACATAGTTTAAATGTAAAAACAATTTTAAATCCTGCGCCAGCAGCTGAAATTGATGAATCTTTATTTTCTATGATTGATTATTTTACACCAAATGAAACAGAAGCAAGTTTTTATGTTGATCACAATGTTGAAACTCATGAGGATGCTGAAAAAGCTGCAATTCAATTATTAGAAAAAGGAATTAAAAATGTCGTTATTACTCTTGGAGAAAAAGGAGCTTTTTTTGCTAATAGTGAAGATAAATTTTCTTTACCTATAGCTAATCTTTCAAATCCAGTAGTCGACACAACCGGTGCAGGTGATGCTTTCAATGCAGGTTTTGCTGCAGCACTTACTGAAGGTCAAAATATTAAAGATGCTCTAAAATTTGCTAGTGCTACAGCTGGCTTATCAACGACTAAAATTGGTACAGCAAATTCTATGCCTTCTCGAGAGGAAATTGATAAACTTCTTTAATTATTGTATAATAGAATCATTATGCAATTATTTTTAGAAAGACTGATCTATTTTTGGGCTGGGATTACAGCTATTGGTCTTTTAATAGCCGTAGCTTACTGGGCAATCGCAACTATAATTTACGTAGCCTTTATCTCTCTTTTTGTTGCTATCGCAGCTACTCTTTTCTATCATTTTTATTGGTCCAAAAGAGATAATTAATAGTCTATAAATACCAATAGGGTTATTTATCAGTGTCAAAATATATATTTTACGATTTAGAAACATCAGGAAGAGGTAAGAAAGAATATCCAACTGCTTTTGGTACTACTCCAAAATGGGAGCAGATAATGCAAATTGCAGCAATAGTTACTGACTCCAAGTTTAATCAAACAAATCAAAATATGAATGAGTTCTGCAGACCTCGAACATCAGTGATTTCTCAACCTGGTGCATTAATAACAACACTTAAAGGTATGAGAGAGGCACTTGATGCCCCTCAATCATCTTATGAATTAATGAAAAAAATTAATGAAACTTTTGATGAATGGAAAAAAGATGATCCAAGTTCTACTTTTATAGGACATAACATAATAGAGTTTGATGAATCAGTTCTCGAATACAATTTGTTTAGTCATATGTTTTATCCTTATGTAACAAGAAAGAGTAGGGGCGATACATTAAATTTAGCGAGAGGTTTATATGCCATCAACCCATCAAGCATAAAAACACCTTTAACAGAAAGAGGTAATCCTAGTTTTAAATTAGAAAAAATTGCAGAGATGAACAACTTGCCTGTTGAATTTGCTCACGATGCATTTTCAGATGTTAAGACATCAATTGCTCTGACTAAATATATTAACGAAGCAGACACAACTAATTGGAATCAGCTTCAAATGACAATGAGTAAAGAAGATGCCATTGAATATATAAATAAAAATAAAGGTTTTTGTTTTATGACAAGTTTTGGGGGAAGAATTAAACTTCAAGCTTTGTCGATGGTATGTGAGTCACAATATAATGGTTGGTTTCACACAATTGATTTAGCTCATGATCCGACACCATTACTAGAAGCTAATTCTGAGGAATTTAAAAAACTTATCAAAAGGAAAAATAGATACGTTATTACTAATCAGCATCCTATTATTCTACCAGGTAAGATTGCTTCTAATTATGAGCCATACGATGAGATTGGTTCAGATGTACTAAATGAAAGAGCAAAAATAGTTTTTAAAAATAAAGATTTAGCAGACAAGTTTAAACTTATGGAAATTGATAGGCGTATTGAAAAAGAAGATGAAAAATCTCAAGATAATGTTTTTCCTGAAAGTGCAGCAAATGCCTTTCTTGATTTTAAACAATCAACGGAAATAGCAAAATTTCATGAACAGAATGACTGGAATGAAAAATATAAAATTGCTCTTTCAATTAAAGAGCCAAGGGCAAACTTTATTTTAAAAAGACTTATATTTGATGAAAGTCCAAAAACTCTATCAAAAGAAGATTTTAAAATGGTTCACCGGGAGTTACATGAAAGGTTAGTTATTAACCAAGAAAGACCTTTTACAACCATACCAGAAGCAATGTCACAAACCGATACGGAATTAGTTAAAATGGAAGACAGTGATGATGAACATAAAGCTCAAAAAATGCAAATTTTAAAAGATTACAATGTTTATTTAAATTTTATGGAGAAATATTTTTCTAATAAAAATGCTGAACCTCTTCCAAATGGTAAAGAACTCAGCAAAATAATTTTTGGTTAATGTTTGAGCTTCAATATTTTATCATTGGCATTGTCCAAGGCTTTACTGAATTTTTACCAATTAGTTCTTCTGGGCATTTAGTTCTAGTATCAGAATTAACTAGTTGGCAAGATCAAGGTCTCTTTACTGATGTTGCTGTTCATGTTGGGACCTTATCAGCAGTTATAATTTATTTAAGATCTCATATAACATCATTAATTAAGAGTTTTTTCTCTTTCCAACTTACTCAAAATGATAGTTTAATTAAAATTATTATTGCAACAATACCTGCAGTTATAGTGGGATTTTTTATTTTTGATTTTGTTCAATTATATTTTAGAGATTTAAAGGTTGTAGCAGTGACAAGTGTTGTTTTTGCTGCTCTATTATTTGTAGCAGATCATTTTAAGATGAAATTATCTTCTTGGGAGAATATGAGTTATGTGCAGGCCTTTATCATTGGTGCATTTCAAGTATTAGCATTTATACCTGGGGCAAGTAGAGCAGGTGTTACAATTACTGGAGCACGCTTTTTAGGATTTGATAGATCATCTGCAGCAATTTTTTCTATGCTTTTATCTATACCAATTATTTTAGCATCTTTAGTTTTAACAAGTTTGGATTTAATAAGTAGTTCTGCAGTAGATATCAATTTATACCAATCATTATTTGCAGCATTTGTTGCATGCATTACTGCACTAGTATCAATTAAAATCATGATGCGAATAATACAAAGCTCAACCTTTAATATCTTCATTATTTATAGAGTTTTACTAGGATTTATCTTATTGTATTTTTATGCATAAAATATCTGGGGTTTTTAGCGCTACACTAACACCTGTTAAAAGTGATTTATCAATTAACAAAGATCTCTACCTTCGTCATTGCCAATATTTAATGAGACAAGGTCATGATGGTCTTGCAATATTTGGCACTACTGGCGAAGCAAATAGTTTTTCCGTTAAAGAAAAAAAAGATCATCTAGATTTTTTAGTATCAAATCGTATCAATCCTAAAATTCTTATGCCTGGAACAGGATCTTCATCCTTGAATGACGCTATTGATATGACTAAACATGCTGCTAGTCACAAAGTAAGAGCTGTTCTTTTACTTCCTCCCTTTTATTATAAGAATGTTACAACTGATGGCGTCATAAATTATTATCGCAATATTATTGAAAGAGTAGGTGAGAGTGATTTACAATATATTTTGTATCATATCCCTCAAAATTCATACGTATCCATTGATTTTAAGATGATTGAAATTTTATTAAAACTTTATCCAAATAACGTCGTGGGATTAAAGGACTCAAGTGGCGACAGCGATAGAATGATGAAAGTTATAAAATATTTTAATGATTTTGCAGTATTTTGTGGTCATGACAGTTTAGCATTAAATATATGTAAGCGAGGAGGGGCAGGAGCAATTACAGCTGGCACTAATGTATGTGGTAAGTTACTTAGCTTTATATTAAAAAATCATAAATTTGAAAGCAGCATTAAAAATTTTGCTGAGTTACAAAATCTACTGCAACAAATTCGTCAAGTTATTACTTCACATGAGCCAATAAGTTTAATGAAAGCATATTTTTCAATTGTTGATAATATTCCTGATTGGAATATTGTTTTACCTCCACTAAAAAAAATTGAAGATCCTGTAAATCAAAAATTAATATTAATATTAAAAGAATTAATAAAAAAAATAGATCCGTTAATAGCGAATACGTGAATTAAAATATTTTTTTGCTTGAGTAGCAATTAAATTTTGGACGGGCTTCAAGAAAACAGCAAAACCAATACAATCAGTAAAGAAGCCAGGAGTAATTAATAATAACCCCGAAACTAATAAGAAAATTCCACCTTTTATTTCTTCAGTAGGCATTATTCCTTGTGATAAATTTCGTTGTGCATCAAATAATAATTTTATTCCTTGTCTTCGAACAAGAAATATTCCCACTAAAGCCGTAGTTAGTATGATTGCAATAGTATTTAAAATTCCAATATTGGAACCAATTGTTATAAATATACTTATTTCTATTATTGGAATAATAATAAACGCTAGAAAAATCACTAACGTACTATACCAGTTTTTTCATCCTGAATGTTTTTTTCTATTTTATTCTCAAATTCTCTTAATCTTTTATAGACACTAGCTAATTCAATAATTGTAGGCCATGCTCTAAATAAATATTGTAGTGATCCTTCAACTCTTCCGAAAGCTCTAATAATCTGCTGCATTACGCCAAGTGTCATTACCCCAGCTACAATTGCTGGTGCTAAAAAAATATAAGCTGCAAGAACGTTAGCTTGAAGGTAAGCTAATCTTCCAATACTAAAATAAAGATAGTATAGATAGCTTTTGAAGTGAATTTGTCTTACACCGTCAAAGAGTTCTTCTAAAGATTTAGGCCTAATACTTCCATCATCTTCAGCAATAACTAGAATTTTTCTGTATGCTGCTTCTTTTTTTTGGAGATCATATTCAATACCAACTAATCTTAATAACCATGCTAGTACAATCATTAAAATCGTACCACCTACTGCCCATATAAAGGCTCCAGATACTAAACCATACTCCCATTCTCCAAACCATAAGATCGGAATACCTACTGACAAAGTCATCAGTAGTGGAAAAAACTCAACAAGAACAAGGATAGATTCTATTAAGCTTGTTCCAAGCCCTTCCATTATTCTACTAAATTTAATAGTATCTTCTTGTACTCTCTGGCTAGCTCCTTCTATACTTCTAGCTTGATCATATACGCTGTGATACCATTCGACCATTGCAGTCCTCCATCGAAAAAGGAAGTGCGAAGTTAAGAAAGATATTGCAAGGCCTAAAGCAATTGAGATTGCTGCCAACTGAGCAAAACTAAACAATGCTCCCATATATTCTTGCATTGTTACTGCATTTGGAGTTCCAAGTGCTTTTTGTATCATATCGTAGAATTCACCAAACCATTCATTAATTTCAACATCAATTTGTACTTGAACCCAGATCGATGTAAGTATTACAACAGAGCCAATATAAGCCCATGCATACCATTTTGGATTGGTAAAAAATTTAAACATATTGAATATATAAATCTAAATTTATGAAAATCTATTTTTTTTAATGAATATAATCTATTCTATCACTTAAATTATGAATGGTGCGATCATAGGACTTGGTCATGGAGAAAGAGTAATATCTAGGGCATTTCGATTTGAAAAAATAAAACTTCTAGGAGTTTATTCCAAAAATATAAAGAAAGCACAGAAATATTCAAAAGAAAATAATTTACAAAAAATCTACACATCCATTGATGATTTAATAAATGATAAAGAAATTCATTTAATAGCAATCGCTATACCTGCTTACTACCAGATTAGAATAATAAAAAAATGCTTAATTCAAAAGAAATATATATTTGCTGAAAAACCAATAACTACTAATTTTAAACACTTACAAAAAATTAGTACACAAATCAAAAAATCAAATAAAAAATTTATTGTTGATTATATTTTTCAGAAACATGAAGCTTTTAAAAAATTTAGAAATATCCTACCAAGAAAAATTGAAAAAAATACAAAAATAAATGTAAATTTTAAAATAGAATCATATGTAAATAAAAATAATATATTAAATTGGAAAAATAAATCTTATCTTGGTGGAGGAATTATTAATCTATATCTCCCTCATATTTTACAATACTTAATATTTTTTTGTGGTCAAATTTCAAAATGCGCAATAATTAAAAAAAATAGAACAATTTTAACTGTTCAGTACACTTTTCGTAATGGTATAAATTCAATAATTAATATTGATTCTAACAACTCAAAAACTGAGCATTCTATTTCATATGAAAATAAAAATATTAAAATTGAACTAAAAAATAATTCAAAAGATTATGCTAAAAACTTTAAAATTATTAAATTTAATAAAATTAATAAACTAAAAAAAATTATCAAATATGATAATAGGATAAATAAATTTCAATTAGATGGAAGAATATATTTAACAGCAAAGCTGCTAAGTTTATTCTCTAAAAAATTTAATAAAAAAGAACATGAAGCTATTTTAAAAGAATATCTCTATATCGAAAAAATACTTAATAAAACAAGAAACATTCTTTAATTATTTTTTTAATCTATAAATTAATATATTAATACAAATATGAAAAAAACCTATCTTATTACTGGTGGACAGGGATTTATTGGTAAAGCAGTATCTTTATCATTGTTAGATCAAGGTAATAAGGTCATAATCTTTGATAATAATTTTAGAAAAAAAAATTTTTCTATAAAGCATAAAAATTTACAACTAATTGATGGTGATATTAGAAATATTACTAATTTAAATAAAATTAAAAATAAAATTGATACAGTTGTTCATTTAGCAGCTATAAATGGTACAAGAAATTTTTATGATAAACCAAATTTAGTATTAGAAGTAGGCATAAAAGGAATAATTAATATTATAGATTTTTGTAAAAATAAAAAAATTAAGGAAATTTTTTTAGCCTCAAGTTCAGAAGTGTACCAAAATGCACCTTTTTATCCTACTGATGAAAAGGTAAGGTTAATTATTCCTGACCCAAATAATCCAAGATTTTCTTACTCATCTACAAAAATAATTTCTGAAATTCTACTACTAAATTCTGATTTTTTTAAAAAAGCAGTTATTTTTAGACCTCATAATATCTATGGTCCAGATATGGGTTATAAGCATGTAATTCCTGAATTAATTATTAAAACAATTAAAGAAAAAAAATTTTTAAATATTCAAGGGGATGGTAAAAATAAAAGATCATTTTGCTATATTGAAGACTTTGTTGATGCATTTAATATTTTAATTAAAAAAGGAAGGCACAAAGAAATATATAATATTGGTAATACTGATGAAGTTAATATTTTAGGTTTATCTAAACTAATAATTAGCATGCTAAATAAAGATTTAAAAACAAAAATATCTACAAAGCCTTTTTATAATGCTATGAGAAGATTACCTGATATAAAAAAACTAAATAAATTAGGATACAAACCCAAAATTAATCTAAAGAAAGGTTTGAAAAAAACTATAGATTGGTACAAGCATAATCATAAATAATTCATGAAGTATAAGATAATTAAAAACTGTCAGATAAGTAATTCTAAAAACTTAAAAAAAATATTATCACTGGGTCTCATACCTCCAGTCAATCAAATGTCGAGTATTAAATCATCCCCAAAAGATCAATTATTTTTTCCTACGGAGCTTTTTTATTGCCCAACTTCACATTTAGTACAACTAGGTGTAGAAGTTGATAAAAAAGTTATATTTCCAAAAGAATATCCATATACAAGCAGTACAACAAAAATTTTGAGAGATAATTTTGCTGAACTTGCCAATGAAGTAAATCAGCACTTTTCTTTAACTGATAAAGATTTAGTAATCGATATTGGCTCCAATGATGGTAATCTTTTATCTAATTTTAAAAAACAGTGTAGGATTTTGGGTATTACTCCAGAAAATATTGCAAAAATAGCAATAAAAAAAGGAATACCAACAATTCAAGATTATTTTTCTAAAAACTTATCTTTAAAAATTGAAAAAAAATATGGGAAAGCAAAGATTATCACGGCAACAAATGTTTTTGCTCATATGGATAATATTCTCACACTTTTAAAATCAATAAAAAAACTAATGAAAAAGGATGGTATATTTATTTCAGAGTCTCATTATTTATATGATTTAATTCAGCAAAATCAATATGATACTGTCTATCATGAGCATTTACGTTATTACAGTTTAACTAGTTTAAATTTTTTATTTGATAAAGTTGATTTAGAAATTATCAGAGCTAAGAAAATTAAAACTCATGGGGGTTCAATAAGAGTATATGCTGCAAAAAAAGGGATTTATAAAAAATCAAAAAATTTAAAATCGATTTTTGATATTGAAAAAAATTTATTTCAAAAAAAAGTATATTCGTTTTCTAAAAGGGTCACTAAGTCTAAATTAGATTTGTATAAATTATTAAGTAAAATTAAAAAAAATAGTACAAGTATTTATGGTATTTCAGCTCCATCAAGAGCCACAACATTAGCAAATTATGTTGGTTTAAATAAAGATATAATTGAGTGCATATTAGAAATAGATGGCTCACAAAAAATAGATCATTTCCTTCCAGGTACAGATATTCCAATTCATAATGAAAAAAAATTGTATAAAGATCAACCTGAATACGCTTTTATTTTTTCATGGCATATATCAAAGGAAATAATTTCTAATTTGAAATCAAGGGGTTATAAAGGAAAATTTATTATTCCTCTTCCTACTCCAAGAATTATTAGCTAAAAATTGCTATAAAATACCATCTTAAATAATCTTTAGACCATTTAAGAATTTTAAAGTTACTTCTTTGATCATCTCTTTCAATCCACGTTGAAGGAATTTCAATAATTTTTTTATTATCTAAATGAGATTTTATTAGAAGTTCTAAGCTATAGGAAAAACCTAAAGTGGACTCAATTTTATAATTTTTTAAAACTTTGTGTGAGAACAATCTGAAACCATTAGTAGGATCTTTAATTTTTAGGCTAGAAAAATAAAATAATGTTATTGAAACTATTCTGACGATTAAATATTTGATTAAAGGGCAGTTTTTTATCTTACCTCCTTTTATAAATCTACTTGGACATACAATATCGTATCCACTCTTCTTATATTCAAACATTTTATCAAGTAATTCTCCATTAAAAAAATCATCTGCTGGATAAATTATAGCAGCTTCAGAAGTTGAATTCTTCAATCCATTTTTAATTGCTTCACATGGACCAGTATCAGGATTTTTTAATAATTTTAGATGATTTATATTTATGAATTTACTTTTTTTAATTAATTGTACAGTAATATCTTCTTCTGAATCATAACATATAAAAACTTGATTATATTTTTTTGCCTTATCAAATAAATAATCTAATAATTTGAGAATATTTTTTTCATTAAATACTGGGATAATAATATCATATCCATTTTGCATTACTTAAATCTCAGCATTATTTAAAAGTCATTCCATATATTATAAATTAATTTTTTTATTTTAATTTTTTTATAAATTTTATGAGGTGTTGCAATAATTAGAATATCACTATTTTTTTGAACATATTCTAAAGATTTGATGTCTTCATCATTTTTTACATACGGGTCTGTTGTTAAAACTTTTCTAGCATTAAGTTGAAGAATTTTTTTCAATTTATAACTTAGTGAATTTCTTGTATCATCTGACTCAGGTTTAAATGCCATTCCAAGAATACCAACGACTTTTTTTGATAATTTATTTTCTTCTTTAATTTTATCTACAATAAAATCTGCAATACCTTCGTTTGTAGTCATTGCTTCAATACCAAGAGAAAAATCATTTTTTGAAAATGAATAAAGTTGCATAGTGTCTTTAAATAAACATGGCCCAGCGGTAAAACCAGGAGAAGGAATATTTCCTCTTTTATAATTATGAGACATCGCGTAATTGATTTTTTGATAATCTAATTTAGCATTTTTTGCTATTTTAAAAAATTGATTAGCAATTGAAAATTGAACATATCTATATGAATTTAAAAAAAGTTTTGTTAACTCTGCTTCCTCTGGATTTAAACATATAATTTCACTTTTTAATTGTTTAAGAAATTTTTTAGTTTCTATTTCTGCTTTTTTATCTACAGCCCCTATTATTTGTGGAAAATCATTGAACTCTTCGATTGCATAACCTTGTATAAATCTTTCAGGATAAAAAGTAACTTTTATATTTTTCTTATCATTGTTTAACATAGTATGTAAAAATCTTGTAGTTCCTGGAGAAACTGTTGACCTTAGAATAATATGTTGATTATTTTTCAAAATTTTTTTTAATTTATTAAATAACTCAATAAGTTTTTTATGTTGAGGGTTTAAAAATTCATCTATTGGAGTTCCTAAACAAACTATATTGATTTTATTTAATTTTATTTCTTCAATACTATGAGAAAAACTAATCAATCTATTTTTCAAAGCCTTTTTTAATATTTTTGATCCATTCTTTTCTTTGTGTGGTAGAATACCTTTTTTGATAAGATTTATTGATTTAATATTAGTATCGTTGATATGTACTTTTATGTTTTTACTTGCACATATCAAAGTGTAAGCAAGACCTACATGACCTGCTCCACCAATAATAGTTATTTCTTTAAACATTAAATTATAGTCTTTATATATATAAAATAATTAATATGAACATAAACTATTCTAATATTTTAACCAAATCCGTTGTCTTTCTATTCTCATTAATCTTCCTTTTTCCTATTTCTACAATAG
>CACGNZ010000022.1 GCA_902574475.1 uncultured Alphaproteobacteria bacterium | reverse complement strand
CTTTTATTAATATGAAAAAAATAATTATAATAAATGGTCCAAATCTAAATCTATTAGGCAATAGAGAAGATGATATTTATGGAAAAGATAGTCTTGATAAAATTAAATCTGATTGTGAAAATAAATGTTTAGAAAAAGAATTAGAACTTGATTTTTTTCAATCCAATAATGAGGGTGAAATAATAAATAAAATTCATGAAGTTAATAATTCTTATGATGGGCTAATAATAAATCCAGCAGCTTTTACGCACTCCTCTATTGCAATACTTGATTCTTTAAGAGCTATTAATAAACCAAAAATTGAGATTCATCTTTCAAATATTTATTCAAGAGAAGAATACAGGAAAAAAAGCATTACTTCAGAAGGAGTAGATGGTCTGATCTGTGGATTTGGTGGAAATAGTTATCTTCTAGGAATTGAAGCAATATGCAAATTAATTTATAAATAAGTATGACAAAAATTGATAAAACAGATTTAGAAAACATTAAGTTAATTGTTAAAGAATCAAAAATTGATAGTGTTGCGAAAATAAAAATTAAAAAAAATGATTATGAAATAGAGATTACCTCAAATGACTTTACTGGAAACAATTTCTCTTTACAGAAATTTGAAAAAAATACTGAAGTTAAGGAAGTCGAAAATACAAATGAAGTTGTAAATGAAGATAATATTGTTAAATCCCCAATGGTAGGAGTTGCTTATCTTTCTGCTGATCCAAATTCACAGCCTTATGTTAAAATTGGTCAACATGTTAAAGCCGGTGATACTTTGTTGTTAATTGAAGCAATGAAGACCTTTAATGAAATTAAAGCTCCTAGATCTGGTATTATCAAAAAAATAGTTACTTTAAATAGTCAGCCCGTTGAATATGGTGATACTCTTATAATTTTTGAATAATGTTCAAAAAAATACTGATTGCTAATAGAGGCGAAATTGCTTTACGTGTTCTTAGAGCCTGCAGAGAATTAGGAATAAAAACTGTAGCCATTCACTCTGATGTTGATGAAAATGCAATGCATGTAAGAATGGCAGATGAAAGTATTTGTGTAGGACCAGCCTCTGCACAATCTAGTTATTTAAACATACCTGCAATTATAACTGCTGCAACATTAACTGATGTAGATGCAATTCATCCTGGATATGGTTTTTTAAGTGAAAATCAAAGGTTTGCCGAAATTATTGAAGAACACAATATTAAATTTATTGGTCCAAAATCAGAACATATCAAAATGATGGGCAACAAAATTGATGCAAAAAAAATAATGGATGAAACTGGGGTGCCAACAGTAAAAGGTATAAATGACTTAAGTAATAAAAATAAAATTGAAGATTTTATAAAAAAAGTAAAATACCCAATTATAGTAAAAGCAGCGAGTGGTGGTGGTGGGAAAGGAATGAGAATTGTAACAGAAGAAGATGATTTAAATAAAGCTATAAATGAAGCAAAAATTGAAGCAAAAAAATCATTTAATGATGAAAATGTTTATTTAGAAAAATTTTTAACATCTCCAAAACATATTGAAATTCAAGTTCTTTGCGATTCATTTGGAAATGTTGTTACTCTTGGAGAAAGAGATTGCTCAATTCAAAGAAAGCATCAAAAACTTATTGAAGAAAGTCCAAGTTCAGTTCTAACAAATGAAAATAGAGAAAAAATTTCCGAACTTTGTAGAAAATCTATGAAAGAAATCGGATATGAAGGAGTTGGAACATTAGAATTTTTATATGAAAATAATGAATTTTATTTTATGGAAATGAATACAAGATTACAGGTTGAACATCCAGTCACAGAAATGGTTACTGGAATAGATCTTGTTAAAGAACAAATTCTTGTAGCGAATGGTGAAAAACTTACAATAAAACAAGAAGATATAAAACTTAAAGGTAGTTCAATTGAATGTCGAATTAATGCCGAACATCCGGAGAGTTTTATACCATCACCTGGTAAGATAACACAATATCATCAACCTGGAGGACTAGGTATTCGAGTAGACTCAGCTGTTTACGATGGATACTCAATTCCATCCCACTATGATAGTATGATTGGTAAGCTAATTACATACGGTGCAACAAGATCAGAAGCTCTAAAAAAAATGAATAGAGCACTAGAAGAATATGTAATTATGGGAATAAATACTAATATTCAACTGCATCAAAAAATTATTCAAACTGATGAGTTTAAAAGAGGAAGTTACAACATTAATTTTATGTCAAATTTAATTGAGTAAAATAATTGACTTAAACAGCTTAATAGAATTTTATAAAAAAGCTTACTTTCCAATGGCTGATAGTAAGTATTCTGAAGAAATAAAATTTTATAAACCCAAATTAAGATTTATCATTCCAATTTCAAATTTTCATTATCCAAAGAAACTTTTTAGTGAGTTTAAAAAAACAAAATATAGTTTTAAAATTGATCAAAATTTTGCAAAAGTTATAGAGTTGTGCAAAGAAATTAAAAGAAAAGATCAAGATACTTGGATTAATGAAATTATTTTAGATACATATATTGAATTACATAAAATAGGTAAATGTCACAGTGTAGAATGTTATGATAATGATAAACTAATTGGGGGTTTGTACGGTTTACATATAGGATCATGTTTTTTTGGTGAAAGCATGTTTAGTTTAAAGACCAATACAAGTAAGTTTTGTCTACTTTATTTATTAGCAATATTGAAAAAAAATAAATTTTCTATTTTAGATTCACAATTTTTCAATCCTCATTTAGTTCAGTTTGGAGCATATGAGATAGAAACTGAAATTTATGAAAAAAAATTAATAAAAAGTTTAGAGATTGAAAGTTATTTTGATGATATTAATAATTTTCAAGAAGTCTTATCGTTACTACAATCTACTAACCAAAGATCGTAAATAGGATTTTCTAAAGGAGTAACATCAGGAGAAGAAGAAATCATCCAACCTTTATAAATATTAGTATTTTCATTATTGATAGTATCGTACACATCTATCAAAACATAATTTTCAGGAATTTCAGTTGGCGGAGTGCTTCCACAATACAAAACTTCAATATTTAAAGTTTCCCATGATATTTTAGAACTTACCAAAATATCTTTTGTAGAAACCTTATTAGTAGTCTTATTTAACAACTTAAAAGAGGCATACTTTTTTTCAATAGTCTCAGCAGAAACAATTAATGGTAGGAGAAAAAAAAATGTTACTCTAATTAGGAGTCCAAGATTTATATTCTTCTTCTTTTTTTTCTGGGTCATAATTTTTTGAAAGAGGATGAGATGATGGGAAATATGCATCACTAGTACCAGTCTTATTTGGTTTATGATTTTTTTGCCATTTGTATTTATGTGAATAGTCAATTGGAGGTTTATCAATAGATTTGTGAAGCCAGGCATGCCAGTGCGGTGGAATATTTGACGCTTCTATTTCGCCATTAAAAATTACCCATCTTTTTGCATTTAAATTTTTAAAATCTTTAGAGCTGCAGTAATATTTATTTCCTAATTCATCACTACCAACTAAGTTGCCCTTAAACCAAGTATAAATTTTTGTTCCTAATGACATTAATATTTCTATAAAGATTAATGGACTACTTTCCAATTAATTTTTTTATTAGCATAAAAATTCTTAACCTGAACATCTTTGTAACTAGACAATTCTGTCATAATCCATTCCTCTTTTTCTAATTTAATTTTTTTATCATTAATTGGAAAACTATAATGTTTTGCTCCGTTAATTGAACAAAATATCTCTAACTTATCAATTGCATTTTCTTGATCGAAAATTTCTGCATATAATTCTAGTGAGCAAGGAGAAGAAAATATTCCTGGCTTAGATGACATATCTGGTTTTTTTTCTTGAATTGGATGTGGAGCTGAGTCAGTACCTAAAAAAAATTTAGAATTATTTTGACATGCTGCTTTTCTTAATTCAATTAAATCTGTTTCATTTTTAACAACTGGCATACAAAAATGATGGGGATTAATAGAATCATCATGAAATACATCTTTTTTTGTTAAAAGCATATGGTGTGGTGTAATTGTTCCTGCAATATTTTGATTTTCTTTCACATAGTTTACTCCATATGAAGTTGATACATGCTCAAGAGTAATTTTTAAAAGAGGAAATTTTTTTCTAATAATGCTTAATTCATCATCTATAAAATATTTTTCTCTATCAAAAATATCAATATTCTCAGCAACTTTTTCACCGTGTATTAGTAATGGGCTTTTTTCTTCTTCTAAAATCTCCAAAAATTTAAAAATTTTTGAAATGTCGCTTACTCCATGACTTGAGTTTGTAGTTGCATTTGAGGGATAAAGTTTAGATCCAAAGAAAACTTTATTTTGAATACCTTTTCTAAAATCTTCTAAATCTAAATTTTCATTTAAATAACAAGGTATAAGTGGTTCAAAATTATTACTAGATGCTTTATTTAAAAGCTCTTTATAAGCAGAGGCTTTATTAGTATCTGTTATGGGAATTTCTGTATTTGGCATTGCCACACATCTATTATTTATTCTTGAGGAGAAATTAGTAACCATTTCTAACATGTCACCTTCTCTAAAATGTACATGCCAATCATCAGGCTGAATTATTTCAATATTTTTATTCACAATAATTATTTTTTTGTAATGTAAAATAAATCTTTTCTACACTTATAGATTCCATATAAGACTTTGTTTTATCAATATTTATACTTTTAAAATAGTCATAGCTTTCATTTGTTCTTATAACTTGTGAATCTTGCATAAATGGACCGTAAATCACATCATTTGTTGGGCCAAATAATACTATAGACTTTAATTTTGTAGCTGAAGCCATATGTGATAATCCTGAATCATTTCCAATAAATAATTTTGATTTCTTCATATAAGCAGCAGTTTGAGTTAATGATGCACCAAATAAATTAATTATCTTATTACTATCAATATTTTTTGTTATTTCATTTAAATAATTTTCTTCTTCTGACTTTGAACCAACTAAAATAAATTTAATATTTTTATTTTGAGATAAAATTTTGATTAATAGTGAATTATAATTTTTAATACTCCAAATTTTTGGTTTCCAATTTCCACCTGGAAATATAACAAAATATTTAAAATCATCGGACAAATGTTTTGTAACTATTTCTTCTTCTTCTGTATTTGTCTCAATAAACAAATCTGAACAATCAAATTTAAAGTAATTAGATAATTGCTTTACATGATTTAGATTAGATTTTTTTTTAAAAATAAATTTTTGTTTATGTTTTAAAAAATATGATAACAACGAACTTCTAAAATCAATAATTATATCCCACTTCTTTCCATAACAATTAGAAATTATATCTAACCAATGCATATTGTATCTTTTTTTTGAAACAGTGATTATGCTTTCTACAGATTTAAAGTTTTTGAAAATTGATTTAGCAGATGGACCAATTACAAATGTAAATTTAGTTTCAGGATATTTATTACTAAAATAATTTATTACTCCAGTTGATAGAATTGTATCTCCAATAAGATTTGACGAAATAACAAGAATTTTCACAGAAATATTACACTTTTAATATATTCAATATATATTTAGATAATTATGAAAGATAAATACTTTTTTCATCATCTGAATTCAAGATTTTTTGAGATTTCTGGACAAGATAGTAAATCATTTATTCAAAATTTAATTACTAATGACATTGAAAAATGTAACAATGGATCAATTATTTATTCATGTCTATTAACACCTCAGGGTAAATTTTTAGCAGATTTTTTTATATTCAATATAAATGAAAACTATATTTTTGAAACTAATGATAAATTTTATAGTAATTTATTAGGACGTTTAAAAATTTATAAACTTCGCTCTGATATAGAAATTAAAGAAATTAATAATCTAAATTCTTATTCATTATTTAATATAGATTATGAAGGTGATTATAATGTTTATTTAAATGATCCTAGAAATATAAACTTAGGTAAAAAACTTATAACGAATAAAAAAATTTTAATTGAAAAAGAGAGATTGAAAGAAATTAATGAAACAGATTATCATGAAATTTTAATTAATCATAAAACCCCTTATTCACCATTTGATATTTTAGAAAATAAATCTTTATTATTAGAAAATAATTTTGATAATTTAAATGCTATTGATTGGGATAAAGGATGCTATGTGGGTCAAGAAATTACTGCAAGAATGAAATACCGTGGATTACTCAAGAAAAAACTTTACGCTTTAAAAATAAAAAGTGGAGATGTGCTAGAGGGAGATGAGTTGATAGTAGATAATAAAAAAATAGGTACAATTGTATCAAAAGCAAATTCAAATATTTTTGCAGCATTAAATATTAATTTTGTTAATGAAATAAAAAATAAAAATCAAAATTTAGTAATTAATGATTCATTATCTTTTGATTTTTTAAACTGAAAATTTTTTTCTATAAAAACTTACTGGAATTATTAAAATTATAAAAATTATTAGCATTGGAACAAATATATTATTAATTCCATAGTTGTTTGCTATAAATCCTAATGAAGCTGGAGCCCCTATAAATGTTCCGTAAACTGCAATTGAAATTATTGTTATCCCTACTCCACTGTCAATTCCCTCAATTTTTCCAGCTAAACTATATGCGATAGGAACAATTGAGGATGCTCCGATACCTAATAATGAAAAACCAATAATAGCTGCATAAATAGTACTGTAATTAGATAAAATTATTAAACTTATAATCGTCGATAAAAATAAAAAGAAAATCAAAAGAAAAACTCCAATTTTATCTCTTACCCAATCACCACTAAATCTTCCGATAACCATAAAAATATTAAAACTTAGAGTTGCTAAGCCAATATAGAAACCATCAACTTGAATAAAATCTCTCATATAGAGAGCTCCCCATGCATCAACACTCCCTTCTGTTAGAGCATTTGCCATTGCAATTAATGCTAATAAAAAAATAAGTAAGGGCCAAATAAAAAAAATATTTTTTTTACTGGACTGTTCTGATTTTGTTTCAACTTGTGACTCTAAACAAAGTACAAAATACAAACTCAAAGGAAGAAGAATGATGACATACAAAAGTATATTTAAAATAAAAGAATAATTCCACTCTAGTAAAAAGCTTGTAATTAGAGATCCAAATAAAACTCCAAGACTCCAAAATGCATGAAAACCTGACATCATTGATTTTTTTTCTCTAACTTCTAAATTAGATGCATAAACATTACATGCTATTTCGAATGCGCCATAACTCATGCCAAAAATAAATGAGAAAACCATAAAAAGCCATAACTCTTGAATGAAAGGTACTGGCAACCACAAACAACCTTCAGAAATTAAGGCGCATGTTAAAATAGATTTTGTAGAAGTTTTAAGAATAAGAGCATTTGCAAAAATCATTGCAACAATTGAACCAATTGCAAATGATAACATAATATATCCAACACCAACATAATCAGTTTGAAGTTGATCTTTTATGGTAGGTATCCTAATAGCCCATAAGCCTACATAACATGCGGTTATAAAAAAAATAATTTTTATTGCATGAATATCACTTACTTTTTTCATACAATTTTATTAATTGAAATATTTTTTGTAATATTCAGATAAATTTTCGATAGAAACTCTTTCTTGTTTCATAGTATCTCTATCCCTTACAGTAACACTTTTATCTTCTAGAGTTTCAAAATCTACAGTTAAACAAATTGGTGTTCCTATTTCATCATGTCTTCTATAATTCTTACCAATGTTTCCTGAATTTTCTAAAACAACTCTACCTAATCCCAATTTCTGCAGATTAGATTTTATTTCTTTAGATAAATTAACTAATTCCTGATTATTCTTTTTGAGAGGAATAACTGCAGCTTTAATAGGTGAAAGATGCGGTTTTAGAGATAAAAGAATTCTTTTATTATCTTTATCTACATTTTCTTCACGATAAGCTTCATTTAACAAAGCAAGAACCCCTCTATCAACACCAGCTGATGGTTCAATTACATAAGGAATATACCATTTTTTTTCTTCTAAATCTTGAACAGCTAGTTTTGTCGTTGAAGAAGAGTTTTTCATAACTTCCGATGTAATCTTAAATTCGTTTTGATTTTTAGTATGAGAACCTAAATCAAAGTCAGTTCTATTGGCTACCCCTTCTAGCTCCTCTTCACCATGAGGAAATACATAATTGATATCAACAGTTCTTTTTGAATAGTGAGCTAATTCATTTTTTTCTACTTCAATTTTTTTTAAATTTTCTTTTTTTATTCCTTGATTAACCCACCATTCTATTCTCTTATTTATCCAATATTCATGCCATTCATCATCAGTACCTGGTTTAACAAAAAACTCTAATTCCATTTGTTCAAACTCTCTAACTCTAAAGATAAAATTACGAGGTGTTATTTCATTTCTAAATGCTTTTCCCATTTGAGCGATACCAAAAGGAACAGTTCTTGAAGTTGAATCTAATATATTTTTAAAATTAGTAAAAATTTGCTGGCACGTTTCTGGCCTTAAATATGCGAATGACGAACCATCATCTACTGGTCCAATTGCAGTTTTAAACATTAAATTAAAAGGTCTTGGCTCAGTAAGATCTTCGGACTTACAATTTGGACATTTATTATTTTCTAATAATTGATCTGCTCTCCACCTTGATTTGCATGCGCGACAATCAACTAAAGGATCGGTAAAAGTATCTTCATGGCCTGAATGTTTTAAAACTACTGGAGAACTTAAAATTGAGGCGTCCAAACCTTCGGTATCATCTCTTTCATATACCATTGATTTCCACCAAGCTTGTTTAAGATTATTTTTGAACTCGACTCCCATTGGTCCATAATCATATAACCCCTTAATGCCACCATAGATGTCATTTGATTGAAATAGAAAACCTCTTCTTTTACAAAGAGAAACTAACTCTTCCATTGTTTGTGCAGTCATATAACTCTTAATCTTTTGGTTTATATTCTTTCGTTCTTGGATCTTTCTCTAAATCGATTACTGAGTCATTATTTACTTTATTATTAGTGAATTTGTCTTGTTTTTTTTTCTTAAATCTTAAAAATAATAAAATAGAAGCTAAAATTACAACTAAAACTAGAAATTTCATTACAAACCAAACCTAGAAAACATAATTCGTTCTTCAATTTTATTTAAAATTTCATCAGAATTAAATATTGAAGAAGAAAACCTACGTTGTAAAAATGATTTTTTTTGACTGATTATTTTAATTTTAATTTTTTTTCCAAACTTCTCTTCTAAAATTGGTTTTATTGCACCAATACCATCTGCTAAACCTAAATCGATAGCTTTATTACCAACCCAAAATAAACCAGAAAAGATGTCATCTAATTTATTCTGATCTAGTTTTGAACCTCTTCTATCTTTTACATAATTAATAAAATTATCATGAATTTGTTCTTGAATATTTTTTAATCTATCAATGTCTTCCTGTTTTTCTTCTTTGAAAGGGTCAAGAAAACTTTTACTTTTTCCAGATGTATACACTCTTCTTTCAATTCCAACTTTTTTTAAAAGATCTACAAAACCAAAACCTGGCGAAATAACACCAATTGATCCAATAACAGAGTTTTGATCAATATATATCTCATCAGCAGCACATGCTAACCAATAACCACCAGATGCTGCAACATCTTCAACGAATGCTAAAACTTTTTTATTTTTTTCCTTTGCTAGATCAATGATCCTTTTTGCTATTAAAGAGGATTGTGTGGGAGAACCTCCAGGTGAATTAATGACCAAGCCTACAACAGGAGATTTTTTATCAGCAAATAACTTATCAATTAACTTTTCTAAATTGTTGATTGCTAAACCGGAGCCTGTTAAACCTGATTGCGATGATATAATGCCAGATAAACGTAAAACCGGTATTGTAGTACTCTTTGAAAATAACCTTTTAAACATAATATCTAATAACAAATGTTAATCTTTTCTTAAAGCGTTATGTAGCATTTGTTTGTAATTTTGGTAATTTGAGTTTAAGTGCGTCAATTAAGTTAATGAATTAACATAATATTCTAATAGTTAAACAATATGGATAATGTTCTTCCACTTAGAAAAAAAGAATTTTCATTTGAAGATGAAATCAGAGAATTAACAGATCTATGCAAAGAAGATTTAGTATCAGTAAATACCATAATTCTTGATAAATTAGATAGTAATGTGCCTTTAGTTCATGAAGTTGGAAAATACCTTATCTTATCAGGAGGTAAAAGATTACGACCTCTTTTAACTGTTTCAAGTTATCATATGACAAGAAATGAAACTAGTGAAATTGAAAATAAAATGAATCATATCGGTCTATCTGCAGCAGTAGAATTTATTCACACAGCAACACTTTTACATGATGATGTAATAGATGAGAGTAAACAAAGACGAGGAAAACCTACAGCAAATGAGAAATGGAAAAATAAAACAAGTGTATTAGTTGGTGATTTTTTATTCAGTAGAGCTTTTCAACTAATGACAAAATATGGCAACACAGAAACATTAAAAATATTAGCAGATACTAGCGTTGTAATATCTGAGGGAGAAGTTTTAGAACTCGCTAATGATAAAAATTTGGAAATAAATGAAAATATTTACTTTGAAGTTGTGAATGCAAAGACTGCCTCTTTGTTTAGTGCAGCATGCCAAGTTGGATCAATTAGTGGACTCGGAACAGAAGCTGAAGTTAATGCATTAAAATCATTTGGAACAAACTTTGGCATGACTTTTCAATTAATTGACGATGCAATTGATTATTCCTCAAATAAAAAAATTTTAGGAAAAAATACTGGAGATGATTTTAAAGAAGGTAAAATTACTCTTCCAATAATATTAGCATACGGAAGATCAAATGATAAAGAAAAAAATTTTTGGGAAAGAACAATATCTGATCTTAACCAAAACGATGGTGATTTTGAAATGGCATTGGAAATAATTAATAAATATCAATGTATTGAAGATACTCTTACAAGAGCAAATCACTTTTCAAATGTAGCTGTAGACTCAGTTGATATATTTAAAGATAACATTTACAAAGAAAAATTAGTATCTCTTGTTTCAAAAAGTGTTTCGAGAATTTATTAATTAATAATCCTCATAAGATTTTACCTCCACTAATTCAGAACCAAAGGTTTTATTTATATCATTTTTTACTTTTGCCCTTTCATCATTGGTAAAATAGACACTTCTAGCTAGATCAATAAATGTTTGATCAAATAATTTTTTTCTTTCGCACTCTCTAATATCGTCTTCAATATTCCAAAGTTTAGAATTAATATTTATCAAATTTTCTAAATAATTGTTTATTTCTTCTCGTTTAACATAATTCATTAATGTTTTTTGGAGAAAATCTAATTCTTTTTTGACATGATCAAGCTTAGTTTCATCAGTTATATTTTTCTGTTTAATAATTAATATAGATATTTTATCTACAAGTTCGCCAAGCGATATAGGAGTATTAATAAGCATTAAATTCTTTCATAAATATCTTCGTATCTTTTAATATCATTTTCATCAAGATTATCACCGTACCACATTTCTATAATAACTAAATCACGATCTTTTCTATTAGCCATTCTATGAATTGCACCTTTAGGAATAAAAATGTTCTCATTTTCTTTTAAATTAATTACTTTTTTGTCAATTGTGACTTCAGCTTCTCCTTCAGCTACAATCCAATGCTCGGATCTATGTTCATGACTTTGAAGAGATAAAACTCCCCCTGATCTAACAAAAATTTTTTTTACTAGGAATTTTTTACCCGACTTTAGTATCTCAAATGATCCCCAAGGTTTTTCTGTAACAGAATTCATTATGAATGTTTATTTATATATTATATATCTATTTTTAAATGATAAAAATCTCACCATCTATATTATCAGCTGATATACTCAAATTAGAAGAAGAAGTTAAACTTTTAGACAAGAATGGCGCTGATTATATTCATATAGACATCATGGATGGCCACTATGTCCCCAATATTACTTTTGGACCAAATATAGTTAAATCATTAAGAAAAGTGACATCTAAAATTTTAGATGTGCATCTTATGATTAAACCAGTAAAGAAATATATTAATGAATTTATAGAAGCTGGCTCAGATATCATTACTTTTCATCCTGAGGCAGATGATAACCCAGAAGAAATTATTAAAATGATAAGTGATGCTGAAATCAAAGCAGGAATTGCCATTCACCCTCAGGTAAATATTGAAGATATTGATCATTTATTTAGCAAAGTGCAACAAATAATAGTTATGACAGTCACACCTGGTTTTGGCGGTCAAAAATTTATGCATGATCAAGTACAAAAAATTAAAGATTTAGATGAAATTAGAAAAAATTATAATTATAACTATGAGATAGCTGTTGATGGTGGAGTAAATAATGAAAATGCAAAAATATGTAAAGACAATGGAGCTAATGTGTTAGCAGTAGGATCTTATTTATTATCTCAAAATCAAAATAACTATAATAAAATTATAAATACCCTTAGATAATGGACTGGGATAAATTAAAATCATTTTACGAAATTGCAATCTCAAGAAGCATTTCTAAGGCAAGTGCAAAACTAAATATCAGTCAATCTGCACTTAGTAGACAAATACAAGATCTTGAATATGATTTAAAGACACCTTTATTTATAAGGCACCAAAAAGGTGTAAGGTTAACTGAGCAAGGTGAAAATTTATTTAATACCGTAAATCAAATTAATTTTTCAATTTCTGATTTTGAAAAGAAATTATTAGATAAAAAAACAAAACCTGTTGGAAAATTGACAGTCAGCACAACAGTTGGATTTGGTTCTACTTGGTTAACACCAAGAATAAATAAATTTGCAAATCAATATCCGGAAATGGATGTAAATTTAATAATGAGCGATGAAGAAGTTGACTTAGCTTCAAGAGTTGCTGATGTTGCAGTTAGAGTAAAAAAGCCAACTCAGGCTAATTTAATATTTAAGAAATTTGTTAACTTTCATAATCATATTTATGGATCATCAGATTATCTTCAAAAAAGCGGAATTCCAAGAAATGTTAATGATTTAGATAAACATGATTTAATTTGTTTCGGAGCTGGTTTACCATCTCCAATTTCTAATATTGATTGGATATTAAAAATTGGAAAAGAAGGCACAAAAAGAAGACCAAAATTTAGAGTAAACAGTATTTATGCGATGTCACTCGCAATTGAAAAAGGTGGAGGATTAGCATCTTTACCTGATTATATGGTTGCAGATAAACCTCAACTTGTACGAGTGCTTCCAAATTTAGAAGGGCCATCGTATCAAACATATTTTGTTTATTCTGATTCTTTTAAAAATGATAGGAGACTTGAAGTTTTCAGGGATTTTTTATTTAATGAAGCTAAAGATTGGCATTATTAGTCTTTGACTTAATTTTTTATTTTTGTATACCGTATCTACATTATGGGATATCCAAAAAAACATAGAGGCAGACGCAAAAGAGGTTCTAAATATAGAAGAAATAAAAAGCGCCAAAAAAAGAAATAGTTAAAAATTATTTTTTTTTAACCTAGTATAAGAATGTCTAAAAAATATTATAAAAATATAATATAAATTAATAAAAGTTAACATCCAAGCTAGATAGGCATATCTATTTGCGGGTTCAAAAACTAAAAGTACAGCATGTTGTGAAATAGCCAATAAAGATACAAATTTTATTTTACTTTTAGTATTTTTAAAAATTAATAGAATACACACAAAAGCAACAGAAATTATATAATGTATTTCTTTTGGTTGTATCCATTTATTTATTTGAGTTAAGATTATTTGAATATTTTCAGTTGTATAATTAAAATTAAATAAATCACTTATAGCATAAAAATAAATTAATAATGGAGCATTTGTATTATGATGTGCACCAGAACTTAATAAAACAAAAGAATTTCCATAATAAATATTATGTAAAGGTATGAATAAAATAAAAGAAAATCCGAAAATAGTAAAAAGAGAATTTTTATTACCAAATTTAAAATAGGAATAATAAAGATGTAATAATATTAACAAAAATCCGGTTGGCAAGTAATTTGGTCTTACTGAAACTGATAAAAAGGCTAAAAAACCAATAAAAAAATGATCAATAAATTTATAGTTTTGATTATCAAATTTTTTTATAAATATATAAAAACTACTAAAAAATAAAAAAATTGCTAAAGGTTCTGCATCAGCTTCATTTATATGTTGCATTAAAGAATATAAAGAAAATGCATAACCTTCAAGTGCTCTAGTAAAAAAGAATAAGACTATAAATATAATTGTATATTTAATTCCAAATAAATTTTTGAAAATAAAATAAAAAATGAATACTAATAGATAGCCTATAAGAATATAACCATAAGAACTATCTTCAAATAAAAATTTGTTTAGCGAAAGAAAATATCTAATTGAAGAAGGAAAATAAAAAACACTTTCGACACCTCTAAAAAATTCATATAAATTAAAACTTTTGAGATAAAAAAATAATTTTGTCCCAAAACTATTATAAAGAATTCCATCGTTTCCACCTGTATAAATATTAAACCCATTCAAAAGTTCGGTATTTATAATTTTTAAAACCAATAAGAATATTAATGGAAGGAGTATTGAAAATACAAATTTATATAAATTAAATTCAATTAAACAAAAGATAAATAAAAAAAATATTAAAATTTTTGTTATATTTAAAATACTATCATATATTAAAATTTTATCTGATTTATTTATTTCAATTTCAAGATTATTATCTTGTAGAAAATTATCTAGATTATCATTTAAATTAATGTAATTATCTCCATATAACCATTTTAATTCTTTGATATTTTCATTTGAACCAAAATCAACAGCAAAAATAATTTTATCAATATAAGTTTCATCAATATTAATACATTTCTTATTTTTATTATAAAACCTTTGAAACTTATAATTCATATCCTCTATAAAAATATTACCTTTCCAGCATAATTTACCATCAATTAAAAAATCAAATATTTGAAAAGATATGTAGTACGGTATATTTTCTCTAATCAAATCATACTTATCAGTCCAAAAGTAATTATAGCGAAGACTATTTATTTCATTAATTTTTAGAGATTTTAAATTCTTAACTTTAATATTATTTATTAATTGGAGATTTGTATTTTGTTTAAATTGTTTTTTTGTTTTTGAAGAAATAATATTATGTGACTCAAACCTTTCACTCTCTATATTTGGATCAAAACTTCTCCAACATTTTTTGTCATTAACTTTACATTTACTATTTTCATTAT
>CACGNZ010000021.1 GCA_902574475.1 uncultured Alphaproteobacteria bacterium | reverse complement strand
TATTTAACTCAGATTTTTTTGGTACTGGATCAAATCCGTGTGAGCCCCAAGGATGACATTTTGAAATTCTTTTCACCGATAAAATTGATCCTCTAAATAAACCATGTTCCTTTAATGATTTAATGGAATATTCAGAACAGGTTGGTAAATACCTACAATTCTGACCAAGTATTGGGGAAATCAATAACTGGTATAATCTAATTATTATGATTAAAGGTAATGAAATATATTTACTAACCATTTATCTTTCCCTTAAGTTCTAATAAAAGTTTATCAAATTTCTCTTCGAGCAATGACGTTTTAGCTATTAACACATAATATGAATTAATTTTACCATTAATAATAATTTTTCTAGCTAATTCTCTCATTATTCTCTTTGCTCTATTTCTTTTTACTGCGTTGCCGATTTTTTTGGAAGCTGTGTATCCTACACCTATAGAATTTTCTAGATCTTGATTGTGTAAAATTTGGATATTCATATTTTTACCTTTTATAAATTCTCCCTGGTTTCGTATCATAACGAAAGTTGATCTCTTCTTAATTGTAAATAATGTTTGGGCCATTTGGCCTTTTTAAGCGCTTAATTGAGCTCTTCCTTTTGCACGTCTTCTATTAATGATTTGACGACCTGCTTTAGTTGCCATTCTAGCCCTAAAACCGTGTCTTCTTTTTCTAATTACTCTACTAGGTTGGTAAGTGCGTTTCATAATAAATCTCTGGGCCTAATACGAATTCATTATATATAAGTCAAATATTTACTTATGTAATCGATGAAAATTTTCATAAAAGCTAGTGAATTAGAGCCAAATTTAGTTTCAATCAAAGACAAGGGTCAGTCTATTGGTTTAGTTTTAACAATGGGAAACTTACACGATGGACATTTATCTCTCATTAGAGAAGCACAATTACATAACGAATTTGTGATCTGTTCAATATTTATTAATCCTACTCAATTTAACAATGAAAATGATTTCAATTCTTATCCAAAGACAATTGATGAAGATATTTCTAAATTAGAAAATATTGGTTGTAATGCACTCTTCTTACCTGACATTCAAGAGATATACCCTAAAGGATTGGCAAAGAAAAAAATTGTAAACAATTTTAGAAATATTTTATGTGATAAATTTCGACCTGGCCATTTTGATGGAGTTACTACTGTTGTGGATCTTTTTTTTAATATGATTAAACCAACAAATAGTTATTTTGGTGAGAAGGATTTTCAGCAAGTAAAAATAATACAAGATTTAGTAAAAATTAATCATCACAATATTAAAATAATTCAATGCCCATCTGTACGAGATAAAACAGGTATGAGTTTATCTTCAAGGAACTCTAAATTTTCTAATGATCAATTAAAAATTTTTGATGTATTAGGAAATAAAATTAAAGAACATATTAATCTGTTAAAACAAAATGAAATTAATAATTTAGATCAATTAAAAATAGAGTTTCTTCAAAATAATATAAATAAAATTGACTATTTAGAGATAAGAAATGAAAATAATTTAGAAATAACAAAAAATTATTCTGAAGCTAGATTATTTATTGCTTTATATATTGGTGAAATTAGAATTATTGATAATTTTAAATTATATTAAGGTATTAACCAATTATATTCTGGTTCGTTATTTTTAAATGTTAATTTTAATCTACGATGACCTGAAATTTCTAAATAAAGCCAATCAATTTCATTAATTTTATTTTCAACTACTGTAAAATTTTTATATCCTTTTTCACTTTCTTCATGACTTGGTTCCTTTCCGGTTAAGTGTTCAGGGATACCATCTTCTGGAAATTCAGTGATTGAGCTTGGATCTTTCAATGTTAAGTAACATTTTCTACTAAACAATCTTGTTTTGTCCCACATTTCTTTAGCTTTATCATTCTGATTATTAACCAAAGACGTTGTTTTGATTCGCATTTGAATTTTTAATTTATGATCATAAAAAACAAATTGAGAACTACTATTTTTTTTTAAATTAGGAACCTTCGGAGATCTAAAGTCTGTGTGAAAATTTAGTGTCATGCTACTGGGATCAAACTTTCTTAAGACTACAACTCTAGAATCAATTCCACCTTCACTATTAATATTACTAAAGACTGGCGTGTGAAAGGTGTGTTTTCTATCTTTAACTCCTCTAGTTAAATTTTTCTTTATATCCTCAAATATTTCTGCAGCATTTTCTTTTGAAGAAGTCGACATTGTTATTGTAATATAAATTGTTTTGAAGAAATAGCTAGATAATGGAAATAAATAAAATTACGAATTTATTGAATCTGGAGCATGTTAAGTTTTTAATATCTATCTTTAAAGAAAATAATATTGAAATTCGATTAGTAGGAGGATGTATACGAGATGCTCTTCTTGAAAGAGAAATCAAAGATATTGATACAGCAACAACTTTGGAGCCTCAGGATGTTTTGTCATTACTAAAAGATAACAATATTGAATATGATGATTTTGCTATTCAATATGGATCTATAATTGCTTATCCTCATAATCGAAAAATACAAATTACAACTTTACGTGAAGATATTAATCAAATGGGAAGACATACAAATGTAATTTACACCAACAGCTGGAAAAAAGATTCAGCCAGAAGAGATTTTACTTTCAATGCTTTATATGTCGGAAACAATAATAAACTACATGATTATTACAATGGCCAATCAGATTTAAATGAAAGTAAAATTCGTTTTATTGGTGAAATAGAGGATAGAATAAAAGAAGATTACTTAAGAATCTATCGATACTTTAGATTTAGAGGTTTATTTAATTTGCCTAAAACATCTTTAAGTGATCAAAAAATTGTAGAAAAATATATTCACGAATCTTTAGCAGTGTTGACCAACGATGTAATAAGGCAAGAAATATTAAAAATGTTTAATATGTCTTTTCCATTAAATTGTTTTTACATATCTCATCAAACGTTACAAAAATTTAAATGGGTTGAAATAGTGCAAGAGCATTTCATACGAACAAAATATGATCTTGGATTAAATAAATGTCTGAATAAGATTGATAATTTAATAAATTAGTTTTTTAGTTTACAATTTTCGCACAAACCAAATATTTCTAAATTATGTTTTTTATAATTGAAGTTATTTTTTTCTGCTTGTTTTGAAAAATAAGAAAACAAATTATTTCCAGTTAGCTCAGTAACACTATCACAGTTTTCACATATCAAAAAAGATGTAGAAGTTTTTGCATTACAGCCTTCATGCTTACAAGCAACATATGAATTTCTACTTTCTATTTTATGTACTTTACCAATTTCTATAAGCTTATCTAAAGCTCTATAAACTTGAAGAGGAGATTTAATTCCTTTTTTTTGAATATCAAAAAGGATTGTATATGCTTTAAGAGGTTCTGATGAGTTTTCTAAAATATCAAGAACTGTTTTCTGGTTTTTGGTTAAATTTTCTGATGCTAATGCCATAATTTTAATTAACAAATAGTTTTCATTTTTGCAACTGACCCTTTATCTCCAGAGGAATAAGTGAAATAATAAATAATAATAATGCAACTACAATTATAGAAGGCCCTGAAGAAGTATTAATCTCAAGCGAAACAAACAATCCTGCAATTACAGATACGACACCAGCTAAAGTTGCAATTATAACCATTTGACGAGGACTGCTGCTAATATTTCTTGCAATTGCTGCAGGTATTAAAAGTAAACCAGTTATCAATAAAGCGCCAATCATTTTAATAGATAAAGCAATTACTCCTGCCAATAAGAGTGTGAATATAAAATTAGAAACTTCTGGTCGCATTCCTTCTGCTGCTGACAAATCATAATTTACCGTTGCTGAAAATAAAGATTTCCAAATAAAGTACAAAATCAATAATATTGTAGCACCACCTAAATAAACTATAGTTATATCTTCTACATCAACTGCAAGTATATCTCCAAATAATAAACCCATAAGGTCAAATCTAATTGATGTAAGAAACCCAATTAATACTAAACCTATAGCAAGTGTAGAGTGAGCAAGTAGACCGAGTAATGAGTCTCCTGCGAGTTTTGTTCTTTTTTGTAAATTAATTAATAGTAAAGCAACAACAGCTGAAATTATAAAAACTGAAAATGTAATATTAAAGCTAAAAGAATAAGCTAAAGTTACACCCAATAATGCCGAGTGAGACAGCGTATCTCCAAAATAGGATAACCTTCTCCAAATTACAAGACATCCTAGAGGTCCGGCAATTATTGCAATACCAATGCCAGCTATGAGAGCTCTAGTAAAAAAATCATCAAACATTATTTGTTACTCTCCCATCTGTTTCATGAGAATGATCATGATCATGTTGATAAAGTGATAGAGTTGTGGCGTTATGTTCACCAAATAATTCTATGTATGCCGAATTCTTTACAATTGATCTTGGCGTTCCAGAGCAACATATATGACCATTTAAGCAAATTACATGATCTGTAGCTGACATAACAAAATGAAGATCATGTGATATCAGTAATATTCCACAATTAAGTGTTGAACAAATTTTTTTAATAAGATTATAAAGTGCAATTTCTCCATTAAAATCTACACCTTGAACTGGTTCATCCAAAACAAGTAAGTCTGGTTTTTTTGCGATTGCTCTGGCGATTAAGACTCTTTGAAATTCTCCGCCAGATAAATTATGAATATCGTTATAGAGAAGGTTATCTACTCCAGTTAATTTTAAAGCATCAACAATTTCAAGATTATTTATATGACTTGTTAATTTCATAAAATCAACGACACGAAGAGGCATTGTCCAATCAATATTAATTTTTTGTGGTACGTAAGCCATTTTAGAAGCAAAGTTTTTTATTTGCCCTTCATCAGACTTAAGTATCTTAAGTATCATTTTAGCTGAAGTTGTTTTTCCAGAACCATTAGGCCCTATTAGAGTAACAATTTTCCCCTTGTGAATTTCCAAGCTTATTCCTCGTACAATCCACTTGGATGACTTGTACACACCACAGTTATCTAGTTTAACCAATAAATTATTATTTTCTGCCATTTTATTATTTACAACTTAAAATGTTATATTATAACATTACAATACTTTAACACACTTAAATCTAATAGGAATACTTTTATGAAACAAACGAATATTTTTCTACATGTTTTTAAAATTATCTTGTTTTCGGGAATTCTTGTTGCAACTGCATCTGCTAGAGCAGAACTAAAAGTTGTAACGACTATTAAACCACTTCATTCATTGATTGCTAATGTTATGAATGGAATTGGTGAACCTGGACTTATAATTGAAGGAAGCATATCTCCACATAGTTTTACTATGAAACCATCTCATGCAAAAATGCTAGAAGAAGCAGATATAGTATTTTGGATTGGTGAGAGTATTGAGACATCATTAGAAGAACCTCTGGAGTCAATAGCAAAAAGTGCTGAAGTCGTAGAGTTTATGGAAGTTGAAACAATTGCTAAATTAAAATTTAGAGAAGAATCTATATTTGGTGACCACGATGATCATGACGATCACGACGACCATGACGACCATGACGATCATGACGATCACGACGACCATGACGATCATGATGATCATGACGACCATGATGATCATGACGATCACAGTGGACACGACGACCACGGTCATGCACATGGTGAATTTGATGCTCACATTTGGTTAGATCCAATGAATGCTAAAGAAATGGTTCATGAGATTGCTCATGAGTTAGGTGATTTAGATCCTGCCAATAAAGAGAAATATGAAGCAAATGCTGATGCAACAATCAAAGCTTTAGAACAATTGATAAATGACGTTAGCAAGGATATTAATTCCGATGCAAAATTTGTCGTTTTCCATGACGCTTACCAATACTTTGAAGAAAGATTTGGTGTAAGAGCTGCAGGAGCTTTAACATTGAATACTGATGTTTTACCTGGTGCAAAGCAAATAGCTGATATTCAGGATGTTATTAAGGATAAGGGAATAAAATGTATTTTCTCTGAACCTCAATTTAATCCAAAGATTATTTCAACAATAGCTGAGGATATGAATATCAAAACAGGAGTTTTTGATCCTTTAGGTGCTAACATCGATGCTGGTAAGTCACTTTACTTTACGTTGATTAGTAATCTCGGGGACGAGCTTAAAGGCTGTTAATTTTTAATATTTAAATAAATTCCACCTTGTATTAAGGTGGAATTTATAGAACTAATTATAAGGAAATTGATATGGAAAATACTTCTCAGGTTCCAGTTACGGTTTTAACAGGTTTTCTTGGAGCTGGAAAAACAACACTTTTAAATCGAATTTTAACTGAACAGCATGGACGTAAATACGCTGTCATTGTTAATGAATTTGGTGAGCAGGGAATTGATAATGACCTTGTTGTTGATGCTGATGAAGAAGTATTTGAAATGAATAACGGTTGCATTTGTTGCACTGTTAGAGGTGATTTAATTAGAATTCTTAGTGGTTTAATGAAACGTGCTGACAAACTAGATGCAATTATAGTTGAAACAACTGGTTTAGCTGATCCAGCCCCAGTTGCTCAGACATTTTTTGTTGATCAAGACGTTGCTGATAGAACAAAATTAGATGCAATTGTTACAGTTGCTGATGCTGTTCATCTAAGTTCTCAACTAGTAGATCATCATGAAGCAGAAGAGCAAATTGCTTTTGCTGATGTAATTTTGTTAAATAAAGTTGAACTTGTTGAAGATAATGACATTGTGAAAGTTAATGATCGTATTAGAAAAATAAATCCTTTTGCAAAGATTATTAAAACAACACGTTGTGATGCACCTCTTGATGAAATCGTAGGCTTAAATGCATTTAGTCTAGATAGAGTATTAGATATTGAACCTGACTTTCTTGAATCAGATCATGATCATGAACATGATGATGATGTTACTAGTCTATCCTTTGTATCTGATACACCATTAGATATGGATAAGTTTCAAGATTGGTTTGGAAATTTACTTAGGACTAAGGGCCAGGATATTCTTCGATCAAAAGGCATTTTGAACTTTAAAGGTGAAGAAGAGCGATATGTATTTCAAGGAGTGCATATGCTTATGGATGCTTCACCAATGGGACCTTGGCCTAAAGGAAAAGATAGAAGTTCTCGAGTAGTATTTATTGGTCGTGATCTTGATAATATGAATCTTAAGGAAGGCTTTGAAAATTGTAAATCAGCATGAACGCTGATTTAGAAAAACTTCAAGAATCAAATAAAACTGAACTTGAAAGAAGAGGTTCAATTTTTAATATTGGAGCTCCAGCTACAGAAGCGGTTACAATTCGTGATCAAATAGCGGTAGGATTTGGAGACGGCACCGTAAGATTTTTTCAATCTGGATCTGATCCTAAAACTGTTAAAGCACATAAGGGTGTAGTGTTGAGTATGACAAATTATGAAGATCATGTGTTAACGGGAGGAGACGATGGACGTTTTCTAAAAATATCATCTGATGGAAATATTGATGAAATTTTTAATTTTGGTTCAAAGTGGGTTGACTGTGTAGCTTCTCACAAAGATACTAAAGTTTGTTCATCAGGAAAGACTGTTTATATTTGGACAAAAAACAAAGATAAACCTCAAACTTTAGAGCATCAAAGTACTGTTGCTGGATTAGCATTTGATAATAAAGGTAAGCGTCTTGCGGTCTCAAGATACGGTGGAGTAACAGTGTGGAAACTTAATAATAATAAATGGACAGCATCAAATTTTACCTGGAAAGGATCGCATGGAACTGTAACGTTTAGCCCAGATACAAAATATATTGTAACTGCAATGCAAGAAAATCAAATTCATGGTTGGCGCATAAATGACAAAGCGGATTTAGCAATGAGAGGTTATCCATCAAAAATTAAAAGTTTTACTTGGGTTGGTGATACACCGTATTTGGTAACATCTGGATCCAGTGATGCAGTTTGCTGGCCATTTGATGGTAAAGAAGGACCAATGGGGAGAAAGCCAATTGTTGTTGCAAACGGTGGTAAAGAACTTGCAACATTTGTTAAAGCACTTAATGGAGAAAAAGCTGTTTTCACCGGTTTTACAGATGGGTCAGTTTTATTAGCAGAAATTGATGAAAGCAAAAAACCAATTATGATTAGAAGTTCAACAGGTTCAGAAGTTTCAACAATAGCTATATCTAGTGATAACTCACAAATATTAATTGGCGATATGAAAGGTTCTATTCTTTTATCATCTTTATGGGCAGACAATTAAAGGAGAAAATATGTTTAATCGTAAAACTCAAAATGTTGAAAAAATAAGAAATCTTAAACATTTAATTTCCAAGAAATATAAATTACCAGAAAATACTATAATAAGTATTGCTGAGCTCAGTTGTCATGAACCTGATTGTCCACCAATTGAAACTGTAATTACTGCAAGAAATGAAGACGGATCAATGAAAAATTGGCGAGTTGCAAAATCAATAGAAGAAATAGAGGAGTCAGATATTAATAATCTAACAAATCACACTCATTAAATTATTAAATTTAAAATAATTTATTAACAGCAATCTCCACCTTCACAAGTACAGCAACAGCTACAACTGCAACCACACTTTGGTGGGTTTGGATTTTGATTTTTCATAATCATACCTATATATTTTTTATAATAATTTAAAATACAAATGAGAAAAGCATTAGAAATTAAACAATGTATGAAGACTTTCGAGGGTGACGGGATACCTGTAACGAGAGCTTTCCCTGTCCCCGGAATGAGAGAAAACGATCCATTTCTTCTTTTTGATCATTTCGGCCCAATTAATTATGAGCCAGGAGGTGCAACTGGTGTACCAGCACATCCTCATTGTGGATTTGAGGCAATTACTTATATGCTTGGTGGTGAAGTAGAGCATAGAGACTCATTTGGAGGACAAGCAGAAATTGAAACTGGTGATGTACAATGGATGACAACCGGATCAGGTTTAATCCACTCTGAATTAGTAACAGAAAAATTTAAGAAGAGTGGTGGTATCATGCAAGGATTACAAATTTGGGTAAATCTTCCACAAAAAAATAAAAAAGTGAAACCTTGGTACCAACATATTAAAAGAAACAGTATTCCAACAGTATCTGAAAATGCAAATATAGAAATTAAAGTTCTTGTGGGTGAAATAAATGAAACCAAATCCAAAGTTCAAACATATTCACCTGTATCAATATTTGATATTCAATTTTCAAAACCAGATATGACAAAGTTTAATGTTGATAAAGAACAAAATCTTATGATCTATATTATTGATGGTCAGTTACAGTTTAATGAGCAAGATAAAATCGCTAATAAAGGTGATATGATTTACTTTGATCAGTCAAGTGATGAGATTCAACTTACATCAATATCAGAAAAAGGATCCTACCTAGTTTTAGCCGGAAAGCCGCTTAAAGAACCTGTAGCACGTTATGGTCCTTTTGTGGCAAATTCTGAAGGAGAAATCAAGCAAGCAATGATGGACTATCAAGAAGGAAAGATGGGAAGCTTAGCTTAAGTTAATTGACGTAACATTTCACCAGCTACAATAGCAACTGAACTACTAAGATTAATCGATCTAGGCCCCTTTATCATTGGTATTGTTAATCTCTCATCGACAGAGCTATGAACAAAATCAGGCGCTCCAGCACTTTCTCTGCCAAATAAAATAATATCATTTGATTGAAATTTATAATCGAAATAACTTTTTTTACTTTTTGTTGTTAGAAGAACGAGTCGATATGAATTATCTTTTGACCAATCATAAAATTTTTCCCAACTTAAATGTTTTTTTAATTCTAGATAATCATAGTAATCCATTGATGCTCTTTTTAATCTCTTATCATCAATCACAAAGCCAGCTGGCTCTATTATATCTACTGGTATTCCAAGACAGGCACCTAGTCTAAATATGTTTCCCGCATTCTGTGGTATGTCGGGTTCAAATAGAGCAATTCTCATGTTTTTTTACTATATTATTTTATTACTTGCGTCACGCTGGCACATATTTAAAAAGTATTTTTTTGAGTAATTAAGATATAAGAAATTCACAATAAATGGCTAAAAAACCCAAAAATAAGAGAAGAGATTTCCTACAACTTAGTACCGTAACGCTTGGTGCTGTTGGAACAGCTGCTTTTATATGGCCTTTTCTAAAAAGTATGAGTCCAGCAGAAGACACATTAGCTGCAGGATCAACAGAAGTAGATATTAGTGCTATTGAAGAAGGTCAAAGTATAACAATAAAGTGGCGTGGAAAACCTGTTTTCATAAAAAAAAGAACAAAAGATGAGATTGATGCAGCTAAAATGGTTCAAGCTTCTGACTTAAGAGATCCACAAGATGATGCTGATAGAGTACAAAAAGAAGAATGGTTAGTTTTAGTGGGAGTATGTACACACTTAGGTTGTGTTCCACTTGGTCAGAAGGTTTCTGATATGAAAGGTGAGTACGATGGTTGGTACTGCCCATGTCATGGTTCACATTACGATACATCAGGTAGGATAAGAAAGGGACCAGCTCCCAAAAACTTGGACGTTCCGCCCTATACCTTTTTAAATGATAATACTATAAAGATAGGATAACATGGATAAGAATCGAAAAGTACATCAGTTTAAAAATCCCGTCCTTAATTGGATAGAGTTTCGTTTACCAATTATTTCTTACTTCAAAAAAGAATACGGTGATTATCCAATGCCTAAAAATTGTAATTATTTTTGGAGTTTTGGTGCTTTAGCAACAATTACGCTTGTTACAATGATAGTAAGTGGAATTTTTCTTGCAATGAATTACACACCACATACTGATATGGCATTTGATAGTGTTGAAAGAATAATGCGAGATGTCAATTACGGTTGGTTAATGCGATACATTCATTCCAATGGTGCAGCCTTTTTCTTCATCATAGTTTACATTCATATAGTAAGAGCAATGTATTTTGGTTCTTACAAATATCCAAGAGAGCTTAATTGGATTTTAGGTGTATTTATATTTTTATTAATGATGGCAACTTCTTTTCTTGGTTACACATTACCGTGGGGACAAATGTCTTATTGGGGAGCTACAGTTATAACAAATTTATTTAGTGCAATTCCATTTATTGGTGAGGGATTAAAGACATGGCTTCTTGGTGATTACAATGTTGGAAATGCTACTTTAAACCGTTTCTTTGCTCTTCATTATGTTTTACCATTTGTTATTTTTGGTGTTGTAGGATTACATGTTGCCGCAGTTCATGTTCATGGTTCAAATAATCCTGATGGTATTGATATTAAAACTAACAATGACTCAGTAAACTTTTTTCCATATATGTTAATTAAAGATACAGTAGCTATGTGTGCTTTTGGTGTTGCTATTTCTGCAGTAATATTCTTTGGACCAAATCTTATGGCTGAAGTTGATAATTATATTCCAGCAGACCCACTTGTTACTCCAGCTCACATTGTTCCAAACTGGTATCTTGCACCTTTTTATGCAATTTTAAGAGCAGTACCTGATAAATTAGGAGGGGTTCTCCTAATGTTTGGTGCGATAGTAATTCTTTTTGTACTACCTTGGTTAGATAGATCAAAAGTGAGAAGCTGTAATTATAGACCAATATATAAGTGGTTTATGATGGGCTTTTTTGTTAACTTCTTTGCATTAGGCTACGTTGGTATGCTTCCTGCTGAAGGTTTATATCTTTTAATTGCAAGAGTAGGTTTACTTTACTACTTTGGTTTTTTCTTTATCATTACACCTTTTGTTGGTTGGATAGAGAAGCCAAGTAAGCTACCGCTCAGTATTAGTGATGTTTATGCTAAAAATATAGCTCCTAATATTGGTGGAGGAGAAAAAGGAATTCCTTCACCAGCATTGCAAAAAGATACAAATCTATAATGCGCCTATTACTTATTATTTTTTTATTATTCTCTTCAAATTTATTTGCTGCAGAAATGAGTACTGAAAAAATGCCAAAACATGATTGGTCTTTTAAAGGTGTAACGGGAACTTTTGATAGAGCTGCAATTCAAAGGGGCTATAAAGTTTATAGAGAAGTATGTGCAGGATGTCATTCAATGAAACTTCTGTATTACAGAGATCTTATTGATGTTGGTTTTTCCGAGGCTCAAGTAAAAGTAATTGCTTCTGAATATACTGTATTAGACGGTCCAAATGATGATGGTGAAATGTTTGAAAGACCGGCTAGACCAGCAGACAGATTTGTCAATCCATATGCTAACGATAACGAGGCAAGAGCAAATAATAATGGAGCTTATCCTCCAGATTTGAGTGTAATTACAAAAGCTAGAAAATATGGAGTTGATTATATTTATAACCTTCTTCTAGGTTATGTTGAACCTCCAAAGGGAATGGAGGTCGGTAATGGAATGTGGTACAATAAATGGATGGCTGGAAATCAAATAGCTATGCCAGCACCTATAGCCGATGGAAGTGTAGATTATGATGATGGCACTGATAATAATGCAGAACAGCTATCGGCTGATGTAACACATTTTCTTCACTGGGCTGCTGAACCAGAAATGGAAGAAAGAAAAAATTTAGGAATCAAAGTAATATTATTCTTTATTATTCTTGGAACAATTGTGTACTTAGCAAAAAACAGACTTTGGCGAGACGTAACTTAGACATTAAATAAAAAGTTCATTACATCACCATCTTTGACGATATAATCTTTACCTTCTTGTCTTAGCTTCCCCGAATCTCTACTTCCAGCATCACCATTATTTTCTATATAGTCGTCATAAGAGACAGTCTCTGCTCTAATAAATCCTTTTTCAAAATCAGTGTGAATTTTTCCAGCAGCTTGTGGTGCAAGTGTTTCTTTTTTTATTGTCCATGATCTTGTTTCCTTTGGACCACATGTAAAATAGTTTATCAAACCTAAAAGTTCATATCCTGATTTTATAACCTTATTCAATGTTGTTTGATCTAAATTAAGTTCTTTTAGAAATTCAAGTTTTTCTTCCTCATTATCTAATTCCGCTATTTGTGCTTCTATTGATGCAGAGATTAAAACTACAGAATGATTATTTTTTTTGGCAAACTCGATGACTTTTTTTGATAATTCGTTTCCAGTGTGAATAGATTCTTCATCTACATTACATATGTACATAGTAGGCTTTAGACTAATTAAGTTAAGACTATTTACAAAGTCAATTTCATTACTAGAAAATTCATCAATTTTTAAGATACTATTAGCATCTAGCATTTGTAAGATTTTATTTATTATATCGAATTGATGTTTAGCTTCTTTATCATTTGATTTTAATTTTTTTTCTAAACTAGTTTTTTTATTATTTAAGCTTTCAAGATCAGCCAATTGTAATTCTAAATTTATTGTTTCAATATCATCTAGTGGATCAATTTTTGATGATACATGAGTAATGTTAGTATCTTCAAAACATCTAACAACATGTGCTATTGCTTCAACTTCTCTTACATGTCCTAAAAATTTATTTCCTAAACCTTCTCCTTGTGAGGCTCCTTTTACTAATCCTGCAATATCAACAAAATCCATAAAAGAGGGAATTATTTTTTCACTCTTTCCAATGATCGCTAGTTTATCTAATCTGTCATCGGGCACTGCAACTCTTCCTATATTTGGTTCTATTGTTGCAAATGGATAATTTGCAGCTTCCGCTTTATTTGATTGGGTAAGAGCATTGAATAAAGTGGATTTACCGACATTTGGTAATCCAACTATCCCACACTTAAATCCCATAATTAATTTTGCTCACTTATTTTTGTTAAAAATAGAGGAATATCTGAAAATATTAATTCTATATTTTTAACCATTTTATCAATTTTTTTATTTATTATTTCTTCTTCTGATTTTGAAAATTTATTTAAAACATAACTTGAAACTAAATCTTTATGCCCAGGATGATCAATTCCAATACGGATTCTAAAATAATTTTCCCCTATAAATTGGTCAATACTTTCCAATCCATTATGACCTCCATTTCCACCACCTTGTTTTATTTTTACTTTCGATAATTCTAAATCAAGGTCATCATGTATAACAAAAGTATGGTCTAATTTTATTTTATAAAAATTTACAATTTCTGAAACAGCTTTTCCAGATAAATTCATGAATGTAAGAGGTTTTAAAACAAAGATTTTTTGATTATTTATTAGACCTGAATATAATTCTTTTATTTTATCTTCTTTGATTTTATCAAAATTAAAATACGAGATTATATTATCCGCTAAATGGAAACCTACATTATGTCTAGTATTTTTATAATTTACGCCTGGGTTCCCAAGTCCACAAAATAAAAACATAAAATGAAATATAAAGTAAAGTTACTTTGATTCTTTATTTTCTTCTTTGTTATCAGAAGATTCTTCCTTCTTTTCCTCTGATTTCTCTTCTCCACCTTCTGCTGCACCCTCTTCAGTTGTTTCTTCAGTTTTAGTTTCAACTTCTACAGTTGGTGGAACTAAAGTAGCTATTACGAAATCTCTATCTGATATAGTCGGAGCAACTCCTTCAGGAAGTTGAATATTGCTAATTTTAACCGCATCACCTATTTCACTTTCAATTAAATCAAATTCTAGTTTGCTAGGTATATTATTCGCATTACATGTTAGCTCAACAAGTCTTCTAACAGTATTTAAAACTCCACCTTTTTTCAAACCAGGACATTTATCTTGATTTAAAAACTCAACAGGAATTTCAACGTTTACTTTTGTATTTTCTTGAACTCTTAGAAAATCAAAATGTATAAGTTGATCACTTAAAGGATGATATTGTAATTGTTTAGGAAGTATTTTTTCTTTCTTTCCATCAACATCAAGATCTATAATTGTTGAATAAAAAGAACCAGTACCCATTAATTTTTTAAGTATTTTATCTTCTAGAGCAATTTTCTTAGGCTGAGTGCCCTTGCCATAAATAATACCAGGGACCAATCCTTTCGTTAAAAGACTATGATTTGAACCAATATCTTTATTTCTTTCAATCGCTTTAAAATTACTCATAAAATAAAAAATTTAATCGAAAAGGGCAGACACTGAAGTATCAGTGTTAATCCTTTTAATCGCATCACCCATTAAAGGAGCAATACTAATATGTCTAATGTTTTTTGTGCTTTTTACCTCTTTAGAAGGCTCAATTGTGTCTGTTAATACCAATTCTTTTATGCTTGAATTTTCAATCTTTTTAAGTGCATCTCCAGATAATACTCCATGTACAATATAGGAATAAATTTCTTTAGCCCCATTTTTACTTAGAGCTTCAGCAGCATTACATAGCGTGCCTGCAGAGTCAGCAATATCATCTAGTAAGATACAAGTTTTATCTTTTACATCTCCAATAATATTCATTACTTCAGACTCACCAGCCTTTTCTCTTCTTTTATCGGCAATTGCTAGTCCAGCCTCTAACCTCTTAGCAAAAGCTCTAGCCCTAACAACACCACCAACATCAGGTGAAGCAACAACTAAATCTTTGTTTCCTTTAAATCTTTCTTTAACATCATCGATTATAGGTCTAACAGAAAAAATATTATCTAAAGGAATATCAAAAAAACCTTGAATTTGACCAGCATGCAGATCCATTGTTAATACCCTATCAGCACCCGCGGATGTAATTAAATTTGCAACAAGTTTGGCAGTGATTGGTGTTCTAGGCCCAGTCTTTCTATCTTGTCTTGCATATCCATAATATGGGATAACAGCAGTAATCCTTTTTGCTGAACCTCTTCTTGCAGCATCAATAGTAATTAAAAGTTCCATTAAATGGTCATTTGCTGGATGTGATGTAGATTGAATAATAAAAACATCTTCACCTCTAATATTTTCATTTATTTCAACAAATATTTCTCTATCATTAAAAGTTCTAACAGAGGCGTCTGCTAATGGAACATCAATATGCTTTGAAATTTTTTCTGCTAAAGATTTGCTACTATTACAGGCGATTATTTTCATATAATCAAATTAATTACTATATTAGAATAATAATAGATCAACCAAAATTAATCATTAAATGCAATGATATTGAGCATTCTTCCAGTATCTCTAAATTTTTGTGATTCCCTTCGGTGGCTAAAAAAGACTCTTTTATTTGAGAAGGTATCTTTGTTAATATTATATATATTTTTAATACCCAATTCCCTAAATTGATAGTTAATCAATCTTCTTAAATCAAATAAATCTTTGTCATTATTTTTGTGTTTGAAGAAAATAGAGTATTGTTTATTTTTGCTTATAAACTTACTTTTAAAGTCTTTTGACACTTCAAAGTTTTTAAAGCTCAAACAGGGACCAATAAGAACCACAATATTTTTTTTAATTATTTTTTTTTTAACAAAATATCCTATACCCTTAGCAGCTATATTTTTTAATGCACCTTTCCAACCTGAATGAAGAGCGCAAATATATTTTTTATTTTTATCAAAAATAAAAATTGGACAGCAATCTGCAGTTAAAACCCCTAAAGCTACATGCTTATTGCTTGTGATTAATCCATCTCCAGAATATTTATTATCTATATTTTTTTCATTAATTTCTACAATCTTGTTGGAGTGTATTTGACTAATAAATATAATTTTTTTTTTGATATTTAAATTTTTTAAACAAATATCAATATTTTTATTTACATTTACCTTAGTATCTTTGCGGTTTAAGCTACAATTTAATGAATAGTTTTCTTTTTTTGAAACTCCACCATTTCTAGTAAAGAAACCAGCTTTAACAAAAGACTTAATTTTTGCATGTGTAAAATAATTTTTAGTAATCATAAGTTAGAAACAACAAGACACTTAAATAAGTTTCCCATCCTATCAGCATTAATTAATCTATCCACTTCTTCATCTAATAAATTTTTATTCAAATTTAAATTTTTAGTTAGCAATTTTTTCTTTCGTTCTAAGATTCCATATTTTATTAAAAAATCTCTTTGTGAAACAAATTCGTTGATTTGTAGTTTATTTTGTTTTGCTATTTCAATTAATTCATTGAAATTTACATGACTTGAAATGTCTTGTTGACCTATATTTTCAAATATACTGGTTTTTTTATGATTATATATAGCTTGTAACGTAAAGTTTTTTATTTTCTTATTATATCCATAATCGATTAAAATACATAT
>CACGNZ010000020.1 GCA_902574475.1 uncultured Alphaproteobacteria bacterium | reverse complement strand
TTTTTTCTTACCCAATCATAGGTTTTACTCCTCAGCATTATTTGTCTGTATGGGTTGGTAATGAATTTTATAAACAATTCTTAAATACTATGATTGTAACAGGTGGGGTTGTTACAATTTCATTAACTGTTGGAACACTAGCTGGTTATGGATTAGCAAGAAGTAATTCTATGATTGCCTTTTGGCTTTTAATTTTTGCTTTAATTTTTAGAGCCTTACCTCATTCTGTTTTGGTTACTGGTTATTTAGAACCTTTTATAAATTATGGATTATATGGAAAAAAAATTGCTGTTATTGTTTTGTTAGTAGCTATTAACCAACCTTTTACAATATGGATGCTGAGATCATTTTTTATGAATATACCTCAAGATTTAGATGAAGCTGCTCAAATTGATGGATGTAATCCTTTTCAAGCTTTCTGGAAAGTTGTGATGCCTTTAATGTGGCCAGGTGTAATTACAACAGGATTATTTTCTTTCTTGTTAGCTTATAATGATTATCTTGTTGCAGCATTATTATTAGATGGACAATCACAAACTATGGTTCCAGCAATTATGCAATATTTTAATATGGAAACTAAAATGACAGATTTAGTTGAGTCAATTGCTGCTGCTGCATCAATTACCGCACCATTGTTTTTGTTAGTGATGTTTTTCCAAAAACAAATAGTGTCTGGTTTAACTCAAGGTGCAGTAAAGGGTTAACAATAATATGATAATTATTTATTAAAATTATAAGATGAAATACAAAGCATTACTTTTTGGATCAATTGGAACACTGATTGAATCTTCTAATATCCAACGTAATTCATTTAACGAAGCCTTTAAAGAAGCTGGTTTAGATTGGTATTGGGACGAGCAAGATTATAGAATTTTATTAAAAAAATCAGGTGGCACTAAGAGAGTAGAAGATTTTGCAGAAAAAAATAATATCAATGTTAATGCATCACAAATTAGAGATAGAAAAACAGAATTATTTAGTTCATTCATTATTCAAAACAAACAAAAATTAAGAGAAAGTGTTTATGAAATGATTAGATATACTAAAGATAATAATATTAAACTTGCATTCTCAACTTCTACAACTGTAAATAATGTAGAAGCTGTATTTGAAAGTCTTTCTAATCAAATTTCAAAAGCGGATTTTGATTTTATTGGAAATAGATCATTTGTTAACAATGAAAAACCTCATCCAGAGATATATAAAGTAACACTAGAAAAATTAAATTTAAAACCTGAAGAATGTCTTGCAATTGAAGATACAGAGGAAAGTAGTAATGCCGCTGTTAATGCAAGTGTTAAATGTATTGCATTTCCAGGTGATTTTCACAAAGAAGATAAATTTGATATGTGCATCAAAAAAATGAATTTATTAGATCAAACCATTTTTTCATTGTAAATTATACGCATAAATGTTTCTAAAAAAATTCGAAGTAAAAGATAAGACTGCGCTTGTTACAGGTGCAGGTAAAGGGATTGGTAAAGCATCTGCAATCGCACTGGCAGAAGCTGGAGCAAATTTAATAATTATAAGTAGAACAGAAAAAGATCTTATAGCTGTTAAAAACCAAATTAAAAAAATTAAAAGAAAATGCAACTACTTTGTTTGTGATGTAACAAATTTAAAAGAAATAAAAAAAATATTTTCTAAAATTCCAAAATTAGACATATTAGTAAATAACGCTGGAACAAATAGGCCAGAATATTTTACTAAAATTAAAAGAAAAGATATGAGTGAAGTGGTTGATCTTAATATTAAAGCATCATTTGATATTGCTCAATTAGCAACAAAAATTATGCTAAAATCAACAAATAGAAAAAAAAGTGGTGGATCAATTATAAATATTTCATCTCAGTTAGGTAAAGTTGGAGCTCCTCTTAGAAGTGTTTACAATATGACCAAGTTTGGCGTTGAAGGTCTAACTAAAGGAATGGCTATCGATTTAGCAAAACACAACATTAGAGTTAATTCAGTTTGCCCTACATTTGTTGAAACTCCTATGGTTAAAAAATTTTTCAAAGATAAAAATTTTAAAAAATCTGTTATTGAAAATATACCTTTAGGAAAAGTAGCAACAGAAAGTGATATTGCTAGTGCAGTAGTGTATCTTGCTTCTGATGCTGCATCGATGATAACTGGCTCTTCATTAGTAATTGATGGAGGATGGACTGCTAAATAATGATTTCTAGAGAATTAAAAAATTTTTTTGCCAACTATCAGATTGCAACTCAAACATTTAACAAAAAGACAATTGAAAAATCATTAAGCAATTATTTTACAAAAGAATCTTTATTTAATTTTTGCCATCCTTTTGGAACTTTTAAAGGTTTAAATAATTTTCTTTCTAAATGTATTTTGCCATTATTGGATAGTATCCCTGATCTAGAAAGAAGAGATATGATTATTATGGCGGGAAAAACCCCTGAAGGGCAAAAATGGATAGGTACAATGGGTAATTATATGGGAACTTTTATAAAACCATACTTAGATATTCCACCAACAGGCAATTTAATTCATATGCGCTATCATGAGTTTTTTAAAATAGAGGAAAATAAAATTACTGAAGTACAATCTATTTGGGACTTACCTGAAATTATGATGCAAGCAAATGCATGGCCAATGTCTCCTCAACTTGGTGCATTTCTGTGTACCCCAGCTCCTATGACTGGAGATGGCTTGTCAATAAATGGAGAAAAGAAAGAAAATTTTGATCATGTTATAGATATGTTAAATGATTTATCCTTACATCCTAAAAATCCAGATCCAAAAATTATGAATCTAGAAAAATATTGGCACCCAAATCTTAATTGGTACGGACCAGCCGGAATTGGAACAGGTAGAGGTATAGCAGGTTTCAGACATTGGCATCAAATCCCATTTTTAAGAGCAATGCCAGATAGAAAAGGTGGTTCATCAAATGAAAAATTAGCCACCGATGGCATGGAAGATTTGCAAACACACTGGATACATGAAGGAAATTATGTGTGTGAAACAGGTTGGCCTAATATGAGATTAACAATAACCAATGATGGCTGGATGGGTATTGCTCCATCAAATCAAGCACTAGAAATGAGAAGTCTTGATTTCTGGAGGCTAGAAAATGGTTTGATTAGAGAAAATTGGGTCTTAATTGATTTACTTGATATTTATAGACAAATTGGAATCAATATATTTGACAGAATTAAAGAGTTTAATAAAGCTCGTCAAACAGGACATATCAATTTATCTGATGGATTAGATGTTTTAAAGTAGCTAATTTTCCTTATTAATAAAATAAGTTGCTACGATTACAATTATACCACCAATAAAAGTAATTAAAGTTGGTATTTCATAAAAAATTATAAACGTTAACAACACACCAAATACAGGAAATAGAGCATAAAATGGAAATACTCTATTTACAGGATACATCCTATATAAATAGAACATCGACATGTGTGCAGCAATTGAAACAAAGATACCTGAATGAAATATTAATAACCATGACTGAAAACTAATAGTTTTTATTTCGTTTATTGTTTGTCCTTCAAATATTGATGATGAAATAATTAATAACATAAATCCTACTAATCCCATTACTGCATTTGTGAGAGTGACCTCTAAATCTTTAAGGTATCTGGAAAATACCTGTGCACTAGCATAAAAGAATGCCATTAACGTTATTAAGATTAATGCAAAAATTTCATTTCTTATTAAAGGATCAAAGCCCAATAAAATGATGCCAAAAAAAGAAATAAATATAAGCACCCATTTTTTAATACTTACTTTCTCTTTTAAAAAAAATGAGCTTAATAATATTGCAAATGGTACAGCCAATTGAGAACCAATAATTATCGGAGAAACTATGTTTGCTTCATTTAAAGACAATGTCATAAAAACATTTGCTAAAAAACCCATAGAAATTGAAAAAAAGAGAAGTGGTAACCAGTATTTTTTTTCAGGAATTCTAAATCTCCAAAAAGGCAAAAGGCATATGAAAACCACTAACATTCTTAAACTTCCCATTAATAATGGGGGTACATTTTCATTAAAAATAACTTTCTGAACGGGGTAGGCACTTCCAAATAAAAAAGTGATTATTAAAATTAAAAAATAATGTCTTAAAAGCATTCGAGCTAAAATTTATTTACTGGTTAGTTATTTGCAGCAACTACAGCTGCCATAATTGATGCAAGTTTAGAATTTTTACTATCTGCTCGACTAGGAACCACAACTGGTACTTTACCACCAATTACTATTCCTGCTGCACAAGCATTCATAAAATAAACCATTATTTTGGATAAAGAATTTCCAGTTTCTAAATTAGGAACTAATAATACATCAGTATTACCAGCAACATCGTTCTTAATCCCTTTTATTTTAGCTGCTTCCTCAGAAACAGCATTATCAAAAGCAAGCGGCCCATGAACAAAAGCATTAATTTTTTCTTCTAACGCAAGTTCCATAACTTTTTTGGCATCAACTGAACTTGGCATACTATCAATTGGATCTTCTGTACCTGATAAAATTGCAACTTTTGGTTTGTTAATGTTTAATTTATTACAAAACTGCACAGCATTTTTAAGAATTTGTAATTTTATATCAACTCTTGGTAAAACATTTAAGGCGCCATCAGTTATAAAAAGAGGTTTTTTAAGCTGCGGTGTAGTCATATGCCAAATATGACTTAATCGTCTGCCATCAAGTAAATTAAATTCTTTTTTTAAATAAGAGCGCATTAAAATATCAGTATGGAGGTTCCCTTTAATTATGATTTTACTTTTATTTTCATTAGACATCTGACAAGCAATTGAAGCACTATCCTCTTCATCTTTAGCCTCTACAATATTAAAATTAGAAATATCAAAACTTAAATTTTTCGCTGTTTCAGCAATTGAACTTCTATTTCCAATTAAAGTTGGATCGATGAGGTTCATATTCTTACCTTCAATTACAGCTGATAATATGCTTTCTTGATTAGGGTATACGACAGCAGCAGGTATGTTAGGGGTCTCTAAAGCTTTACTTTTAAGATCTTCTGGTAATGTGCTCATATTTGGTATTCTCTCTATACCACTGCTACAATTTTTCCTATGATATTTCTTTATTGTGAAAGAATTATTCTTTGATTTATCAATAATTTCATATACTCAATCAATATTAAGGAAAAAAATGGATTTAGAAAAAAGAACTGAAATACCTAATTCATTAGAAGAGCATTGGATGCCATTTACATCTAATAGAGACTATAAAAATAGTCCAAGATTAATGGTTAAGGCAGAAGGCGTTTACTATACTGATCATTATGGAAATAAATTAATCGATGCTAGCTCAGGATTATTTTGTAGTCCAGCGGGTCATTCAAGACCAGAAATAAGAGAAGCGGTATCAAAACAATTAGAGCAATTAGATTATGTTCAACCATTTCAACAAGGTTTTGGTGGTTCATTTGATTTAGCTAGAAAAGTTTCAAAACATACACCCGAAGATTTAAATAAAATATTTTTTACTATTTGTGGTTCATCAGCTGTTGAAACAGCAATTAAAACAGCCATAGCATATTTTAAAGCAAAAGGAGAAGGTCATAGATCCCACATAGTAGGGAGAGAAAGAGGTTACCATGGAATGAATATTGGAGGAATCTCTGTTGGCGGAATGATTGCTAATAGAAAAACTTTCTCAAATATTCTCATGCCAAATGTACATCATTTAAGACATACTCATTTACCTGAAAATTTATTTGTAAAAGGTGAGCCTGAAACAGGTGCTGATCTAGCAGATGATCTTGAAAGAATTGCTGGTAACATAGGTGCTGAAAATATTGCAGCATGTATTGTAGAGCCAGTAGCAGGATCAACAGGAACTTTAGTTCCGCCAAAAGGATATTTAAAAAGACTAAGAGAAATTTGTGACAAACACGGAATTCTTTTAATTTTTGATGAAGTTATTACGGGTTGGGGAAGAATGGGCGCTCCATTTGCAGCTCAAGCTTTTGATGTTTGTCCTGATATTATGACAATGGCTAAAGCAATTACTAATGGCGTTGTACCTTTGGGGGCAGTAGCTTCACGTGATCATATCTATGATACTATTGTTGATGCTTCACCTACAGGAGCTATAGAATTTTTTCATGGCTACACTTATTCTGCTATACCTGTTTCAATGGCAGCAGGTTTAGCAATGCAAGATATAATTGAGAAAGAAGATTTATTTAATAGAGCTAAAGATATGTCTCCATATTTCTTAGATGGTTTATTTTCTTTGAAGGACTTAGATATCATTACAGACATAAGAGGATATGGAATGATGGGAGGAATTGATATTAAAATGGATGAGCGTTTAGGCAAAGCTGGATATGCTTGTTTTAAAAAATTATTTGAAGCAGGTTTAAGCTTAAAAGCAACAGGTGATTGTTTAATCGTTGCACCTCCATTTACTTGTGAAAAAAAACATATTGATGAGATAATTGAAAAATTAAGAACAGGTATCTCAAACTATATGCATGATAGATAATGAAAATAGGTGTTCCGTCTGAGATTAAAGCTCAGGAGTCTAGAGTTGGGCTTACCCCACAAAGTGTTAAAGAATTAGTAAAAGATAAACATACTGTACTAATTCAAAAGGATGCTGGTATTGGTGCTGGATTTTCAAATAGTGATTATGAATTGTCAGGTGCTAAAATTGTAAATTCAGCTGAAGATATTTTCAATGATTCTGAAATGATCGTAAAAGTAAAAGAACCTCTAATGAATGAAGTAGCAATGATAAGAGAAAACCAAATTTTATTTACTTATTTACATCTTTCAGCAGCTCCAGAATTAACAAAGGGTTTGATTGATTCAAATTCAATTTGTATAGCTTATGAAACAGTAAGTGATCATAATAATAAATTACCACTTCTTGCACCTATGAGTGCTGTAGCAGGTAGAATGTCGATCCAAGCTGGTGCGTATTCACTTGAAAAACATAAAGGCGGTAGTGGTTTACTTTTAGGTGGTGCACCTGGGGTTCAACCTGGAAATGTCTTAATTTTAGGTGGAGGTGTTGTAGGTGAAAATGCAGCAATAATTGCTACCGGAATGCAAGCAAAAGTTTTCATCGTGGATAAGTCAGAAAAAAGATTAGAGGAATTACAAGAAAAATTTGGTGATAAAATAGAACCACTACATAGTGATAAAATAAATCTAAAAGATTATATTTCTGAATGTGATTTACTAATTGGCGGAGTACTTGTTCCAGGTTCTAATGCTCCAAAGATTATAACTAAGGACATGATCAAAGAGATGAAAAGTGGATCTGTAATTGTTGATGTTGCAATTGATCAAGGTGGTTGCGTTGAAACTAGTAAACCAACAACTCATGCAAACCCTACATATGTTGTTGATGATGTCGTCCATTATTGTGTTGCAAATATGCCAGGTGGAGTTCCTAGAACTTCCACACTTGCTTTAAATGCAGTTACTTTACCATTTATTCAAAAATTAGCTTCTAACGGTTTTAAAGATGCTTTAAAAAATGATAAAAATTTTATGAATGGTTTAAATATTTTTAAAGGCGCCGTTACATATAAAGCTATTGCTGATGATTTAAATTATGATTATGCTAATCCAGAAACTTTAGTACACTAGAAACTATTAGAAGCTTCTACCATTATCTTTAATTTTATTTTTGCCAAATCTCTAGGTAAGTGACCAAGGCCACAATCAGGAGCAACAATTAATTGTTCCTTATCAATAAACTTTAATGAATCATTTATTCTTGAGACAATTTCTTCTTTAGTCTCAACTTGAGAGCTTGCTATTTTTACTAAACCAAAAATAACTTTTGTTTGTTTAAAATCTTTTAAAAAATTTAAATCATTATATCGATGAGCATCTTCAATAGAAACTGTATCTATAATTGACTCATCTAACGCTTTACTGATTTTACTATAAGAATCTAAAGGCGCTTTAGGATAATCTACTGCATCTAATTTATCAGGATAACCGCAACAAATATGAGTAATTTTTTCAATACTTTGATTATTTATACCCTTAAAACATCTCTCTAGGTTTTTGATTCCAAAATTAAGAGCATTTTCTGGTTTTCTTGCAAACAAAGGTTCATCAACTTGAATATATTTACATCCTGCATCAACTAATCTTTTAATTTCTATATTAATGGCATCAGCTAAGTCTTCACCCATATGTTCATCTGAATCATAAAATGTATTTGCTATAGTATCTGTTATAGTCATTGGTCCTGGAATAGTAATTTTCAAATCCTTATTGGTTAAACTCTGATTATTTTTCCACTCTTCAACTAAAAAAGATTCTTTTGCTTTAACTTTTGAAGTAATTGTTGGTAACCAGCATTTATAATTCCCTGTCCTAGCAACTTTTTCTGTGAGATTTGTAAAATCAATTCCTTCTAAATATCTACAATGATAGTGAATATAATTTTCTCTTCTAACTTCACCATCGGTGAGGATATCAATACCACATTCCTCCTGATCTCTGATTATTTCTTTTGTAGCTTTTTTAAATAACTCTTCAACATTATCGCCCATCTTTTTTATTTCATCTTCGTAAAATTTAGTTGGATATTCAGTATCTGTACCACCAGAAGCATTAAACCAATCAGTTATTTTTAAATAACTTGGTTTTGGGTAGGCGCCTATAACGGTTGTTAACATAAGTTAATTATCCCATTTTTCTACTAGCTGGTCCAGATTTTGTTTTAACCCCTGAGCTAGAAAGTTTTGTATTGGATAACTGTCTTTCCTGATGAATCATTCGGTGGCTTAATAGTTTTGATACTAAATCATTTTTAATGTCTTGAAATTCTTTTACTCTAGATAAATCATTAATTTCATTAGGATCATTTTCTAAATCAAACAATAAACATGGCAATGAAGGGAAATGAACATATTTCCATTTATTATTTCTAATAACTGATAGATTGCATTGCTCAGGTGCTAATTTTTTATCTTTAAAAAATGAAGTGCTTTCTCTAAAATCATAATCAAAAACAACAAATTCTTTATTAGGTGATTTTTCATATTGATTGTTAATATTATGCATTAGTGATTGGCCGTTCCAATCAATTGGAATCTCAGCGCCAAGCCATTCTAAAATTGTAGGAGCAACATCTACAGATTCAGTTAAGTGATTAATTTCCTTCGCACTGTTTTGGGGTACATAAATAAATAATGGAATTCTATAAGAAGAGTCCCACCAACCTAACTTTCCCCATAAATTATTTTCATTTAACATTTCTCCATGATCACTGGTAAATATTATCATTGTATTCTCTTCTTGCCCTGATTCTTTAAGAGCATTCAAAATTTTACCAATATTAAAATCAACTTCTGCGCACATAGCAAAATAGACACTCATAATATTTTTGATATCTTGATCTTTTAAAAGATCATAATTAATTTCAGAGAAATTTTCTTTTAATAAAAATTTTTTACATAACTCTTTAAGAAGAGGATATTTTTTTGATAATTCTTTTAGTGAGATATCATTTTTAGATAAATTAATATTATCTGGATTAAATTTACTAAACCACGGATCAGCTACATGAAAGGGTGGGTGTGGTTTTAAAAAAGATACATGCATAAAAAATGGATCTTTGACATTTTTTAAATCATTAACAACTTTGTCAGCTAAAAATGCGGTGTCTGAAAATTCAGTTGGAATATAATATGGTTCATAAATATATGCTTGATCATCTTTAGGCTTTCTTCCTTTGTATAAATCTTCTGCTTTATTAATTTCAAAACCATTTTGATTAAGATGGTTGGCCCAGGGTTCTGGTTTTCCTCCTGGTAAAACACAACCATCATCAAATCCTTCCATTGGCGATTCATAGGTAAAGTTTTTTTTATCTTTTGGGTCTAAGTATCTTGGGTCCCAAGATGTATCAGTGTATCCATAAAGACTTGGATTATAATTTAGTTTGCGAACTTCTTTAGCAATATTTGTAAATCTTTTATCAAGAGGCGCACCATTATAAACTGAACGATGTATAAATGGATATAATCCAGTAAGCATAGTAGTTCTAGATGGTCCACAAGGAATAATTCCTGCAAAATGCGATTTAAAAACAACACTTTGTTTAGCTAGCTTGTCTAAGTTTGGTGTAAGAGCATGTGGATGATCTAGGAAGCTAAAGCAATCAAAACGCCATTGATCAGCACATATAAAAAGGACAGATTTTTTGGATTTTTCCATATTTACTTATGATTATTAAAGTAATTAATTGGCAAGAAATACACAATTTTTTAAAAAAAATTGAAATAAAAGTGTCAAATATTTTTGATAAAAAGTCAAAATTGTTTACAAACGAAAACATACGATAAATTTATCTTATAGGAGAAAATATATGTTAAAAAAATTATTCATAGCGTTAGTATTTTCTGCCACAACTTTTGTATGGAGTGGAAGCTCTTTTGCAGATGGTCATTGTCAAGGTTCAACAATGAACGATGGACAAACAGGTGGAAAATATCCTCAGCAATATGAATTATCAGAATACGAGAGTGCAGCAGATTGTACTATGAAGTTTTCAGATAATCCAAATATTGCGAGTATTAACGCGACAATACAAGGTAACCCAGGAAGTCTACCTTCAGTTGAGGATAGATTACCTGATGAACCTCTTGTTGTAGTGCCGTATGAGTCTATTGGTAAATATGGAAATACAATAAACTTCTTATCGAACGCAACTGAAGCTGGAACTTCAGATATGTTATCTACAAGACACGTTAACCTATTACGTTTTGCAGATGATTTATCTACAATCGTTCCAAATGTTGCTAAAGATTATGAGTGGAATGATGATTTCACTACTTTAACATTCATGTTACGTAAAGGGCACAAGTGGTCAAACGGTGAACCTTTTGTGGCAAGAGATGTTGAGTTTTGGTACGAAGACTTGATGATGAATCCAAATATTCGTGAAAAACCATATCCATATCTGTTAGTTGGTGGTGAGCCAATGACTGTTGATGTAATTGATGATCAAACAGTAAGATTTAATTTACCATCTCCATTCCCTGGATTAACTGCAACTATTGCATGGTCATATAACCAGTTCTTCATGCCTTCACATTTCCTAGAACAGTTCCATCCGGAAATTGATTCAAATGCTGATGCAAATGCACAAGCTTTAGGATTTGAAAACGGTTATGATGCTTTAGCAGCATACTATGGTAACTCTGGTTGGACTGATACTCCAACTCCTTTACTAGCTAGACCAGATCTAGTAGCTGGATTACCTTATGCAGCTTATCCTTCTTTAGAAGCTTATATGACTATTGAGGATACTACTGAAGGTAGAGTCTATGCAGCTAACCCATACTTTTTCCAAGTTGATACAGCTGGAAATCAATTACCATATATTGATTATCAAAATGAAAGATACATCAATGAAAATGAAATAAGATTGTTAAAACTTGTTAATGGTGAAGTTGATTATAAATCACAGTCTGTTCAGTTAGAGTCTGCTCCTCAATTACTTGACGGTGCTGAGTCTGGCGGATATCAAGTTCAAATCAATCCAGGTTGTGGTGCTGCATTATTTAGTTTTAATGTAACACATCCTGATCCTGAAAAACGTAAAGTCTATGGAGATATTCGTTTCCGTCAAGCAATGTCAATTGCGATGAATAGAGATGAGATCAACGAAGTTGCATATTACGGCTTAGGTAAAGTTGAGCAGTTTGTAGGATTTTCTCCTGCACCTGACTTCGTTCCTGAAAGTATAAAAATGCATATGACTCAATACGATCCAGATGGAGCAAATGCTCTTCTTGATGAAGTAGGATTAAAAGATGTTGATGGTGATGGCTTTAGAGAATTACCAAATGGTGATGCTCTAGCTATTAATATAGACTACGCTACTCAAGGTATTGGTGGTGTTGAAGTTGAACTTGTTGCTAGATACTTCAATGAAGTAGGAGTAAAAACTACTTTTAAAGAGGTAACTCCAGATGAATATCGTGGTTCGCAAGCTGCAAACCAACTCGATGTTCACGTTTGGGACAAAGGTCAACCATTAGCAATTGTTGCTGGTAACCCAGAAACATTTAAACCTCCGTTTGGTAATTACTTTAACCATACTCAAGGTTTAGATTGGGCAGCATACATTGATAGTAATGGTGATGAAGGTACTAAACCTCCTCAGTGGGTATATGACTTAAGTGATGGAATTGATAAATTTCAATCTTATGCTCTTGGTACTGCTGAGTCTAATGAGTGGGGAGAAAAAATTGCAACAATGTTAACAGAGCAAAGTCTATTAATTGGTACGGTGAAAGCACCTTTCCCAACTTATCATAGAAATGCGTTGAAAAACTTTACGCAGTTTAAAACTACTTCGTATGAGTATTATAGAACATACCCATACCTAGCTACTCAATGGTGGTTAGACGAGTAATTTAACTCAATAAATAATAAAAAAAGCGGCAATTATATATTGCCGCTTTTCTTTTTTTAATTATTCTTATTTCCTAATTATTTTATATGATTAATTTTATACAATTTACTCTTACTAGAGCAGGACTTGCAGTTATAACTTTGCTTCTTGTATGCTTTATCGTTTTTTCGTTAATGGAATTAGTTCCTGGAACTTGTGCTGAAAGATATCTTGCATTTAAAAATACACAAGGATCACAAATAACTTATGAAGATATAGAAAAAGAAAAAATTCGTTTAGGTTTGGATAAACCTTTTTTGTATAGATATGGCAAATGGGTTTCTAATATAGTTTTTAATGGAGATTTTGGTGACAGTTGTATTTTAAGAATGAATATTAATGAATTATTAAGTGGAAGATTTACTTTATCTCTAACAATATGTTTGGTTGCACTAATATTTTCATATTTAATTGCCATACCAGTTGGGATTATATCGGCCACGACAAAATATGCTTCTTTAGATAACACCCTTAAATTTATTAGTTATCTTGGAATAGCTCTACCCAACTTTTTAGTAGCACTCTGTATTATGCTTTTTATGACCGTTTATTATGGAGACACAATGACAGGTCTCTTCTCTCAAGAATATGAAAACGAACCATGGTCATCGGCAAAGCTATTTGATTTCCTAAGCAGAGCTTGGCTTCCAATTTTTGTTTTAGGTTGGAACGCAACCGCTTTTGCTCTTCAGACTGTTAGAGCACTCATGCTAGATGAAAATGATAAATTATATGTAATGGCTGCAAGAGCTAGAGGCATATCTGGGATGAGTTTATTGTGGAGATATCCTGCAAAACATTCTTTAGGTCCAGTTATTAATTCTATAGGTTTTGACCTTAATCGAATATTTAGCGCATTACCTATAGTAGCGTTAATTTTAATTCTTACTGAAGCTGGTGCATTATTGATTGAAGCTTTAGCAAGATCAAATGATCAACAATTAGCAGGTGCAATTATTTTTCTTTTAACGGCAACAATTGTTTTTGTGAATTTTATAACAGATATTATTTTAGCTATAATTGATCCAAGAATAAGAAAAGGAGTTATGGGTGGAGGTTAGTAATCAAAAAAAAGAAGCTTATTATACCGCAACACAAATGCAGTTAGTAAGAACACGTTTCTTCGGAAATAGATCAGCTATGATTGCTGGCTCTATTTTATTGTTTATGATTATTTGTAGTCTCTTCGCTGATTTTTTATCACCCTATGATCCAACAATTAAAGGGAGAGATAAAGATTATGAAAACGGAGCACCTCAAATTCCAATGTTTTGGGATGAGAATGGTTTTTCAGCTAGGCCTTTTTTACATACATTAGAAAAATATAGAGGAGCAGATACAAATTTTAGATGGGTATATAAAGTTGATACTGAAAAAAGAAGATACGTTTATTTTTTTGTTGAAGGTTGGGAATATAAAGTTTTTGATTTTAATATAAATCTTCCAGGTAAAATTTTAGATTTTAAAATTCCAGGTTTTACATTTAATACCCATTTATTTGGCGTCGAAGAGGGCGGAATTCATATATTTGGAACAGATAAGGCAGGAAAAGATTTATTTAGTAGAACCTTGAGTGCAATATATATTTCACTAGCTGTAGGTACACTTGGTGTTTTTATATCATTTGTACTATCCCTAATCATTGGAGGAATTTCTGGTTACTATGGTGGTTGGATTGATAGCGTACTACAAATGTTTACTGATGCAATTCGAACAGTTCCACCAATACCTCTATTTATGTGTCTTGCCGCTTTTGCTCCATTAGAATGGAGTTCTGAATTACGTTTCTTTTTTATATCTTGTTTGCTTGGATTAATCTCATGGCCAACACTTGCTAGAAGAGTAAGAACGCATCTACTTAGCGAAAGAAGCCAAGAATATATTCTTGCTGCAAAACTTTGTGGAGCATCATCCACTCATATTATTGTAAGACATTTACTACCAAGTTTCACTAGCTACATAATTGTCGATTTAGTCATTAGTTTTCCATATATGTTATTATCTGAAACAGCTTTAAGTTTTATAGGGCTTGGTTTGAGAGAACCCGTAAACTCTCTTGGTGTACTTTTGCAAAATGCAACTAAGGCTGACGTACTTTTAAACTATCAATGGTATTTTATTCCTGTGTTTTTCTTAGTAGTATTAATTTTAACATTTGTCTATGTAGGTGATGGATTACGTGATGCAGCAGATCCTCATAAGGTAAAGTAATATGAGTCATTTATTAGAAGTAAAAAACTTAGATGTAAAATTTGATACTGATGAAGGTAGAATTACAGCAGTTGAAAACATTTCACTTTCTGTAGATCAAGGTGAAGTACTTGGTATAGTCGGTGAATCTGGATCAGGTAAATCTGTGACAGCTAAATCGATCATGAAATTAAACCCAGGTAACACCTCTTATAATGAAGATGCAGAAATAATATTGGATAACGAAAACGTTCTTCAATTTACTTCTAAACAAGACTTAAAAAAAATTAGAGGCGGAAAAGTATCAATGATTTTTCAAGAGCCTATGGCAAGTTTTGCTCCTGCCATAAAAATTGGTGCACAAATGGTTGAGCAATTATTAATACATAAAAATATTAATAAAGATGAAGCAAAATCTATATCTATAAACATGCTTAAAAGAGTAGGTATTGCAGATGCAGAAAAACGGTTTAACCAATATGCATTTGAATTATCTGGAGGAATGCGTCAAAGAGCGATGATAGCTATGGCGCTTTCCACTATGCCAAAACTTTTATTGGCGGATGAGCCAACAACTGCTTTAGATGTAACAATTCAAGCTCAAGTAATTAATCTAATTAAAGATATTATCAAAGAATATCAAATGGGAGTAATATTTATTACTCACGATCTAGGTGTTATTGCGCAGGTAGCTGATCATGTAGCGGTTATGTATTTGGGAAGTGTAGTGGAGAAAGGTCCAGTGAATGAGATCCTTAAAAATCCAAAACATCCTTATACAAAAGGGCTATTACAAGCTTTACCTGACATAAATAACTTAGACGCACCGTTATCTCCAATACCTGGAAACATTCCAAGTCCATTAGATAGACCAACAGGATGTGTATTTAGAACTAGATGCCCCCATCATAATCCAGAAGGAAAAGATGGTAAAATAGAAATGAAATTAATTGAAGTTGAAACAGGTCACTGGGTTGATCAATGTGGAATTAAGTGTGGTCAAAATGGGTGATAATTTAATTTCAGTAAATAATGTTTCAGTAAATTTTGATTATCAAGAAAATTTTATTTCAAAAAAACAAAAAATACATGCTGTAAACAATATCAATATCAAAATTAAAAAAGGATCTTTTTTTGGTTTAGTGGGTGAATCTGGTTCAGGAAAAACTACTCTTGGCAGAGCAATACTTGGAGCTAATAAAATTAGTTCTGGCAATGTTATTTTTCATGACGATGAAAGAGATTATGATTTAACAGATATGAATAAACAAGATTTAAAAGAATATAGAAAAAAAGCCCAGTTAATTTTTCAAGATCCTTATGCTGCTTTAAGTCCAAGAATGACTGTGAGGGATATTATTGCAGAGCCCTTAGAAGTGATGAAGATAACAAACTCAAGAGAAGAGACTGATGAAAGAGTAAGAGATATTGCAGCTAAATGTAGATTAAATATTGAGCATTTAAGAAGATTTCCTCATGCATTTTCTGGAGGACAAAGACAAAGAATATCAATTGCAAGAGCCTTAGTAAGTAATCCAAAATTTATAGTAGCAGACGAAAGTGTTGCTGCTTTAGATGTATCAATACAAGCAGATATTTTAAATCTTTTAAAACAACTGCAAAGTGAACTTAATCTTACTTATTTATTTATTAGTCATGATTTAAGTGTTGTGGCTCATGTATGTGATGTTGTTGCAGTTATGTATTTAGGACATATAGTTGAAATGGGTCCTTCGAGAGAATTATTTAAAAACCCTAAACATTCTTATACTAAAGCATTATTATCTTCTATTCCTTCGATTGATCCAGAGAAAAGATCTGAAGCAATTGAGCTAAAAGGAGAAATTCCTAGCGCATTAAATCCACCTCCAGGTTGTGTGTTTAGAACAAGATGCCCTAATCCTGGAGTAGATTGCAAAGGTGGAGAGATTAATATGGGTCTTACTGAAGTTGAACCAGGTCACTGGGTAGACCAGTGTTGTGTTATATAAAAGAAGTATCTTTTACAAAAACATAACAATTTATGAAAAACAATTTATTTTTAGCTGTCATCTTATCACTTTCAGGTTTGTTCTTATTAGATTGTATGGGCATTGCGATAAAGTTTTTACGAAATGAATACCCAGCAGCTCAACTTTCTGTTTTTAGAAATTTATTTGGGATGATCCCATGTGTTATTGCTTTATATTTTTCACAAGATTGGCACCGCAATGGTAGACAAATAAAAATAACGCAATGGAAGTTAGGATTATTTCGAGGAGTTTTTGTAGCCTTGGCTCAATTGTGTCTCTACACCTCTTATGCTTACCTTCCTTTTGCTTTAGTTGCTACCATGGAATATACAGGACCTATGATGGTTACTCTTCTTGCTATTCCTATACTAGGTGAAAAATTTGGTTGGTACAAAATGAGTGCTGTAATCTCTGGTTTTGTAGGTATCGTTTTAATTATGCAACCTTGGTCATCAGATTTTAATTATATGTTACTACTCCCTATATTTGCTGCTTTAGGATATTCATTAGCAAGGGTAACATCTTTAAGTTTTGAGGATCATGTTCCTTCACCTCTTATCAACTTATACGGTCAAACAGGAACAATCGTAGTTGCATGTATGTTAGTTTTATTTTTTGGTATGTGGGAAAATTTCAAAAGTATAAATGATTTCTTAGTAATTTGTGTAATGGGAATAGCTGGAGGATCTGGAACTTTATTATTAATATATGGCGCAAGAAAAGCAGAACTTAGTAAAATTATGCCATTTGATTACATTGAGATATTTTTTGCACTTATTTTAGGTTGGGTATTTTTTGCAGAATGGCCAGTTGATCAACTCTTCCCAGGTGCTTTTTTCATAGTTTTAGGTGGATTAATCATTTATCTTCAACAAACAAAAAATAATTTTCAAAGATTAAGGAAAACATAATGGAATATAAAGTTACCAAACTTCAAAATGATAAAGGTTTAGATATTGACATAGTTAATATTATTAACTCAAACAATTATAGTTTTAGTTTTTATACATATGGCGGCTATATGAGTGAAGTTTGTATTCCAACTTCTTCTAATGTCTCTGAAACAGAGGATGTATTATTAGGTTATGGTAATTTAGATGATTGCCTGGAAGCTCATGGATATTTCAATTCAATTATTGGAAGAGTTTGTAATAGAATAGGGAACAGTAAATTTACCCTTAATGGGGAAGAATATAATTTATATCCTAATACCAAACCTGATCATCTGCACGGTGGAGAGGTAGGTTTTAATAAAAAGATTTGGAAAATAGCTGATATTAAAAAAACAAGTGAAAGTATAAAAGTAGAGCTCACTTACCAATCTAAACATTTAGAAGAAAATTATCCAGGCAACTTAAATTGCAAAACTATTTACGAGCTTAATAATAATAACGAAATTATAATTTCATTTAATGCTACTTCTGACCAAGATACTATTGTTAATATGACTAATCATAATTATTGGAATTTTCATGGTCATAAAGATAATTACAAAAATATTACTAAGCATGTTGTTAGAATATTATCTAATCAAATTTGTGAAACTGATGAGGGGTCAATTCCTACTGGTAAATTATTCGATGTAGTTAATACAAAATATGATCTTAATAACTCATTTGAAATCAATAATACTTTTTTAGAAAGTGGTGGTATCGATCACAATTATGTTCTCAAAGATATTGATAAATCTATAGCTTCCATCTACAGTAAAATTACTGGTATGGGAGTTGAATACTCAACTGATCAACCTGGAATACAATTTTATACTGGGAATATGATGAAAGACTCATACGATGGCAAACATAATCGAAATTATGGATTACAATACGGAATGTGTTTAGAAACGCAAATTTTTCCTGATGCTATTAATCAACCAAAATTTCCATCAACTATATTAAAAGTAGGTGAAACATATATTTCAAATACAAAAATAAAATTAAGAAATGATTTTAAATAAATAAATTTATTGTTTTATAATTTTATATCTATAGACATCCGTATAAATGAAAATCAGTAAAAAAATCATCGATAATTTAAAAAAAGGTGGAGTAGATTTTTATTTAAGTGTTCCATGTAAGTTATTAGCTAACATGATTGATATTCTTGAAAATGATAAGGATGTTTATTATTCGGCTGTACCAAGAGAGGAAGAAGGTATGGGTATTTGTGCTGGAGCTTATTTAGGAAATAAATTCCCGTGTATAATGATGCAGAATACAGGAATTGGAAATTCAGTGAATGCAATTGTTTCTCTATTACAATTATATCAAATGCCTGTTGTTTTTCTAATTAGTTACAGAGGTACACCTGGTGAGCCAGTAGGAGCACAAGGTGGAATGGCGAAAATTACTGAAGATATTTTACAAACTTTGAGAATACCTATGTTGCATTGCTTTTCTGAAAAAGAATTAGATAAAATTTCAACATTTAGCAAACATGCCAAAGTTGTTGAATCACCAGTAGCTATTTTATGTGATTTCAATTTAATGAAAGATGATAAATGAACCGTTTTGATTTATTAAATAAGGTACAAAATATTCTTAAGAATAACTTGGTTATTTGTAATATAGGTCTTCCATCTCAAGAATTATATAAAATTAGTGATCAACCAAATTTTTTTTATATGTTAGGTAGTATGGGTTTATCATCTTCTATTGGCTTAGGCTTGGCACTATCCCAAAATAAACACGTCATTAGTATAGATGGTGATGGATCAGTTTTAATGAATATGAATACCTTAGCAACAATAGGCAATAGAGCGCCATCAAACTATACTTTATTGATAATTGATAATGGCTCTTATGGATCAACAGGAGATCAACGAACATTTACTGATGAGAAAACTTCCTTAAAGAATGTTGCCTTAGGTGCTGGCTGCAAAAATGTTGTTGAATGTTCTGGCGAGGAAACAGTTAATGCATTGAACAAAGCCATTGATGATAAAGATAATTCATATGTAATAATTTCAAAGATCAATTCTGGGAACGTTAAAATTGATCCTATTCCACTCAATCCTATAACTATAAGAGATAGGTTTAGAAAGTTTATCGGTATAGTTAAATACCTTTAATTAATATTTATGATCATTTGTGCAGGATCAATATTTACAGATTATATAAGTAGGATAGAAAAATTTCCAAAGAAACCAATTAAAGTTTTATCTAGAGGTATTGATAAAAGATTAGGCGGGTCAGCAGCAGTATCGGCATTTACTGCAAAAATTTTGGGCTCTGAATCAAAATTCATTGGAAAATTTGGAGATGATGATTCATCACTCTTTTTAAAAAATGAATTAAAAAAATTTTCTATTAATATTAGTAAATCAATTTTTATAAAAAAATGTCAGTCTTCGCAAAGCTTTGTAATTGAAGATACAAAAGGTGAAAGATTACTAGCAGCTTACAATG
>CACGNZ010000019.1 GCA_902574475.1 uncultured Alphaproteobacteria bacterium | reverse complement strand
CTAAACGATATTCATTTGAAAAGTTAGGTATTAGAGGAGACCAAGTACTTCTTGGGGAGGAAAAAGTAATACCACAATAAGAACCAGAACTTGTAATGTGTTGATGACCAAAAAAAATATGTTTTATTATCTTATTATTTTTAGTTAAAATTTGTTGAAACTCTTTTTTTTGTTGTAATCCTATTCCATCACTTTCCTCTTTTACTAATGCCAGCGGATTATGATGCATAAAGATGTACGTATCAGTATTAGTTTTACCTAAAATATTATTTAACCATTCTTGCCTCTCTTCACAGTAATGTCCTTGGTGAGTATTAATCAGATTAGTATCTATAAAAATTAAACGTTTATTATCTATATCCTTAAAGTATTGAATAAATCCATTTGGATCAGTTTCAATATTAGGAAAGTTTATTTTAAACTCATCTCTGTTATCGTGATTACCTATAATTAGCTGAGGATTTAAATTCTTTGGCAGGTCAGCTTCATCAATGATTTTTATAAATAACTGATAAGAATCTTTATCACCTAAGTCTGTAATATCACCAGTGATGGCAAATAAATCTGCATCACCATGATTATTTTTTATATGACTTAATGCTTTTTTAAATTTACTGACAGGATCTATGCCATGAATCTTATCTATATAAATATGAGGGTCTGAAAGGTGAATAATTTTCATTATTAAATATAAATTTATAATTAGATCGCAGTTTTAAAATAAATATATTTATTAAATTCCTCTTTTAAGTCGATGCTAACTCTTGCATGTACTTTACCTTGTTTTCCTTGAAACGATTGTTTTTCTGTAACTGGAAACACCCCTTCATGCCAAATATTTGGATGAATATACAAACCTTTTGATCCGTCACAATAAAATGCTTTAAAATGTTCTGGTTCAATGTCGTCTGTCGGTAAGGCTAAAGGACAAATAAACGGTTTATTTTCTGTAGGAAAGAAAAGCTGACCTCCATCAGGATGATAATTTGCATGCCATAGAAATATTTTTGATGGATCTAAATATTTATCTTTTTGTAATTCTTGATCAGGATTATTGGCGTAACCCAGTATATATTTTCCATCTACTTCATAATCGCTCTTATGTTGAACAGCATTATTTTGTCCATAAAGCACGTCACCTTGCCACCAGGTATCAAAAGAACCTTCGGTAGTTCCACCTTCATTTCCTGTTCCCTCTTCTATGTCGCGCCATCCTTGTTTTGGCCAAGTAACAATTTCAATATCACTATTTTCAAAACTATCGATTAAATATCCGTATCCTTTAAGATTTTCATTTGTTGCTTTAACTAATGGTATTTCAATTTCTTTTGTCATTATTTTGTTAGTTTAATGTTAATCCCAATTCAGTAACGACTTCTTTTACAGCTTTTATTGTATCCATCATGTCTTGTTCATCTAAATTACCAATACACCCAATTCTAAAAGTTTCTGCCACTGTTAGTTTTCCTGGATAAATTAAAAAATCTTTTTCACTAAGAGCATTATAAAATTTCTCAAAGTTAAATTTAGGATCATTAGGTTGTTTAAACGTAATAATAATTGGTGCTTGCAAATTATCAGGAAGTAGTTGCTCAAATCCCAACTCTTTCATTCCATTACAAATAATTTCACAATTTTTTTTATATCTTTTACCTCTTCCCTCTACACCGCCTTGTTGTTTATGTTCCTCAATCGCTTGATTGAATGCAGCCAATACATGTGTTGGAGGTGTAAATCGCCATTGTTTATTTTTTTCCATTGCTTGCCATTGATCATATAAGTCTAGACTTAGTGAGTGACTATTGCCTTTTGCATTTTGAATAACTTCATTTTTAACAAGAATGAAACCAACACCTGGCACACCTTCTAAGCATTTGTTTGATGAAGCGGCTACAGCATCAAAAGTAATTGTTTTAGAACTTAAAGGTAATGCACCAAAGGCACTCATTGCATCGATGAATAACGATAAATTTTTCCCTTCAACTAATTTTGCAATCTCTTCAATAGGATTTAAAATACCCGATGTTGTTTCACAATATACAGCAAAGACGTGCGTTAAGTTGTTGCTATCAATTAACTCTTCAATTTTATTGATGTCATGTACTTCATGTTCAGCAACTTCATATTCAATAAAATCTCTCCCTAAATAAGTGCACATTTTTTTCATTCTTTGTCCGTAAGCACCATTGATCAGAATCAGAATTTTAGAATCTTTTTGAGTAAGAGAGCTCACCATCGACTCTACAGCAAAAGTTCCACTTCCCTGCATTGGAACACATTGATATTTATCTTCACCGTCTATTAATTTAACAAGGGAGTCTCTAATTGATGCATTGAGATCAATAAATTTTGTATCTCTCGAACCCCAATCATGAAGCATAGCCTCTTTTGTTGACATCGATGTCGTGAGAGGACCAGGGGTTAATAATTTTTTATCCATTAAATACTTACTTAATAAATATTATTATAAATTTGATCAATCTTATTAAAGTTGGAATTGAATTTATTTTCTAATAAGTTAATTATAAATGAGAATGGAAGAAAATATTGTAGATTATCTCTTAGATCTTTTGAAAACAAAAGGCGCTGATATTCAATATGGTAATGAGGATGTGACACAGCTTGAGCACGCACTTCAATGCGCTGAACTTGCTGAACAACATAAATTACCAGGACCAACAATTGCTGCAGCCCTACTGCATGATGTTGGCCATCTTATCTATGAGGATGGCGATCCAATTCATGAAGGCAAAGACGGTCATCATGAAAACTTAGGTGCTGATTTTTTAAAAAAATATTTTGGTGAGGATGTTATTTTACCAATTAGAGCACATGTTGACTCAAAAAGATATTTATCAAGTGTTGAAGAGGGTTATTATGATAGTCTATCAGAAGCATCGAAACTTTCGTTAAAAGTTCAAGGTGGTCCTTTCTCAAAAGAAGAAGCAGATGCGTTTATAAGCAAACCTTTTATGGATGAGGCAGTAGAACTTAGAAGATTTGATGATTTAGCAAAAATTCTAGATAAAAAAACTCCCGATGTTGAACATTTTCGCCCCTATTTAGAAGAAGCAAGACAGTCTTTTTTAGCTAAACAAGCGTAAATGCAATTTAGCAATTATGATTTTATTGACTCTAAGTCATTTGCAGGCAAAATTATATTAACTTCTTTTCCAGGTCTTAATCCTAGTGGTTTATTTGAAGAAAAAATTTTAGCAAACGAATTAGAAATATTTAAAAATAATAATTGCAGTTCTATTACTTCTTTTGTCGAAGATAGCGAATTTGAAAAATTGTGTGATAAAACTTTTTTTGTCAAAAGTATTTATGAACATAAATTACATTGGTACCATTTACCCATCTATGACATGGGAGCACCAGATAAAGATTTTAAATATAAATGGGAAACAACAAAAGTTTTATTAAAGAACGAATTGATAGATGGAAAAAATATAGTTTTGCATTGCCGTGGAGGCAAAGGAAGGGCTGGCACCATAGCTGCTATTTTACTTGTTGAATTTAATTATCAAAAACAAGAAGCTATTGATCTAGTGCGATCAAGAAGAAAAGGGGCTATTGAATCTAAAATCCAGGAAGATTTTATTTTTTCTTATCGAGCAGTTAATTAAAAAGAGACCGTTAAATTAAAAATATTTTCTAGAATAAATAAAACAATTAAAGAAATTAATGCTGCAATTATAGGTAGTGTCATCCAACCCAAAGAAATTCTTCCTGCAATTGACCATTGAACTTCTTTTCCTCCTTTTAAAAGACCAATTCCAATTACCCCACCAACAACAGCTTGGGAACTTGATACTGGTACCAAAGGTATAGAGGGAAGATTTATAGATTGTAAAAAAGCACTTATACCCTGGGATGCAAATAAAAATAAAACAATAGAATGCGATATGACAACAATAAATGCTGCCACTGGTGTCATTTTTAAGAGATCATTACCAACGGTAAACATAACTCTTTTTGAGTAAGTAAAAACACCAACAGCTATTGCTAAACCACCTAGAAGAAATAATTGTTCTTTTGAGGAAAAGACAAATAAATTTCCAATAGTAACATCAGTAAACGGTGATATAGGTACGAAGACACCCATTACATTGGCAATATTGTTTGCACCTAAACTATAAGCACCAAAAGCACCGGCTAAAAGTAAAGCTGTTCTTGTATAGGCATCAAGTCTGAGAATATGTAACTTTCTATTGAGTATAACTCTTTTTGTAAAAGTAAATAAACCCATTGCAATAACTCCTGCAATAATAGGACAGAGTATCCATGTTCCTAAAATAGTAATTAAAACTTGAAGATTAGTTGAAGATCCCGTGTATAAATTCCAACCAACAATTGCTCCAACAATCGCTTGCGTTGTTGAAACAGGCAAGCCAACTTTGGTCATTAAATATACAGATATTCCTGCAGCAACACATGCTGCAAAAGCACCAGGCAATGCATTAATAGCACCCAACTTACCTAAAGTTTCTGTTGTGCCTGCTCCGCTAATAATTGCACCTAGAATAACAAAGACACTACAAATTATTGCTGCACTTGTGAAACTAACCATTCGCGTCCCAACAGCAGTTCCAAAAACATTTGCTGCATCATTGGCACCAAGTGACCAACCTAAAAAAAGACCACCAAATAAAAAAATTAGAATTGTAATTTCCATTGAAAATTAAACGGAACGTTTAATAGCGTAAATTTGAACCTCGTCAGCTATGTCTTCAGCTTGATCACAAATACGATCAATCTTCTCTACAAAATATCGAAGATGCATTTTTTGATCTAAGGGTAACTCAGAATCAAAAATTCTTCTTGCAAGCGAACTAAATTTTATATCTGATTCTTTTTCATAAAAAGTTACTTTATGAGCATTATCTCTAACAGATTTAATATCTCTAAAAAATGATCTTACGGTTAAACATAATGATTCAACACAATTTACAACAGTCTCTGTTAACTCAATTAAATCTTGGTGAAATTCTTTTGGAAAATTAGGTTTTTGAATAGAGAAGTGATAGCAATTTCCTTGGTACATTCCAATTAACTCATCGATGTGTTCTAGAAGTCGTAACACATCACTTCTTGCATCTGGGATTAGTGTTTCTTCATAAAGAGTATGCTCAACATCTTTTGTAATTTTGTCGGCCTTACTTTCCATTTCTTTTACTTTTTCAACCATTTCCTCAAATTTACCATTGGCAGAATGATTGAGATAAGTTGGAACTATCGATTTAAATACTAAACCTACTTCAGAGACAATATCGACAAACTCATCAATTTCTCTCTCAAGTTTCTTGGTATCACCAAATAAAGATGCACTTTTTAGTCCAAACATGGCGTGCTTATAGAACTTTTCAAAAAAAAATAAAGAAATGTTAAAAATTCGTTACAATTTGATTAATATCTTTATCTTTAGGTTACATATATTAATGAAATTTTCACAAAATAGGAGTTTTATGACAGATATATCAATTAATAGAATTAAGTGGTTTAGCACCTTTTTAATCTTGTCTGGAATACTACTGACTAATTTAAATGCATATCCATATAATATTATTATACATGGAACAGGTGCAGTTGGTTGGTCAGTGGTTGGTTATATGACGAGAGATAAAGCGTTATTAACAAACTTTGGATTACAATTACCTCTTTTTCTTTTTGGGTACGTCTATTTATTTGTTTAAAAAAGTTATTAATTTTTAGAATCAATTTGTGAATCTAAAAATTCATTTGCACAATCTTCCCACGTAAATTTCATAGCAAATTCACGACAATCATTTCTATTCACTTTAAGAGCTTTTTCTACTGAATTACCTAGTCTGTCATCAAGTGTATTTATTTTAGAATCTTTTAGAATATCTTTTGGTCCAGTAACAGGAAATGCAGCAACTGGTGTTCCGCAAGCAAGAGCTTCAAGTATTACATTTCCTAAAGTATCCGTTTTAGATGGGAAAACAAACACATCAGCATTCGCATAATATTCTGCAAGTTCTTTACCTCGTTTCAACCCAACAAAATTTACATCAGGATACTTGTTTAAATATTTTTGTAATTCAGGACCATCACCCACAACAGTTTTATTATAATTTCCTTTTAGTTTTAAAAATTCTTCAATATTTTTTTCAATAGCAACTCTTCCAACATAAGTCAGTTGAATGTCATTATCATTTCTATTTCTTTTATTTGGGTTAAATAATTTAGTATCAACTCCTCTATTCCATACTTTTAAATTTTTGAAATTATACTGCTCTAATTCTTCGACCATGGAAAGCGATGGAACAAGTACATTTACAGAATTATCATGAAGTCTTCTTAATATTGAATATGTTAAACTTTTAGGAATATAAGCTCTCTGTTTAATATAATCAGGAAAACGGGTGTGAAAAGAAGAAGTGTATTGTAGTTTATTTTTAAGACAGTACTTACGACCAGCAAAACCTACTGGACCTTCAGTCATTATATGAACAATATCTGGATTAAATTCTTTAAAAAATTTTTCCGTAACTTTTTTAGTATTGTAAGAAATTTTTATTTCTTTGTACCAAGGATAACTAAAATTATTAAACATCTCAGGATGTAATATTTTAATTTCAAAACCTTTTTTTTCTAGAATAGATATAACGCTTTGAAATGTCGTAACTACGCCATTTACCTGAGGAACCCACGCATCACTAATTAACGCGATTTTTTTAGGCTGCATCCTCTTTTATTTTTCGTCTTTCTTCTAAAGAAATTAATTTTAATTTTTCTCTTTCTTCGGGCCAATTAAGAATTGATAAATTGCCAATTTCATCTTCAACGAGTGCTGTGCAACTTTCAATCCAGTCACCATCATTACAATAGAGAACACCATTTAATTCTTTTATTTCTGGTCTATGTATATGCCCGCACACAACAACATCAGCATTTTCTCTTCTAGCTCTATCAGATACAGCAAACTCAAAGTTACTAATAAAGTTCGTTGCATGCTTTGTTTTCTTTTTTAAATATTGAGACAATGACCAGTAAGATAAGCCCATCTTTCTTCGAATAAAATTAAATACATTATTTAACTTTAGTAAATATTCATAAAGTGCTGATCCCACTTTGGCTAACCATCTTGCATTAATGATCACAGCATCAAATTCATCTCCGTGTGTAATCAGTACTTTCCTTCCATCAGCTAATTGATGTGTATCTTCATTTTTGATTGAAATTTCTCCAAAGGAAAAATTTGTAAAATCTTTTAATACTTCATCATGATTTCCTGGGATAAGCACTACTTTAGTTCCATTTTTCGCTTTCTTTAAAACTTTTTGAACCACATCATTATGTTCTTGAGGCCAATACATTTTCTTACGCATGCGCCATCCATCAACAATGTCGCCTACTAAAAATAGATATTCTGAATCTGTTTCTTCTAAGAATTCTAAAAGCATTTTGCTTTTACAACCACTAGTTCCTAGATGGGTATCCGAAATCCAAATTGTGCGGTAAAATTTTTTATTTGTTTCAAATTTCATTAATTAAAGAATTGCTCTTATACATAAAAGTATCATTTTATAATACAATTTATTATTATATGTGTGTATTGTAAAAAAATAACAGTATGACGCAGAAAATTTGGTTTAAAAAAAAATCACCCCTTCACGGTTCTGGATTATTTGCAAAAACTAATATTAAAAAAGGCCAGAAAGTAATCCAATATATTGGTGATAAAGTTACTAAAAGAGAGGGTGACAAAAGAGCAGATAAACAAATCCGTAAAGCAAAAAAAGATAAAAATAACGGCATGGTCTATGTTTTTGAACTAAACAAGCGATACGACATTGACGGTGATGTTGATTATAATTTTGCAAAATTTATTAATCACTCATGTAATCCTAATTGTGAAGTAGACATCATAGATAATGAAATTTGGATTTCATCAATTAAACGAATAAAAAAAGGTGCCGAACTTTTCTATAACTACGGTTATCCTTTTGATACTGATTTTGTGGATCACATTTGTAAGTGTGGTTCTAAAAATTGTGTCGGTTATATTTTAAGTGATAATGATTGGCCTAAACTAAAAAAGTATGAAAAAAAACTTAAGTCAAAGTCTAAATAAACTCCCCATAATAATTATAGCAATTGATATTAACAAAAAGATTACCTTCTATAACAATGTAGCCAAACAAAAATTTCTATTTATCGATGAAATGATAGATTTTAACAATGTTATTCGCTCAACTGAGTTGAATAAATTTATTGAAGAATCTTTTTCAAATAAAAAAGACTCCAAACTTGAGTTTTCTCCAAGCAATTTTACAGACATGTATTTTATAGGAGATTTAATTTTTTTTGATAATGATTACAGCGAACTTATCATATCTTTAACTGATCAGAGTACTTTAAAAAACTACGAACAAATGAGAACCGATTTTGTAGCCAACGTTAGTCATGAATTAAGAACGCCTTTGTCATCTATAGTAGGATATATCGAAACTATAAAGAATTCTGTAAATTCGTCTTCTGAAAATAAGCTAGATAATTATGTCGGTAAATTTTTAGACACTATGGAAGATCAGGCTTGGCGTATGACTAGACTAGTAGAAGATCTATTACTTTTAAGTAAATATGAATCAGATGAAATACAAATGAATTTTGAACAAATTAACATCATTAATCTCATTGAAGGCGTATTAGATAATTTACAAAATAAAATTAATGATAAAAATATAGAAGTTAAAATTAACAATTATTTATCAAAAGATGATGTGTTAGGTAATAAAGATGCTCTTATTCAGGTTTTTATAAATTTAACAGATAATGCAATAAAATATAGTAAAGAAAATTCAAAAATTGAAATTGAATTAAATGAAAGACTGGAGCAAAATATAAATTATTGTGAAATTAATTTTCGAGATTTTGGAGAAGGTATTTCAGAGGAACACCTATCAAGATTGACTGAGCGTTTTTATAGAGTAGATAAAAATCGGTCAAGAAATCAAGGTGGAACCGGCTTAGGCCTTTCAATAGTGAAACACATTACTAATAAGCACAGTGGTAAAATGAAAATAGAGAGTCAGATTGATAAAGGTTCAACCTTTTCAGTTGCGTTACCAATTATTAATTAAAATGTAATAAAACTGTAATAAAGTATTTGTATCATTTTTTTTGATTAAAAAAATTAGAGGATAAATATGAAAAAAATAATCTGTTTCTTATCAACTTGTCTTTTTCTAAGCTCAACGAGTTTATTTGCAAGAGACTATATTTCTATAGTTGGCTCATCAACTGTATATCCATTTGCTACTTTAGTAGCTGAAAAGTTAGCTTCTGAAGGAATGAAAGCGCCAGTAATTGAATCAACTGGTTCTGGAGGAGGTCATAAATTATTTTGTGCTGGCATAGGAGTAGAACATCCTGATATAACTAATTCATCAAGAGCACAAAAAGATAAAGAATTTCAGTTATGTAAAGAAAATGGTGTTACAGATATAATTGAAGTAATAGTTGGCAATGATGGTATAGCGTTTGCATATTCAGCAGATTATGATTACGGAGATCTTAATTTGACCAAAGAACAAATTTGGCAAGCAATGGCAAAAGACAATAAGAATGCACCAAAAACTTGGTCGGACATAGATGCTAGTTTACCCAATGTAGAAATTTCAATCATGGCACCACCACCAACTTCAGGAACAAGAGATGCTTTCGATTCACTAGTAATGAAAAAGGGTTGTGTTAAAGAAATGTTAGTCGCAGATGGGGATTGTAAAAAATATCGTGAAGATGGATATGTAATTGAAGGTGGTGAAAAAGACGAACTTTATGTTGAGCACATTTCAAAGGAGAAAGGTGCTTTTGGAATATTTGGTTATAGTTTTTTATCCAATAATACTGACAAAGTTAAAGCTTCTAAAATAGACGGTGTAGAAATTTCTATGGAAGGTATTCAAGACTATTCATATCCAATAGCAAGACCATTATTTTTTTATATTAAAAAGGCACATATAGGCGTAATTCCAGGAATTATGGAATATGTTAATGAGTTTGTTAGCGAAGAAGCAACCGAAGACTATCTTCTGGAAGCTGGTCTAGTAGAGCTTAGTCCTTCTGATAGAGAGACTGTTCTAGATGCAGTTAATAATCAGAAAAATTATAAATAATAATATTTAATTTATGAAAAAGGGGGATACGAATCTCCCTTTTTTTTAATTACAAATAAACGTGTTTTTTTGGTCAATAGTTCTCATACTAATAGGAATTTATTCTTCTTATATTTTTGGAAAATCACGCATTAAAAAACTTGTATACTCGACAAACCTTAAACCTAAATCACAATATAATTATCATGCACAATATGTCTTAAGTTGGTGCTTATTACCTGCATTAATAGTTTATTTTTCTTGGGCAGTTTTTGAAGAACAAATAATTCAAAATCTAATTTTAGATAGTTTTGAATACGTAGAGGGTGCTGCATATAATGATGGACTTCTCTTAGCGGAAATTAGAAATGTAGCTAATAATACTGATTTCAGTGAAGGTAAATCACAAGAAATTATTAATGCCGCATCACAATACAAATCATTAAAATTAACTAGCGAGATTTCATTCTACATATCAATTATAATAATTATGATCCTTGGCTCTTTGTATGCTGTTAGAAAAATAAATATTCAGTTTAATGCACAGGATACAATTGAAAAATATATAAAATATATTCTAATTTTTTGTTCTTCGATCGCTGTCTTAACAACTATTGGGATAATATTTTCATTAATTTTTGAAAGTTTTCGTTTTTTTTCTCAAGTATCTATTTTTGAATTTTTATTTAGTACAGAATGGTATCCCTTCATTCCAATTAGAGAAGGTCAGGCTGCGGCCGAGGGATCTTTTGGAGCAGTTCCTATATTTGCAGGAACTTTTTTAATAATGATTGTTGCCATGTGTGTTGCAGCACCTATTGGTTTGTTAACCGCAATTTATTTATCAGAATATGCTTCTCAAAAAGTAAGAAAAACAGTCAAACCATTACTTGAAATTTTAGCAGGAATACCAACAATCGTTTATGGTTTTTTTGCTTTTGTGACAGTAGCACCTTTTGTAAAATCTTTTGGTCAATCGATAGGGATAGATGCTTCTCCAACTAGTGCTTTAGCAGCTGGTTTAGTTATGGGTGTAATGATAATTCCTTTTATTTCCTCTTTATCTGACGATGTAATAAATTCGGTTCCACAAAGTTTAAGAGAAGGATCTCTTGGTATTGGTGCTAACAAAGCGGAAACAATTAAAAAAGTAATTTTACCTGCAGCACTCCCTGGAATTGTAGGAGCTTTCTTACTTGCAATTTCAAGAGCTATTGGAGAAACAATGATTGTTGTAGTTGCCGCTGGAACAGCTGCTAATTTAACTGCTAACCCATTTGAAAACGTTACAACTGTTACGGTCCAAATAGTTGTTGCCTTAATTGGTGATCAAGAATTTGATAATCCAAGGACTTTATCAGCATTTGCTTTAGGATTAGTATTATTTGTAATCACATTAAGTCTTAATGTATTAGCATTACGTATCGTAAAAAAATACAGGGAACGCTATGAATAGTACCCTTACACAAGAACGAATAATTGCACTTCGTAAAAAAAGAAGTGCGCAAGATTTACGTTTTAAATATTATGGTTTTATAGCAATGTGCTTGGCATTAGCAGTACTTGTATTTTTATTATACTCGATATTTTCAAGAGGTTTTAGTGCCTTTCAAAAAACAACCATACTTTTGGAAATAAATTATGATCAAGAAGTTCTAAAATTAACTCCCAATTCAACAGATCAGGAAATTGAAAAAGGTAAATTTTTTAAAGTTAAAAAGAACGCTCTAAATAATGTTTTTGAAAATTTGAGTAAGTCTGATGCTAAATTAATTAAAAAATTATTTTCAACTAATATCGATAAAGAAATAAAAAATTATTACATAGATAACCCTTCTGTTCTAAACACGACTCAAAAATTATGGGTAACAGCACACAGTAATGTTGATCAAATGTTAAAAGGTAATTCAAGAAGAGATGTGCCTGAAGATAGAAGAAAGTTAAATGACATCCAATTATCTTTCATAGATCAATTAGTTGAAGAAGATAGAATTCAAAAAGAATTTAATAATTTCTTTTTTACTAGAGCAGACTCAAGACACCCTGAAATTGCAGGAATCGCTGGATCTTTTATGGGATCTTTACTCACACTATTTGTTGTATTTATTTTATCATTTCCCATAGCAATTGGTGCCTCAGTTTATTTAGAAGAGTTTGCTCCAAAAAATAAATTAACAGAATTAATTGAAGTTAATATTTCAAATTTGGCCGCTGTTCCGTCCATCGTATTTGGTCTCCTGGGTTTAGGAGTATTATTAAATGTGTTTGGTTTTCCAAGAAGCACACCTCTTGTTGGAGGGACAGTCCTAGCATTGATGACACTACCTACCATAATAATCGCCTGCAGAGCTTCATTAAAAGCTGTGCCACCTTCAATTAAAGAAGGTGCTTTAGCAATAGGTGCAACAAAGTCTCAAGCAGTTTTTCATCATGTTGTTCCACTTGCTTTACCTGGAACATTAACAGGAACGATTATAGGTTTAGCGCAGGCATTAGGAGAAACAGCTCCGTTAATTATGATTGGTATGGTAGCCTTCATTCCCAATATACCAACAGGAATAACAGAACCGTCAGCCTCTTTACCTGTTCAAATTTTCTTATGGGTAGAAAGTGCTGAACGAGGCTTTCAAGAAAAGTCAGCAGCAGCGATTATGATTATATTATTATTTTTATTTATGATGAATGCTCTTGCTGTATATTTACGAAATAGATTTGAAAAGAAATGGTAGAAAATAACAATACTAAGATTTCAGCGAAAGACGTTGATGTTTTTTATTCTGAAAAGCAGGCATTAAATAAGATCTCAATGGACATTAAAGAAAAAGAAGTAACAGCTTTAATAGGTCCATCTGGTTGTGGTAAATCAACATTTCTTAGATGTATCAATCGAATGAATGATCTCATTGAAATTTGTAAAGTAACTGGATCAATTAAAGTTGATAATGAAGAGATTATAAGTTCCTCTACTGATGTGGTAAGCCTCAGATCTAAAATTGGAATGGTTTTTCAGAAACCAAATCCTTTTCCTAAATCAATATTTGATAATGTAGCTTATGGACCTAGTATTCACGGATTAGCAGATACAAAATCTGACCTAGAAAATATAGTTATAACATCATTAAAAAAAGCTGGTTTATATAATGAAGTTAAAGATAGATTAAACGAACCAGGAACAAGTTTATCAGGGGGTCAACAACAAAGATTATGTATTGCAAGAGCAATTGCTGTTAATCCTGAAATAATCCTAATGGATGAACCTTGCTCTGCTTTAGATCCAATAGCAACTGCTATTATAGAAGAATTAATTGATGAATTAAGATTAAACTATACAATTATTATTGTGACTCATTCTATGCAACAAGCAGCAAGAGTTTCTCAGAAAACATGTTTCTTTCATTTAGGAGAATTAATAGAATCTGGGGAAACAAATAAAATTTTTACAAATCCCGATAATACAAAAACACAGGATTACATTACAGGGAGATTTGGATAATGAAACAAGAAGGACATATTGTAAAATCATATGATGAGGAAATAAAAGATATTAAAAACAGTATTGTTGATATGGGTAGCTTAGTTGAAAAACAACTTAAAGATTCACTACAGTGCTTAAAGGATAAAGATACAGAGTTTGCAGAAAAAATTATAGAAAACGATAATGTGATTGATAAAGCGTATAATGCTCTGGATCAAAGTTTAATTGAAATCTTAGGAAAGAGACAACCTATGGCTTCAGATTTACGAACAATCTTTTCGGCAATTAAAATTAATAAAGATTTAGAAAGAATAGGAGATCATGCAACAAATATTGCAAAAAGAGTTGCAGTAGCAGAAATAGTTTTACCAGAAAAACCTTCGAGAGATATTATTAATATGGGCGAGAAAGTTAATATTATGATTAGCGAAGTTATAAAAGCTTTTTTAGAATTTTCAGATGAAGACGCAAAAAAAGTATGGTTAATGGATAGAGAAATTGATGAAGAATATCTTGGAATATTAAGACAACTATTAACCTATATGATGGAAGAACCAAAAAGAATTACAGCATGTACAAGTCTTTTATATATGGTCAAGAATTTAGAGCGTATGGGTGATTATGTTCAAAATATTGCCGAAGATATTTATTATGCAGTTTCAGGTGAACCACTATTTGATGGTAGTTCGGATCCAACATGGGAAGCAATTCTTCCAAAGAAAAAATAAATTGTAATAGAATTGTAACAAAAATTTAATAGTAGAGATTCATGAAACCAAAAATGCTTATCGTCGAAGATGAAGAAGCATTACTAGATCTTCTTAAATTTAATTTTAACAAAGAAGGATATAAAACAGATACTGCAACGGACGGTGAAACTGCTTTAGAAAAAATATTATATAAACCACCTGACATAATTATTCTTGATTGGATGTTACCTAAACTATCAGGAATTGAACTTTGTAGAAGAATTAGAAAAAATAAAGAACATAAGAATATTCCTATCATAATGTTAACAGCAAAAGGTGAAGAAGAAGATAAACTTCGCGGCTTAGAAACTGGAGCAGATGATTACATAACAAAACCTTTTTCGGTTAACGAATTAGTGGCAAGAGTAAAAGCTGTTCTTCGACGAATTAGACCAATGTTTGTTGATGAAGTTTTAACTTATAAAGGAATAGTAATTGACCTTGTGTCTCACTCAGCATCACGAGATGGAGAAACTCTTCATCTTGGTCCAACAGAATTTAATTTATTAGCTTTCTTCATGGAAAATATTGGTCGTGTCTTTAGCCGTGAACAATTACTAAATCATGTTTGGAAAAATGATGCTTATGTAGAACCTCGAACAGTTGATGTTCACATAAGAAGACTGCGAAAGGCCATTAATAATGACGTAAAAGAAGATTTTATAAGAACCGTCAGATCAGCAGGATATTGTTTTGGCTCGTAATTAAGCCATAAATTTCACTTATACAAATCACAAATCAAACTATAAAACCACTATATGAAGAGTCTTTTTAGATCATTCTTTACTGTCAGCTTCTATACATTTTTAAGTCGAGTATTAGGTTTTATTCGAGACATATTAATAGCAAGATATCTTGGATCGACAGTCATTGCTGATGCATTCTTCGTAGCATTTCGTATTCCTAATTTCTTTCGCCGTGTCCTAGCAGAAGGAGCATACAGTGCTGCATTAATCCCAGTTTTCTCTGGTGTTGTTCTCAATCCAAAAGATGAACGTGAAGCTTCTGATTTTGTTGAAAACACAACCTCAATGTTACTATTTGCTACGGTCGTTTTAACGATCATTTTCTTCTTTGGGATGCCTTATATCATTCAAGTTTTAGCACCAGGTTTTACTGATAACAAAGAAGCCTATGAACTTGCCGTGCATTTTGGAAAAATAATTTTTCCCTATATTATTTTTATTTCTTTAGCTGCTCACTTTGCTTCAATTAATAATGTTCATGAACGTTTCGCTGCTGGTGCATTTGCTCCTGCGATTTTGAATATAAGTTTTATTCTGTCATTATTCTTTTTAACACCTTTTGTAACTACTGCAGGTCACGCATTATCGTATGGTGTATTAATAGGAGGAGTTTTACAATTTTTATATTTATACAGAGCGGTTTTAAATTTTTATCGACCACGTATTATCCTTCCAGTTTTAAACGAAAAGTTAAAAAAGTTTTTCAAATTATTTTTACCAGGTGTTGTTGGTTCAGGAGTCATTCAATTAAATATTGTTATTGGAACTATCATTGCTTCCTTTTTACCCGTTGGTGCAATCAGTCATATTTATTACGCGGATCGTCTTAACCAATTACCACTTGCCATCTTTGGAATAGCACTTGGCATTGTTCTTTTACCAAGTTTATCAAAAGCAATTAAACAATCAGATCAAGAAACAACAAATAATATTCAAAATAGATCTATTGAATTTTCGTTATTAATTTCTTTACCATCAGCCATAGGATTATTTATTTTAGCTGAACCCATTATCCAAATTTTATTTGAGCGAGGTGCATTTGTAAAAGAAGATACTTTTTATACTGCTAAAGTATTAAGTTACTTTGCTTTAGGTTTACCTGCATACATTATAATTAAAGTTTTAGTTTCCTGTTTCTTTGCAAGAGAAGATACCAAAACACCTCTCTATATTTCTGTTGTCAGTGTGATCACTAATGTTGTGTTATCGCTACTTTTAATTGGATCAATGAGAGAAATGGGTATTGCTGTTGCAACAGCAATTAGTGCATGGGTAAATGCATTATTACTCTATTTCTTTTTAGCTATTAGGAATCATATGAAATTTGATGATATTTTAATAAGGAATTCCATTAAAATTTTTCTGTGCTCATCCCTATTATTTATAGGAATATACTTATTAAAGGGACTATTCTTTATGAATATTACTGGTAATTCAGTGTTATTAAATTCATCACTTTTACTTCTGATTATCTTTTTAGCTATAATTATTTATTTTGGATTAGTAATTATGTTAAAAGTCCTATCGGTAAATCAACTAAGAGAATATTTAAAAAAATAATATGGAAAAACCAACAAAAAGAATTTTATCCGGCGTTCAACCATCTGGTGATCTTCATTTAGGAAATTATCTTGGTGCCATCAAAAATTTTGTTACTCTTCAAAAAGAATACGAATGTTTTTTTTGTGTTGTTGATTTGCATGCTATTACGGTTTGGCAAGATCCTAAAGTTTTAGCAAATAAAACACGAGAAGTAACTGCCGCCTTTATTGCTTCTGGTATTGATCCAAATCAAAATAATATTTTTGTTCAATCACAAGTACCTCAACATGCACAACTTGGATGGTTGTTCAATTGTGTTGCGAGGATGGGATGGTTAAACCGTATGACTCAATTTAAAGATAAGGCTGGTAAAAATAGTGAGAACGTATCTGTTGGTTTATTTTCTTATCCAACTTTAATGGCAGCAGATATTTTGATTTATTTAGCAACGCACGTTCCTGTAGGTGATGATCAAAAACAACATTTGGAGCTCACTAGAGATATAGCCCAAAAATTTAATAACGATTTTAAGACAGATTTTTTTCCTATTCCTGAACCATTAATTTTAGGAGAGGCGACAAGAGTAATGAGTCTCCGCGATGGTTCAAAAAAAATGAGTAAATCAGATCCATCTGATTATTCGAGAATAATGTTAACTGATACTGCAGAAAATATTACACAAAAAATTAAAAAAGCAAAAACAGACCCTGAACCATTACCACAAGATAAAACTGGTTTAGAAAAAAGACCAGAAGCAGAAAACCTAATCTCGATATTCGCTTCTTTACAAGACACATCTATTGAGAATGTTATTAAAGATTATGCAGGGAAAGAATTCTCTACCTTTAAAAAAGATTTGGCAGATTTGTCCGTATCTAAATTAGAGCCAATTACGAGTGAGATGAATAAACTTATGAGTGATGTTTCTTACATCGATTCTATTTTAAACCAGGGTAAAGAGAATGCTATAGCAGTAGCAGAACCTGTTTTGCAAAAAACTAAAGAAATTATTGGTTTTTTATCCTAAAAATTCCCCAAATTTTAAATTTTTTTTTAGAAAATTCATACTAAAGACATATTAATAACTATATATAGTGCATATGTTTATACAAACTGAACAAACTCCCAATCCACAAACACTAAAATTTCTACCCGGAAAGGTTGTCATGGATGATGGAACGGCCTTTTTCCAAAATATTGGTGAAGCAGCAGACTCACCATTTGCAAAACGCTTATTTGATGTCGATGGAGTTGAAGGGGTGTTTTTTGGTAGTGATTTTATCACTATTACAAAAAATCAATCTTTAGATTGGCAAGTTATGAAACCGTTAATCTTAGGGTCAATAATGGATCATTATAACTCTGGCGATAAAACAATTGATAATAGTAAAAAAAGTGATGATAAATCTTTAGAGATTGATGAAAACGATACCGATATTGTAAAACAAATTAAAGAATTACTGGATACACGAGTAAGACCAGCTGTTGCTATGGATGGTGGTGATATTATCTATGATAGTTTTAAGGATGGTGTTGTATATCTTCATATGCAAGGTGCTTGTTCAGGTTGTCCAAGTTCAACTGCTACATTAAAAATGGGTATTGAAAATATGTTAAAACACTATGTTCCAGAGGTACAAGAAGTAAGGCCTATTGATGGATAGACTGCATAATTTTTTTTGTTTCCCTTTATTACTTCTTGGATTAATTTTTATAAGCAATGGTTTTGTTGGCTATGTAGAATTTAATGCAGTTGATACTAAGAATACCATTCAAACTGCAAATCAAATAAATAAATTATATTCTGAAAAAGAAATTATACCATCTGAAAAAGAAATTACTCTTAAAGGTCCTCCTATTGCAGAAATAGTGAAGGAAAAATTAATTGTAAAAATAAGAATAAAGCCTATCAATCCTATAATCACCTCAAAGATTGAAGAGCAAAACAATCCAAGTATACAGTTAACATTATCAGATAAAGATTTTGATTACCTTGATTCAAATAAAAAAGAATTTGTAAAAACTGTTTTACCAATAATTATTAATGAAAATCAAAATATTTTAATGATTAGAAGTTTCGTTAGTGAACTTAAAGGTAAGTTAGAAACATTTAAAACTCTAAATAATAATGAAATAAGAAAACTTAATGATATTGCTAAAAAGTATAATATTAAGTATCAAAACAAACACAAATTAGATTTAGTTGATGAAATACTTTCAAACGTTGATGTAATACCTAATTCAATAGTATTAGCCCAAGCAGCAATTGAAAGCGGATGGGGTAAGTCTAGATTTGCAAAAGAATACAACGCACTTTTTGGTGAATATACTTATGACAATTCTAAAGGCGTCATTCCACTTCAAAGAGAAAATGGTGATACTCATCTAATCAAAGCATTTAACTCATATAGTAACAGTGTTGAATCATATTTTGATAATATTAACTCTCATTATGCCTATGAAGATTTTCGTGATATCCGAAATATAATGAGAAAACGAAATAATTTTTCCAATGTTAACTTACTTGTTAATAAATTAAGCACTTACGCAGAAGATGAAAATTATATTAAAACAATAAGACAAGTAATTAAAACTAATAACTTTGGTATCTTTGATCGAAAAACTATTTCTTACTAATTAAAAATAAAATTGGTGACCAAACCATCTCCAATTTCCTTCACCATCTTTAACAGTACAATTCATTCTAGATCTTCCAGGTGACAATTCTCGTGAAAGTCTTATTTCAATTCTTTCGTTAAATTTATAAATTTCTCTATCAACCTGACCTTTGCTATCAAATATAAAACAATCTAGAGATTTAACTTTTTTATCATCCAGAAGAGAGAAACCTATGAATGGGGGATTTTGTTTAATAGTTGGATTTTGAGGTATAAAGTCATAAACTCCTAATCCTTTAGAAGAAGCAGCAAATTTTACTCTATCTATTTCACCATACCTTTCATTTAATGAAAATCTTGGTAAATAATACATGTTAGAAGTTTCATTAATTATTCCGGAATGCTGTCCAAAAGCAACCTTAAATTTAAATTCTTTTACTAATTCAATTATTTCATCTGTTGTCTCACCATAAGGAAATGCAAATAAAGTTGGTATCTCCCCAAGCTCTTTTAAGAAGATTCTATTGGATGTTTCTATTTCATCTCTTACTTCTTCAATACTAATATCTGGCATGTGCGCATGTGTATGAGAGTGTGCACCAATAACTACGCCTTCTTCTTTCAGTTTTCTTATTTGATCCCAGTTAATATATTTTTCATTATTTGAAATCGTCCCTGTTGTTACAAATAAGGTAACAGGAATATTATTTTCTTTAAATAAAGGCCATCCAACTTCTAAAAAAGACTTATCAGCATCATCTACACTTATGCCAATAGTATTTGCTGGAAGATCACCATCATTAATAATTGTATCAATAATAAAATCTAATGATTTAATAGTATATTTTTCTTTAGTTAATTCTTCAATATGACTATTAAGTTGGTCAATGGTTACACTTGTTGAGGGATATTTAGAAACTCCAAATTTATGATACATAAATACAGTTGCTGAGTTTTTTACTTCATTAGCAAAAGCACTACTTACTAATAAAAAAATTAAAGAAATACTTTTTAAAAATAGCAATAGAATGTAGTTATGTAATTTCATATGTTGTTATTTCTAGATATTATATCATCAATACCAGAATTTTGTGTAATTGATGACAACAAAATAATATTACAACAGAAAATTACTAAATCTGAAACAGATAAGTTAAGTGATAATATAATACAATCCTATGTAGAAATAGATAAACGATTAAATTTAACTAAAAATCTCAAAAAAATATCTACAACAATTGGTCCTGGATCTTATACAAGTTTAAGGGTTGGTTCAGCATTTATATCTGGTCTTATGATTTCTCGTAATATTCCTTATTACCCATTAACTATTGAGGATATCTTAAACTTGAATGCAATAAAACATTCCAAAAAAAAATTGGGTGTTTTTATAACCTCTTCTAATAATCAGAAATTTTTCTGTTATAAAACTAAAGATAACAACATG
>CACGNZ010000018.1 GCA_902574475.1 uncultured Alphaproteobacteria bacterium | reverse complement strand
TATTTTTGTTGTAAGCAAAAATTTTTATGAAATAAAAATATTTAATTTAAATTATTTTATTTATCCCACTAGCTATTTTTATAATAAAATTTCTTCTTTACTAGCATTTAATGAGAGTATTTTTTTTGGTATTGGTATAGGAAATTATAATTTATTTATTGATCAATTAAAAACCTTAAATTTACACCCTTTAAATTTCCCTAGTTGGGATCCTCATTCAACCTATTTTGGTTTGCTGGCTGAAATGGGAATATTCGGATTATTCTCTGGTTGCTTAGTATTTTTTTCTTCAATATATTATATTCTCAAAATAAAATTAAAGAAGTCTTTTACCATTTTTATTTTATCTTTTTCTTCATTCATATTTATTGAGGCAATAAACTTAGATATAACAAAATTTAAACATTTATGGTTTGTATTGGCTTTCTTAAGCCATATTATTACTAACAGTAATTCAAAAACTAATAAAAATTAGTATATTTAATATATCCAAAATTCTTAATTGAAAAATTTTCAAAATTTTAACTATTTGTATAAATAATTATTTTGCTATCTTTTACCTTTTTTTTTACATAACTTTATTATATTTTTTTTGTTATCTGGTTTGTAGAAAATTTGTTTTTTTGATTCTTTAATATTACTTTTCCATGGTGATGGTCTTACATGAGTATCAATAACACCAATATATTTATAATCTTTTAGACTTAAACCAAAACTTAAGAGTAATTCATGAGGTATTTTTCTATTACCATTTATCTCATCTAAAATCCATGCTGATGCAATTTGTTCACAACTTAATAAATTAAATGCAGATATTGCATGAAGCAAACTTCCTGAATAACCACCTGATATCCATGCAAGTCCTAAAGCTTTTCCATCCAAAGAATAGATTAAACCAGGTGACTGTCCAGTTAAATCAATAACTGGAGTATCAGATTTAAAGCCATTTTTAGTTACAATACTTTTCGCTTGAGAAATATACCTAGCATAATCATTGGATAGGAAAATATTTGTTTTTCCTTTAATGATTTCTGAAGTTGTATTATTTAATCTCAAAGGTTGTTGTTGACGATGAGGATTTTCATACTCATTCGCTAAATGAATAGTGGTTATTAATTGAAATAATACTAGCATTAGACTTAAGGTGTTATTTAATCTAATTGTATTAACAAAATGAGCTATAATCAAAATTGATAAATATATCCAAAAAATTCCAGCTTGCGTACCTTTCATCAAATAATTTGAATTGCTACCTATTACATAAATAAGTGGTAACATGGAAAAAAGTATTGCGTTTCTCCAATCGAAATTATTAAAATTTAAACTGTTTCTAAAAAAAATTAAAAAAGAGAATATGCAGCCCAAAATGATTCCAAATATTTGTAATTTTTGGAAATTACCTATTAAAAAATTTAAATTATAGAAATTAAAATAAAAAATTGTAATTGTAAAAAAGACAGCAACAGAAATTATTGTAGAAATTAAAGATGAAAAGTTGTTATTGTTTGAAATTAACCATAAAAAGAACACTGTAAGAATAAAAAAAAAGGTCGTAGTAAGAAAATTAATCTTATTTATTTGTGGTAAATCTATTCTTATAATATCAAATAATGAATATCTAGCACCAAGTATTTGTCTAAATTCTAATCCTAATAATATACGTCTAATAAAGACTGTTATTGAGCCATCAATAATCAACGCACTTATAATAAAAAGTATTAAAGCAAAAAAAATTGAACTAAATATTGTTAATAAATAATATTTACCCAAATTTGAAAAATAAAAAAATAAAAGTATACCAACACAAATTGCTGTAGTAGGTTTGCTCATTAAGGTAATCCACCCCCCCAAACCTATTAAGAAAGAGCTAAATATAATTTTCTTAATTGATAAATTATCAATAATCATTGCTCCAATAATAATCACAATTAATCCTTGTAATGTTAAAGTATCATAACTTGGAGTTGCTATTTCATAGCTTAGAAAAATATTAATTGATAGTCCAAAAGAAAATATTAATGATATAAACCAAATATTTTTAGAATTTAGTAAAATTTTTTTTAAAAATAAGAAAGATAAGATCCAAGTTAAAAATAAAGTCAAAATAAAATTTGTTTTTCTAAGTAAAACTAAATCTTCTCCAACAAATAAATAAAGTGGATGATATATAAATCCAAACTGTGTTGCAGATGCTTTATAATAAAATGGATTTGATATCCAATTTAAATAATATCCCTCATCTGTGAAATCAAAACCATAGTTTGAATACTTAAAAACCAATAAAAAAATTATTAAAGACAAAGAGAATATAATAAATGTATTAATATAAGTGAATACATCTTTATTATAATTATAATCTCTTTCTATTTTATTCATGTTAATAATAAACTAATATTTTTTTCCAAATATTATGAATCTAAAAAAATTAAGAATATAAATAATAATTAAAACTCTTTTATTATTTAATATAATTATATCATTATTTATTTTTACAATTTTTAAATTAATTAGCCTTTCAAATCTTTTTTGATAAATAATTTTTGTATTATATTGTTTAATCAATGCATCATAACTGATTTTTTTAGAGTCAATTTCAAAAATTATTCTTATTCTCTGAGCAGTTGCACTAAGCATAAATATGTTCCAATTAACAAAACTTAATGAAAAATAAATAATATATTGGCTTAAAATATAATCTAATTCTAAATTTGAATAAATAGAAATTGTAAATAGCAAAATCATACCTGCTAAAAAACTAATAATGATTCTTATATTTATTGTATAAATTTTGAAATAGTTTGTGAAAACAAATAGAAGAAAATTAATTAAAATTCCAACAATTGGAGCAAAAATAATATCTATAAATTGCATAAAAATTTTATTAACCTCCTTTACCTTGATTCATTAATTTTTTATAAAATTTAAAAAAAAATATTAATGTTTTTCCTTTGGTAGTCAGAAACAACTCATTTTTATCTTTAATTATATATTTTTCATTTACTAACTGCTCAATTTTTTCTTCAATGACATTTTCTTTAAGTTTATTTTTAATAAATGTATCCATGCTTAAGCTTTTGTTTTTATTTATAATACTTATCAATTCAATACTTGGGCTCGGATACTCTAGTGGAGGGAATGCAAATACATACATAAGATCAATACATAACAAACAAAATAATATAAATGATATATTTTCGTTTGAGAAAAAAAGGTCTTTAAAAAAAATTTTTATTACAATAATAAAAAAAATGTTTGCAGTAGTTAATGTGAAAACTAATGTTTTCCCAGTATTTTTAGGCATAAACAAGCGCCAATAAATGATCTGAGAAATGATTGATAATATAAACAATACTATTATGGATAATGTAATCATTTACATACTAATTCTGGTCACCAATCTTACATAATCTGTAATATTATTCCAAATATTTTTATAACTAAAGAAAAAACTATCTTTTGATTTAATATCATTAAGTTTTACAGAGCATTCTATATAGTTTTTTGATTGTTTTAATATTTTTAATACCAACTCAGATTGGAATACATATGAACTTGATGAGATATTAATTTTTTCTAAAAGAACAGTTTTATATATATTTGTTCCATTAAAATATTTAATATTGTTAAAAAAAAACAAATTAATTGAAAAATTAAACAAATTAGAAATTATATATCTACTCAAATTTCTTGTATTTTTTTGATTTTCATAATTAACTAAAACAAAGTCATATTTGGGTATTAAGCTTATTATTTTACTTATCTGTTTTGAATTAATTACATTGGTCGATGGCAAATAAATAACATATTCCTTATTAGAATTTTTTACACCTATAAAAAAACTCTTACAGAAACCTTCATTACTATTATTTCTGATTATTAGAACATTAGTATTTTTTTTTTTAATACTTTGTGCTAATTCATATGTATTATCAATACTACAATCATCAATTATAATTATTTCGTAATCAGTTTTGAAATAACTAATTGCTAATTTTATTTCATCAATTACTTTATTTATGGTTTTGGACGAGTTGTACGCTGGAACAATAAAAGATAATGACATTAAATATTATCAATAAAATTTTTTTGAATTTTTTCTATATTTTCTAATTTTTCGTTTGCAATGTTATCTTTTAGTTTTTCAAGCATTTTTAAAAAAGACTCTTTTTTATTTTTAGATGAATTATGACTTTTATTTTTATCCCAACTACTAGGTGTTATACATTCAAAAGAAAGATCTTTTTGTTTCAAGTATCTGCATCTATGACAAGTGCCAACTTTTAGATGAGCTAAGCATGGAATTATTTTTTCTTCTTCACCTTTAAATGATTTTGAAGCTAAAGCTGGATCTGCAATGAGTGCCTGTGCCATACCAATCATATCAGACATATTTTTTCTCAAAATCATTTCTCCTAACTCCAATGAAGTTATATTTCCCTGTGCAATAATTGGTGTTTGTGTCATCTTTTTTAAATTATTTGCATATTCCCAGTATGAACCTTCTTTCATTTTTAAATATTTTTGTTTTGCAGTTTCATAAATTCCAGCAGTAACAGAATAGTATGCTATTTTTTTACTGTCTAAGAAATTTATTAACTCCTTATTTTCAATTAAATCTAATCCTTTTTCTATAAAATCATCTGCTGATATTCGTGCCCCAATATTTTTAATTGCATGTTTACTCTTCTTTTCAATTTTATTGAAAATATTCTTAACAATTTTTAACCTATTTTCTTTTGAACCTCCATATTCATCTTCTCTTCTATTCATATGTGCTGACATAAATTCGTGTAATAGATAACCGTGTCCTAAGTGCATTTCTACAATTTTAAAACCAGAATCAAAAGCTTGAATTACACCTTCACAAAATTCATTTTCTATTTTTATTATTTCATCTATCGAAAGTACTTCTGCTTCAATGCCTATATCTGGAACTATATACTTTGATGGGCCCACAACTCTCTTCTTTGAATAAAAAGTATTTCCCTGTGCACCAACATGAAATATTTGAATGGCGGCAGTAGAGCCCTGTTCGTTGATTGATGATGCAAGTTTAGTTAAGCCATTTAAATGTATATTTTTACCAATATGCATCCCATTAGATGCATCACCACCTTCTTCAGACACTGAGGTTGCTCCTACAGTTACCATACCTATATCATTTGCTGCTATGTTTGAAAAATAGTTAATTAAATTCTCTGTAACAGATCCATCTTCTGTGGCCATATTTGTGCTTATTGGAGAACTAACAATTCTATTTTTAATAGTTACTCCGCCTAAATTTATTGATTGTTTCAACAAGTTATAATTATTAATCATATTTATTTAAGCATCTAATTATATCATCTATTAAAATATGATCCATTCGACCACAATGATTTAAATCTTTAATTATGTTACAAGTATTGAATTTACAAGGATTTCTAGGAAAAATAATTTTTGTTTTTTTATGTAAAGTAGCTTCTTCATAAAAAGTTGGACCTGAAAGAATGACTGTAGGTACTGAATAAAAAGTTGATATATGATTTCCCAATCCAACTATAGAGATAACTAACTTAGATCTAATGATTTTGTTTATATATTTATCTAATTTATCATTTTTATTTTGCCAAACTATTTTATTATATTTATTTGATATTTTCTTTTCCAAATCAATCCATTTATCATATGGGTATTCTTTTATTTTCCAATCTATTGGTGCAATCCAATTAAAAAAGATATCAATATCTTTTTCTAAAACTTTTTTTTTATTTGTATAAACATTATATTTTTTAATTTTAAAATATTTTGATAATTTTTTATATAAGTCTTTAGTATTTTCTTTAATATTTTTATTTAATGAAAATAAGTTATTCAAATAAAAAATATTTTTTTTATTTTGTTTTTTTTCAAACAAATTGATAATTAGATCATTATTTGATGTATTATTATCAAAATCATTTATATTTAATTTTTTGTCAATCAAATCAATGTCTTTTAATAATGGTGAGAGTTCTTTGTTAGAAAACCATATTAGTTTATTATATTTTAGATTTGGTAAAAAAGATATAATTCTTATATAGTCTCCTAAACCCAGATCACTTAATTTAGAGTTTGAAAGAACTATTAAATTATTTAAATTCATTTGATATAGAAAAGTTTTTGATAATTTTTTCAAAAGAACTAAATTTAAAATTTAATTTTCTTTTAATTTTCTTGTTTTTCATCAATACATTTTTTGGAAAAGGAAAAGGGTCATCAGCCTTAGCTATTCTCTTATTTGAAATATATTTATCTCTTATCATATAAAATTTATTAGCCTTTATTTTCTCATTACAAATATTGAAAATTGAAGATGATTTTGGGGGATTAATAATTAATTTTTTAATTATTTCTATTAAGTCAATATCATATGTAAATTGAAAAAAATCATTATTTTTAATATTATTAATCCCCATCAATTTTTTACTAGACAAAATAAATTTTATAGTTTTTTTTGAAAAATCTTTCTTACCAATAACATTGTGTATTCGTAATATTATATACTTTATATTACTATTATATATTAAATAGTTTTCAATTTGCCTTTTGTTCTTAGCGTAAGTAATTTCATATTTTTCATATAATTTATTCATATGCTTGGTTGAATTGGCATGATACCAATCATCCTCTTTTAATTCTTTTGTTAAATACAAGTTTAGATAACTCATTACAGTACTTGAAAAAAAATAGATTATTTCTTTATTTTTAAAAATATTAATAATATTTTTCACATCATCTCTTACATAGGCACAGTTATCAAATATTATATCTACATTGATATCTTTAAGTTTATTTGATAGTTCAAATTTATTTTTTCTATCACATTTAATAAAAAAAATATTTTTCTTATTTATAATTTCTTTATTAATTTTTTTATTACCTCTATTTAAGATATAAATTTTAAATTTTTTTTTTATACTGAGTTGGTATAATAATTTTTTGCCAAAAAATCTATTTCCACCCAAAATCAAAATATTCATTACTAGTAGTAAAATTCTTTATTAAAAGTTTTTTTAATATTAAAATATTCTTTATTAAAAATTCTTATTTCTAAACTAATTCTTGAAAAATTTCCTAAATTTTTACCTCCTCTATGAAACAAAAAAGGATTATGAATGAAGACTTCTCCAAACTTTAATCTAGGTCTAAAAGATTTCAATTTAGTGGTAAAATTATTTTTGATAGTTCTAGAAATATATTTTCGATTTTTAACAAATAAATTTTTACTTTTATGATCTATAAGATGACTTTTTGGGATAATGTCCATTGTAAATTTTTCTGATAAACCACATATTGGAATCCATATTGTTACAAATGATTTAGGGTCATTATTATAAGAATCAATGTGATATTCATCTAAAAAAATTGATTTTTTATCTTTATTATTACTTGGAGGAAATATTCTGTAGCCAGCACAATTAAATTTTATCTCATTTAATTTTGGATTACCGACCCATACAATTTTTTTATCACTATGCCCCCAAATATCTTTTAAAAAATTGTCAATTATTTTTGAATTAACTTTCTTTATAATATCTTTATTTAGATTTATATATCTTTTAGAATTGTCCAATATATTTCTAAATTCTTTATTTGTAAAATTCAATCTATGAAAATTTTGAAGATTGTTTATGTTTAGTAATTTTGCATTATTTGAAGATTTGTAATTAATTTTTTTCAACAAATCACTCTTTAGGCAACTAATATTATTAGAACTTAAAAGTTTTAAAATAGAGTAGCCATTTTTTTTAAAAAAATCTGATGAATTTCGTTTCAACATATTTTATCACAATTACTTTCAATTTTTATTAAATTCACATCTATTACCTTGCTTTTTATAAAAATTTCAATATCTATTTCAATTAAATCTGAAAATTTTAAAATGCAAAATATTAACTTAGTTAATTTATATAAAAAAATATATCAAATAAGAAAAACTCAGGAAATTCTAATTGAAGAGTATCATCCCGCTGATGAAATGAGATGCCCTATACATTTTTGTTTAGGCCAAGAATTAACTCCCTCTGTGATTTCTCAATTTCTAAAAAAAGATGATAATATATTATCTCATCATAGATCACATGGTTATTATTTAGCCTCAGGAGCACCTGTAGAAGAAATGATATGCGAGTTTTATGGAAAAGAAAATGGATCCAATGGAGGGGTGGCCGGCTCACAAGAACTTTCAAATGAGAAATATAATTTCTATAGTGGTACTATTTTATCTGGAATGTTTGCGATGGCTAATGGAACTGCATTTGCAGATCAATATTTAAGTAAAAATAATATCAGTATAGCTGTAATTGGTGATGGAGGAATGGAGGAAGGTATTGTGTACGAAACTATAAATCTAGCAGCTATATTAAATTTACCAACTATATTTATTTGTGAAAACAATCTTTTTTCAGTACATTCTCACATTAAAACCAGAAATAAAATTACAAATTTTTATAAAAAAGCTGAGTCATTTGGAATAAAATCTATAAAATTAAATCAAGAAAATCCATTAATTTTTTTTCAAAAATTTAAAAATATTTTTGAATATTGTAAAAAAAATAAAAAACCTATTTTTGTTGAAGTAGATACATATAGATTTGGTAGCCATGTTGGTCCAGAAAACGATTTACATATGAATTATAGAAGCGATATAGAAATCAAAAAATGGAGAAAAAAAGATCCAGTTTTAAAAATAAGAAATTTTTTATCAAAAAAAATAACTGATTTAAAAATAAAAAAATATGAGTATGAAATAAATAATTCTATTTACAAAGGTATTGAATTGGCAAAAAAATCTAATTTTCCGAAATTTAAAAAAGTTTTAGAAAATAATTTTCAAAAAAATAAATATAAGAAATTGAAAAAAATAAATAAACCAACTTTTTTTGATACAAAGCAAAATGAAACTAAATTAAATCCATATTGAATATGAAAAAATTACTAAGTTATGGGGAATCAATTAATGAAGCAACCATTCAATCAATGCGTTTTGATAAAAAAGTATTTATAATTGGGCTTGGTATTACTGATAAAAATGGTGTCTATAAAACAACAGGAAATTTATTAAAAAAATTTGGTAAAAAAAGAGTTGTTGGATCTCCTGCTTCTGAAATGGCATTAACAATGCTTAGTGCTGGTGCTTCATTAAAAAGATTAAGACCTATACTTGTTCATCAAAGAGTAGATTTTATGGTTTATTCAATGGATCAAATCATTAATTGGATATCCCTTTGGTCTTTTAAATCATCAGGCAAATCTAATATTCCTATAACGATAAGAGCTATTATAGGAAAGGGGTGGGGGCAAGGTCCTCAACACTCAAAATCTCTACATTCATTATTTGCAAATGTCCCAGGGTTAGAAGTTGTAATGCCATCTAGTCCTGCTGATGCAAAAGGTTTATTAGTTGCAAGTATTTTCAGTAATAATCCAACAATATTTCTTGAAAGCAGATCTTTGTATGACATGAAACAAAAAGTTGAAAACAAAATGTATTACACAGAAATAGGTGTATCCTCAGTCGTAAAAAAAGGGAATGATCTGACAATTGTATCTTTTGGAAATACTGTTCCAATATGTTTAAATATAGCTAAAAATATCAAAAATATTTCTATAGAAGTAATTGATTTAAGAACAATAAAGCCCTTAGACTCAAAGACAATTACTAAGTCAGTAAATAAAACTAAAAAAATATTAGTTGTTGAACCAGGATGGAAGTTTGGTGGTATAGCTGCAGAAATATCTGCAAGATTAAACGAATCAATGAAAATCCCTTTCAATTTCAAAAGAATTACATGGCCTGATAGTCATGTTCCTACCAGTTATCCTCTTGAAAAAGAATATTATCCCGATAGCAAGACAATCAAATCAAAGATTAATCAAATGTTAAAAAATGATAATTGATTTCTCAAAAATTGGAAAAATATCTAAAGATTTAAAAATAAAAAAAAAGAAATTAGTTTTATCACACGGAACCTTTGATTATTTTCATTATGGTCATTTAAGACATCTAGAAGAATGTAAAAATCAAGGTGATATATTAATAGTATCAATAACCGCTGATAAATTTATCAATAAATCTCCGCATTCACCGATGTTTAATGAAAATAAAAGAGCAAAAATTTTAGATTCCTTAAATGTTGTTGACTATGTTGTAATTTCACCTTTTAGCGATGCAGTAAATATAATAAATGAAGTTAAACCTCATATATATTGTAAAGGCATTGAATATTCCTCTATTTCAAAACACTACAATAAAAATATAATGAATGATATTTATTATGTTAAAAAACATAAAGGTAAAGTAAAATTTGTAGGAGAAAAACTGTATAGTTCTTCCAAATTAATTAAGAGTTATTTTAATCCAAATGAAAACAATAATATTAGTTTAAATTTTGAAAAAATAGAGGATTTATTTAATAAAATTAAGAAATTAAAAGTTTTAGTTATTGGTGAATTAATAATAGATAAATATATTTTTGTAAAAATTAATGGTTTAACATCAAAAAATTATACAATTTCTTCCTCTATAAAAAATGAAGAACTATATTTTGGAGGAGCTGGTGCAGTATTTAAACATGTTTCAAATTTTTGTGATGATGTAAGTTTTGTAACAGCTATAGGAAATGATAAAATCTATAATAAATTTATAAAAAAAAATATAAATAAAAAAGTTAAAATTTATGAAGATAAAAACGCTATTACAATTTGTAAAACTAAATACATTTATTCAGAACCAAATTCTAATGAATTAAAAAAAATATTTGCAGTTAATAATAGCGATTATAATAATAATTTGTATTCTAATTGCAGTTCAAAAATTTATAATTTCATTAATAAAAATATTAAAAAATTTGATATTGTATTGTTACTTGATTATGGTCATGGCTTGTTTAACGAAGATTTAATTAATTTAATTCAAAAAAAATCAAAATTTTTATCTGTAAACTGTCAAACTAATGGTTCAAATTATGGGATGAATATAATTGATAAAAAATATTCAAAAATGGACAGCTTTGTTGTTGATAAAAAAGAAATCGACCTATCTTTTTCGAAGGAAACTGATGAGAATCCAGAGTACTATTTATCAAAACTAATAAAAAAATTAAAAGCAAATACTGGATGGTTAACTATTGGCCCAAAATTTACACTAGGAAGCAATAAAAATAAAAAAATAACAAAAATTCCAGCTTTAGAAACCAATGTAGTTGATACAGTTGGAGCTGGCGATGCTTTTTTTTCCATTAGTTCATTACTTGCTAAAGTTAAATGCAATTTAGATCAAAGTACTTTTATTTCCCAAATAGCTGGCTCAATTCATACTAAAAAAGTTTCAAATAAATTTAGTTTAAAAAAAGAAGATTTAATGAACCATATTAAATATTACTCAAAATAATGAAAATATTAATTACAGGTGGGTCTGGCTACGTTGGGTCTGTTCTTATTAATAAATTAATTAAAAAAAAACATGAAGTGTATAACGTAGATTTAGATTTATTTGGAAATACTCATTTGCCATTCAAAAATAAGCTATATCATCATATAAATCAGGATATTCGAAAAGTATCAAGTTTGGATAAATACATGAAAAATGTTGATATAGTATTTCATCTAGCTTGTATATCTAATGACCCAACATTTGAATTAAACAAAAAGCTTTCTAAAGAAATTAATTATGACTGTTTTGAAAATATTGTTTTAAGCGCAAAAAAAAATAAAGTAAAAAAATTTATATATATCTCAACTTGCTCAGTATATGGGATATCTAAAAAACCAAAAATTACTGAAAATCATCCTTTAAAACCAATTACTGAGTATAATAAGTTCAAAGGAATGTGCGAACCAATTTTATTAAAGCATTTAGATGATAAATTTAAAGGATGTATTATCAGGCCAGCTACTGTATGTGGATATAGTACAAAAATGCGATTTGATTTGACAGTTAATATTCTAACTAATTTTGCATATAACAAAAATTATATAAAAGTATTTGGGGGTAAGCAATTAAGACCAAACATACATATTGATGACTTGACAAATCTTTATGTAAAGTTGGTTAACTTAAATTTTTCTAAGATAAACAAACAAATATTTAATGTAGGATATGAGAATTTATCTATAGAAAATATTGCTAAAAAAGTTAAACGCATAGTGTCAAAATATAAAAGAGAAAAAATATTAATTAAATTCGAAAAATCAAATGATAAAAGATCTTATCATATAGATTCAAGTAAAATAAAAAAATACTTAAATTTTAAACCTAAATATACTGTAGAAAAAGCAATTCATGATTTGTGTATTAAGTTTAAAAAAGGTTTTTTGAATGATAGTTTTGAAAATAATAATTACTTTAATGTAAAAAAATTAAAAAAAATAAAATTTAAATGAATAAAACAGCTATAGTCACTGGTGGTTGCGGTTTTATTGGGAGTCATTTAGTTGATTTACTAATTGAAAAAAAATTTAGAGTTATTGTAATTGATAATTTGATTTCAGGAAAATTAAAAAATATAAAAAATAATAAAAATATTACATTTATAAATAAAAATATAAATGAAATTAAATTATCAAATCTACCTAATGATATAAATAATTGCTACCTTTTCCATTTCGCTGGTTTAGGAGATGTGGTACCATCAATTAATTTTCCAAAGCAGTATATGGAAACGAATGTTTTTGGAACTATAAATCTTTTAGAAATTGCAAGAAAGTTAGAGGTAAAAAAATTTATTTATGCGGCCTCGTCGTCATGTTATGGAATAACAAATAAAAGAAATTCAGAAAAAGCTAAAATAAATATCACTCATCCCTATGCTTTATCAAAATACATGGGTGAGTCTGTTATTAAATACTGGTCAACTTTTTTTAAAATACCCTATATTTCAATTAGAATATTCAATGCTTATGGTAGAAGATCAAGAACAACTGGAGCATATGGTGCAGTATTAGGTGTTTTTTTAAAACAAAAAATTGAGAACAAACCATTAACGATTGTTGGATCTGGTTTACAAAAAAGAGATTTTGTTCACGTTAAAGACGTAGCAAATGCATTTTATCTTGCTGCTAATTCCAAATTAAAAAATAGAATATACAACCTAGGATCAGACAAACCAATTTCAATTAATAAATTAGCTAAAAAAATTAGTAACAAATCTGTTAGTTTAGCTTGGAGGCCAGGAGAACCTAGACTTACTCATGCCAATATCAACAAAATAAGAAAAGAATTAAAATGGAAACCAAAAATTAGCTTTGATATGGGTATTGAAGAAATATTAGAAAATATTGATGAATGGTCAGATGCTCCACTTTGGAATAAAAAGAACATTACTAAAGTCACTAAGGAGTGGTTTGAATTTTTAAGTTAATTCAATAACTATTTAAATTTCTAATTACTATAACATAAATTATTCTTGAAATTTAATAATATGATATATTTAAATAGTATATGATTAAATGTTTAGTAATTGCTACTATAATTGCATCAATTGTTTTTCTTGTAATAGATGTGATTTGGTTAAGTTTTGCAACAAAGTCATTTTACAGGCCATTAATTGGCAACCTTTTATCTGATCAACCAGTTATGTGGGCAGCAGCACTTTTTTACATTCTCTACGTATTTGGAATGGCGCTTGTAGTTATACAACCGTGCGTTGACTCAGGAAATTTATACAAAACAATGTACACTGGTTTCATATTTGGGCTAGTTGCTTATGGAACTTATAATCTTACTAACATGGCAGTACTAAAAGGTTGGTCACCAACTGTTACCTTTGTTGACATGTTTTGGGGTGGTTCATTGACTGCTGTATCAGCTACTACCGGTTTATATTTAGCTAAAAAAATAGTACATATTTAATTTACTCTCTCCAATCCAAACTCTAGCATCTTTATTAGTCTTGGGTTGTTGCTTATGCTTTTTTTATGTTCTTTTGAAAAAGTATTAATTTTATTTTTACATAAATTGATAACTTGTTTTTTTCCCACTAGTTGTAGTAAAGTACTTTTACCCTGTTGAATATCCTTACCAGGTGTTTTCCCAATTTTTTTAAAAGTTCCAATTTCATCAATTAAGTCATCAATTACTTGAAAGATTAAACCAAATAACATTCCATAATCTTTGGCAAATTGAATATCTTTTTTACTTTTGTCTTTTAATATAAAAGGCGCAGAAAAAGAGAATTCAAATAATTTACCTGTTTTTCTAGAATACATATCTAAAATTTTATTTTTTGATAATATTTTATTTTCATATTCTAAGTCCAAAGCTTGACCAAGAGCTAACCCTTTATGTCCAATGCATAAGGAGAGATAATTTATTAATTTTAACTTAGAAATATCTTTTTTATTTTTAAGACTCCCAGAGATCAATTCAAATGCTAAGTCATGTAAAGCATCTCCTGCTAAAATTGCGGTAGCTTCATTAAATTTTTTGTGAGTGCTTAATTTTCCACGTCTATAATCATCATCATCCATTGACGGTAAATCATCATGAATTAAAGAGTAAGAATGTATACATTCAATGCATGAAGCTATGAAGAATGCGTCATTTGATGAAATTTTTGCTATTTTAGCAGACTCCATTACTAAAAATGGCCTTATCCTTTTTCCTCCATTCATAGAGCCATAAAACATTGCGTTGGATAAACTAGATTTATCTAGTTTTTTTTTTAGAAGGCTTTTAAATTTAATATCAAATTTTTTTTTATTTATATTTATTAACGTATTTAAGTTCATAGATATCAATTTATATTTGTTTTAATTTCTAAATTATTTAATACAAATATGCGAATATATTTATGAGAATTGAAGAAGAAATTAAACTTGACTACTCAGACGTCCTTTTCAGGCCTAAGAGAAGTACCTTAAAAAGTAGGAAAGATGTTGATTTAAATAGAAAATATACTTTCAAACATTCAAAATTATCATGGAAAGGAATTCCAATAATAGCCTCTAATATGGATGGCGTTGGTGAAATAAATGTTGCAAAAAAATTAACATCTCACAAACTACTGACTGCTTTAACAAAACAACATGAAATTAATCAAATAGCAACTATTTATAAAAAAAATATATTTTTTGATTCCGTTTCTCTTAGTTGTGGTACAAGTAAAGATAGCTACGATAGATTAAATTTAATTTTAAAAAAATATCCAAAATTTAAATTCATATGTATTGATGTTGCGAATGGATATTCAGAAAATTTTAGCAATTTTGTATCAGAAGTAAGAAAAAAATATCCAAAAAAAACTATTATTGCAGGTAATGTTGTAACTGCTGATATGACCCAGGAATTAGTTTTAAGTGGGGCCGATATAGTAAAAGTTGGCATTGGTCCTGGAAGTGTATGCACTACTAGAATACAAACAGGGGTAGGATATCCTCAACTAAGTGCTGTAATGGAATGTGCTGATGCAGCACATGGATTAGGAGCACATATTATTGCCGATGGTGGTTGCACATGTCCAGGTGATGTCGCAAAGGGATTTGGAGCAGGTGCAGACTTTGTTATGCTTGGTGGAATGTTAGCAGGTCACAAAGAAGGTGGAGGTGATATAATTGAAGAAAATGGAAGTAAGTATATAGAGTTTTATGGATCAAGTTCTGAAGAGGCTAATGAGAAGCATTATGGTGGTCTTGCAAATTATAGATCATCTGAAGGAAAAAAAGTTAAAATACGAATGAAGAATTCCTTAGATACTACAATTAGAGATATTCTTGGAGGAGTGAGAAGTAGCTGTACATACGTAGGAGCTTCATCATTAAAGCAATTAAGTAAGTGTACAACATTTGTAAGAGTAAATAATCAGTATAATGATACTTTTGGAAAGGTATAAATTAGTAGCCTATTGCCATACCATCTTTTCTTGGATCTGATCCTCCAATAAGTACTCCATTTTTCCTATCTATTTTTATGCATTGACCGCCGCCAATAGAATTTTCGTTTATTTTGATTTTATGACCAATATTTTTTAATTTATTTACAATCTTGTTATCTAGTGATTTTTCAACATTCAAGTAGCCATTTAAAGCAAAAGCTCTTGGAAAATCTAGCCCCTCTTGTACAGACAAATTGTAGTCAATTATATTTTGAATCAAATGAGATTGACCAATAGGTTGATATTGTCCTCCCATAACTCCATAAGAATACAATGTTTCATCATTCTCATTAGTTATTAGGCCAGGGATTATTGTATGCAAAGGTCTTTTGCGGCAATCAATCGAGTTTGGGTGACCATCTTCTAATCTGAAATTTACTCCTCTATTTTGAAAAAGAATTCCTGTTTTATTACTAGTAATACCACTTCCAAAACCATGACATATTGAATTAATAAAAGATACTGAATTCAAATCTTGATCTACAATACTTAGATATATCGTTTCAGGGTGAGAGGTTACATATCCTTTTTTTGTCGAATAAATTTTATTTAAATTAACTTTTGAACATAAAGAGCTTATGTATTCATTACTTAAAAAATCTTTAATATTTATATTATTAAAATTTGGATCACCAAATATTGTTTCCTTGATCTCAAAGCAAATTTTTGAAATTTCAGCTTGAAGATGATACCTTTCAAAACTCGAAGGATTGTATTTTTTAATATTTAATTTTTCAGTCATTGCCATCATCATCAAGACAACTAATCCAGGGCTATTTAGTTGACATTGATGGATTTTTAAACCTCTATATGTATTTGTTATTGTTTTTGAAAATAATGTTTTTTGATTATAGAAATCTTCTTCTGTATGCAGTCCTCCAAGTTTGTTTAGTGTCTTGACCATATCCTTGGTTATTTCGCTTTGATAAAATCCTTTTATTTTGTCTTTTGAAATTACTCTTAGGGTATTTGCTAGAGGGATATTCTTAAAAACCTCTCCAAAACTATAACTAAGATTTTTATTTAAAAATAATTTTTTAGAGTTAGGATTTTTTTTAAGTTTTGTTTCATTTTCCTTCCACGCTATTGATTCAACTTCATGAACGGGAAATCCATTTCTAGCAAAATTTTCTGCACTAGATATAACTTCTTTAAAATCAATTCTTCCAAATTTTTCATGCATAGAACACCATGCATGAACTGCCCCAGGAATAGTAACAGAATGTGGGCTTGTTAAGCCAATACTTTCAATTTTATTGTCTTTAAAAAACTGCAAATTTGCTTTTTTTGGAGCAATTCCAGATCCATTTACAGCAATTGGCTTTTTGCCATTCATAGAAATTATGGCAAAGCAATCACCTCCAATTCCTGTTGCGCTTGGGCATACTACCGATTGAACAGCAGAAGCTGCTATAGCTGCATCAATGGCATTTCCACCTTTTTGAAGTATTTTAATAGCTTCAATAGAACTTAATGGGTTAGATGTTGCAACCATACCATTTTGGGCTAAAACATTAGATCTTCCTGGATAAGATAATTTTCTCATACTAAATTAGATAATATATGTTTGACAAAACAAATCACAGAATTTAAAGCGCTTTTTATGAAAGTAAAGTGTTCATTAAAAACTGCTAAAACTAGAGACAAAGATTGTAAAGTTGTTCGTAGAAAAGGCAGAATTTATGTCATTAATAAAAAAAATCCTAGGATGAAGGCAAGACAGGGATAGTTAACCTTCAGCTATATATTTTTCAGCCTCTAAAGCAGCCATACATCCCATACCCGCTGCAGTAACAGCCTGCCTATAGATTTTATCTTTAACATCACCAGCTGCGAAAACCCCTCTAATACTTGTTTCAGTACTATCAGGTTTAGTAATTATGTAGTTTTCATCATCCATTTTTAATTTATCAATAAATAGTGATGTTGCTGGATCATGTCCTATTGCTATAAACGCGCCATTTACATCTATAGTTGATTTAGTACCATCTAATGTATTTTCTAAAATCAGTTTTTTTAATACATTTGGATTTTCTTCTCCAACAAATTCAGAAACCTTATTGTTCCATATTACTTCAATTTTTTTATTGTTAAATAGTCTTTCTTGTAAAATTTTTTCAGCTCGCAAACTATCTCTTCTATGAATTAGCAATACCTTTGAGGCAAATTTAGTCAAAAACATTGCCTCCTCTACCGCACTATTACCCCCGCCTATAACTGCCACTTGTTGGTCTTTGAAAAAAAATCCATCACAGGTTGCACAAGCAGAAATACCAAATCCTTTAAATTTTTTTTCACTTTCTAAATTAAGCCATCTAGCTTGAGCTCCAGTTGCAATAATGATGGATTTGGATACAAATTCTTTTCCTGATTCAGTTTTGGAAGTAAATGGATTTTTTTCAAAATCTACTGAAGTTACAATATCGTTGTGAAAAATAGTTCCTACTTTTATAGCTTGTTCTTTCATTTGTTCCATAAGCCATGGACCTTGAATAACATTTTCAAATCCTGGATAGTTTTCTACATCCGTAGTGATAGTTAGCTGACCACCGGGTTCTAAACCTGAAACTAAATGTGGTTTTAAATTTGCTCTTGCTGCATAGATTGCAGCTGTATAGCCTGCAGGTCCAGATCCAATAATTAATACATCATTTGCTATTTTTTCAGTCATATGATTTAGTTAATAATTCAGGCACCTTTTTCAACAGGCCAATCTGTACTAAAAGTAACATAATTAATTTGAATGCATCTTCTTTCTTTTTGTATTTCTTTTAATTCAAGGCCATGCCAAGTATCTTCTCCTGAAGAAAAAAAATAACCACTATTATGAATATATTCAATAGTTTTAACTAGTTTAAAATTTTTATCATATAGATCGGTACCCAAATTTGATGCTTCATTATATGGATTTGCCCAAACCATCATCGTCATTAATTTTTCTGAGATATCCTTATGTGGTTTTAGCCAAAATCCTTTTTTATCTCCAATTACTTCCAGTCTGACATATGAATTTGATAAATCTTTATCAATTATTTTTGATATTTTATTAACCATTTCTTTATTTTGTAAAGATCGAATTAATTTTGTTAGGTATGGAAAACTTTGACAATTATTTTTTGTTATAAATAGTCTTAATTTACCGTCAACTCCTTGTCCTGTATGATCGGCAGCCCTTGTCCCATCGTACATTCTATCTCCTGAAGGGATGTTACTAAAGGAAATTTCATCCAATGCTCCTTTTTCTAAGCAATTCCTAAACACCCAGTGATTAAAGGGAAAATCTGCATGAGCTAAATTCTCAAGATTCATTATTCCTTTCTATAATTCTTTTTTTTATAATTCCAGCGATTCTTTTGCTTTCCTCTAGTTTCGTATATGTCCAATTTTCTAATTTGTCTAAATTATTTAAATCTCTTGTTATATTTATTTTTTTAAATTCATCATGGAATCTTATAAATCTTTTACTTTTTCTCTTCATTGGTAATTGATAAACATAAATTGGTTTACCAGATATACTTGCTTCAGAAATCATTGAGGTTGAGTCAGAAGTAATAATAAAATAACTAGAATTATAAAGAGCAAATTCGTATGGATTCTTTCCTTCTCCAAACCATAATGTAGATATAGAGTTCAATTCTTTTTTTAAAATATGTTTAATTTCTTGATTAGTTCTCCTTGAGGTAATAACTAAAATTTCTTTATTATTATAGCTCTTTATTTTTTTTATTTTCTCGCAAAGATCAAAAGTATTTTTTTTTGAGAAACTATAGTGATTATTTTCACCTCCAATAATACATGTAATCAAATTTTTTGTATTAATTTCATAATGATTTTTTAAATTATTAGTTTTTTTAAAATGATGTATTGCACCTGTCGAATTGATTATATTTTCACCATATAAAGCATCATGATTTGGAGCAATAACAAATGAAAAGTATTTTGAAGAAATTTTAGGATTCTGAATATGAATATTAATTACATTAGGATATTTTTTTTTAAGATAGACTGAAAGGTAAACACTTTTTCTTCCACAACTAATAACCACATCAGGTATTTCGTTTAAAGGTAGCTTATTTTTAAATATCCAACTATAAATAGGAAGTATTCCAGGCTGTAATCTATTCCAAGGAAAAATTATTTCTGTTTTAAGTTCTTTTATATTTACACCTAATTCATATGCAAGACCTTTAGTCTGACTTATCATACCTTGTGAACCATCAGTTAATGACCAAATTTTAGGATTGTCTATATTCAAATGTATTTTACTGATAATATTGTATAACTTTTTAAACCTTTTGGGCTATTGATTTCAACATTATCTTCTTCAGTCTTACCAATCAACCCTTTTGCTAAAGGACTTGCGATTGAAAGTTTTTTATTTTCAATATCTGATTCATATTCCCCAACAATTTGATATTGATGTTTTTCTCCACTTTCATCATCTTCTATTTCAACTGTTGCACCAAATTTAATATTATCACCTTCTATAGACTTAACATCTATTACCTCTGCTTTACTAATAGCACTTTCTAAATCTATAATTCTTCCTTCAATTAAGCTTTGTTGTTCTTTCGCATATTGGTATTCTGCGTTTTCAGATAAATCACCATGGCTTCTAGCCTCAGCTATTTCTTCAATTATTTTTGGTCTATCCTCAGAGGTTAATTTTTTTAATTCATCTTGTAATTTTACATAACCCTCAGCAGTCATAGGAATTTTATTCATAAACTCATGATGATTTATTTATTTTTTATAGTCAATAAAATTAATTTATGGTTTGAAGACTTTTTATGGTGAATTCTTGACTTTTCATATGTTTAATAGCATCTACTGCAACTTTCGCTCCAGCTATTGTTGTATAATATGGAATATTATACATTAAAGATGTCCTTCTAATACTATAGCTATCTC
>CACGNZ010000017.1 GCA_902574475.1 uncultured Alphaproteobacteria bacterium | reverse complement strand
AATTTCCTCTAGTTTTAATTTCTTATTGATTTCATTAGAATTTTGCTCAGTTTGACGAAGTTGCTCAGCTATTTGCTCGTAAGAATTCTTATTTTCATCAATCAATTTTTGTATTTTTAATTTTTCACTTGATACATCTTCAGGAACGGATTGGAGATTTGATAATTCACCAATTAATGAACTTTGCCTTGAATTTAACTCTTCTATTCTTTGATTTGCTTTTGCAGAAATATCATTCCATTGTTTTTCTTCTGCACTCAATTGTTTTATTCTTCTATTTTTTAGTTGCTCTAATATAGCTTTAGTAGAATTATTTTGTTTACCTTTAGATACATATCCATCCCATCTCCAAATTTCTCCTAGTTTGCTAACTAATATTTGTCCTGGTTTTAAGTTTTTTTGAATTTCTAAAATATTTTCTTTATTTTCTATTAATCCAACAAATTCTAACTTCTTTTTCAAATTATCTGGAGCTTTGATTAGAGAGGAAAATTTTGTAATTTCTAAATTAAAGGAAGAATCTTCCACATCCAATTTTCTCCAAAAAATACTTTGTTCTTCATCGATAGATGCAATTAACTCATCTGAAAAAACTGCAGCAATTGCTTGTTCAAGACCATCTTCAAAGTCTAGATAATCAATTATTGGATTATTATTTTTTTTATTAGTACCATTTTCAGTATTTAAGTCATCATCAGTTTGAATAAAAAGATCACCTTGTTGTTTTAACAGAATTGATTTTTCTTCCTGTACTCTTTCAAGATTCTGTTTTGCATCTTCGAATAAAAACTTCTCTCTATCAATATCATTTTTAATTTGCTCTATACGGACTTTTGTTTCATCTACTGCAATATTTGCTCTTTCAATTTCTTTTTCTTGATTTTCTAAACTAATTGAATATTTCTGCAGCTCAGCTGCAATCTTACTTTCTTGGAGTCTAAGGTTTGGAAGACTTTCTTGAACCTTTTCAAATTCAACATTTATTTGTGCTACAACTTGTGTTTGGTCATTGACATCATTCGTTTCAGACTGAATTTTTTCATTGGCATTTTTTAATTTATCTTTTTCATCAATCCATTTCTTATAAAATAATCTTGCCCTTGCTTTAGTAATATCATTTTGAATATATTTGTATCTTTCAGCTTGTTTAGATTGTTTTTTTAATATTGTAAGTTGTTCATCTTGTGCTTTTAATACGTCCTTAACACGCTCTAAGTTATTTTCAGTAGCATTTAATCGTAATTCAGCTTCGTGTCGTCTTGAGTGAAGACCAGTAATTCCTGCAGCTTCTTCCAGTAATGTCCTTCTTTGTTCAGGTTTAGCTGCGATAATAGCTCCAACTCTACCTTGACTAACCATCGATGTTGAACGAGCACCTGTTGCTGCATCAGCAAATAGCAATTGTACATCCTTTAATCGCACCTCCTTGCCATTAACTCTATATTCTGAACCTTCACCTCGCCAAATTCTTCTAGTTACTTCAATGGTATCATTTTCATTGAAAATACTTGGTGCTTTTCTTGCTTTATTATCTAAATCTATAGTAACCTCGGCAATATCCCATGCTGGTCTATCATCTGTTCCATTAAAGATTACATCGTCTAATTCACTTCCTCTCATTTGTTTTGGAGAAAGTTCACCCATAACAAACCTAAAAGCCTCTACAAGATTCGATTTACCACATCCATTTGGACCAACAATACCTGTTAAGCCATTTTCAATCAAAATTTCTGTGGGTTCGACAAAAGACTTAAAGCCTTTGACCTTAAGGGTCCTAAAATTAATCATCAACTATTGTGATAATATTTTATCGATGATTTGTCTAAACTCTTTTATGTTTTTATTCCCGGAATATAAAACTCCATTAACTATGAATGACGGAGTGGAGCCTATTTTATATTCTCTTTGCGCTTCCATTACACCTTCAAGTAATTGATTCTCTAAATCCACATTACTTAAACATGCATCAAAATCTTCTTGTTGCATACCGCCACTTTGCATAATTTTATATAATTCAGATCTTGTTTTGGAATGATCTCTATTAACCCAACTATTTTGAAGCTTATAAAGGCCATTCATATAATCGTATCTTACCTCATCTGGCACACATCTTAAAATCATACTTCCAGCAAGAGCCGGATAATTAAAGGGAAAATCACGAAAAATAAACTTAACTTTACCAGTATCAATAAACTCTTTTTTTAATTCTGCTAGAGTATCATTATGAAAATCTGCACAGTGACTACAAGACATTGAAGCATATTCTATAATTGTGATTGGAGCATTTTCTTTTCCAATATAAAAATCATTATCTTTAACATCTAGTATTGAATTTTCAGCTGCTTTGGCATTAATAAAAAGTAGTGATAGTATAATAGAAGTAAACAAAATTCTAATTTTCATCATTTGTCCTCAGTTGTAATTTTATTACCTAAATTTAATAGCGATTTTTTTAAATCTGAATTTTGAAATTCTTTAACGTTTTCTTCAACAAATCTTATGCCATCTTTGTTGATTTGTTTATTCTTACTTTGTTTCATATACGTATGTTTAGGTATGTAATTTTGATGAATTCTCAAGTCCATTATAGCTTTATAGCCAAAATAAGTATTAATTTTTTCAATTATAGTGTCCTTAAAGTGTTGAAACTCAATGGCTGCGGCCGGTGCAACACTCACATTTAGATAATTTTTATATACTGTCTCTCCTAAATCATTTTCAAAATCACGCACCCTTGAAACATTTAACGGTTCTGAATATTCTTTAAAATAACTACCAGCAATTTCAGGCCATTTGGAGTTAATTACAAATTCTGTACGATTATATTTAGAGGAAAATTTTCTATTTACCTTCCTCAGAGTATCGCCAATAGATTGTGGAACAAATGTTCTTTTTTGTTTTAAATTTTTTTTGTCCATATTCATAAATAATTTATAGTACCTAAATATGAAAGCAATATGTTTAAACACGAAACACAAGTAATAAAGTTTTTACTTCAATGGTATTCTATGAATGCTAGAAAATTACCATGGCGGAAGAAGAATAATCTAAATTTACCTCATCCATACTTTGTGTTTGTAAGTGAGTATATGCTTCAACAAACAACAGTAAATACCGTAAAAAATAAATTTAATGAATTTATTTTAAAATGGCCTTCACTAAATAAATTAGCTCAAACTTCAGAGCCAAATATCTTGGAATTCTGGTCAGGTCTTGGTTATTATTCAAGAGCAAGAAATTTATTAAAGTCTGCAAAAATAATTAAAAATAATTTTAAAAATAAAATACCAGAAACTTATGATGAACTCATCCAACTTCCTGGTATTGGAGATTACACTGCAAAAGCAATTCTTGGAATAGGATATAATAAATCAGTCATGCCAATTGATGCTAATATTGAGAGAATTTTGCTTAGGTTACATGCTATCGATAAACCAATTAATAAAGTAAAAAATAAACTTAAAGATTTGGGAAAAAAACTGATCTCAGATAAATATTCTTCAAACTTAATTCAGTCTTTTATGGATTACGGATCAGAGATCTGCCTTCCACGAAACCCTAAATGTAATATTTGTGGAATTAATAAATTTTGCCAATCATATAAAAAGAATTTACAGCAAAAAATTCCTTTTAAACAAAAAAAGAAAAGTAATAAGCCAATAAAGTATACAAGAGCGTACGTAATTGTGAATGAAAAGAATGAAATCCTAGTACGAAGTAGACCAAATAAAGGAATGTTGGCCTCTATGCTTGAAGTACCAAATGATGTCTGGGTTAAAAATAAAAAATTGCTAACTACTGATCAAGACATACAAAAAATAAAAACAAAATTACACTCTAAAGGTTCATTTGAATATTCATTTAGTCATTTTGATTTAGAAACAGAAATTTTTTATGGAAATGTTAAAAAAGCAAAATTATCAAAAAGTAATTGGATAAAGAAATCATCTTATTCTAGTTCTAGAATGCCAACTGTTATGAAAAAAATAGTAGATATAGCAGTATAATTTATGCAAAGAATTTTTTTGCATTTATAAAAATTTTATACCCATCACCGAATTTTTTAGGAGTATTGTTTTGCCAATTAGGAACATGATAATGATACAATGCCCTTTCTGGGTGAGGCATCATTGCAAGAACATTCCCATTTTGATTTGTTAACGCAGCTATATCATCTTTAGATCCATTAGGATTAAAGGGAAACTGACCTTTTGCTAATTTTTTATGGTTATTAATGTATTGTAAGCCAATAAGGTTATTAGCTTTGATACTTTTAAGTAGATTAATAGGTATCATGAATTGCCCCTCTTGATGGGCGACAGGCAGGTTCAAGATACTAATATTTTTTAGCCATGGTGATTTATTATTATTTACTTTTACATCAACCCATCGACACTCATAGTTCCCAGATTTATTTTCAATCATTGCAACTTCTGGATCTTTTTTATTTAGGCTTGGAACTAACCCAAGATTAATTAATATCTGGCATCCATTACAAATGCCTATAATTAATTTATCTTTTAATGAAAAATCTATTAGCTGATCATACAAATTGGTCAGAATTTTTTTCGCCATTGCATTTCCTGAACCTGTATCATCGCCATACGAAAAACCCCCAGGTATAGCGAATACTTGATAGTTATTAAGTTGTTTAGGATTTTGTATTAGATCATTAATATGAACAATTTTTCCTTTAAAGCCTACTACTTCAAATGCATGTAGTGTTTCATTTTCACAATTAATGCCATAACCTGATAAGACTAATACGTTCATAATCCTTTAATATTTTGTTTGTATGACTTAGCAAAATCTGAAATTTTACCTCTAATAATTTTTCTGTTATCTTTAAACTCAACTACATCTAAGCCCGTACATTTGCCAATAATTGTATAATCAGAACCTTTAAATATTTTTTTAAAATTGGCTAACTTATTTTTTTTCATGGAAACAAGAATTCTACTTTGTGATTCAGAAAATAAAAATTGGTCAACTGAGATTTTATTTTTTAGTTTTAAATCAATGGTTAAACCTTTCTTTGAAGCAATTGCCAACTTTGTAACTGCAATTCCAATTCCACCCAAATCTATTCCAATTGCAGAATTTATAATTCCTAGTTTATTTGCTTTTTCAAAATTTCTATATGTGCGAAGTGCATCCTTGCTATTTACAACTGGATTTTTTGATTTTTCATAACCTATAATTTTGGAATAAACACTATCTTGTAATTCATTAAGGGTATTTCCTAAAACTAAAAGTATATCACCATCATCGGGTGTCATTTTTGTTAAGTGTGAAATTTTATCTACCACTCCAATAGAAGAAATCAGCAACGTTGGAGGTATTGAAATTTTTACTGATTTTCCAGTTTTATCAAAACCTTTAAAATCATTAAACATACTATCTTTTCCTGAAATAAAAGGTGTTTGGTAAGCAACTGCATAATCATAACAAGCTTTTGCTGCTTCTTTCAATTGATACAAGCGATCAGGTTCATCCGAGCTGCACCAACAAAAGTTATCAAGAATTGCAATTTTTTTTGAGTTGGCACCACTTACAATTAAATTTTTATATGCTGTATCAATAGAGCACCCAGCCATATCATAAGGATTTGTTTCGGCGTACTGAGGATATGCAGCTTGAGAAAGAGCTATTGATTTTTCATCATCAAATAGGGGCTTAATAGCAGTAGCATTTCCAAAAACTCTGCCTTCGCCTTGTAATGGTTTTATAATAGAGGTAGCTTGTACTTCGTGATCATATTGCGTTGCTATAAATTCTTTTGATACAATATTTGGACTAGAGAGAAGTTTATGTAGTTTAACTATCAAAGAACTTTTCTTAATTATTTTTTTCTTTTCTTTTTTAATTTTTGGAAAAGATGTTTTTAAATTTAATTTTGGATAACCTTCATGAAGAAATTCCATATCTAAATTGAGAATTTCAGTTTTATTGTATTTTACTATGGCTTTTTCTTTTTTAATAAACTTACCAATTATTGTTGCTTCCACACCTCTTGCATTAAATCTATTTATAACTTTTTTTACGTTCGCTGGACGTACTGCTAGTGTCATTCTTTCTTGCGATTCAGAAACCCAAATCTCCCAAGGATATAATCCATTATATTTGAGAGGAACTTTTTCAAGATTAACTATAAAACCACCACTCTCTTTTGCCATTTCTCCAATTGATGATGATAATCCTCCAGCTCCATTGTCTGTTATGCTCGAGTAAAGATTTTCATCACGTAATTCTCTAATGATGACATCAGACATTTTCTTTTGTGTTATAGGATCACCAATTTGTACTGCAGAAACTGGACTATTAGGATCTAATTCCTCCGATGAAAACGTTGCACCGTGAATACCATCTTTTCCTACTCTGCCTCCAGCCATTAGTATGATGTCCCCTGGATTAGCTTTCTTCTTATGTGATAATTTTCCTTTAATTTTTTTCGGAATAATCCCAACTGTTCCACAAAATACAAGGGGCTTTCCTGCAAACCGGTCATCAAAATATACATTACCTTGAGGAGTAGGAATACCCGAACAATTTCCCCCAACTCTAACACCACTTATAATACCCTTCGCAATGAAATTTGCTGGAAGCATTGGATCCTTATTTTTTTGACGATACAATTGATATTTCTTATTCGGGTCTGCTAAATAATATGCATACGTATTCGCTATAGGTTTTGCTCCTTTCCCAAATCCAAGACAATCCCTATTAACACCAACAATTCCAGTGATTGCACCACCAAATGGATCTAAGGCTGAAGGTGTATTATGTGTTTCAACTTTATGACAAATAATCCAATCTTTATTAAATTCTATTCCACCGGCATTATCAGTGAAAAGAGAAACACAAAAATTATCTTTTCTTAATTGAATAATTTTTTCAGTAGCGCCTTTAATATATTTTTTAAATATACCTTCTTGAATATCATCAATTTTAGCTGAAAATATTTTGTGTTTACAGTGCTCGGACCAAGTCTGAGCTAATGTTTCAATTTCTACATCTGTTGGTTTACGTTTTATAGTGGAAAAATAATTTCTTATGGTTTTTATAGATTTTAGATCTAAGCCAAGTGTTCCTCTTCTAGATTTATCATTTTCTTCAATACCAAGTTTACCAATGAGGCTAAGATTATAATCAGAAATATCTAAATTAATTTCTTTTTTACTATATTTTTTTTTCGGTAATTTTACCTTTTCTATTTTGAACTGATTTTTTTTAAAATTATTTAAATATTGTTTAAATGGATAAATCTTAATTGTTTGAATTAAGGGATTTGCTTCATTTTTAGATATTTTGGTAATATCTTCTTTTCTTCCTTTTATTAAAATAATTTTTGTTGAACCAAGTTCAAAGCTTTTGAAACTACTTTTTAGATTATCTTTGATTATTTCTTTTACAGTTGTAGCTATATTATCAGTTACACCTGGTAAAAATTTTATTTCTACAACCCAGTTGAAATTACAATAACTAGATAAAACCTTATTTATATTTTTTTTTGTTAATATTGTTTGAGAAACGTCATTAGAAATAAGTTTACTTATTTTAGTAAACTTTTGATCATCAAGATTTCTCGAAAAGAAATATCCATCTATAATTTTGATGGATTTATTATTGTGTTCTTTTTGTAGTGAACTTTCTTTCCCTGTCTTCTCAATGGATAGAATTTGAATTGTATTTGTCATTATGAGTACGAATCAACTTAATTTACTGTATTAATAGTTTACTCGTTAACGATTCGTTTAAAACTAATTAAATATGACAACATATAAAGAAGCAGGTGTTGATATAGAAAATACAGATGCCCTTGTTGAAGATATTTCTGAGCTAAGCAAATCAACTAACAGAAACGGAAATTTTGATAAAATTGGCGGATTTGGTGGTATTTTTGATCTTAAAAATTGTGGATATGAAGATCCTTTATTGGTCTCTGGTACAGATGGAATAGGGACAAAAATATTACTAGGGATTGAAACTGACATTTTAGATGGTTTAGGTAATGATCTTGTTGGTATGTGTCTTAATGATATTCTTTGCCATGGGGCAGAGCCATTATTTTTTTTAGATTACTATGCTTCTTCCAAGATTGATAAAAATTCTTTTTTAAAAATTATGAAAAGCATCACTGAAGCTTGTAAGATAAATAATTGTTCTCTTATTGGTGGTGAAACAGCAGAGATGCCTGGGCTCTATAAAAAAGATGATTTTGATTTTGCTGGATTTTGTGTTGGTGCAGTGGAGAGAAAAAAAATTTTACCTAAAAGAGATATCATGAAAGAAGATGATCTTCTATATGGGATTAGATCTTCAGGTTTTCACTCAAATGGATATTCTCTGATTAGAAAGGTTTTAAAAGATAAAAATATAGATCTACAAAAAAAAACAGAATTTAAATCATCTTACGAAACAAATGCAGCAGCCTTAATGGCTCCTACAAAATTATATTTTCCTTTTTTAAAAAAAATTTTAACAACAAATCTTATCAACGGTATTTCGCATATAACAGGCGGAGGTATTGTTGGTAATGCACCAAGAATGCTATCTGAAAATTTATCAGCAAGGATTGATAAAAAATTTATTTGTGATGAAGAAATTTTTCAATGGTTTCAAAGTTTAGCTAATATTTCAGACGAAGAAATGTTGAAGACCTTTAATTGTGGATTAGGTTTGATAATGACTATTTCAAAAAATAATTACAAAGAATTTGAACAATTAATAAAAGATGAAAATTTAGATATTTTTGAAATTGGGAAAATAGAAGTTAACAAATCATCAAGGTGCACAATTAGTTGAAAAAATTACAAGTTGCTATTTTCATATCGGGAAGAGGTTCCAATTTAGAATCACTAATACAATCATCGTTGAAAAAACAAAGTTTAGTAGAGGTTCAATTAGTAGTCTCTAATAACTCCAAAGCAAAAGGTTTAACTATTGCCAAAAAAAATAAAATTCCATTCATACATTTTATTGCAAGAAAAAATTTCGAAAACAAAGTCATGAAGTATCTAAAAAATATAGATATCATTTGTTTGGCTGGTTTTATGCAAGTTTTAGACTCAAAATTTGTAAGGCAGTGGCGATCGCGATTAATCAATATTCATCCATCTTATCTTCCAGCTTTCAAAGGCTTAAATGCTCAAGATCAGGCCATAAAGGCTAAAGCGAGCTATTCTGGTTGTAGTGTTCATTACGTTAACGCTAAAATTGACTCTGGAAAGATTATATTGCAAAAAAAAGTAAAGATTTTGAAGAAAGATAATACCGAATCACTCTCAAAGAAAATATTGATAGAAGAGCATAAGGTTTATCCAAGAGCATTACAGATGGTAGCAAAAACACTTTTAACAAAACAGCAGTAAGATGAAAAATCGACTAAATTTCCTAAAAAAATTTGAGGTAAGGCAATCTCATGTTCCCAGATTTAACGAGGAGTGTGGTGTTTTTGGAATAAGTGGAACCAAAGATGCTGCTGCCTTAACAGCTCTTGGTTTGCATGCGTTGCAACATCGTGGTCAAGAAGGTTGTGGAATAGTAAGCTATGATGGCAACTCCTATCACTCAGAAAGAAAATTTGGATTAGTTGGCGATAATTTTACGAAGAAACATTCATTAGATAAGTTAAAGGGAAAAATTGCGATAGGACACAATCGCTATTCAACAACGGGTGGTGAAACAATAAGGAATATACAGCCTTTTTATGCTGATCTTCATGGTGGAGCTATTAGTATTGCTCATAATGGTAATTTAACTAATGCACTCCTTTTAAGAGAACAAATGGTACGCGAAGGTGCAATATTTCAAACAACATCAGATACCGAAACAATTGTTCAACTTGTAGCTCGTTCAAAAAAGAAAGATATTTTAAATAAAATTATTGATGCTTTAATGCAAATTCAAGGTGGTTATGCTTTATCAATTATTGCTAATGGTAAGTTGATTGGCGCAAGAGATCCATTAGGTATTCGACCACTTGTTTTAGGTAAATTTAAAAATGCATTTATCCTTGCCTCTGAAACTTGCGCGCTAGACATTATAGGTGCAAAATTTATCCGTGAAATTGAAAATGGAGAAGTTGTAGTTATTAACGATAATAAAGTTGAAAGTAGAAGACCTTTTCCAAAAAAACAAATCAAACCATGTGTATTTGAATATATTTATTTTTCGCGGCCAGATAGTATTTTAAAAAATAAAACCGCCTATGAATATAGAAAAAATTTAGGTACATACTTAGCAAAAGAAACTGATATAAAACCTGATGTAGTCGTACCAGTTCCAGATTCTGGTGTTCCTGCTGCACTTGGTTTTAGTCAAGAGTCTGGTATTCCTTTTGAGTTAGGATTAATACGAAATCATTATGTTGGGAGGACATTTATTGAACCAACTCAGCAAATTAGAAGTTTAGGTGTAAAGTTAAAACTAAATCCTAACCAAAGTTCTATTAAAAAAAAGAAAGTTGTTTTAATTGACGACTCATTGGTTCGAGGAACAACATCCACAAAGATAATAAAAATGCTTTATGATTTTGGAGCAAAAGAAGTCCATATGCGTATTGCTTCACCTGCAATTAAATATCCTGACTTTTACGGAGTTGATACTCCCACCCAAGAAGAATTATTGGCTGCAAACAAAAATTTAGAGGAAATGTGTAAATATATTGGAGCTAAATCATTAAAATTTTTATCATTAGATGGTCTGTATCAAGCTCTTGGTTATGATGAGAGAGATAATGATAATCCTCAATTTACTGATCATTATTTTACAGGAGAGTATCCAGTCAGACCTTTAGATTACTTGAATGACGAAAGCTTAAAAAAAACTTTCATTTTTAAGTCTTGCTTCAAATAATTAATTAATGAATTATTTTTTTTCATGAACGTTCTTGTCATTGGTAATGGTGGAAGAGAGCACGCATTATGTTATGGCATAAAACAATCTCCTAATTGTTCTAATTTATATTGTATTCCTGGAAGTGATAGTATCAGTGAAATTGCTTCTTCAATTATCACAGATGTTAATGATCATGACGCTATTCTTCAATTTTGTATAGAAAGTAAAATTGATTTAGTGGTGATAGGTCCAGAATTGCCTTTAACTAAAGGATTATCAAACCTTTTAATGAACAATGCTATATTAGTTTTTGGTCCTGATCAAATGGGAGCTGAACTAGAAAAATCAAAAAAGTTTACAAAAGATATTTGTAAAAAATTAAATATTGCAACAGCTGCCTATGACGTATTTGACAACTATGATGATGCCTTAAATTTTTGTCAAAACCAATCCTATCCTCTTGTTATCAAAGCTGATGGTTTAGCAGCAGGAAAAGGAGTTATTATTTGTCAAAAAAAGGATGATGCAAAGGATGCGCTGATTAAATGTTTTAAAGATAATTCTTTTGGTGATGCTGGTTCAGTTGTTGTTATTGAAGAATTTTTAGTTGGTGAAGAGGTAAGTTTATTTTCACTTGTTGATAAAAATGGATTTGTGTTGCCACTTACAACAGCACAAGATCATAAAAAAATCTTGGAAGGAGAAAAAGGCTTAAACACTGGTGGTATGGGAGCCTACACACCTGTTCCTTCTATTTCATCAAATAAAATGAATGAATTATCCAAAACATTTGTTGAGCCTATCGTTCAACATCTTGCTGAACAAGGCATCAAGTATCAAGGAATGTTTTATGCAGGATTAATTCTAACAGATAAGGGTCCAAATTTACTCGAAATTAATGTTCGTTTTGGCGATCCTGAAACACAAGCAATTATTCCACTATTAGAAACAGATTTATTAGAACTCCTTCATGCATCAGCTATAGGCACCTTAAATGAAATAAAAAAAATTAAGTGGAAAAATGATTATGCCATGACAGTAGTAATGGCTGCTCATGGATATCCTGAGAATTATAAAAAATTGACACCAATTAATAATTTGGAAAATCTTACTTTAACAACGGATGACTATCTATTTCATGCAGGAACAATGCTTAAAGAAAACAAATGGATCTCTAATGGTGGGCGTGTTTTAAATATCTCTAATACGGGTAAGGATTTAAAAACTATTAGAGAAAATATTCACAATATAATCAATCAAATTAATTGGGATGAGGGATATTATCGAAAAGATATTGGTTGGAGATATATTAATGAGTAATTCTTTTTTAGTTGAAGGAAAAACAAAAATTATTGAGAAAACAAATGATCAAAATATCATTCGAATCGTAACAAAAGATTTTTTAACAGGTGGGGATGCAGCGAAGAAAGAGGAAATTAAAGATATTGGAATACAAAAGACAAAACAAACAAGTAATGTGTTTAGTATGCTAACCAAGGCCGGTATTGAAACATCATTTATTGAACAAGATTCGCCAAATAGTCTTTTAAGTCATAACTGTAATATGCTTCCTTTGGAATTTGTAGTAAGACGCTATGCGTGGGGAAGTTATTTAAGTAGAAACACTCAATTTGCAAAAGATAAAAGTAATCCTCATCAATTTGAAAACTTAGTTTGGGAAATATTTCATAAACAAGCCGTTGTTATCCCTCCCCATGTTTCAGAACCTGTTCAAATGGATGAGAGTGAAGCGAGAAGACAATTTTTGAAAGATGGAAAATGGGAAGAGGGTGTATTTACGGATCCATTTGTAAAAACTGGAGAAGAATGGGAGTTATTCTCAGCCAAACAACCTGTTACAAGGAAAAGCTTAATGAAAACCAAAAAATTATTGTCTGATCAAGAATTAGAAATAGCTATTAATGGAATTATTCTTCCAAGTTTCGAGCTTATAGAAGACAAATGGAAAACAATTGAGACAATTGATGGTCCTATTCATTTGGTAGATATTAAGTTTGAGCTTGGTTTTAAAGTATCGGATAACTCGTTAGTTTTATCTGATGTTGTTGATAATGATAGTTGGAGAATATGGCCTGGCGGAGATCCAACTAAACAATTAGATAAACAATCTTTTCGTGAAGGAGAAGATTTAGTAAATGTTGCTAATAAATATCAACTGGTAACACAACTAACTGATCAATTTAATTTATGTTAATAATTTATTTTTCAATAATCGTTATATGACCCATTTTTCTTTTATGTTTAATTTCTGTTTTTAAATAGTCATAAAAAAATTCATTATCCTTAAATGTTTTATTTCGATACGGTGTTATATCATCACCAATTAAATTAATCATTTTGGCATTATACAATTTTTTTGTCTCAATTTTTTCTAAGCCACATACTGCTCGTAAATGATTTTCAAATTGACTAATATTATGAGAGTTCATTGTTAGATGTCCAGAATTATGAACACGAGGAGCAATTTCGTTAGCATATAAATTATCATCAGTATCAATAAAAAATTCTACACATAACGTTCCAATATAATCTAGTTTTTCTACAACTTGTTTTGCCCACTCAATTGATTTTATTCGTATGTCATCAGAGATATCACTTGGTATTGTTGAATATTTTAAAATTTGCTCTTCATGAACATTCTCAATAGGATCATAGATCTCATAACTATTTTGATCATAACGAGTAATGACGACTGAAATTTCTTTTTTAAGATGAATGAGTTTTTCTAAAATATATTCTTTTGTAAAATCAATTTCTTTCGTAATATCATCTACAGTGTTTAATTTATACTGACCTTTACCATCGTATCCTAACGTTGTGGTTTTTAACAAACCAGGAAGCAAGTCTACATTTTCACTCAAATCCCTTTCATTTTTGACAGTTACATATTTTGTTGTTGTTATATTATTATCATTGAGAAATTTTTTTTCTGTTTCTCGGTGTTGAATGAGTTGATTAATTTCAGGTTTTGGTAAAACTTTTTTGCATTCATTAATTTTTTTTAATATTGTGAAGGGAATATTTTCAAATTCATATGTAACAAGATCAACCGCATTAATAAAATTATTTATCGTTGTATCATCATCATACTGACCAAAAATAAATTTAGTCGCAAAGTGTTTCCCGGGTGCATCAGGATCATCACTTAATATGACGGTTTGTATATCTATTCTTTTTGCTGCATCTGCTAAAAGACTTCCTAATTGTCCACCACCGATAATGCCAAGTGTGGGTGTACTCATGACTTATGGTTTTTGTCTAACAGCTTTTGATTGTTTACTTCGATAATTTTTTAGATTTTTCTTAATGTCTTTATTTGTAAGAGCAATAATGGAAGCTGCATATAAACCGGCATTCATTGCGCCGTCCTCACCAATTGCAACACTACCAACAGGAATACCTTTTGGCATTTGTACTATTGATAACAAACTATCCAATCCCTTTAATTTACGACTTTCTACTGGTACACCGATTACGGGTATAGTTGTTAATGATGCAATCATTCCTGGTAAATGTGCAGAGCCTCCAGCACCAGCAATAATGACAGAAATATTATTATCTTCCGCCGCTTTAGCAAATTTAAACATTCTCTCTGGTGTGCGGTGTGCAGAAACAATTTTGGTTTCAAACTTAACTTTCAGTAATTTTAAAATTTTTTCACAATTTTTCATGGTAGCATAATCAGATTTGCTACCCATCACGATTGCTACTTTATGTTTTGTTGATGCTGAAACCATTTTTATTTTATTGTATCAATTCAATGATGATTCGATACATTATTACATAATGACATCGTGGACATTACTTTCCCGGGCTCCTGCTTTTGAAATAAAGACAAATTTACAATTGCCTTGCATTTTCTTAATTGTTTTATGACCAGTGTAGCCCATAGAAGATTTTAAACCACCAACAAGTTGATAGGCTACATCTTCAATTTTACCTTTGTATGGAACCATTCCTTCCACACCTTCTGCTACTAATTTTTTGGCATTCTTTGTTTCTTCTTGTGAGTATCGATCAAAAGATCCTTTTTGCATTGCTCCTACAGAGCCCATACCTCTATAGGATTTATATTTTTTACCTTTAATCGTTAATAATTTTCCTGGTGACTCTTCAGTGCCAGCAAATAAAGAGCCTATCATACAAGCACTTGCACCACCTGCTATAGCTTTCGCAATATCACCTGATGTTTTTATTCCTCCATCTGCAATCACAGGAATTTTAAATTTTTTGGCAACTTGAAATGTATCCATTACAGCTGAGAGTTGAGGAATACCAACACCAGTAACAACCCTTGTTGTACAAATTGATCCTGGTCCAATACCTACTTTAATTGCATCTACACCAGCACTAATTAAATCTGATGCAGCTTTTTTAGTAGCAATGTTTCCAACTATGAGAGGGGTTTTCTTTAAAACTTTTTTTGCTTTTTCAATAAACTGTAAAGTTGTTTTTGTATGTGCATGAGCAACATCAATAAAGACTATATCAACGCCGACTTTTAATAATTCTAATAGTCGTAAGTAAGCATTGTTTTCAACACCGATTGCAGCGCCTACTGCAATTTGCTTATTAGAATTAATTACAGCATTTTGAAATTTTTTAACATTAACTTTAAAACTATGAACTTTTTTGACTTCACTTGCTTGTTTATCAATTGGCATATTACGGTGAATAACACCAAGACCACCATTAAGTGCTAAATTGATCGCCATTTTGTTCTCTGTCACGGTATCCATAGCAGCAGAGAGTATAGGAATATGTAATTTTACTTTTCCAATTGTAATCGATGTATCTACGTCTTTTGGTTTTATCTCCGAGTACGCTGGTGAGAGCAGAACATCATCAAAAGTAACGGAATAATTAGTATTTATCTGGTAGGCCATTTCCAACAATATTTATTTTGTTTCGATTTGTAAAATAAATAGTTCAAATAATAATTTTTGAACCCCTAAGTCTTAAATTTTATATTCGAAGTTTTGTGTTGTAGGGTTAATCTTAATTAATCTGGCACCATTTCGAATATGATAGTGTGTAGCAACGGGAGTTAAAGGCGAAATGGTAATGATACTTTCAAACTGCTCTTTTGATTTTATATATTTTTGCAGCTCTTTCATAATTTTTTTCCCTGCCCCTTTTTTAAATGACCATAACGTATAGGCAATTGGAATGGTTGCTTGATCTTCTTCGACACTCATTAAATCCATTTCTTTAATGGTTGCAGGTATTTCATTTGTAAAGGCAAAGCAGGCAATACCCTCAATATCATCCTTATATTTAAGGCCAAAAATTTTTCTTCCCCTTGATGTACGAAAATCATTATCAAGTTCTGGGCGCACTGGATCATCAGATGGGTTAACACCATCTAGTTCAACAAGTTCTGTTTTTTTGATCCAACTAAAGAAATCAAACTCGTATTTGTATCTGCCAATTTTCATTTAAAGTATGTAATGCTTTATAAGATTTGATAAATAAAGATAGTGAATATTTTGATAAGAAAGTAGCCTTAATTACTTACTGTCAAATTTTACTAATATAAATTCTTGCTACACTAAAAATGTCTTCAAAATCATCCATTCAAAATATTTTTAAATTATCTATCCCTATTTTTTTTGCAAATTTAGTCATTCCTTTTGTGGCTATTGTTGATACGGGCTTAATGGGCAATCTTGATAACGCTAGTTATTTGGTTGCGACTAGTATTGCAGCAAGTGTCTTTTCCATTCTTTTTGGAAGTTTTGGTTTTTTACGGTCAGGTACGGTTGGAATGATTGCACAGGCAGATGGATCAAAAGATTATCAAGAAATCATAAATATTTTTTTACGTAATATTGCTTTTGTTATTATTATTTCCCTCTTATTAATTATTCTTCAAACATACATATATAATATTTCCTTATCTATTTTTGAGTTATCACAGGAGACGAAACTATATTTTAAAGATTATTTTACTTTTCGTATTTACTCCTCTTTTGGTGAGCTAACGATTTTTGTGATCACAGGATTGTTTATTGGTTTACAAAAAACAAAAACATCTAGCCTTATTGTCGGGTTTTATTCTATTGCCAATATAATTTTAAGTTTAGTCTTTGTTTTATATTTTAATTTAAATGTTTTGGGTGTTGCCTTAGGCACACTCATAGCTTCAACGCTGACAACTATAATCTTTTTATTCTATACATTCTATGATCTAAGCATGATGACCAAATTAGAACTCAATACAAAAAAAATTTTTAATCTTAGTAAAGTTAAAAATATTTTTAATATTAATCTTAATATATTTATTCGATCTCTTCTTCTTGCCTTTGCCTTTTTATATTTTACCTATCTTGGTAATTCTATCAGTGAAGAAACAGTAGCGGCAAATACCATTTTGCTAAATTTTATAATGTTATCAGCCTATGTTCTTGATGCTTATGCCTTTTCTACCGAAGGTATCGTTGGATATTCTATTGGTTCAAAAAATTTAAATTTATTAAAAGATGTTGTTAAAAATTCTTTCATCTTAAGTACGGCAACAGGTTTAATAATATGCATCATTTTTTTCTTTAGTAAAAATTATTATATTATGATGATGACAGATTTACCTGACATCCGAGAGATTAGTTTTTCTTTTTCTTATTGGGTAATCATCATTCCTTTTGCAGCGTCTTTTTGTTTTCAATTTGATGGTATCTTTGTTGGTGCATCGCAAACAACAGAACTGCGTAATGCGATGATCGTATCTGTCGCCATCTATATTGTTGTCTCTTTCTTTTTAATAGCAAGTTTTGGGAATACAGGATTATGGCTGTCTCTCTGCCTTTTCTTTATTGCAAGAGCACTCACTCTGTTTGTCTACATGCCTAGGATTTATGCCCGCATCCAAGAATAATTCTATTAAATTTAAAAAAAATACTTAAAAAGACTGATAATTATACAAATAGGTCGGCCACTAGCCCTATTTTAAAATAAAAAAGGCCAAAAGTTATTAATATTTTTTAATGTTTGTAAATTTGGTGAAAATGAAAAAAAATTTAATCTATCTTTTAATTTTTTTATTTTTCAATTGTATTTTTATTAATTCTCTTAAAGCAGATATAAATCATGAGGATGCTGAAGCAACTCATACTGAATTTACTTTATCATACGGGATAACATTCGATGATGATGGTGATAAAATGTATATTGTTGGTACCGACACAGGCTATAAAAATGTTGTAGTTCAATATGATTTAACTACTCCGTATGACGTCTCAACAAAAAGCTTTGAAAAACAAATAAGAGATACAGATGATGGTGAGGCTACTACGACTGTTATAACAGACTTAGCATTTTCAGCAGGAGGAGGAGGTAGAAGAATTCATGATATAAGATTTAACGAAGACGGTGATAGAATGTATCTTTCGGTAAACAACTATGGTGTAATAACATATAGGCTTACCGTACCGTATGAAATATCATCGGCAACTCGCCTTCATACTTTTAATCATGAGCAGTTTGATAATTTTGTGGCAATAGAATTCGATTCTACTGGTACAAAGTTGTTTATTGAGGATAACGATGAAATCGATGAATACACTGTTGAAACTGCATTCGATTTATCATCAACAGTAACATATGTGGATAGTTTAACTGTAACTTCTGGCGCAACTTCGTTGGCATTCAGTAGTGATGGAACTACATTATTTGTTTTGAATAAAAGCCAAGATAAGATTTATGAATATAGTTTAACAACAGGTTTTGATATTTCTAGTGCAACTCTCGTTGATGATTATAGTGTAGCAGATGAGGAAGTGCACCCTGAAGGTATAGCTTTTAATGATGATGGTAGTAAAGTATTTATTACGGGAACTGATGGCGATAAAGGTGGTGGTAATAATGATGAAGTTAATGAATATACCTTAAATAATGCAGCTTATAATTTAGCAGTTCCGACTCTAAGCTCTTCTTCACCAGCGGATAACGCTACAGGTGTTTCAATAGATGCTAATATAGTTCTAACCTTTAGTGAGCCGATGGATGTAGAAAGTGGCAATATAAAAATTTATAAAACATCTGATAATTCTCTTGTTGAAACAATAGATGTCACAAGTAGTCAAGTTACAGGAAGTGGAACAACTGCTATAACAATTAATCCTAGCTCAGATTTTGAATATAATGTTGAATATTATGTTTTAATTGATGCAACAGCTTTTGATGACGGAAGTGATGCTTCTTATTCTGGTATAACGTCAACAACAGCTCTAAGTTTTACTGTCAGTGATGATAGGTTGGATCCCACAACAATTAAAGATGTTGTAGGTTCAATAGATGCACAAAGTGAATTAGCAAAAAACTACATTAGTCAGTCTATTGATACTGTCTCAAATCGTTTACGATATTTAAGACAAAATAGATTGAGTGATTCTTTATCGAGCCAAGGTTTACAATTAGATATTGATAATACCATTCTTGCCTCATTAGCTAATGATAATATTGAAAAAAATGCCAATTCCATTATGCCAGGTAATTGGTCTGCATGGACATCTGGATCAACTTTTGTATCAAAAATTGGTGATAGTATAAATTCATCAAAACAAGAAACTGAAGGGCAAGCAGTAGCATTAGGATTTGATAAAAAATTAAGTGATAGTGATTTTCTTGGTTTTGCTATTCAGTATGGTGAAAGTGATACGGATATTGGAACAAATGGAACAAGTGTTGATAGTGAAAATATAAATTTCTCTATTTACCGAACAAGGCCACTCGATAATAATAATTTTATCGAAACATTGTTAGGCATAGGGTTAATAGAAAGTGATTTGAAAAGAGTCCATAATTCTAATGTATTAACTGGGACGCGGGATGGAACACAAATATTTGGCTCTATCAATTACGGTAAAACAATTGATAAAGGTGATTTTAATATAACTCCAATAGGACGTCTTGATTTAGGTTATACTAAACTTGATGACTATAAGGAGACTGGAATAAATGCTTTGTATTATGCAAGTCAGACAATAGAGAGTGGATTAGCCTCATTTGGTTTTGAAGTTAGCGATAATATTCAGTTTAATGAAAATAAATTTCAACCATTTGGATCGCTTAAAGTTATTACTGATTTTAGTAATTCATCGGATGCCAAGATCAATTATGTAACAGATACTTCAACAATTTATACGTACACGCAAAAAGCAAATTCAGATCATTTAATCAGTTCCATGATTGGGTTAACATTTATTGCTGGAGATTATTTAAATATTAACTCTAGTTATAGTAGAGTTCAAGGCAACAGGAGTGAACGTAGAGATACTATAGACTTTGCTATTAACTTTATATCAAATCGTGAGACACAATACAGCCTGTCATTAGCTGGTGATGAAAATGCAGAGGCTAAACTTGGTATATCAAAAAATATACATGGTTTTAATTTAGGATTTAATGCCAGTGAGTCTTTTAGCGCTAATCCAAATCAAGAGGCGGAATTAATGCTGACGTACAATTTTTAGAAATACTAATTAAGGTTTAAATTTATTGGTTTGATTTTAAATTTTTTATCTGGGAAAAAATATCATCATTTTCTACAAATTCGCACAAACCCATGGGAAACATTTCTCTTGTTGTAAAGCCTCCCCCTGTCATTGTCCATACATCAACTCTCAGAGTATTTAGTTCAATAGAGTAGACTCTATCCCTAATATTATTTTCACTTTGGAATATATTAATAAATGATAGATCTAAATCAGTATCGTAGAAATATTCATTAATTGAAGTTTTCTTATTTAAATCTGTTTCAATTACTTTGACTCTATTAGAAGAAATAAATTCAACTCCCCATAATAATTTAGGACACAGTAATTGTTTATCTGTAAAATCTTTATTTGTTAAAGCTAAGGCTGATAATGAAAAAAAATATGAAATTATAAAAATAAGCAACACTTTATTCATATTATTTATAATTAATTATTCTTTAATTTATTCTCACTTCTTAAAATACTAATTCAATTTATCTTTACGGTAATTAGATCGTATTTCGTCTAGCAGGATTGATTTAGATTTATCTTTCACATGCCAAAAATCCCAACCATTGCAACTTGGCAACCCTTGTATCTTTGCTCCCATTTGATGAATAGATCCTGTTAAATCTTTTATTTTAAGTGTACCATCAATACTGACCGTTGCTTTAAAACGTTCTTTCTTATCAGTTAATACTGCGCCAGGTGGAATAATTCCTTGCTCGACTAATTCACCAAAAGGAACTTTTGGTAATTCTTTTCTGCTCTTTGCAATAGTGACAACATCTTCTTTTAGTACTTTGGTTTTCTTTAATCGTTCTTTTGAAAGTTTAACGTAGTCTTTATCTTTTTCTATGCCAATAAAGTTACGTTGTAATTTTTTTGCAACAACAGCTGTTGTCCCACTTCCTGAAAATGGATCAAGCACAAGATCACCTTTGTTTGTCGATGCTAATAGAATTCGGTAGAGAAGAGCTTCTGGTTTTTGCGTTGGGTGTGATCGTTGATTGTTATCTTTACGTAATCTTTCTTTCCCTGAACAAATAGGTATATACCAGTCACTTCGCATTTGTTTTCCTTCATTTAGTTCTTTGAGGTTTTGATAGTTAAATGTGTATTTCGCTTCTCTTGAAGTTGTGCACCATAAAAGTGTTTCATGGGCATTTGTGAAACGTGTACCACGAAAGTTTGGCATAGGATTTGTTTTATGCCAAATAATATCATTTAAAATCCATAGACCTTCATCTTGAATAGTAGAACCTACACGTAAAATATTATGATAACTTCCTATGACCCAAAGCGCTCCACCTTTTTTTAAAACACGTTTACATTCACTAAGCCATGCATTGGTAAATTGATCATATTCTTTATATGTATTAAATTTATCCCAATCTTGTGTAACAGCTTCGACCGTTGTTTGATCAGGTCTGTATAATGTATCCTTTAATTGAAGATTATAGGGTGGATCAGCAAAAATAAGATCAACTGAATGATCTTTTAATTTTTTCATTTCCTTAATAGAATCACCTAAGATAATTTGATTTTTCTTCATAATTGATAAAAAGAATCTTTAAGCAGATATGGAATCAGGTCAATTGAGTTATCAACAGAGGGAATCTTTAGGTAGGGATAACCTTAAAATTTGCCTAAAAAACATAAAAAAGGGGTCCGTAGACCCCTGGAATAGTTCATCAAATGGGAGGAATGATGAAACTTAATACCAATTTAGTGTTTGTCGCATCTTTTTGAAGCATAATAAAATAATATTTGGTATGCATTCTTTGCATGGATAAATTTGTGTAATTTATTTTTTTAATAAAGATTTAATTGGTTCAAACGATTTTCGGTGAAATTGAGTTACACCGTGTTTGTGTATTGCATCAATATGTTTTTTAGTTCCATAACCTGCATTTTTTTTCCAATCATAAAATGTAAACTTACTATCAAGTATACTCATCAGTCGATCACGGTGAACTTTTGCAATAATAGATGCACTTGCAATCGATAAAGATTTTTTATCTCCGCCTATTATAGATTTTTCATTTTGATAATTTAATGAAAAGTTTCCATCAATAATAAGATGTGGATTTTCAAACTTAAATTTATCTATTACTCTTTTCATTGATAATTTTGTTGCTTCCAAAATATTAATTTTATCTATTTCTTCTACACTTGCATATCCTAAGTAATATTTAAGTTTTTCTTCTTTTTGTAATTTTTTAAAAAATAAAAATAATTTTTCTCTTTGTTTTGCTGTATGTTTCTTTGAATCAGTTATAGGTATTTCATATTCTAAATCATCATAATTAGAAAAATAACATCCACAACTCACCACAGGGCCTGCCAATGGACCTCTGCCAACTTCATCTAAACCAATTACAGGTCCATCAATTGATTTTTCTATAGAAAAATCACTCACTACTTTTCATTTAATCTTGGCATGATTTCAACAAAATTACAGGGCTTATGTCTAATATCTAATTGATATTGTAAAATTTCATCCCAACCATCTTTACATGCACCTGTTGATCCTGGTAAACAAAAAACATACGTACTATTTATTAAGGCTGCAACTGCTCGTGATTGTATTGCTGATGTACCAATTTTTTCAAAACTAACTTGGCGAAATAATTCACCAAATCCATCAATATGTTTACTAGCAATAGCATTTACAGCTTCTGGTGTTGTATCTCTTCCTGTTAGACCAGTTCCACCAGTTGTAATAATGCAATCAATCTCTTTTTCTTTTGACATTGTATCTAAGGTATCTTTTATTTGAGAAACATCATCTGGTATAATTGTACGTTTAATCATTGTATGACCAGCATCAGTAATTCGCTTTTCTAATGTATCTCCAGATGTATCGTTTTTTTTAGTTCTTGAATCTGAAATTGTAATAACAGCAATATTTATAGGAACAAAATCTAGAGAAGTATCAATTGGCATAACCTATTAATAAAGCGGATCATTTCCATTTGCTAGCATTTTTAGGGAACGCATTTCTTTATTATTTTTATTTTGGTAAATCCAATATTTTGTTAAGATCTTTTCTATGAACCACCTTGTTTCTCTTGATGGAATACTTTCCATAAAAAAGAGTGAGTCTTCCATATAATTTGTTTCATTTTTCCATTTTTGTAAATTTCCAGGACCACCGTTATAAGCTGCTGCGAGAAATATAAGATTTTTTGAAACTTGCTCTAGATCAAGAAGATAAGTTAAATATTCTTGACCAACCTCTAAATTTATTTCTGGATTTTTAAGAATATTACTATTGCTTTGTTTCACGTCTTTACTTGTCGTAATAAATTTTGCTGTTGAAGGTAATACTTGCATTAAACCTATGGCACCATCTTTACTTTTTGCCTTTATGTTGAACATAGATTCTTGATGCATAAAAGCGTGAAGTAATTCTTTTTCTAATTTGAAACCATCTCGTGGCTTCCAAACACTAGTAGGGTAATAGAGGTAGGTAGGAACATCCATACCAAAATTTTCTAACTTATTGACAATTTTTAATTGAGTATAGGCAAGGTCAAAGTTTTCAGCAATTTGAATAGACTCCTTCGCTATTTCTCTATTTAAAATTGAATTGATATGAACAATTTCCTTTTCTAATTCATCCGCA
>CACGNZ010000016.1 GCA_902574475.1 uncultured Alphaproteobacteria bacterium | reverse complement strand
ACTTTTGGTGTTTGGAAAGAAAGTGAATTAGTTCCAATAGGAAAAGCGTACTCCGGCTACACTGACAAAGAACTATTAGTATTAGATAAATTTATTAGGAATAATACTATCAATAAATTTGGTCCTGTGAGAGAAGTAAAAAAAGAGATTATATTAGAAGTAGCCTTCGATGATGTGTTTCCGAGTACTAGACATAAGTCAGGTGTAGCTATGAGATTCCCAAGAATACACCGTATTCGTTGGGACAAACCAGTTAATGAGGTATTAACAATTAGTGAATTTAAAAAAGAATTTAAGCTGAGTTAAAATGGTATTATCAAAATATTGCATTAAATATTAAATATAGTAAAAAAATTAAATAAGATGATTAAAGAAGAAAATTTTGGATATAGAGATAAAAGAGGTCATTTCGTTCCTAAAGAAGCGGCTGATAAAAATCCTATTTGGATACTTCCTTTTAATTTAAAAAAAATTTTTGATTGGTTTATCTTTTCGTATATTTTTTCTTGGAACCTTGTTTACTTAGCTGTTGCGTTTATCGCTTACTACTTTTTTACACCTGCACTTTCCGAAATGAAAAATCTTTCACCAGGTTGGATTTCTGAAATTTTAATTCGGAACTATGTAATAGGTACAATTTTTTTTAGTTTAATTCATATTCCACTTTATGTAAAAAAATCTCAAGGAATAAGATTTAAATTTAACCCAAACTGGCCAGAAAAAATTCAAAAGATTTTTACATTTAATAAACAAATATTTGATAATTTATTTTGGAGTTTGTTTTGGGGTGTTCCTATTTGGACAGCTTACGAGGTTTTATCTTTTTGGTTTTATGCTTCCGGTTTGATACCTTTTGTTCAGTTCAGTGAAGCTCCCATTTATTTCTTTATTATTCTTTTACTAATTCCAGCATTTAGAGATGCTCACTTTTATTTAATTCATCGTTTCTTACACTTTAAATTTATGTACAAAATTGCTCATTCTGTTCATCATCGAAATGTTAATCCTGGACCTTGGTCTAGCCTATCAATGCATCCTATTGAACATTTATTATATTTTTCTGGTGTTATCATTCATTGGGTTATTCTCTCACATCCACTACATGCCACTTATCATTTATTTCATGCGGGCTTAGGATCAGCAAATGGTCATATAGGTTTTAAACAAATGATGATCAATGATAAGAGAGCAATAGATCTCAGTAATTATAATCATTATCTGCATCATAAGTATTTTGAGGTAAACTATGGAAATCTCATGATCCCTTTTGATCAATGGTTTGGAACCTATCATGATGGATCCAAAGAAATGCATGAAAAAATGCTTAAAAGAGTTAGTATTAAAAACTAATTTTTCTTAAGAATTTCAATCAGTTAGCTAGCTTTAATCTGTATCATTTTATACCTTGTTTAAAGGTTAACATTATGTTTATATGGACATTATATGCTAGCTAGTAGCGTATTTTACTCAATAGGAGGAAATATGAAAAAACTATATGTGGTTATAGTTGCAGTATTGGCTCATCTGATGTTCATTTCATCAGCTTCAGCACAACCTACAAACAGTAACCAATTATCCGATCCTCGTGTTAGACAAGCTTTGTGTATGGCTATTGACATGAAAACAATCGGTGAAACATTATTTGAAGATCAAATCATAATGGCGGATAGTTTATTACCAAACGGTCCAATGAAGTCTCCAAATCTACCTGATTACAGTTACAATCCTGAAAAGGCTCGTCAACTTTTAGCAGAAGCAAATTGGGACTCTAATAGAGAACTTGATATGGTTTTCTATTATGGAGATCAGCTAACAGCTGACTTCATGGCAGCAATTCAAGCATACTTTGCTGATGTTGGTGTTAAAATGACTTACCGTCTATTACAAGGTGATGTTGGTGCACAACTTAATTCAGTTCCTGATGATGGTGTGAACGGACCAGCTGCTGTTGACTATGACTTAGGTTATGGTGCTCGTGCAGCAATTGCAATGCAAGAGTATTACAATACTTTTAAAACAGGTCTAAACCCACAAACTCCTGGTGATCCAAAAATGGATGCGCTAATTGAAAAAATCAATTCAAGTGCAGATCCAGAAGTTCTAAAACCTGCTTTCTTTGAAATACAAGAATATCAAATGGAGCAAGTTAACATTTGTCCATTGTACTATCAAAAATTATTCATCTATGAGAGTAATAAAGTTGATAGAAATGGTGGAGCATATGGTAACGCTCAGTATAACTATAACTGGGGAATTACTGATTGGAACGTAAGTGGTGGTACATTACAAACTAACACTGGTCCTGTTGAATTCTTTGAACAACCTTGGTACAACCTTGGTTTATGGATACACAACAAAGTTGTATTCGATAGACTATTAGTTGCTGATGGTGCGTTACAACCAGTTGGATGTTCAGCTTGTGAAAGTTATGAGTTAGCTGCTGATGGTTTAAGTCTTACATTTAAACTAAAAGATGGTCTTACTTTCCATGATGGAAACGATGTAACTGTTGAGGATGTAGCATGGAGTATTCGTACTGCTATGAAAGCACCTCAAATGCACGCTCTAATTGGAAACACAGTTGGATCAATCAAAGGTGCTGATGCATTTAAAGACGGTTCAACTGATGATGTTTCTGGTATTAAATACAATATTGCAGACAGAGTTATTACGTTAGAATTAACAAAAATTGATCCTAACATCTTAACTACTTTCACTCAATTTGCTATTTTACCTAAGCACTTATTAGGTGATGTTGATCCTCTGAAATTCCAACAAAGTGATTTCTGGCAAATGCCAATAGGATCTGGAGCATTCAAAATTACTGAAGTTAAAATGAACGACTTTGCGAAGTTCGAACCTTTTGACGGCTATCATGGCGGTAAAGCTGGTTTTGATATCATTGCTTACCCAAGTTATGATGGTGATGGTAACTTAATTAAGAATGCTGCTGCAGGAAAAATGGACTACGGATTTACTAAAAACGTAGCCGATGTTGCTGCACTAGATGCTATGGACAACATGGGAACTAAAGCTGTTGATATCCCTTATACTCGTATGATGTGGATTATGCAGTATCCAAAACCATAGTTAATTTAAAATCATTAAAGCTGAGGCATACGCCTCAGCTTTCTTTTTTTAATAATAACGGAAAGTAAAAGTGACCACTTATATTATTCAACGTTTATTTATTTTCTTTCCGATGTTGCTTGTCATAAGTTTTCTTGTTTATTCAGGATTAGAATTATCACCTGGCGATGCTGTTTCACATATGATCAGTCCTGAACTCGCATCAACAATTACTGCGGAACAACTTGATGCAATGCGTGAAGCGTATGGACTAAATCAAAGTTTCCTTACACGATACTGGATTTGGTTAACTAGCATGGTTCAAGGAGACATGGGTTATTCCATGGCAGGTGGTGTTGCTATTTCTGAAATAATGGTAAAAACAGTTCCTGCAACTTTAGAGCTATCTATGGTAGCATTATTTTTCTCAACAATTTTAGGATGTTCTTTAGGAGTTATTAGTGCTCTTAAAAGAGGTTCCGGTACTGATAATTCTCTTACTGTTGCTGGAATGGCTGGAGTTTCTATACCTGAATTTTTTTTTGGACTTGTAGCTATTCTTTTATTTGCAATCGAATTAAAGTGGCTTCCCGTTGGAGGTAGATTACTACCTCATTATGAAACACTTTGGGATCGTATACCAAATATTGTTCTCCCCTCATTAGTATTGGCATTAATGATGACTGCAGGAGCTATGCGTTATGCACGTTCATCAATGTTAGATGTTTTAGCACGAGAATTTATTACTACTGCTCGATCAAAAGGAATGCCTGAGTGGAGAGTAAATATATTACACGGATTTAGAGTAGCCCTAACACCAGTTGTTGTACTAATTGGTTTTCGTCTACCTTTACTTATAGGGGGATCAACTATTATCGAACAAGTTTACCAATGGCCAGGAATTGGGAGTATGTTTATTCGCTCTGTGCGTGCTTCTGATTATCCTTTAGTTATGACAATTTCACTAATGTATGTTTTTGTTGTTCTTACAGCAAGCTTAATAATAGATGTTTTAACAGCGTTAATTGACCCAAGAGTTAGGTTAGGAAAAGAATAATGGCAAAGTCTTCACTAGATAAGAAATTTGATCAAATAAGAAAACGTGAAGAGGAAAAAACTTTTTCTACAAAAAAAAGAAGTAGAATAGTTAATAAATTTTTAAATAACCGTTTAGCAGTTTTAGGTTTAATCATTTTTACAATAATTATTTTAGCTTCTATTTTTGCTCCTCTTCTCTCACCATATGATCCGATGCGAGTAGATTTACGTTCTATGAGACAACCGCCATCATTTGATCATTGGTTTGGAACAGATAGTACAGGACGAGATGTGTTTACAAGGGTATTATTTGGGGGCAGAGTTTCAATATTTATCGGTTTAGGAAGTGCTATTCTATCAGCTGTTGTGGGAATAGCGGTTGGTTGTTACGCTGGATATAAAGGTGGTTGGATTGATGTTATTGCTCTTAGAATTTCTGAAATATTTATGTCTTTCCCTCAAATTATTTTAGTTTTATTACTCGTATCTATCACAGGTCAAAGTTTATTTAATTTAATGGCCATATTTATCCTTACAGGTTGGGGAGGTATGTACAGACTTGCTCGAGCTAGAATGTTATCCTTAAGAGAGGAAGAATATGTTCAAGCACTAAGAAGTTTTGGCTTATCTACATTTACGATATGCTACAAACATATGTTGCCGAATGCATTAAGCCCTATAATGGTAAACATTACTCTATCAACGGCAATGTTTATTTTAACAGAAGCAGGACTAAGTTTTCTTGGTTTAGGAGTTCCATTAAATATTCCTACATGGGGAAATATTTTAAATGTTGCACAAGATATTTTAATTTTACAAAACTATTGGTGGATGTGGGGACCAGTTGGAATTGTTATTTCAGTTTTTGTTCTTTGTGTTAATTTTATAGGAGATGGTCTACGAGATTCAACAGATCCATCACAACAAGGTTAGTAATGGAAGATAAAAATAATATAGCGCTTTCAGTTAGAGATCTTAAAACTTTTTTTTATACGAATAATCGATGCAACAAAGCAGTTAATGGAGTTTCCTTTGATGTTGAAAAAGGTAAAACACTTTGTATCGTTGGTGAAAGTGGTTGTGGTAAAAGTGTTACCGCAGCTACAATTATGCAATTACTTCCAACACTATCAAGAATTGAAGAGGGTGAAATTAAATTTCAAAAAGATGATAAAATTATCAATATTGAAAAATTAGAAAAAAATGGAAAAGAAATGAGGCAGATTAGAGGCTCAGATATTGCAATGATATTCCAAGATCCAATGACAGCACTTAATCCTGTGTACACAGTCGGATTTCAAATAAGTGAAAATCTTAAGTATCATACTAATCTCAATAAAAAAGAAATAAGGGAAAAGTGTATTTCTCTTCTCAATGACATGGGCATACCACTTCCAGAAAAAAGAGTTGATGAATATCCTCACAGTTATTCTGGCGGGATGAGGCAAAGAGCAATGATAGCAATGGCCATGGCTTGTAATCCAAAAATATTAATTGCGGATGAGCCAACAACAGCTCTTGATGTTACAATTCAAGCACAAATATTTGAGCTAATGGATAAATTAAAAAAAGAAAATGATACGGCTATTATTCTTATAACGCATGATATGGGAGTTGTAGCAGAGTTAGCTGATAATGTTGCAGTCATGTATATGGGAAACATTGTTGAAGCTGGAACAGCAGACGATGTTTTAAGACGACCAACACACCCCTATACTAAAGCTCTATTGGAGTCAGTACCTGTACTTGGAAGAGGGAAGAATCAAGATATTAATCCTATTAAAGGATCAACACCTGATCCCTATAACAGACCTATTGGTTGTCAATTTGCTCCAAGGTGCAATTGGCAAACAGAAAGTTGTGACGTGATGCCAGAAATCACACAAATTAATGAAACTCACCAAGTAAGATGTCACAAGTACGAACAATTTTTTGAGAAATATAAATGAAAAAAGAGATACTCAAATTACGCGGTGTAAAAGTACATTTTCCAGTACAAGCAGGTGTGTTTAATCGTGTTGTAGGACATGTTTTGGCTGTTGATGGTGTGGATTTAGATATTTTTAGAGGTGAAGTTTTAGGTCTAGCTGGAGAAAGTGGTTGTGGAAAGACAACTCTTGGTAAAGCCATCCTAAGATTGGTAGAACCTACAGATGGAGAAGTGAAATATATTTCACAAGATGATGATGAGACAGAATTAACATCTTTAGAAAAAAAAGATATGGATCCATTTCGAAAGAAATTACAAATAGTCTTTCAAGATCCGCACTCCTCTCTTAATCCTTCATTTACAATTTTTGGCTCGCTTCAAGATCCATTAAAAAAATTTGGTATAAAATCAAAAGAGGAAAGAAGAAAAATTATTGGTGATCTCCTAGAAGCAGTAAATATGCGCAGAGAATATATGGATAGATATCCTCACGAATTTTCAGGAGGACAAAGACAAAGAATTGGTATTGTCAGAGCTTTATGTCTTGAGCCGGAACTTATAGTTTGTGATGAGGCGGTTAGTGCTCTTGATGTATCAATTCAGGCACAAGTACTAAAATTATTAATGCAACTTAAGAAAGAAAAAAATCTAACCTACCTTTTCATTACTCATGATTTGAGTGTAACAGAATATCTATGTGATCGAATTGCTGTTATGTATCTTGGGAGAATTGTTGAACTTTGTGATTCTGAAGATCTATATAATAATACTCTTCACCCCTACTCTGAAGCTTTGATTTCAGCTATCCCAGTTGCAGATCTTGACAAACAAACGAAAAGAATTGTTTTGGAAGGAGATGTACCAAGTCCAGTTAATCCACCTAAAGGCTGTCCTTTTCATCCTCGGTGTCCTAAAGCAACTGACATTTGTAAAACTGAGGTACCAACATTAAAAAAATATTCAACAAATGGTAATGAACACTATGCTTCTTGCCACTTAATTGATTTACCCGAAATTAGCTAAATGTCTAAATATGATCCAAAAGATCTAAATGGTGTTATGCCTGCTATGATCACATCGATTAATAAAGATGAAACTATAAACAAGGAAGGTTTAAGAAAAATAATCAATCATTTAATAGCCGAAAATGTTAATGGCTTGTACGTAACTGGTAGTACAGGTGAAACTTTTTTAATGTCACCAGAAGAAAAAAAAGAAGTGCTTGATATTATTGTTGAAGAAGTAAATGGCAGAGTTCCTGTTATTGCGCATGTTGGATCTATTGGAACTAAAATTACAACTGATCTAGCAAAATATGCCACTCATGCTGGAGTCGACGCATTATCAGCATTGCCACCTTTTTATTACAATTTTTCTAATGAAGAGATTTATAATTATTATAGTGACATAGCTCAATCCTCACATTTGCCAATTATTATATATAATATTAGTCACGCAAATTTGATGGACATTGATATGTTAAAAAGATTGGCCGCTATAGATAATATTAAAGGAGTTAAATATACGGCAGCAACTCATTTTAATTTTGAGAAAATAAAAAAGGAGATTGGAGCATATTTTAAAATTTATTCTGGTATGGATGAAATGGCTATCTCTGGTCTGATATCAGGTGCTGATGGTATGATTGGATCGTTTTATAATTTAATGCCAGAAATGTTTGTAGGAATTTTTCAAAATATGAAAAATGGTAATGTTGTTGAGGCAAAAAAATTACAAGACAAAGTCAATATGATCATTTTGTATGCTTTAAAAAAATCAGGTTATCCATTTATTAAAATGGGATTAAGTTGGATGGGAATTGATTCAGGGTATGTAAGGAAGCCTTTTTCAAGTATTGTCAATACAGAGATAGAAAAGGAAATAAAAGATGATTTAAAAAAATTAATGTCGGAAAATGATCTTTCAGAAATAAGATTTTTAAAAGCATTATAATTAACTTTGTGAAAAAAAATATTTTAAAAAAATTAAAAAATAAAATCATTGTATCATGTCAGCCTAATGAGGGTGGGCCTCAAGACAAGACGTCTATTGTTGTTTCAATGGCAGAAGCTGCAATTATAGGAGGTTGTGGTGGTGTGCGAATTGAAGGAGAAAAAAATATACGAGCAGTCAAAAAAAATATTTCTTTACCAATAATTGGCATAATAAAAAATGACTTAGATAACTTTAAAGTTAGAATTACGCCTCTCTTAAAGGATGTCGATAAAATTATTAATAGTGGTGCAGATATAATAGCATATGATGCCACAAATAGGAAAAGGCCTTTTCCAACAAAAGAAATTATTTTAAAAATTAAAAAAGCAAATCGTTTAGCTATGGCAGATTGCTCAAATCTAGATGATGCTAAAAATGCTATTTTAGAGGGTGCGGATATTATTGGAACAACACTTGCTGGCTATGTTGGTAAACAAGTGAAAGATACGGATAAACCAAGTATAAAATTAATTAAAGAATTTAAAAAACTTAATTGCTTTGTAATGGCTGAAGGTCGTTACAACACTCCAGAGCTTGCAAAGCAAGCTATACAAGCAGGAGCAGATGCAGTTACAATTGGAAGTGCTATTACGCGTATTGATAATATTACGAGTTGGTTTGTAAAAAAAATTAAAAATTAAAATGAATAAAAAAATATTTAACAAATCAGGTATCGCAATTGATTTTGGAGCAACTAAGATATCAGTATCTCAAATAATTAAAGGAAAGTTTAAAAAAACTATTACTGAGCCAACTTCAATACATAAAATAGCAAATAATTACATTCAACAAATTGAAAAAAATATTAAAAACTTAAATATATCTAAATCTAAAAAAATAGGTATTGCTATTACAGGAAGGGTTGACCAATACGGAAATTGGTACCCAGTAAATAAAGAAAATTTAGGAAATTTCAAAATACCCCTTAAAAAACTTATAGAAAAAAAATTTAATACCGCTTCTACGATAATAAATGATGCAACAGCTGCAGCTTTGGGAGAAGCAAATTATGGAAAAGGTTTTAAATACAAACGTGTGGGATATATTACAATTTCAAGTGGTATAGGAGTTGGTGTAATTTTAAACAATAAACCTCTTCTCTCAGAAAATGGATTAGCAGGACATTTAGGATTTACAACTTCAACGTTAGCAAAAACAAAATGTGGGAGTGGTAGAATTGGAACTTTTGAAAGTATCGCTTCTGGTAAAGCAATGAGTAAAATTGCTAAACAAAAAGGTCATAAAAATATTAGTGCTAAAGAAATTTTTAAGCTTAGTTTTCAAAATAAAAAATGGGCAAAAGAAATAATCTATCTATCTGCCAAATCTGTCTCAGAACTGTGTGCAAATTTGAAAGCTATATTTGATATAGAAATAATTATTCTTGGTGGAAGTATTGGAATGGCACAAGGTTATGTAGAGCTCGTAAAAAAAAATTTGAAAAAAGAACCTAAATTGTTTCACGTAAAAGTGGTAAAGTCATCTCTTGGAGTAAAAGCATCAAAAATGGGTGTTTTGCTATAAACACAAGAAACTGATTGTGCTTTTAATGAAAATTGCATAGGTTATTTAAAATGGGAAAAGGACAAAAATTATATTCTAAAGCAAAGCAAATTGTTGCTGGTGGAAATATGCTTTTATCAAAAAGACCTGAAATGTTTTTACCTGAACATTGGCCTGCTTATTTTACTAAAACAAGAGGTTGTGAAGTATGGGATCTCGATGGAAATAAATACATAGATACCTTGATGATGCCAGGAACTAATTCACTTGGCTATAGTCATCCAGAAGTCGATGAAGCTGTCAAAGAAACAGTCGGGAATGGAAATATGTCTTCCCTAAATGCCCCGGAAGAAGTTGAGCTCACAGAAAGATTAGTTGAACTACATCCATGGGCTGATATGGCAAGATTTGCAAGATCAGGAGGTGAAGCTAATTCAGTCGCTATTCGTCTTTCAAGAGCTGCGTCCGGAAGAGATAATGTAGCATTTTGTGGATATCATGGCTGGCACGACTGGTACTTAGCTTCAAATTTATCTGACTCAAAAGGGTTAGATGGTCACCTTCTACCAGGTTTAGATCCTCATGGTGTACCACAAAATCTCAAAGGAAGTGTATATCCATTCGAATATAATAATTTTGATAAACTAGAAAACTTAGTCAAAACTAAAAATATAGGCGTTATCAAAATGGAAGTTTACCGAAACAAAGAACCAGAAAATAATTTTTTACAAAGAGTTAGAAAATTAGCAAACGATAATAATATTGTTTTAGTATTTGATGAATGTACATCAGGATTTAGAAAAAATTATGGTGGCTTGCATATGCTTTATGATGTTGAGCCTGACGTTGCAATGTTTGGAAAAGCTCTTGGAAATGGATATGCTGTAACTGCAGTCCTTGGTAAAAGAGAGGTAATGCAAGCAGCAGAAAAATCTTTTATAAGTAGCACCTTTTGGACTGAACGAATTGGATCTAGTGCTGGTCTTGCGACACTAAAAGTTATGGATAAAGAAAAATCATGGGAAAAAATTACAAAAATTGGTGAATACGTAAATAGTGAGTGGATGAAGTTGTCTAAAGAATTTGATCTTCCAATTACTATTAGTGGATTAGCGGCACTGACAACATTTTCATTTAAAAGTGAAAATGCATTGGCCTATAAAACATTTATTACTCAAGAAATGCTTAAAAAAGGTTATCTTGCTGCAACTGCAGTCTATGTTTGTACTGCACACACAAAAGATATCATTGATGGTTACATTGAAAATATACGCCCTATTTTTCAAACGATAAAAGAGTGTGAGGATGGAAGAAATATTATGGATTTATTAGAGGGCCCTATTGCACATAATGGTTTTAAACGATTAAACTAATCTAAAGATATAATTTTATTTCCAATTTTTTTAAAAGGCAATCTTTTTAAATTACTTGTACAAAGACCTTGGCTATCAATATAAAAACTCTGAGATGCAATTGGATCATAAGCATCTTTATGAGACACAGCTGCTTTAATTATTATTAATTTTGCATCTCTAGGATTAATACCTTGTGAAGTTAGTTGACCTAAATCCATTGGTGGTGTTTTAATTGATGTTAACAATAAGGTTAATTGATCATTTTTTAATACAGCTGAAGGACCCATATTAATTTTTGTTCCCATCATTGAAGCTAAGTGAGATTGTTTATTTTCAAGTTCAAATCTTCCATCAGAAATTCTTTCTAAATTTGCTTTAATAAAAATAGGTTTACCATGAAATGCATCAAATTTTGCACCTATATGTAGCTGAACTTCATTATTAATATGAGCTTTATGACAAGCATCTGCAGCTTCAGGATCATTAATGATAGCAACGATCCCGTTATGATTAGTTTGTAATAATCGATCTAATAAATCAGTAGCATCTCCTGGTGTTCCTCCACCAATATTATCAGCTGGTTCAATTAGTAAAATAGGTTTTTTAATTTCTGTAATATTATCAATCACATTTAGAGCTTCATCCAGAGAATTTTCTTTTGGATAACCATCTTTAATTTTTGCTTCTAGTATATTGACCAATTTATCTAGGTAGTTTTTTGCATCACTAATTTTTCCTCTGGTACAACAATTTATACTAAAACCACAATCTGGAATATCGGCATATGAATATCCTGCCATAACATTAATGCATATGATCTCTGGATCTTTCTTCTCAATTTTTAATGCTTCTTCTAAAATTGTTTTCATTGGATCATTTGCTGTACCAACACCTGTTGGGGGTAAAATATATTTTGTATCCAGATGTACTTGTTTTACATTAGGATCTAGAAAAATGTCATTTAAAATTGATGCAGCTTTAACTGCTGTTTCTCTAGAATCACTGTGAGGGTTTTTTCTATATGCATAAACACATGTACTATACTTAATCATATTTTCTGAAACATTGGCGTGTAAATCTAAAACAGCAACAATAGGAATAGATATATTTTCTTTTGATAAAAAACTTTGAATATCTCTGAGAAAATCTCCCTCAAAATCATCATGGTTAGTGCTTACCATAGCCCCATGTAAAACTAAGAAAATAGCATCTATGTTGTGAAAAGAAACTTTTAATTTTTCAAAGAAATTTTTTTTAAAATAGTTTTCTGATTCTTCATCAACAGTACCTGAAGGTCTGGCTGACATTTGAATTCCTGGAATTATATTCCAATTTTGACCAGAAGCATATTCTATAAAACCATCTGTTGGAGATCCATTACCAGTGTTTTCATTAATTATTTCTTCATCATTAAAAATAATAAAATCTTTTAAAGTAGTCGGTTCACCTAAAAATGTATGGGTTTCATGATATATACCTGAGAGAAAAATATTTTTAGACATTTAGTATTTCTTCTAATTCATTATTTGCATGTATTTTTATTTTTTTTACATCTTCTGCAGTAGCTCCATCATAAGGCCAGAGAACTTTTTCAGATACTGGTCCCCATCCACCAACAGAAGCAAGTAATTTATCTAAACCAGTGTTTGATAATTTATTAGCAAAAGGTAAAATATGTTGTTTCATAAAGTTTAGGACTTTTGCTTCTAGTTGTTTTGCTTTTTCATAATCTTTCTCGATTAAATCCCAAATTTTAACAGCGCCATTTGGGTTTAAACATGCAACATTGGAATAAGATCCATTTGCTCCTAAAGGTTTTCCATATACAACCGTATGTCCAGGCACAAATACCGAAAAATCATCTAATAATTCTCTTCTTTGTGAGTACCATTGCTCATCACCCCCTGCACATTTAATTCCTACAAGATTTTGAACAGATTGTTTTAATAATCTAATCTCTTCAAGAGAAAGCAGGACTTTTGCATGAGGAGGATTGTATAAAATCATATAAATATCCTCAACCACCTCTTGCATACCTAAAATAAAATTCTTTGATTCATTAAAAGTTGGAGGCCACCAATCTGGTAAGGTAATTTGAAATCCATTTGGTTTTAAACTTACCATTCGCTTTGCTCTTTCTTGGCAGACTCTTGGATTAGTATGACTTAAACCAAGTTGAAATTTTTTATTCTTTTTTAATGCAATTGTTGAAACTATTTCCGATAATTTATCAAATTCTTGTTCTGTTTGATTATGACATTCTGCAGCTGTACCATTAGTATAGATACCAGAAACTTTGGAGTCACATAAAATATGAATCTGTTCTTCAAATGCAACCCAGTCAATTTGATTATTATTAATTGGCAAAAGAATAGTTCCCCAAATTCCATTTGGTTTCTCTAGTGTTTTCATTTTAATGTTTATGTAATTGATCCTCTGCTTGCTTAATAATATCTACGCCCACTCTATCGCTCCATCCTTGAATCAATTTCTTAGTTACTGGACCAACATTTCCATCAGCAATTGGCATTCCATTAAACTTTGTTGCAGGCATTATTGAATATGGAGTACTAGTAATAAACATTTCATCAGAAGTTGCTAAATCATAAGATTGAATAACAGCTTCAATCACTTCAATGTCTAAAGATCGGGCTATTTCCATTGTTGAATTTCTTGTAAGCCCCTCCAGACAATTAGCAGTGGTTGGTGTAATTAACTTTCCATCTTTAATCATAAATATATTACCACCTTTATTTTCTGCAACATTTCCATGAATATCAAGAATGACACTTTGCGCATCAGGATCAACTAATTTAGCTTCAATTTCAGCTAACGTGTAAAATAGGCGGCTTCTATTTTTAATTCTAGCATCTAAAGATTGTGCGGGCACCATTCTGGTAGGAGGAGTTACTGCATGACAACCTTTGCTATAAAAAGGAGCCCATGAAACAAGGTTCATAGGTTGAGTGTAAATCATAACAGTTGGCTTAGAAACTTGCAATGCTGGATTACCTCCAGTGATTGAATGTCCTCGAGAAATATTATGCACAAGCCAACAATCCTCATTAGCCTTGTAATTATCTTTATTAATTTCTAATAATTCAAGACTAACCTTTTTCATTTCCTCTATTGTCATTTGAGGGTCAATACGTGTTAATTTAAATGATTTATATAATCTTTCTAAATGCTCATCTAATTTGAATGGTTTGAAATTAAATGTTCTAGTAGATTCAGTAACTGTATCGCCTAATAGTACTGCGCTATCAAATATTGAAATTTTAGCATCTACTTCTGGTACAATCTCACCAGAAATATAAACTTTTCTATTGTTCATTTTATAATTTGTTTTTTGATTTTAATTCTGCTTTTAATTGTTCTTGTTCCATTTTCTCTTTCTTCTTATCGTGTTTTGCAGAAACACCATGATAAACAAAACCAAAAGCTCTACGTGATCTAGTTTTGGATTTATTAGGATCAGCAAAATGAATAATTTTAGCATGATGCATTAAAAACATTCCTGCTTTACCTTCAAACTTCACGGTATTTATTTTATCTTCTTCTGTGCCAAAATCTGTGACACCTTTTGAAAAACCTAATATTTCTGATTTACCATGCGGTCTGTATCCTTCCATTTTGTGGGAGCCTCTTACATAGTGGATACATCCATTTTCATCATCTACATCTTCTAAAGCAAGCCATCCGGTTACTGCCTTATCATTATCTAAATTAAAATAATAACCATCTTGATGTGGAGGAGTTGGATTACTTTTACCAGGAGGTTTATTAAAGTATTCCATTGCTCTAGGTATAACGTCTTCACCTAAAGCATTTGCTGCTAATTCTTTTATTTTACTATTGTGAAATAGATCATGAAAGAAAGCATCGTATTCTTCTAACTTTTGCATTTGCATTAAAGTATCTTTGTTTTTTTTATCAACGTAATACACCTCCCCTTCTTTCATTTTAGGAACACAGTCTTTTATGTATCTATCAAATTCTTTGTTAATAAGTTCCATATCAGACTTCGAGAAAAGTTCGGGAATATGATTATAACCATTCTCATCATAAATGTTTTTTAAATCACCTAAGTCGGGTATGTTGCTATTAAAATTCATATTAAGTTTTTCTCTTTCATTTCTTTTTTTAACTTTTCTTGATAAGCATCATGTGCCTCTTGATTAATTTCAGCGCTTTCACCATAATAAATAAATCCTAATGCTTTTCTAGTTCTTGTTCGCGATTTATTACCTTCTGCCCAATGAATTGTTTTGGCGTTATGGATTAAAAAAGTTCCAGGTTCACCAGGAAATGAAACTGTATTTTTTTTATCATTATCATTTCCAAAATCTGTAATACCTTGAGAAAATCCTAAAACATTTGATCTTCCGTGTGGTCTATATTCTGATTTATGAGAACCTCTAACATAATGAATACATCCATTTTCTTCATCAACTTTTTCAAGTGCTAGCCAACAAGTAACAGCGTTATGTTTTTTTAACATAAAGTAATAACCATCTTGATGTGGTGGAGTTGGCTTTCCTATCCCTGGTGGTTTATTAAAAAATTGTAAATTTTGTGGCTCAGCTTTTTCACGCAAAACTATTTCGGCAACTTCTCTTATCGATGAATTTTCAATTAAATCTTTAAAATAATCATCGTACGTAAACATTTGTTGAAGTTGTTTAATAGTACTTTTGTCATCTTTGTTTTCATAGAAAACATGATGATCAGGTACTTTAGGCGCAACTTCTTTTATATATCTAGTCAATTCTATTTTTATCTCTTCAATTTTATTATCTGAAAATAAAGGATTAATAGCAATATAACCATTCTCATCAAAATGAGATTGAAGGTCCGTATTATTAAAATCTGACATAATTTTCTGAAATTATGGTAACTTAAATTAAGAAGATATCTAGTAAAATTTAATAATATACCCTATTTTCTCAATTTAATTATAACTTATTAGAGAATGAATAAAAAATACAAGAGAGTTTTTTCTATAAATAATGATCTAGGATATAGAAATTATACTGTTAGGGATTTAATCAACCTAAAAGGTAAAAAAAAATTAACACAAGTAAGAGTTACAACAGTAGAAGAAGCTGCTGCTGCTGAAGAAGCTGGTATTGATTTATTATTAACTGGACCAGGGAAAGATTTTCCAAATATTAGAAAAGCTGCTTCAAAAACTTTTATGACTGTTGGTGTACCTTTTATTGAGAACCCAACAAAAAGAGAAGCAACAAAAAAAGCATTCGAAATAATTGAGGCCGGTGCTGATTCACTAATGTGTCAAAATTGGAATCTTGAATGGATGGCACATTTAAGTAAATTTAGAATTCCCTTTCAAAGTCATGTTGGATTTATTCCGAGAAGAACGACATGGATAGGTGGCATTAGATCTTTTGGAAAGACAGCAAATGAAGCTGCAGAATTATTTAGAGATATAAAGGATATTGAGAAAACTGGTGCATGGGGAATAGAAGTAGAACTCGTTCCAGAAAATATTTTAGAAGTTATTACAAAGCACACATCACTTGTTACTATTTCAATTGGTTCGGGAATAGCTGCGGATGCTCAATTTTTATTTGCTGAAGATATATTAGGACAGAGTAAAATAAGATTTCCAAGACATGCCAAAAAATATAAAAATTTTGATAAAATATTAAGTGATATTCAAAAAGAAAGAATTGATGCTTTCAAAAAGTATAAAATAGAAGTTCAAAAAAATAAATTTCCAACAAAAAAACATACTATTTCAATTAAAAAAATAGAATTAAATAAATTTAGAAAGTTTCTGAAACAGCATTAATTATGAAAAATAAATATAAAAAAGTATACTCTCTTGCACATGAAGCTGGTTATAGGAACTATACCGTTAAAGATTTAATAGATTTAAAAGGTAAGAAGAAATTAACACAGATAAATGTTGTATCTCCTGAAGAAGCTGCAGCTGCAGAAGCTGCTGGTATAGATATGATTATTTGTGGGGTAGATCAGTTAAAAGAAATACGCGAAGCTGCACCCAATACATTTTTAACGTGTGGAATAAAATATACTGAGCATGCTTCGAAAGAAAGTATAATGAAGAAGGTATTTGAGTTAATAGAAATTGGTGTAGACTCTATACACACCAATTCTTGGAACATAAATTTTATTAAATATTTAAGTGATTTTAATATCCCTTTTCAAGGTCACGTAGGTTTTGTTCCAATGAAATCAACGTGGACAGGGGGTGTGAAACCAGTTGGGAAAAGTTCAGCTGAGGCTATTAAAGTTTATCATGATATAAAAGAATTGGAAAAAATTGGTGCTTGGGCTGTAGAAGTTGAATGTGTACCGGAGGATGTTTTAAAAGAAATAACAAAAGACACCAAAGCTTTGACTATTTCCATAGGATCAGGCAGATATGCGGATATTCAATTTTTGTTCGGTGAAGATATTTTAGGATATCACTTCAATTCAACTAAAACACCAAGACATGCAAAAAAATATAAAGATTTTAATAAGACATACGAAAAGTTACAAAAGGATAGGATAGATGCTTTTAAGGAATATCAGAAGGATGTAGTAAATAAGAAATTTCCAACAAAAAATAATGTTGTTTTTGCTGAAAAAAAAGAACTAGAAAAATTTAAAAAATTAATAAAAAAAATCTAAATGGAAATTAGTAAATTAGTTAGAAGATTAAATGATAATGAAATAGTGCAGTATGAAGATAAGGGTTATATAAAAGGTCTGCCTGTATTTTCTCAAGGTGGTGTTAAAGATCTTCAAAAACTTTTTTTAGATTTAAGTAATAGACTGCCCACAGGCGTTAACATAAACAAAACTAATATGTGGCATAAAGCGAGTAAAAAGTTTTATGATTTAGCACATACGCCGGCTATTCTTGATTATGTGGAGGATCTTTTAGGGCCAAATTTCTTCCTTTGGGGTGGACAATTTTTTTACAAAGCAGCTAAAAGTAAAGGTGTTGTTCCTTGGCATCAAGATTCTCAATATTGGCCTTTAAATCCATCAAACTCTGTTACAGTTTGGTTAGCTGTATATGATACAGATAAATCAAATTCAGCAATGAAAATAGTATCAGAAAGCCACAAAACAAAAAAATTTTTACATAAAATTAATGACGATAAAAATTATGATTTAAATCAAGAAGTATCTAATGATCAAATTGATAAAGAAAAAATAGTATATATGAATTTAAAAGCTGGTGAGATTTCTCTTCATTCAGATGCTCTTTTACATGGTTCTGATGCAAACCATTCAAATAATCCTAGATGTGGAATTACTTTAAGATATTCTCCTTCAAATGTTAAAGCAGATTTATCAGAGTGGCCTTTTTTTTCTGTTCAAATAGCTAGAGGTGAAACAAATCACTCTTTAAATCCTATTGCCCCTATGCCGAGAGGTGAAGCAACTCCTGTTAAGGGCTTTCAATTTCATCATGAATTTGAAAGTGAGTGGTGAAGAAATAAAATTTTAACTAGTATAAAATAAATGAAAATAATTGATGAAATAATTCTATACGAAAACCCTGATCCTTTACTCGTTAGTAAACAAGGTATTTTCCCGGGTATAGTAAAATTACAGGATAATTCCTTACTTGCATTATTTACTATTGGGCAAGCTTTTGATTCTGCTGATCAAAGAACATTTGTTTCAAAAAGTTTTGATGATGGAAGAAGTTGGTCTAAACCAAAACCTTTACATAATCATAAATATAAAAATAAGGAAGAATCAGAATCTCTTAAACCACTATTATTACAAAATAATAAATTACTGGCAATAGGTTATGCTTTTGTAAGACCAGATAGTTTAACACCAATTGTTAATCCTAATACATTTGAAATACTGCCGCTTAATAATAAAATAAGTATTTCTAACGATAATGGTGAAAGTTGGTCTATGCCAAAAAATTTTAACATCAATGAAACACCGCTTGAAATATCAGGGCCGTGTATTCAGTTAAAATCAGGTAGAATATTAGGAGCAGCGCCACCTTTCCATTTAAAAGAGTCAGATCATTCAGGATGGATAATTTATAGTGATGATGAAGGGGAAAATTGGAGTAAACTATCTGAATTTTATAAATCCAAGGAAGGCCATATTTCAACTTGGGAATGTCGATTATGTGAAACGAACAGCAAAATTATTGTTATTTTTTGGGCTTATGACAATAAAAATAAAAAAAATCTTAGCAACCATGTTGTAATTTCCGATGATAATGGAAAAACATTTAACACTGTAATTGATACTAAAATTAGAGGACAAGCGTCTAATGTAATGTTTTATAAAGATGATATAGTTTTTACCATTCATTGTCACAGAGAAAACCCAACAGGATTAATTCTAAGAAAAGTTGATGTCAGAGATAATAAGTTTTCAATTTTAGATGAAATCAATTTGTTTTCTAAAAATGGTTTATCAAGTGATGATACTAATATAAGTAAACAGTTTGGCTCGCTTAAGTTTGGTCAACCATCAATACTTCTTTTAAATAATAATGAATTACTAATTTGTTTTTGGTGCATTCATGATAACCAACATATTGTTAAAACATATATCGTAAATATATAGTCACCAGTATGTTCAATCTAATATCTAATGAAAAAGAAAAAATGAAAGTAATTAATTATTATCATTTTTCAACTGCACTACAAATGTGTGCTGTTATAGGAACAGTTGCAGCACCTTTAACATTATATTCTGTAGAATTAGGATTAGATCCAGATAGAATTGGTATTTTAGGTAGTCTCATGGCTTTTTGCCAAGTTTTAGCTTTAATTAGTATCCCTTTAACTCTTTATTTTGGTAGTAAAATTTTATCTATTTGGACTTTATTTAGTAGGTATATCTTTCTTCTAATTTTTTTGATTGCCCCATTTTATCAAGAAAATTTGACACTTGTTTTCTACTTATTGTTTTTTGCAATGCTCATGTTTTCAATTTTAAGATCATTATCTGAAGCTGCATTTGTTCCTTGGATGCAAGAATTTATACCCAGAGATGTAAGAGGCAGAGTTATTGGTATTAATGGCATTGTGTGTACACCCTTTGCTTTAGTTGCATCATATGGAATAAAAATCTGGCTGGATACTAGAGAAGGGTTAGAGAGATTTTACCCAGTTTTTTTGATAGCAATAATTCTTGGACTAATATCAGCTCTATTACTTTTAAAATTAAAAGGAGGAGAAAAGATTAAAGGAAGAGATGATGATCAGGGTTATTTAAAAAATTTGCTTAGAGCAACAAAAGATAAAAATTTTAATTTATTTTTAGTTTCATCAGGAACACAATATTTAGTTATTACAATACTAGCTATTTTCTTAACTCTCTATTTTAAAATTAGAATGAATATTCCAAGTGGAGAATTAATTTTTTCATCAACGTTAATTTTAATTGGAGGGACGTGTAGTGGTTTAGTAGTTGGAAGAGTTACAGATAGTTATGGCTGTCGGGGTATAAGAGTATTATTCCAAAGTTTACAAATTTTATTATTACTTACACTACCATTTATAAATTCTGATACTCCTTACTTGAGTTATGTAATTGGAATAATTTTCTTTCTATTTGGATTTTTAATGTGGGGCAGTGCATCAATAGGTTATATTTTCATGCTAAACTATGTACCAAGTAATAACAAAGAATCATTCATGTCACTTGCTTATAGCTTAGATGGAATAACAGCAGGAGTAACAACAGTGCTAGCTGGTTATCTAGTTGTTTGGTTAGATAATAATGAGATTATTGTTTTTGACAAATTGCTTGGAAGCTATGAAGTTTTATTTGTTATTTGTGCTTTTATTATAGCAATATCTATGAATGCTTTTATTCTTATAAGAGAAGAAGGAGCTATGGGAGTTAGGACTTTTTTGAGACAATTAATTTTTTACAGAAAGCAATTACCATAAAATATTATTCAAATTTTAAACGTACCCAATGTAGATCCATTTTTTTATCATTACCCGCATAATAAAAAACTAAAACTTTCCCACTCTGTAAAACATCGGCATAGGGCAATCCAAAACTCCATATATTCATGTCAGCTAATAACCCTCCTAGCTCTTTGCTATTTTGTTTAATTTTTTTTTGATTAAAAATTGTTACCTCAGAAATTTCATCAAAATGAGCATTGAGACTATCTGACACTCTTACTTTTATGCTTTGATTTTTAAATCTGTCAACCCATGCTAACACTACCTTACCATCCTTTAATAATGCAGGATGAGAAGGTTGATCGGAAATATTTAAATCTTTTGGCTGAGACCATGTTTTACCTTCATCATTACTTATTCTTTGATGAATATTAAGGAAAGTTTTTTTTGCCGAATCATATGTCCATGCAAAGGAAGTAATAGTTCCATTTTTATTTACACCACATCTTAAATCCCAATTAAAAATTCTTCCAGTTTCATCACCTGCTGCTAAATAAGGTTTAGACCATGTTTTTCCATTATCAGAAGAACATATGAAAATATTTTTTTGATACCATTTTGATTCATCATAATAATCTTTATTATTTTCAATACTCATAATTAATTTTCCATTTGGTAATTTCATAATAGGATTGGTAAGACTTGGTGGACCAATGTCTTTAGGTAGCTGAACTTTTCTAAGTTTTGACCACGTATTTCCATTATCATAAGAATCTGCAATTAGGATTTTCATTGGAAGACAGCCTTCAGTATCAGCATTAAATAATTCTTTTCCTGGAATAGAAGTTCGATCAATCCACAAAAATGATGCAATAATATGAGAATGAGAAATTTCAGTTAAATAACAAAGTTTTAGACTGCCTTTAAGATTATCTATTTTAACATTTTTAAAAGGCTCCCAAGGTTCTGACCATTTCTCACCTTCATCATCTGATCGGAAAAACTCTATTCCCTCTAATTCAGAATCTTTATTATTTCCACCTCTTGCAGTGGCAAGAATAGATCCATTACTAAGAGAAACAAATGATGAAAAAGTATAGCATGCTTTATTTGAATCAATTTTTGCAGAACATAAGATGCCTGAAGAATCTATTTTCATTTAATAAAATTTTATTTTTTTTTCTTAGGCCATCCCATTAAAAGTTTGGCATTTTTTTCTTCTTCAATAGCTTTTTCTTTATCTTTAAAAATTTTCACTACGCATTGAGGTTTATTACGATCAATTACATCATAAACTAGATGATGATCTACTTTATCAATAAGTGGGCCTATCCAACCAGCACAATGATCGCAGTATCTTTTCATAGGCTCTGCATCATTATCCAAAACTTTACTAAGACTTGGACAAACATTCATTCTTAATTCTAATTTTTCGTCATCTAATTTTAAATCCATATCACAGTTTTCTTCAATTCTAATATGATCCCAGTATTCATACATCCCCTTCAAACCTTTTTCTTTGAATAACTTTAAAGTATGTTTTTCTTGATTTTTACTGATTTCCAACCAGTAAGCCTCTAGATGTTCTTCTCCTTGATCTTCGAGAAACTTAAAAACTTCGTTATAGAAACGGGTAAAATGATCACTAGGTATCATGCTCTTTTCCTTATTGTTTGTCTGCATGCTGCTTCTCCTAAAATTTCAGTTTTAATTTCGTATGGAGTATCTTCAGCCAGTGCTTCATTTGTTTTAATAGTTTGATCACAAAAGTTAGGTGAAACATTTCCAACCAACTTTCTTACATGTTCATATGCTGTACAACGATTAACCGTTAAAATAATTTCTTCATCATTAATAGAAATATTATAATCAGCATTTTCCCGATCAAAAAAATGCTGCCAATGTTTAGCTAACATTTTGATATTCCCTTTTTTAATATGATCTTTGATGTCTTTATAAACATCATTACCAACTTTTTTGAAGATATCGTTCATGGTATCGATACCATATTTATTAATGATAAACTCAATAGTTGTATTTGTAGCACCGTGAAAATCCATGTGGACATTGCCACCATCGTTGTAACGAAGTTTTTGATCTAAATTATTTTTATTCACTTTTATATACAGATTTTCCAGCAATATAGGTTTCACTAATCTCCAAATTATCTTTTTGTAAAAGAATAAAATCAGCTAATTTATTTTTTTCAATACTTCCCATAATATTTTCTAAACCTATTACTCTTGCTGGTACTAAACTTGCAGCAATAGCAACTTGGGATAAAGTTTTTTTTGAAAACTTATAATAATTTTGTAATGCTTCAATAGAAGTTAATGATGACCCAGCTAATAAACCATTATAAGTAGAAGCTTTCCCTTTTTCTACTGTACACCATCTTCCAGGAAAAAATTCAAACTTAACAGGAACTGGAGAGCCGGCTCCCTTAACAGAGTCCGTTTCTAAGAATACTCTATCAGTTGGTAAGTGAGATAGCAGTTCAACTAATTGAGGGTGAACATGAATACCGTCACATATAACTCCAAGAGCAATTCGTGTTTCAGCAATTAAAGCATCAGTTAGAGATAATACATGAACACCTGTGTCATCTGGTGGATAAGTTGGAAGTGCATCATACATATGTGTTACAGCATCAACTCCCCAATCTGCAAATTTAGGAACATCAATTGGATTAGCTCCACTGTGACCTAAATGAATTGAAATTTTTTCTTTTTTAAGTCTCTTTATAAATTCTTCTGAGCCATTCATTTCTGGCGCTAATGTCAGAGCTTTTAGTTTACCCTGGCATGCATCTAGTAATTCTTCAGCTAAAGGTACAGAAGGATCTCGAAGATTTTTAGGATCATGAGCCCCAGGTAATGCGAAACAAGGTCCCTCTGAATGAATTCCTAAAACACGCGCTCCCTCTTTAGCTTTATCAATATCATTTGATAATGCGTTTAATAAAGTTTTAGTTTTTTCAGGTGGCAGGCATGGTGTCGAAGGTAAAAAACCTGTCACTCCTACTGATGGTAGTATTTTAGAATTATCAACAGTACAATTTTCTTCTGCATGACCATACAAATAATTTAAAAAACCATGTTGTAGAACATCAATCATTCCTGGAAAGATAAAGTTATTCTGACCATCAATTATTTTCCAGTCATCAGAAATATTTTCATTTGGATTTAAAATATCAACAATTTTATCGCCATCAATTAGAAGATCTTTATATTCTTCTCCATTTGGAGTTACCAAAGTAACATTTGTAAATCTTTGTTTGTGTTGCATATATTTAATTTAATATTAAGGTAAAACCTAAAACAACTATAGAAAAAAAACAAGAACTAGGGGAAATAAGATGAAAGACCAATGTGTATGTATAACTGGATCTACGCATGGTATAGGATTTGGAATTGCAGAGGCATTTGCTAAAAAAGGAGCAAAAATTGTCATTAATTCTCATGAAAAAGATAATGGCGCTTTAGATAAGCTCGAAAAATTGACTGAGTGTTATTTTGTACAATCAGATCTATCAACAATTGATGGAAATAAAAAACTAATTCAAGAAGCAAAAGTTAAACTTGGAAAAATAGATACTCTTATAAATAATGCTGGCACTTTTCAAGATACTGATTTTGAAAATATAAATGAAGAAAAATTTGATAAAACATTTAATCTAAATGTAAGAGGTTATATGTTTACATCCAAAGAATTTGTAAAACAAATTTCAAGTGATCAAAATAATAGTAGTATTATTTGTATTGGTTCCTCTAACTCGTTAGCTGCAGAAAAGAATAGTGTCATGTATGATACTTCCAAAGGAGCAGTTCTCATGATGGTTAAATCAATGGCAGTTAGTTTAGCATCAAAGAACATTCGTGTTAATGGTATTGGTCCAGGTATTCTCGAAACTCCTCTTACTAGCGCAGGTTTGAATAAAGGAAATAATAAAGAAGTAATTAGTTCACAAATTCCACTTGGAAGAATTGGTGAGCCATCTGATATCGGTGGAGCAGCTGTTTTTTTAGCATCAGAAGAAGCAAAATATATTACAGGACAAATGTTATATGTTGATGGTGGAATTTTAGCTAATCAATTAAATTGGGACGAGTCACTTTTATAATAAAATTTTAATAGGAGAGAATATGATCAAAATAATAACTACAGGTGCAAAATCAGTTTTACCATTTAGCCCCGCAATCAAAGCAGGAGATTTTGTATATGTTTCAGGGCAAGCTTCCGTTGATCGAGAAAATGGTGCAGTCATTGAAGGTACATTTGAAGAAGAAATGAGACGTTCAATTGAAAATCTAGAAGTGATTTTAAAAGAAGCAGGTCTGACCTTAGATCATGTTATTAATGTTAAGGGCTACGTAGCTGATCAAAAAGATTTAAAAGAATATAATAAAATTTATCCTGAATATTTTTCAGATCCACTACCAACAAGAAGTACAATTGTAAAAGTGTTGCCTACTTTCTTAAAATTTGAGCTTGATTGTGTTGCTTATGCGCCAAATACTAGACAAGAAGGATAATTAAAAATAAGTTAATATTCCATCAAGAACATTATAGTCATCATCAACAACTGGAATAAACTTCCATTTATCAAATGCTGTGCATGGGTGTGAAATACCAGAACAAATCATATCCCCTACCTGCCATTGATGATTATCAGCAAGTTTAACAAAGGCATGCTGATCATTTGTGCTAAATATTTCTGCTTCACCAATATCTAAGAAACCTTCACCAGGTCTAAATCTTTTTATTGGTTTTGGTAAACCTGAATCATATGGAGCATCTCGTTTTCCCATAGTGAGAAAAGCAAGATTATTTTCAGGAATGGATTGTACATAGGACCAAATTTCAAGAGCTGGTTGCAGAGATTGATCCCATTGTCTATTAGAATCACTTTTAGCTGTCTCAAGTGCATCCAAATAAGGTCCATGATCATGTGTAATATAACATCCGCTTCGTAATAGTACTTTAATAGGAACACTGAGTTTAATTTTTGAAAATCTTTCCCCCACAATATCAAAATGAGTTGATCCACCAGCAGTAATTAATAATTCATTTAGATGAGAGTAATAATTTGAAGGAATATCATTAATAATATCTTCAATCTTTGAACAAAAATCATGCACAGCATCTGATCCTTTCATTGCTACTGCCGCTATACCCTCGTATGAAGAAATACCTGCGAAAGTAAAATTCTTTGATGAATCCTCTCCAATTATATTAACAAGTTTTAAAAAATCTTCTTTTTTACGTATACCTGTCCGTCCATTTTCCGCACCTACTTCGGGCAATAAATTTATTGGATTGGTTAAATTTTGATCACCAAGATTTTTTTTTATATTTAAAAACTGCTCAATAGAATCAACAAAACAATAGAAAGAAAAATTTTT
>CACGNZ010000015.1 GCA_902574475.1 uncultured Alphaproteobacteria bacterium | reverse complement strand
TAGAGGGTTCGTTTTACATTCAGATGAAGTAATTCAAAAAGAAACCCTAACAATAGATAAAGGTGTTGCGTTAACTAGTACTTCAGAATTTTTTGAAGACCTTTCTAAAGGTAATGGTCCAAAAAATAGTATTCTTGCTCTAGGATATGCAGGTTGGGGTCCAGGACAAATTGAAAAGGAATTAGCGTCAAATAGTTGGATGACACTAAAAGCAAATAGTGATTTTATTTTCGATGAAAAAGTTAATAATAAATGGAACGATGCATTTAACTTATTAGGAATAGATGCAAGTAAACTTTCAATATTTTCAGGTAGCTGTTAACTATAGAATAATATCAAAAACTCTTTCCTTATCTTTTTCTAAAACTTTTTTTATTTTAAACTTTGCAGTTTTTGTAAGTTTCATACCTTTATTAGTCACAAATGATTTCATTTTAACTACTTCTTTTTCAGGCATTTTTCTTTCATATTTCAAAATATGTTTCTTTCCACTAATCATAAATGCTGTCTTCATATTTTATCTCCTTTGTGTTTAAGAGAGGTAAGATTACCTCTCTTAATTTTTTGTATAAATATTAATCTCTAATTGAATAAGCTACCACTCCAACCTCGGCTTTATCTGTACCAAGTTTTTCAGCTTCTTCACTAATTCTTAATCCCATAATATTTTTAATTAAATATATTACAATATATGAGAAAACAAAAACAAAGATACACACTGATGCGACACCCAGTAATTGAATTGAGTATGATGCATCAGGATTAGTTAGAGGGACAACTAATGTTCCCCAAATACCAGCAAACATATGTACGGGTATTGCACCAACAACATCATCTAGTTTTAATGAATTTAAAAAGTTAGTTCCATAATACATTATTACACCACCAACTGCTCCAATTCCAATTGCAAGCAATGGACTAGGCATTAATGGCTCAGCTGTTATTGAAACTAAACCTGCAAGTGCTCCATTAAGCATCATGACAATATCAGTTTTTCCACCAATCAATCTTGTTATTGCTGCGCCAGCCATACATCCTCCACAAGCTGCAAGTTGAGTGTTCATGAAAATTTTTGACATTGCTGTTGCATCTTCATAGGAACCTAATGCAAGTTGAGAACCGCCATTAAAACCATACCAACCCATCCATAAAATAAATGTTCCTAATGTAACTAAAGGAATTGATGATGGAGCAAATGGAGCCATATTAGCAGGTTCTCCACTCGCACTGAATCTTCCAAGTCTTGGGCCTAAAAGAATTACTCCTGCTAAAGCTGCAGAACCACCACAAGCGTGGACTAATGTCGAGCCAGCAAAATCTGCGAAACCTAGGGCGTCTAACCATCCTCCACCCCATTCCCAACCCATTTGAATTGGATAAATTACTCCTCCAAGAACTGCAGCGAAAGTGAAGAAAGGCCAAATTTTTATTCGCTCTGCAACAGCACCAGATACAATTGAAACAGTTGCACAAACAAATAAAGCTTGAAAAAACCAGTCTGAGGCATCTGAATAACCTGTTTCCATGGATGAATTATCAGTCCATATAGATGGTGTACCAACATAACCTCCTTCAGGGACAGAATATCCAAGATTATATCCAATTAAATAGAAAACAATTGAAACAATTGCGAACTTTCCAATGTTTTTAGCAGCAATAGTTGATACACTTCTCGTTGTAACGAGACCTGATTCTAAAAATAGAAATCCTGCAGCCATCCACATGACTAAAAAACCGCATACTAAAAAAGAAAATGTATTAAATATATATGCTACTTCAGCGTCAACCTCTGCTCTTACAGATGAACTAAGCAACAAAATAAAAGAGAAAATTGCAAAAAGACTAAAAAATTTTTTATACATTATTTAACTCCATATAAAATTATAAACACATAACTAACCTTTAGTTATGCATTGCATCATGCGTAGCTATGGAAATTAATTACTAAGATCCGCGTTCCTTCGGTTTAACCTACTTCCGATTTGCAAACTGCAAATTGAACGATTTTATAACTTTGCATGCGTTCCTTCGACTTTCGTCTACTTCCGTCATTCATAAGAATGATGAACGTGATATGACTTATAACTATAATTCGGAAAGTATCAAGAAATAGTATTAAATTTAATTACTAAAATATAATTAATTTTCTAAACTCATTTTATTAAAAAAAGTTCCTTCTTTTTTTAACCAGCCATTAATTGTATCAAGAAAATTGTTGCTTAAATAGTAGTTTTTGATTCGTTTGTCAGATTTACTTTGCTCTTTAACAAAAATATTTTTTTCTAAAGCTTCGTTTAAAATTGATTGAATAGATGATCTAGAGCCAATTGACTTCGGTATATTTGCACATATTGTTTCAAATGAAATTCCACTTAGCCTATTGTTTTCATAAATTTCTAGAGAGATAACGTGGTGTAAAATTGATTTGAATAAAAATTTTGAAACATAGTCTTCTGAAAAGAAACTTGAATATATATTTCTTTTTTTTTCTTTAATAATTTCTGTTTCAGTCATTTGACCCTCCTACTAATTTTTAGGAATTTTGGGAGAGCAAATGCTCTCCCATTTTTTAGTGACCAACTATAAGGAGTTGATGTGCTAATCACTAAATTCATTAGTCTCTGATGCTGTAAGCCATTACACCTACTTCAGATTTATCTGTTCCAAGTTTTTCAGCCTCTTCACTAATTCTAATACCAAAGAGCATTTTCATGATGTACCAAATAATAAATGATACAACAAAAACGAAAACATTAATTGCTATTATACCGTAAAGTTGAGCTCCAAAACTTGCAGCACTGTTTGAAATTGGAACAACTAATGTTCCAAAAATTCCAGCAAAACCATGAACAGGAATTGCACCAACAACGTCGTCAATTTTTAGAGATATTAAAAGTCTAGTGCCGTAGAAGACAATTAAACCACCAACTGCACCAATGATTATTGCTAGGATTGGTGATGGAGCTAATGGTTCTGCTGTAATTGCTACTAGACCACCTAATGCGCCATTCAGCATCATAACAACATCTGTTTTACCAGTTACTAGTCTTGAAATTACTGCACAAGCCATTACACCTGCACCAGCTGCCAAGTTAGTGTTAATATATATTGTTGCTACTGCTGTAACATCATCAAATGTACCCATTGCAAGTTGTGATCCACCATTAAATCCGAACCATCCAAGCCATAGGATAAATACACCAAGAGTTGCAAGAGGTATTGAAGAATTTGCAAAAGGCTCCATCGGAGCTGCTTCACCACTATTAGTGAATCTTCCTAATCTTGGGCCTAATAAAATTGCACCAGCAAGCGCTGCTGCTGCTCCTGCACTATGTACTAGAGTTGAACCAGCGAAATCTGAGAAACCAGCTTCAGCTAAGTATCCTCCGCCCCACTGCCAACCCATTTCGATTGGATAAATGAAACCAGTTAATAAAGCACAAAAAATAAAAAATGGCCAAATTTTAATTCTTTCAGCTAGTGTTCCAGATACAATTGAGCAAGTTGTTGCACAAAATACCATCTGAAAGAACCAGTCAGAACCATCTGAATAACCCGTATCGACAGCGCTACCATCACTCCAAGGAATTGGAGATCCAATAAATCCACCAGCGGGTATACCGTAAGCCATATTGTATCCGACTAACCAAAACATTATTCCTGCAATTGAATACAAGCCGATGTTTTTAGCTGCAATTGTTGCTACACTTTTGGATGTAACAAGTCCTGATTCAAGCATTGCAAATCCTGCTGCCATCCACATGACCAAGAACCCAGATACAAGAAATAGGAAAGTATTTAATATGTATTGCACTTCACCATCTACCTCTGCTCTTGCGTAAGAACTAAAGAGTAAGAAGACAGTTATAATGCCAATGAAATATATAGATTTTTTAAACATTAATCCTCCATTATAAATTTCACAGTACATGGCTCACACTGAGTCATGTGTTACTTTTCATGCGTAGCTATGGAAATTAATTACTAAGATCCGCGTTCCTTCGGTTTAACCTACTTCCGATTTGCAAACTGCAAATTGAACGATTTTATAACTTTGCATGCGTTCCTTCGACTTTCGTCTACTTCCGTCATTCATAAGAATGATGAACGTAATGGTGGTTTACTTTATTATTAAAATTTATTAAGAATATTTAAGTAAAGTTTGCTATGCATTTTTTGCATGAATAAAAAAATACTAGAAAACTAGGAAAAAATTCATTTTATTTCAGATAAATTTATCCACTTTGAGTCTTTTGAACTAGAATCGACACTTGCGTTTATAAACTTCATTATGTGTAAACCATCGTCAATATTTGGAAGAAGCTTTAGTAATTCTTCTTTATTTTCCTTATTTTGGATAACATCTGCTGCATCAGAGTAAATTTGTGCAAATGCTTCAAGATACCCTTCTGGATGACCTGCAGGGATTCGGACATTAGCTTCAGTTCCATCAACTTTAATTGAACCACCTCTAGTTATTATCTGGCTTGCCTTCCCTACTTGACTAAATGTTGCATAATTTGGATTTTCTTGACTCCATTTTAATGCTCCCTTGTCTCCATAAATAGCTACAGTAAAATTATTTTCTTCTCCTGTCGCGACTTGAGAGATAGATAATGAGCCCTTAGCTCCGTTATTTAATCTTATCATTATCGACGCATCGTCATCTAATTTTCTTCCTTCAACAAAAGTTGTAAGATCTGCACTAACTGATTGTAATTTTAATTGAGTTATAAATTCCAATAAATGCATAGTGTGACTCCCAATATCACCTACACCTCCTGCAGCTCCACTTCTTGAGGGATCTGTTCTCCATTCTGCTTGTTTATTTGAACCAGAATCTTCTTCTTTTGATCCGAGCCATCCTTGCAAATAAGATCCTTTAACAATTCTTATTTTTCCAAGTGCTCCATTTTCAATAAGTGATCTCATACCTCTAACAACTGGATATCCAGAATAATTATGAGTTAAGAAAAAATGCGCATCAGATTTGGAAACTGCATCAACTAATTTATGAGCATCTTCCATTGTAGAGGTCATAGGTTTGTCACAAATAACATGAATATTTTTATTTAGAAATTCAATTGCTGGCGCGGCATGCATATGATTTGGTGTAACAATAGATACTACATCAATACCATCACCTCTTTTAGATTCTTCCTCAGCCATAGTTTTAAAATCAGGGTAACTTCTTGAGGGATCAAGTCCAATTTCTTCAGCAGATTTTGCAGCTTTTTCTGGAGTTGAAGATAAACAACCAGCAACAAATTCATATTTATCATCCATTCTTGCACATAGACGATGAACAGCTCCAATAAAAGCTCCTTGGCCACCACCTATCATTCCAAGTTTTAATCTTCTTCCCATAATAACTCCTTATATACCTAAAATCTTTTTGTTAGCTTGCTCGTCAGTTCCAGAACTTGCAAAATCGTCAAATGCTTTATCTGTAACTTCAATAATGTGATTTTGAATAAATGGAGCTCCTTCAGCTGCACCTTGTTCAGGGCTTTTAATACAGCATTCCCATTCTAGAACTGCCCATCCATCAAAATTATAACCAGATAGTTTTGAAAAAATTGATTTAAAATCAACCTGGCCATCACCAAGTGATCTGAATCTACCTGCTCTATTTATCCATGATTGATAACCTCCGTAAACTCCTTGCCTGCCAGTAGGATTAAATTCTGCATCTTTAACATGAAACATTTTTATTCTTTCATGGTAGATATCAATGTGATCAAGATAGTTTAAACATTGGAGAACATAATGACTTGGATCATACAACATATTACAACGTTTATGATTCTTTACTTTCTCTAAAAACATTTCGAAAGTTGAGCCGTCGTGTAAATCCTCACTAGGGTGAATTTCGTAACAAAGATCTACCCCACAATCATCAAATTTATCTAAAATTGGATGCCATCTTTTTGCTAATTCTCCAAAAGCTTCATCTTCTAAACCTAAAGGTCTTTGAGGAAATGGATAAAGAAAGGGCCAACATAAAGCACCAGAAAATGTAGCGGCAGTTTTTAAATTTAAGTTTTTTGAAGCTTGAGCGACATTCATCATCCTTTTTACTGCCCATTCTTGTCTAGCTTTTGGATTACCCTTTACTTCATCAGCAGCAAAACCATCAAAGAGTGTGTCATAAGCAGGATGAACTGCAACCAATTGGCCTGTTAGATGAGATGCAATATCAGTTATTTCAAGATTAAAATTTTTTGCTATTCCTTTTATTTCATCACAATAATCTTTACTCGAAGCTGCTTTGTCTAAATCAAAAACTGCTAAATTTTCTGCTGGTAATTGTATTCCTTTATATCCAAGATCAGATACCCATTTACAGATACTGGGTAGTGAATTAAATGGTTCTTTGTCTCCTATAAACTGTGCTAAAAATATAGCAGGTCCTTTAATTTTTTTCATACATTTTCTCCAAAACTATTTAAGCATGAAACTTTTAAGTAGTCATTAAATTTTTAAAATTTTCGTATAATTTTTTAGTATTATTATTCATTTCTTGAATATTATTTCTAAGCGATTTATCCAGTTCATCAATAGAATTTTTTCCTAAATATTTTTCTAAAGCATTTTTTAATTCAGGGACTTTAGACCATTTAATAATTGTATTTTCATCTACTTCTGTATGAAATTGAATACCATAAGCATGATTTTTATACTTAAAAATTTGAAATTTTGTAATATCTGATGAACCTAAAATAGTAACTTCAGAATTATTTAGTTCACTTACTTCGTAACTATGCCATTGCAATGCTTTAATCTGATTATCAAAATTTTGAAAAATTTGATCATTTTTTTTATTATCTAAAATATTAATATTTAGAACCCCAATTTCTGGAAGATTAGATTTAATTACTTTACCGCCAAGAATTTCTCCTAAAAATTGACAGCCTAAACAGATTCCAAGATATGGTTTTTGATTATTTAGAACAAATTCCTTTATCTTATTTTTTTCATCAATCATCCACGGATATTGTTCTTCCATCCAAGTATCCATTGGTCCACCTAAACATATCATTCCATCAAATATATCAAGATTAACAGGAATCTTTTCTCCTTCATCCAATCGAATAATAGTTGTTTCTACTAAGTCTTCATTCATTAACTTTGTAAAATACCCAGGTGTTACTAAGGGCGTATGTTGAAGAATAATTATTTTATGAGACACTTTGCTCTAAGTTGAGTAATCTTTTTTTTAATTTGATTCCCCCTCTTCCAGAAAATCCTCCAAGTTTACCATCACTACGAATTACGCGGTGACAGGGGATAATAAGTAAAAGTTTATTTTGTCCACAAACATTACCTACATATCTTGGAGACGTGCCAACTTTTTTTGCTATTTCTCCGTATGTTGAAACTTTACCATATTTAATTTTAGATAATTCTTTCCAAATTTTTTTTTGTAAAGGAGAACCTTCAAAAGAATATTTAATCTTAAAATTTTTAAGTTTTCCAGAAGCATATAAATTAATCTGATTTTTAATGTTAATTAAATCAATTGTTTTATTTGTTTTACCAAAGCTAAGTGAATAAAAATTACCTCTATTTTTTTTCACTGTAATCCAACCAAGTTTAGTTTCAAAACAAGCTGTTTCCATATAAAATTAATAACATTATTGATTGAATCTATCAAAATAATTTATAGTAAATTATGGATGAAGATAATTTAAATTTAGAGATTAGAAAATTTCTTAAACAAGTTGGTATTAGCTCTCAACGTGAAATAGAAAATTATATACGAAAAAAATTTACTGAAGGAAGTATCAAAATAGGTGATTCCATAAAAGTATCTATGAATTTAACATCTAAAGATGGAGAGCTTAATCATTCAATTAATGAATCTTTGAAAATAAAATAAATAATTTTTAGTATAGTTTAAAGTTTAATTTATACGTGATTGGATTTTATCAATATTTTCAAGTTTAGATAATGGTCCAATACTTGATATAGTTATTGGCCCTTTTACAATTTCATTAGCAATCTTTTGAACAGTTTCTTTAGAAACCTTATCTATATTTTTAATAGTTTCAGCTGGGTCGATTATTCTATTAAAGACCAGAAGTTGTCTAGCAGCACTCTCACATCTTCTAAATGCACTTTCCCTCCCCATCATTAAGCTTGCTTTCAATTGAGCTTTACCTCTGTTTATTTCCTTTTCTGTAATTGAATTAGGACTTTCATTTAATTGATCACATAAAACAGGTATGAGCTCTTGGATTTGATTTTCACCTGTTCCACAATAAATACCGAAAACACCAGTGTCAGTGTAAGATGAGCTAAAAGAAGAAATACCATATACAAGACCACGTTTCTCTCTAATCTCTTGAAACAATCTTGATGACATACCTCCCCCTAATAAAGAAGAGTAAACCAATAAAGAGTAGTAGTTATCATGGTGGTAATCTATACCTTCAAAACCAAGCAATAGATGAATCTGTTCTAATTTTTTATCTTCTCTGTATTCTCCAGATTTATAATCTGCTTTTTGTCTTTCAGTAGATAATCCAGTTGGAAGATTAGTGCATGATTTTTTAATTAATTCTACAAATTGATCATGGTCAATTTTTCCAGCTGCACTTATAATCATTTTTTTTGGATTATAATGATTCATCATAAAGTCTTTAACTTCGTCTCTTGAAATATTTTTAATAATATCAGTTTTACCCAATATGGAACGTCCCATTGGCTGATCTGGGTATGCTTTTTCTTGCCAATAATCAAAAATCATATCATCAGGAGTATCAAGGTACATTCCAATTTCTTGAATTATGACTCCCCTTTCTCGATTAAGTTCATCTTCAGCAAATGTAGAATTTTGCAAAATATCTGTCAGAATATCTATTCCATAATGTAGATCATCAGCTAAGAGCTTTACATAATAAGCTGTTATTTCCTTTGAAGTATAAGCATTTATATCTCCGCCAACATTTTCAATTGTTTCAGCAATTTGAAGAGCGTTTTTAGTTGATGTACCCTTAAAAGCCATATGCTCTAAAAGATGAGCAACACCATTTATGTCTTTTGTTTCATCTCTACCACCAACAAAATTCCAAATACCCATTGATACTGTTTCCAGCCCTGGCATATTCTGGGTTACTATTCTTAATCCGTTTTCTAGTTTTGTAATTTTATGCATTGCTTATTTTTTCTAAGATAAAGTTTTTTACATCTATAGTACTATTGGGTAATATAGTCATCTTTTCCTCTTTATCAAAGAGATTGCTCAATTCTTTCGGTATATCAATTTTTTTATTAATTGCTTTATTCACAGCATTATCAAATTTTGCAGGATGTGCACAAACCAAAGATACCCAAGCTTCATCATCTTTTTTATCTAATAATACTTTTAGTCCTGTTGCAGTATGTGGATCAGCAATATAATTATATTTTTCAAATACATAATTAATTGTCTCCAGAGTCTGATTATCATCAATTGAAGAAGCCTTATATATTTGCTGAAACTTAGCTAATACAGAGTCATCAAATTGATAAAAACCTTTTGATGAAAAGTTTTCAAATACTTCATTTACTCTTTTGCTATTTCTATTGAGGCTTTCAAAAATTTGCCTCTCAAAGTTACTTGAAACTTGTATATCCATACTAGGGCTATATGTTTGAGAAACGGATTTTTTTTTCATTTCTCCATTGTCTACTATGGACTTCAAAATATCATTAGAATTAGTTGCAATATGTAAATGACCAATAGGTAATCCCATTTGTTTAGCAACAAAGGCTGAAAAAATATTACCAAAATTTCCTGAAGGAACAATAAAATTAATTTGCTGCTTATCAGTTTGTAAGTAAGCCCAAAAATAATAAACAACTTGAGCAATTAATCGTGCCCAATTTATAGAGTTTACAGCAGTTAAAGAGGTAGACTGTTGTATTTCATCATCAACAAATAATTCTTTGACAATTTTTTGACAATCATCAAAATTACCATCTATAGCAATATTAAAAATATTTTTATCAATTACTGTGGTCATTTGTTTTCGTTGAATAGGCGATACTTTATTATGAGGATGTAGAATAAATACATTTATATCTTTTTTTGATTTAAAAGAATGAATTGCAGCTGAACCAGTATCACCAGAAGTTGCACCTAAAATAGTAATTTTTTTTGGAGAAATCTCTAAACTAGTAGAAAATAGGTTTCCAAGAAATTGTAAAGCATAATCTTTAAAAGCATAAGTAGGTCCATAAATTAATTCTAATAAAAATTTATTATTTTCTAATTCTACTAATGGAGCTATTTTTTCATGATTAAAATTTGCATAAGTTTCATTTAAAATTTTTTGTAATTCTAATTTTTCTATATTTTCATTTACATAAGGAAAAATAATTTCGCATGCCACTTCTTCGTATGATTTATTTTTTAAACTTAGTAAGTCTATTTTGGGCCAGCTTTGGGGTAAATATAGACCGCCATCTCTCGATAATCCTTGATAAAGAATGTCGTTGAATGATCTGCTTAGAGAGTCATCTCTTGTGCTTAAATATTTCATTAAAGATAGCGATTAGTAATATATTCTTTGAAATATTTAGCATTTAAAGTCGACTTTGTAACCTGTTCTAAAACCTCATTAGTTGAAAAAAAACTAGCTTTTTCATGGATATTTTTTTTAAGCCAATTTACTAGATTTGAAAATTCACCATTTTCTATTTCCTTATCTAATTCCTTTTGATCAGTTCTCAATTGAGACGCAAATTGAGCAGCAGTAAGTGCTCCTAATGAATATGTTGGAAAGTATCCAAATAATCCAGCAAACCAATGAATATCTTGTAAACATCCATCAGTGTCTTTATTTATCGATAAATTAAATAATCTATTAAATTCATCATTCCAAGCATCGGGAATGTCTGCAATATTTATTTCATTGTTAAAAATTTTTCTTTCTAAATTAAATCTTAAAATAATATGCAGGGGGTAGGTAACTTCATCCGACTCAACTCTTATAAAAGATTTATTTACTCGAGTACCTAATTTGTAAAGATTTTCAGGATCTGTAGCTTTGTCTTTAACATTAAATTGTTTATTTAAAGTATTAGATAAAAATTTTTTAAAAGCTAAAGACCGTGTGATTTGCATTTCAATTAATAGTGATTGACTTTCATGCATAGCCATTCCTCTAGATTTACCTGCCGGCTGATGCATCCAATCTTTTGGTAGGTTTAGCTCATATAATGCATGTCCAGTTTCATGCATAACGCCATCTAAAGATGAAAATGGATTGTCATTATTATATCTAGTTGTAATTCTAACATCATTTGTAGATCCTCCACAAAAAGGGTGGACACTTTTATCAAGTCTTCCCCTTGTAAAATCAAAACCTATTTGCTTCATTATATATTCTGAAACATTTTTCTGCTTTTCTTCATCTATACTTGCTTCAAATTGAAGTATTTCTTCATTTCTTTGCTTATCTATAATTTTGTCAATAAGTGGTGATAGAAATTGTTGTAAATCATCAAATACTTCAGATATTTTATTTTCTTCTGAAGAAGGTTCAAATTTATTTATTAGAGCTTCATACGGAGAAACTTTAAAAGTTTCTCCTAAAATATTAGCTTCTTCTTTCGTTAAATTTATAAGTTCTTCTAAATCTTTTTTTACTAAATTAAAATCTGACTTTTCCCTTGCCTCTTGCCAAACACCTTCACAGTTAGCTGAAGATTTTGAAATTTTTTCTACAAGCTCCGTTGGTATAGCAGAAGCTAATTTATATTCTCTATGCATTTCATTTAAGTTTTTCAGATCACTGTTATTTAGGTTAAGATTCTTTGAGTCTTCAATTAAATCACCAACTTCAGAAGATGAAATTTTACTATGACTAAGTTTTGATAAATAGGCTAATTGCTCTGATCTTTGATCTCTTGAGCTGCTCGGCATCATTGTTGCCATATCCCAGTGTAAAATTCCTGCAATATCCGATGTCAGTGAAGCTTCATTAAAGATTTCTTTAAGTTTTAAATATGTTTTCATTTTTTCTTCCTAAATAAATAAATTATAAAAATAATCAAAAAAGAAAAGCTCATCAAAAACCACGTAATTGCATACTGCAAATGATTATTTGAAAAATTATGATTTTGAGATGAAGGTATTAAGAAATTCTCTGCATAATTGCTCATATTTTTAATGAAAAATTTCTGATTAATCTTAACATTTAAGTAAGTTTGAATTTGCTCCAGATCATAATAATACCATTCATTTGAAGAGATAGAATTCTCAGGAGTAAACATCTGTTTTTGAGTTGGGTATCGGATATATCCAAGAATTTCATCATTTATTATTTCATTATTGTCTTTAAAATAATCATATCTACTTTGTTCAAACCAACCTTCATCAATTAAATAATTATTACCATGATTATCTGACAATAAACTTGCTATTCTAACACCAGAAATGCCATTCAATGTTTTAGCCGGGAAAAAAATTTTTTTACTTCTATCTATAGTTCCTAAAGTGATAACTTTAGTAAACTCATCAATGTTTGGATACTTCATTTTTCCCATTGAAAGTGAAAGTGGTTTTTGGTCCTTTAGTTCATTAAATTCGGCTATAATTTTTTCTTTCCATTCCAGTCTTTGCAATTGCCAAATTCCTAAAAATATTGTCAGTGCAACACAAAATAAACTGAATAAAAAAAATTTTATTGGAAAGTTTTTAATTTATGCACCCCAAACATAAACGCAGACAAACAAGAACAGCCAAACTACATCAACAAAGTGCCAGTACCATGCCGCTGCCTCTAATCCAAAATGCCTATCTGGAGTAAAATGATTATTATAAACACGATACAAACAAACAGCTAAAAATGCTGTTCCAACCATTACGTGAAATCCATGAAAACCCGTCGCCATGTAAAATACTGATGGATATATCCCATCTGTAAAACTGAAATAATGATGAGCTGCCTCGTAATATTCTACACCCTGCATAAAAGAAAAGAAAATTCCAAGACCAACAGTACACCATAATGCTTGAATAGCTTGATCTCTATGGCCTTCTCTAACAGCGTGGTGAGCCCATGTACAAGTAGTACCCGACATTAATAAAATTAATGTATTTAAAAAAGGAACATCAAGAGGATCAAATGTTTTAATACCCTCTGGTGGCCAAATCCCAACAGCACCATTACTATCAAAAGTTTCTGAGAATTCTTCTATAGGTAGTTTAGGTGTTAAACTTGCATCAAAAAAAGCCCAAAAAAAAGCAACAAAGAACATTACTTCTGATGCAATAAAAAGCGCCATTCCATATCTTAATCCGAGTTCCACAACAGGTGTGTGAACTTTTTGGAAAGTTGATTCTTTAATTACATCTCTCCACCATAAAAACATAATAGTTAACAAACCAATAGTTCCAAGAATTAAAAGCCAAGAAGTTCCGTAGTGCATATAAAATACAAGGCCAGCAGCCATTGCAAGTCCAGCTATTGATGAAAGGAATGGAAGAGGACTTGGATCAACCAAATGATATGGATGTTTCTGCCCTGTGGTTGTTGATTTGTTAGCCATTTATTAATCTATATATTTAAAAAAGGTATATGACAATGTTATCTCTTCAACATCTTTCATTGTTGGATCCTCATTAATTGAGGGATCAATGTAAAACACAACTGGCATTTCAACTGTTTCTCCAGGTTTCAAAGCCTGCTTTTCAAAACAGAAACACTGAGTCTTAATAAAATAAGGACCAACCTTTTCTGGTAAAACATTAAATGTCGCAGTACCGATAGTTTCAATATCAGATAGATTAGTAGCTGTATAATTAACAAGTTTATTTTCACCGACTTTAAACTTGATATTTTCTGGTGCAGTAAAAGTCCAATTTATACTGTCATTTACATCAGCGTTAAAGTTAAGGTTAATATCTCTTTCCAAAATTGATGATGAAAGAAACTCAGATGTACTTGTCTTACCGCCATAACCGGTAACACGACAAAATAAATCATATAAGGGTACGGAAAAGGCTACTAATGTAATCATTGCTAAAACAATAAATGATAATCCTATAGCTGTTCTAGTATTTGTCATTATACTCCAAAAATATTTGCTTTAAATAAAGTCCATAAATAAAAGAATGCAACTATACAAAGTAAGATTATTAAAGTTATAATATTTTTTCTTCTTTTGTTTTTCATCTTAACATCACATGATCAATCAACAATGCTGAAAATAAACTAAATAAGTAAAGGATTGAAATAGCAAAAAATTTTAGTCCTTCAGAATTTGGTATTGATTTTCTTTCCTTAGATTTTTTTAACTTTAAAGAGCTATTAAATAATAATAAGTTTAAAATTGTAACTATAGTTAAGTATATTATTCCAACATTGTTATCTAAATATGGAAGATAGCTCGATAAAATTAATATTACAGCATAATAAACAATCTGTTTTTTTGTATCTTCAATGCTACTTACATTTGGTAACATGGGCACATTAGCATTTTTATAATCATTATATCTATATACTGATAAGGCCCAAAAATGAGGTGGCGTCCAAAAAAATATAATTACAAATAAACTAATTGGTAAAAAACTTAATTCTGGGATAACTGCTGTCCATCCAATAATAGGAGGTATTGCTCCTGCTGCTCCTCCAATAACTATATTTAATGAAGTTGTTCGTTTAAGCCAAAATGTATAAATAAATACATAAAAAAGAATTGTAAAAAGAAGCAAACTTGTTGCTAATGAATTTGAGAACCATTGCATCAAAATTAAAGAAATAGTACCTGTTAGTATTCCTGCTACTAAGGCTTCATTTTTTGAAACTACTCCAAGTGGAATTGGTCTTAATTTTGTTCTTTCCATAGTTTTATCAATATCTTCATCAAACCACATATTGATTGCAGCTGAAGAACCAGCTCCTAATGCAATAGCAACTATTACCATAAAACTATTTAGGAATGGGATTTGCCCTGGTGCCAAAAACATTCCAACAAACGCTGTAAAGATAACCAAGGACATAACTCTTGGTTTCATTAGTTCGTAATAACCTTTGAATTTTCTTAAAAGAAAATTATTGCTATAACCAGCTTCTAAGGATTTAGCATCCACGTAAATTATCCTTTGAATTTAGGTAAAGTCTCAAACTGATGGAATGGCGGCGGTGAAGATAGTGTCCACTCAAGAGTATCAGCTCCTTCTCCCCAAGGGTTTGAAACTTCTTTCTTTCCGAAAAATAATGCATACACAATCGCGAAAAGGAATATCAAAGTTGCAGCAAAAGAAATGTAAGAACCATAAGTTGATACAAGATTCCATCCTGCATAAGCATCAGGATAATCTGGAATTCTTCTAGGCATTCCAGCAAGTCCGAGGAAATGTTGAGGAAAAAATGTTACATTTACACCAATAAAAAATAACCAAAAATGTAGTTTTCCTAAGAATTCATTATATTTTTTTCCAGACATTTTTCCAAACCAATAGTAAATACCCGCAAAAATTCCAAACATAGCTCCCATACTTAAAACATAATGGAAGTGTGCAACAACATAGTAGGTATCATGCATTACAGTATCTATTCCAGCATTGGCCAGAATGACTCCTGTTACACCTCCAAGTGTAAATAAGAAAACAAATCCAATTGCAAATAACATTGGAGTTTCAAATGTAAGTGATCCACCCCACATAGTTGCAATCCAGCTAAATATTTTTATACCAGTTGGAACAGCAATAATAATTGTAGCTAGCATAAAATATGCTCTTAAATCTGCACTCATACCAACTGTAAACATATGGTGAGCCCACACGATAAAGCCTATAAATCCTATTGCTATCATAGCATACACCATTCCTAGATATCCAAACACTGGTTTTCTAGAGAAAGTAGAGATGACTTGGCTTACAATTCCAAAAGCGGGTAATATCATAATGTAAACTTCAGGATGTCCAAAGAACCAAAATAAGTGTTGGAAAAGAACTGGATCCCCACCACCTGCAGGATTAAAGAATGTTGTACCAAAGTTTCTATCAGTTAGAAGCATTGTAATTGCTCCAGCTAAAACAGGAACAGCTAATAAAAGTAAGAAAGCTGTAATTAACATAGCCCATACAAATAGAGGCATCTTATGCAGAGTCATTCCAGGTGTTCTCATATTAAGTATTGTTGTTATAAAATTAACTGCACCTAAAATTGAGGAAGCGCCCGCTAAATGAAGAGCAAAAATTGCCATATCAACAGAAGGTCCTGCGTGTCCAAGTTTATTTGAGAGTGGAGGATAAATTGTCCACCCCGTACCAGCACCGGTTCCTATTGTTGCTGAAACAACTAATAAAACTAGGGCAGGAACAAGTATCCAAAAACTAAAGTTATTCATTCTTGGAAAAGCCATATCAGGTGCACCGATCATTAATGGAACAAACCAGTTTCCAAAACCACCTATTAATGCAGGCATTACAACAAAAAATACCATTAACAAACCATGAGCAGTAATAATTACATTCCAAACTTGTCCATCTGCAACAACGTCTAAACCTGGGGCAGCTAATTCAGCTCTCATTAATAATGAAAAGAAACCTCCAACTAATCCAGCTAGTATAGCAAATATGATATAGAGAGTTCCAATATCTTTATGATTGGTAGAAAAAAACCATCTTTTTATAAATCCTGGTTTATGGTCGTGATGGTCGTGACTTGCTGAATCTGCGTAACTCATTTTTCTCCTATTCTATTATATTCTCTTTAGTGGTTATTTCGTTTGCTAATGCTAACTTACTTTTTTGCTCAATTATCCAGTTATTAAAATCTTTTTCATTAAGTGCCTCTATGACAATGGGCATGTACCCATGACCTGTTCCACACAATTCGGAACATTGACCTCTATATATTCCTGGTTCATCTATATTGAACCATGTTTCATTAAGTCTTCCAGGAACCGCATCTTTTTTTATACCTAAAGAGGGCATAGCAAAACTATGAAGCACATCACCAGCAGTAACTAATACGTGAATATTTTTATTTGCTGGTAAAACTAGGTGGTTATCTACTGTTAATAATCTTATGTCACCTGGTTCTAATTCATCATCAGGTATCATATAACTCTCAAAAGAAATGTCATCATGTTCTGGATATTGATACTCCCAGTACCACTGATGACCTATAACTTTAATAGTCATATCTGTTTCAGGTATTACATCTTGCTGATATACTAACTTAAAAGATGGGATTGCCATGAAAATTAATATTATTACTGGAATTCCAGTCCAAAGAATTTCTATAAATGTGTTATGAGTAGTTTTAGAAGCAACTGGATTTGCTTTTCTTCTAAATCTAAATACAACATAGAAGATTAGAAATAAAACAAATATTGTGATTGCAGTCATCATAATTAATACAAAATTATGAAGATCGTAAACATTTCTCATAACGTCACTTGCAGGTGTTTGAAAACCTAACTGCCAATCAGAGATACCATTTGCTGATGAAGCAAAAGCAATAAATGTAGCGGTAATAAAGGATAAAATGCGCATCTTATTTAATTATTGTATACACTAATAAATAAATTATTCAGTAAATTAACCAGTGATTTAGAGGCAAAATTCTAGGACAGGTTGTCGCTCATTATGCTTTATTCAATGACCGATTGAATAGAAAAAATTGCAGCTGTAGTTGCAGTGTCTGAGCGTAAAATTCTTTTTCCCAAAGATACAGACATACATGAAGACAAAGAAGAGATGGTTCTTCGTTCCTTTTCAGAAAAACCACCTTCAGGTCCAATAATGACAGCCCATTTTTTGTATTTTTTTGTTTCATTAATTAATGCATTGTAAATAGTGGGTAAATTTTCATCTCCTTCATCACAAAAAACTAACCCTCTATCAGATGGAAAATTTTTAACTAAATCATCTAGTTTAATTGTTTTATCTAAAGTTGGAATGGATAATCTCTCAGATTGTTCTGATGCTTCAATCATATTTAATTCAAAATTTTTAAAATTTAATTTTGATTGATTTGTATATTCTGTCAAAATTGGAATAAATCTAGAGATGCCAAGCTCGGTAGCTTTTTGAATGGTAATATTCATTCTATAAGATTTGATTGGAGCAAATATTAGCCATAAATCAGATTCATGATGAATCTCCCTCAATTTGTTTTGTATTTGTAAAACAATGTTATCTCTATTGATAGAAATTACTTTAGATAACCATTCACCTGTCAAACCATCGAATAAATTTATGTTATCTTCTTTTTTGATTCTAAGAACATTTTTCAAAAAGTGGTGCTGCTTATTTTTTATATAAATTAAAATATTGGCTGATAATTTTTTTGATACAAATAATCGTGTTTTAGACATTTTCATTACAATAGTTTAGAATTATAACATTATATTCATATATGTGGGATAACTTAGTTGTAAAAAAAATATTTGATTACTGTGAGTTAATCAGACTGAACAAACCTATTGGCTTCCTTCTATTAATGTGGCCTTGCTGGTTTGGTTTAGCATTACTAAAAATAGAAACTTCTAAACTATTATTTTGGTATTTACTTTTTTTAATTGGTTCTTTTTTAATGAGAAGCGCAGGTTGTATAATTAATGACATTATCGATATTGATTTTGATCAAAAAGTTACACGTACCAGATTTAGACCTTTAGCATCAAAGAAAATTTCTATTACTGAATCCATATTATTATTAACTGTATTATTGGTAATTAGTTTTTTCATTCTTCTCGAGTTTAATTTTAAATCAATTGTATTGGGTTTGTTAAGTGTGCCATTTGTTATTTTATATCCTTTTATGAAAAGAATAACTTTCTTCCCACAGCTATTCCTTGGAATTATTTTTAGTTGGGGTGTGCTAATAGTTTCAATGCAATTTAATACACAAATTACATTTGATTTTCTTTTATTGTATTTTGTATGTATATTTTGGACATTAGCATATGATACCATTTATGCCTACCAAGATAGGTCAGATGATGTTTTAAATAAAATCAAATCTACTGCAGTTTATTTTAATAAAAATGGTAAAAGATTTGTTCAAACATGCTATCTTATTATCTTAATTATATTGTCTTATTTTGTATGGAATTCCTCAAATTTTTTACTTAGTTCAATTATTGTAGCCACTATCGCAATTTGTACGTATATAGCAATTCAGAAATGGGATATAACATCACCGTTAAGTTCAAATTATTATTTCAGACAAAATAATATTTTTGCAATTATGTTATTTTTACTTTTACATACTTTTTAATGTCTTCAGATAAAAAACAGTCAGTTACTTCAAGAATAGTTTTTCAATATTTAATGAGTCATAAACTCAAAATAATATTAGCTTTATTTATGATGCTTATCTCAGCAGGAGCAACGGGTTTGCATGCTTGGTTAGTAAGACCTGCGCTTGATGAAGTTTTAATCAAAGGGAATAAGGAAATGTTATTTTTAATTCCAATTGCAATTATTATAGTCACACTTTGTAAAGGACTAGCTACTTATACTCACTCTTATCAAATGAGTAAAGTTGCACACTCTATTATTGCAAAGCTTCAAACTCAGATGTTTGAAAAACTTATGTATTTAAATATGAAATTTTATAATGAATCTAAGTCAGGTAATTTAATTTCAAGACTCATTAATGATACTTACTACTTAAGACTTGCAATAGTTAAATCTGTAACCGGAATTATAAAAGATGTTTTAGTTATTATTTTTTTACTAGGTAATATGTTTTACCAAAGTTGGACCCTAACTCTTTTTGCTTTTTTTGCATTCCCTTTAGCAATCTGGCCCATAAAAAAAATTGGAAAGAGTATAAGAAAAATTACTTACACTATTCAAAACGAGATTGCAGTTTTTTCTAATGTATTAGCTGAGAGTATTAAAGGTATTAGACAAGTAAAAGCATATTCAAGAGAAAACTATGAAAAACAAAGAGCATTTGAAACAATTAGTTTCATTCAAAAATATTTTACAAAATCTGCTTTTATTAGCAATCGCTTAAGCCCTTTAATGGAATTTATTGGAAGTTTAGCCGTAGCACTTTCAATTTATGCCGGGGGAGTTTTTGTTTTAAATGAAAGTATGACAACAGGTCAATTTATGAGTTTTTTAGTAAGTCTTCTTCTGGCTTATCAACCAGTAAAGGCACTTGGAAATTTAAATATAAGTGTACAAGAAGGACTAGCTGGAGCTGAAAGAATATTTAAACTTTTAGATACAAGTGAAAAAAATATCGAAAATATTTCAACAAAAAAAACCATAGATCTAGATGGAGACATTGTTTTTAAAGATGTTTCATTTGCGTATAACGATATTACAGTAATTGATAAAATAAGTTTAAGAATACCAAAAGGAAAAAAAGTTGCATTAGTTGGCTTATCTGGATCTGGTAAATCGACGATAGCAAATATAATTTTGCGATTATATGATAATTATTCAGGCTCTATATTAATTAATTCAAAAGATATAAAAGAACTCGATCTGACAGATGTAAGAAGTAGTGTTTCAATAGTAACTCAAGAAACAATTTTATTTAATGAGAGTATATTTAATAATATTAAATATGGAAACCTTGAAGCAAGTGATGAAGAGATTAGTTTAGTTGCTCAAAATGCTGGAGTGAATAGTTTTTCAGAAGAATTGGATCAAAAACTAAACACTGTTATTGGAGAAAACGGTATAAAATTATCAGGTGGACAACGACAAAGAATTGCTATTGCCCGAGCTCTAATAAAAGATGCGCCACTTTTAATTATGGATGAAGCTACATCTTCTTTAGATAACATAACTGAAAATAAAATTCATGAAACAATAAATAATCTTATGAAAAATAAAACCAAATTAATAATTGCACATAGATTGAGCACAATAGAAGATGCAGATATAATCTACGTTTTAGATAAAGGCAAAATTGAAAGTCATGGATCACATGAAGAGTTAATTTCAAAATCAACTATTTATAAAAAATTACAACTAAGAGAACAGTTGGAAAATGAGTTTTAAAAAAAAAATTTTTAAATTTTCTATATCTCAAAAAATTTTGGCTTTTATAGGTTATCTATATATCTTATTCGTATGTTACACTTCTAGAATACAGATTATAAACTCTGAGTTACCAGAAAAATTGTGGAGAGAAAATAAACCATTTATTTTAGCATTTTGGCATGGTCAATTAATGATGATAGGACATGTATGGAAAAGTAAATCTGTGTTAAATATGTTAGCATCTAGTCATAGTGATGGTCGTTTTGGTGCATATATTGCAGGTCATTTTAATTTAAAAAATGTTTCTATAGTGTCAAAAAATAAATCACCTTCATTAAGGAAGGTATTTAAAATTTTAAAAGACAGAAATTATATTGGTATTACCCCTGATGGACCAAGAGGACCTAATAAGAAAGTTTCAGAAGGAGTTATAAAAATTGCAATTCATTCTCAAGTCCCAATTATACCACTTGGTTTTGCTTCAAATAAAAATTTTAAACTTAAATCTTGGGACTCATTTTTAATAACATATCCATTTTCAAAATGTAAATTTGTCTGGGGTAAGCCAATTATTATTCCTTCTTCAACAAAAGATAATGATTTAGACAAATATAAGAATTTCTTGGAAGAAAAAATTAATGATTGCATGGAAACAGCAGAAAAAAATCTACATGCTTAGAATATATCAAATACTAAGTACTCTTCTCATACCTGTAATTATTGTTAATATATTTATTCGCATCTATAGAAAAAAAGAGGATAGACTAAGATTTATTGAAAGGTTTGGTAAACCAACGGTAAAAAAAAATAGTGAGAAAAAAATTTTATGGATACATGCAGCAAGTATTGGTGAATTTAAATCTTCAGATTTAATTATAGAACGATATCATAAAGTATTTGATATTTTAGTGACTACAACAACAAAATCTTCAGCGGAATATATTAAGGAGTTTTATAAAAATAAAATTATCCATCAGTACATCCCATTTGATGTGTCTCTGTGGTGTTCAAGATTTTTAAACTTTTGGAAACCAAATCTGATTTTATGGATAGAGTCAGATATTTGGCCAAATATGCTTAATAAAATTAGAGTTAAAAATGTCAATTGTTTATATTTAAATGCAAGGATTTCTCCAACTTCTTTTAAAAAATGGAAAGGTACAAAAAATTTCTACAGAAATTCATTAGAGAGTTTTAATAAAATTTTTGCACAAAGCAAAGATGACAAAAAAAGAATTCAAGAATTAACAAACTTACAAATTGACTATATTGGAAATTTAAAACTAGCTAAGAATAACAACAACTCTGCAATAAATAAAGATAAATCAAATACTATCATAATAGCAAGTACTCATTCTAATGAAGAAGAAGGAATAATTAAAAGCATTAAAACAACAATTCATGAATTTAATTTAAAAATTTATCTTGCACCGAGACATCCGGAAAGAATTAGTACAATTAAGAAAGAATTAAACAAAGAGGGATTTAATATTTCTCTTGAATCAAAAAAAGAATATGAAAAAAATAATATTGTAATAATTGATAGTTTTGGAAAATTAGACCAATATTTTAAAATTAGTGATTTAGTTATTTTAGGTGGTTCTTTTTTAAAAAATATTGGCGGACATAATCCTATAGAACCTGCAAGTTATGGATGTGCTATTATTAGCGGTAATTATGTTGATAATTGGACTAATATTTATGAAGATATGGTAAAAGCGAATTCATGTATAATGGTAAATAAGTTTGAAGATATTGATATAAAGATGAAAGAATTACTAAATAATAATTTGGAAATTAAAAAAATGCAAGCAAATGCATTGAAATTTTCTAATAGACCTTTTTTTGAAAAAGAAAAACTTTTCCAAAACATTGAAAAGTACATTAATTAAAATGCTTAAAGCTCCTAAATTTTGGTATAAAAAAAATGATACATATTTATCTAATTCTTTATACCCACTCTCATTACTATTTAGATTTGGAACAAAAATCAGAAATTTTGTAAGCAGAAAAACATCTTCTGGAATTCCTGTGATTTGTATTGGCAATATAGTGGTGGGAGGAGCTGGTAAAACACCCGTTGCTTTAAAAATTGGAAATTTATTAAAGCTTAATGGATATAATCCTCACTTTGTTTCAAAAGGTTATGGTGGTGCTGAAAAATCAAACGTGCTTGTTAAAGAATGGCATTCAGCAAAAAGCGTTGGGGATGAATCCTTGTTGCTAGCTGAAGTTGCTCCAACTTGGATTGGTCAGAATAGAAATAAATCCTTTATTTTAGCTAAAGAAAAAGGTGCTGACTGTATAATTATGGATGATGGTTTTCAAAACCCAACTCTCCAAAAAGATTTTTCAATAATTGTAATTAATGGAGAACAGGGTTTTGGAAATAAACGAGTGATTCCATCTGGTCCTCTTAGAGAGAGTATTTCAAGAGGTATTTCCAGAGCAAATCTTGTCATCGTAATTGGAGAAATATCACAAGATGTAAAAGATAAAATTCCTAGCACTGTTCCTATTATTCATGCAAAATTTCAAATAAGTACAGATAATAAAATATATAAAAATCAAAAAGTAACAGCGTTTGCAGGTATTGCTTACCCTGAAAAATTTTATAATTCGCTTACTGAACAAGGTGCTATTTTAGAAAAAAAAATCAGCTATCCTGATCATCATATATTTGATGAGAATGATATGTTAAATCTTGCAGAAAATGCTAACCTTACAAAATCTGTATTAGTGACTACAAAAAAAGATTTTGTAAGAATTCCAAAATCATATCGATCCTTAGTCAGCACCCTAAATGGTGAAATCGAATTTGAAGATGAAATTTTACTTAAAGAGATTTTGAGCAATATACTAGAAAATAAAATTAATGATTTAGTAATATGAAACATGTAATTTATTTTTTGCAGTATATTTGTTTCATTTTTATTTATTTTTTATATAAAATTTTACCACTAAATTTATCTGTTAATTTTTCATCTTTTCTATTTAGTTTTTTTGGTAAATTTTCAGGAGCGAATAAAACTGCCATTAATAACTGCAAACATGTTTTTCCAAATCTTAAAGATAAAGAAATTAAAAATATTGTTAAAAAAAGTTGGAATAATCTAGGAATAACAATTTGTGAACTTTTGAGAATTAAAGAAATTTTCATTAAAAATAAAATAAAATATAACAAACTAGAGAATATTGAAGATTTTATCAAAAATAACAAACAAGCAATTTTTATAAGTATTCATCAATCTAATTGGGAAGTTTTAGTTCCAGGTCTAGATAGAATTGGAATTAACATTGGTGGTATTTATAGGCATATAAATAATAATTTTATAGATAAACTAATACTAAATATTAGACAAAATTCACTTGTCTCTAAAAATAGTTTTTACACTCCCAAGGGAAAGAAAAGTGCTAAAGATATTGTAGATGCAATAAATAATTCTTTATCAATTGTATTATTGATAGACCAAAAAGATTCCTCAGGAGAAGAAGTGATGTTTTTTAACAAAAAAGTTAAGACACAAACAGGTTTTTTAAAAATAGCTAGAAAATATAATTTACCAATAATTCCAATACAAAATAAGAGAATTAATAATGGAAATATTGAACTGACATTTTTAGAGCCATTTTATCATAATAATTTAGAAATAAATGATACTCAAATGATGGAAAAAATTCATAATAAAATTGAAGAGTGGATCAAAGCAGAACCAACTCAATGGTTCTGGCAACATAAAAGATTTAGTTAATTTTTTTTACCTTAATATCAATGGTACCATCAATAAGCTTAACAGATAACTTATCATTAGTAGTAATTTTTTTTGTACTCTTAACAATTTTCTTTTTATTCATCAAAATAGAGTATCCCTTATTAAGATTTGAAGAGATAGAATTTGAATTAAGAAGTCTGATATTTGCTTTGTATTTTGCAAGATTATCTTTGTAATTGTTAGCAATATTTAAATTTAGATTTTTTGAAAGATTATTTATCTTTGTTTGTGTTAAGTTTACTAAAGAGTCTGGAGAAATTACAGATTTACCTAAATTTATGAGTTTAAATTTAGAAATGCTAAATTTGTTTTCAATAGATAATGTTAAATTTTTGAAATCATCTAAAAGCTTCTCTTTGTAATTATTAACTATTAAGCTTGGTGATTTAAGAAACTTATTTAAATATTCGTAATTTTCCTTTTTGGACTGAATTTGTGAATTAACTTTTGTGTTTAATCTAAGTTGTATATTTTTAATTTTTTCTATTAATTCAAATCTAACTGGGGTAGCTTTTTCAGCTGCAGCAGTTGGTGTAGACGCTCTTAAATCTGATACTAAATCAATAATTGTTGTATCTGTTTCATGACCAATTGCTGAAATAATTGGTATTTTTGAATCAAAAACACTTGTTGCAAGATTTTCATCATTGAATGCCATTAAATCTTCCGTACTACCTCCACCTCTAGCAACAATAATAATATCTGGTTTGTTTGACTTAAGTTTATTAAAACCTTGAATAGCATTTATAATGCTATCTGCTGCGTCAACACCCTGTACAGAAACAGGCCATATATCTAATGGCATTGGAAAACGATCATTCACTCTATTAATTATGTCATGTACTACAGAGCCAGTGGGAGAAGTAATAATACCTAATCTCTCAGGCAAAAAAGGTAATGTAATTTTTTTACCTTCATCAAAATAACCTTTTTTTTGGAGTCTTTTTTTTCTTTCTTCAATGAGTTTTAAAAGTGCTCCCTCTCCTGCAATTTCAATTTTATCAATATCTATCTGGTAAGTAGTTTTATAGCGAGACCAAGTGGTGATTTTTCCCGTGGCTATTATTTCTAGTCCTATTTCTGGATTTATATCTAAATATTTTTTTTTCTGATCCCAGATAACTCCACTTAAAATAGATTCCTCATCTTTAAGTGTTAGATAGATTTGACCTCTTGTTGCTGTTTTAACCTCGGAAATCTCTCCTTTAATTCTTACATAATTAAAATTGGACTCAATTACTTCTTTAAACGCTTGATTAAATTCTGAAACTTCAAATTCTGGTATATTAATTTTATCTATCACTTTTATTTATAAAAAATTTTTTTAATAAATTACTACATTCTTTTTCCATAATGCCACCATAAATATTTGGCATAAATATATTTTGTCTTTGAAAAGCAACTCGAAGTTTTTCAATTCCTCCATTTTTTTCATCATAAGCGCCAAAATATACATCTTTAATGTGTACCTCACTAATTGCGCTAGCGCACATAGTGCATGGTTCCAAGGTAACAAATAATGTCATATTTTCTAAATATTTCAGCTTTAGTCTTTCACAAGTTTCTTGAATTAGATTTAATTCACAATGTTTAATAGCATTTTTATCTTTATTTACTGTATTGTAGCTTCTGGTTACAATCTTGTTCGTTGTATTATCAACAAGTATTCCCCCAACTGGAACCTCATTTAAATTATAAGCTTTGTCTGCTTCAATAATTGC
>CACGNZ010000014.1 GCA_902574475.1 uncultured Alphaproteobacteria bacterium | reverse complement strand
TATCTTTTATTTCTTTAATAGCATTTACAACTGAATCTACCTTGCTCTTGTCTTCTAAATAAATTGTTGCAAAAGAACCAAGTGAACCATGATGAACGACATATGGATCTGTAATTGGTAGGATGACTTTAGCCATGTTTGATTCAAACTTTTTATCTAAATAATCTTGTAAAAATATTGCATTAGGTGAACCATCTTCTTTTGATTTTGGTTTCATACCGTGATCTGCTGTGATGATTATAGAAACATTCTCCTTATTTAAAAGACCAATATATTTATCAAACATTGCATAAAATTTATTTGCTGTTTCATTTCCCGGTGCATATTTGTGTTGAATATAATCCGTAGTCGATAAATACATGATATTTGGTTTGAACTCTTCAAGAAGCTTTACACCTGCAGCCATTACAAATTCAGAAAGTCCTTCAGAATATACTTCTGGCACTGGCATCCCTAACCAATCGTTTACATTATCTATACCATTGAGATTTTTTGTTGCTTGATCAGATTTTTCAGCAGAAAAACATATAGCTCTCTCATCATCAAAACTTAATCCATTTCCTAAAAGTGTTCTCAGCTTATCTTTTGCAGTAACCAGAGCAATTTTAGAACCAGAATTGTAAAATTTTTCAAAAATAGTTGGTGCTCGCATATATTTTGGGTCATTCATCATTACTTCTTCACCCGTCTCAGGTGTATAAAAGAAGTTTCCGCATATACCGTGAACAGAACTTGGTTGGCCTGTTACAATCGAAATATTATTTGGATTTGTAAAACTTGGAATAGCGCTGTGTACTAATAGATTTTCACCACTTGCAATTAATTTATCAAGATTTGGTGTAAGATTTGATTTTGATGCTTCTTCGAGATACTCTTTTTGACTGCCATCAAGGCAAATCACAATAGCAGTTTTTGAAAAATTACTTGGATATTCTCTTTTATTAATTTCTAACTTATCGGACACAATTTAATCTAATATATATTATTAAAAATAAGATTTTATAGTTATCTGCTAGTTAAACTCAATCATAATTTGAATATTTGTTAATAAAATTGAAATAAAATTGAAATAAATAGATTTAAAATATTCTCAAATTTAATAAAATTTTGTAGATTAAGGTTAATATACAGGGGGAATGAGTGGGGACAATATCACTTAAAAATATTTCAAAATCATTTGGGTCTACACAAGTACTTAATAATTTGAATGTTGATATAAACGATGGAGAATTCTTAACATTAGTTGGTCCATCTGGTTGTGGTAAATCTACGTTACTTAGAATAATTGCAGGATTGGAACAGCAGACTTCAGGTGATGTATTAATAGATAATAAAAATGTAAATAGAGTTAGAGCAAGTGAAAGAGATTTGGCAATGGTCTTCCAATCATATGCTCTTTATCCTCATCTAACAGTAAGAAGAAATTTAGAAACTCCATTAAGACTTAGGGATTATAATGCATTTGAAAGACTTCCCTTAATTGGTAATTTTTCTCCAAGCAAAAAAGAGAAAACAGAATCTATAAATCAATTAGTAAATAAAACTTCTGAAACTCTGAAAATTTCAGAACTATTAGATAGAAAACCAGGACAATTGTCAGGCGGTCAAAGACAAAGAGTTGCTCTTGGTCGTGCTATGGTTAGAGAGCCTGTTGCATTTTTAATGGATGAGCCTCTTTCAAATTTAGATGCAGCTTTGAGAGTTCACATGCGATCTGAACTATCTGAACTTCATAATTCACTTAAAACTACTTTTGTGTACGTAACACATGATCAAGCAGAAGCGTTAACTATGTCTTCTAGAATGGCAGTTATGATTGATGGAAATTTATTACAACTTGATACGCCTCAAGAAGTATATGACAATCCTTCCTCATTAAGTGTAGCTCAATTTGTTGGAAGTCCAAAAATAAATATATTTAAAGGAACTGCGGACTCTGGTGGGACGGTAAGTTTTCTCAACGTTAATCTAAAAAGAAAAAGTTCTGAAAGTAATACAGATTTACATATTGGTATTCGACCAGAACATTTAGAAATTACAAATGAAAGTAATGAAAATACATTTAGTGGAACAGTTGCATATAGAGAAAATTTAGGTTCAGATATTTTCTTTCATGTAAATATTGAAGACGGTTCAAATAAAATAATTGTAAGGGGCTTACCTCAATTTACACACCAAATTTCGAACGGTTCTAATGTGAATATTAAAAGAGTTTCAGATAAAGCATTACTATTTAATCAAGCAGGAATGAGAGTTCAATTTACTAATGCATAATTCAAAAGCTCACATATGGTTTATTGCACCAGCAATCATACTGATGATAATTATTTTAATCTTTCCTCTTTTTCTTGCAGGAGGAATTTCTTTTACTGACTATAATTTAGGAAACAAAACATTCGAGTGGGTTGGACTAGAAAATTATGACAAAATGTTCAATCGAAAAACATATGTCAAAATGATTTGGGCCACAGCGACGTATGTTATTGTTGTCGTTCCCATTTCTGTTGTACTTGGATTATGTGCTGCTATGCTCTTAAACTCACTAAGGTTTGGCGCTGATATATATAAAACAATTTTTTTTCTTCCAGTTATGGCAACTCTTCTTGCAATGGCAATTGCATGGGAATTTACTCTTCATCCAACATTAGGAATTGTAAATAGTTTTTTAGCAAATGGGTGTGGAGGAGTTAGAGAATTCATTCTTGGTTTTCATTGGTTACCGTGGGTAGACTCACAAGAAAGCTGGTATGCTGTAGCATGTGCAAACAATATGGATTTTCCATATTGGTTAAAGCAAAAAAATACTGCGATTTGGACAGTATGTTTCATAGGAATTTGGCAGGCTTTTGGTTTTAACATGGTTTTATATTTAGCTGGCTTAACAAGTATACCACGAGAGTTATACCAAGCTGCAGAAATGGATGGTGCTAAATCTACATGGGAGCAATTTAAACTTGTTACATGGCCAATGCTTGGTCCAACAACGTTGTTTGTTGTGACTATTACTACCATTAGAACGTTTCAAGTATTTGATACTATCGAAATACTTACAAAAGGTGGTCCATCAAAAACAACGTATGTCATGATGTATGCAATCTTTGAAAAAGCTATTCAACAAAACTTAACAAGTATCGGTGCAGCAATCACTGTTGTCTTTATTGGATTTATTCTTGTGTTAACGTTTTTCCAAAGATATGTCATTGAGAAAAGGGTTCATTATTAATGGAAGCTAAACAATATATTGGGGAAGGTTGGAAACATGCAATCTTAATTATTGGTGCTATCGTAGTAATGCTCCCTTTTTATATGATGGTTTCAATGTCATTAAAATCTCAGCAAGAAATCCAATCAATTTCTGGTGGTCTTATTGGTGCGCAAGAAACTCAAACGTTTCCTGTATGTGTTAAAACTGGTTATTCAGAAGAAACATGTACAATGAAGCCATATCAATACAACTATTGGTTTGCATTTGAAAAAGCCCCTATTCCTAGATACTTAATGAATGGTGTCATTGTTACTTTATCAATCTTCATTATTCAGGTTTTAGTCGCCTTACCGTGCGCATATGCACTCGCCAAGTTACGGTTTTACGGACGAGAATTTGTTTTCTCGATGGTTTTATTTTGCTTGCTCATTCCTGTTCACGGAATTGCACTTCCATTATATGTTATGTTGGCCCAGGCAGGATTAGTTGACACCTATTCCGCCTTAATACTCCCCTGGACCATATCGGTGTTTGGAATCTTTTTAATGCGGCAATTCTTTATGACTGTTCCAGATGAATTAATTGATGCCGCCAGGATGGATGGCATGGGAGAGTACGCAATCGTATGGAAAGTAATGCTTCCAACTGCAATACCAGCGTTACTTGCTTTTGCAATATTCTCAGTTGTTGCGCACTGGAATGATTATTTCTGGCCTCGTATGGTAATAACAGGAAATAGAGATCTCTTTACTCCACCGCTTGGTATAAGAGAATTCAGAGGTGGGATTGATAGTGACGAATTTGGTCCTATGATGGCTTCAATAGTTACTGTAACTGTTCCTCTTATTGTTGCTTTTATAATCGCACAAAAACGATTTATTGAAGGAATTACTTTGACAGGCATGAAGTAAATTCTTATCTACTGATGACATTGTCAGTAAATTTTATTTTTATCTTAATTCTTGTTTCTGCTCTATGTCATGCAGTTTGGAGTGCTATAATAAAATCAAGCAAGAACCCTTTATCGTTAATGGGTATAACGTCTGTCTTGGAAGTTACTATTTTTTTACCTTTAACATTTACTGTTCCATTTCCAACTTTAGAGGTTTGGTATTTTTTAATAGCAACTGTAATCATTCATGTCTTCTACAGACTAAATGTTATCTACTCATATAGGTACGGTGATCTCTCTTACATATATCCAATTTCTAGAGGAAGTTCATGTTTGTTTGTAGCGATCATTAGTATTTTATTTTTAAGTTCTGATATTAGTGTTGCTGGTTTTGTTGGAATATTAATTGTTTGTATTGGTTTATTTTTAATTTCTTATTCTAAAAATTTATCTTTTAACTTCAGAGGTTTTGCTCTCGCAATATCAACGGCTATTCTAATTACTGCTTACACTTTAGTTGACGGGGTCGGGGTTAGACTTTCTGAAAATGGTTTTTCCTATATTTACTGGCTCTTCACACTTAATGGAATACCTCTACTAATTATTGGTTTGATCTCTAAAGATGGTTTACGAAAAAGAGAAACATACACTTTTAGATCTGGGATTGCTGCTGGTGTCTTTGCAACAAGTAGTTACGCAATTGTTGTTTGGAGTATGCAATTTATAGAAATAGCTTATGTCTCTAGTATTAGAGAAATAAGCATTGTGTTTGCTGCAATTATTGGAATGCTTTTCTTATTTGAGAAGAATGCAAAATCTCGAATAATACCTTCTATTTTAATAGTGAGTGGTATTTCGGTTGTTTATTTTCAAATTCTATAAGGAAAAAATATAGACTTTTTGCATGAAAATTTTATATGACTTTTATGACTGAGGATATTGTGGAAGTAGATCCAAAAACCGAAACTATCTCTTGCGATGGTGGTGAAGATGGTTTAGGACATCCCGCAGTTTATTATACCTTCAATAATGAGAACAAAATTGTCTGTGGTTATTGCGGTAAAATATTTATTAAAAAAGAAGAGTAGAAATGTATAAAGAATCTTGGGGTTTAAAAAGAATATGTCCAATGTGTAGTAAGCAATACTACGACTTAGGAAGAACGGAACTGGAATGTCCTGAGTGTGGTAAAGAAATTGAAGTTACCACCATGACTAGACCAAGACGTGGAAGAAAACCTGGAAGTACTAATGCTGCTCCTTTAACTAATCCTATTCCTGCAAAACCAAAAGAAAAAGATGATGATCTTGATATCGATAATTTGGATTTGGATAACAACGAAGACAATCTCGAGGATGATACTGTTTTATTAGAAGATGAAACAGAAATTGATCCAATAGCCGAAGGTATTAAACCTAAAGAAGACGGCGAAGAAGAATACTAGAATTTCAATAAAATTTAGAAAATGTTTAAGGTACTACAAAACACTTGGGCCCTTTTTTTTGGCTTTGCTTTAATTAGTCTTGGCCATGGTTTACAAGGAACATTAATAGGTGTGCGTTCAGTTCTTGAGGGTTTTAGTTTTGTATCCTCTGGGCTAATCATAGCAGGTTATTATGTTGGCTACTTAACTGGTGCTTTAACAATTCCAACATTATTAAGAAGAGTTGGACATATAAGAGTGTTTGCAGCTTTGGCATCTCTTGCTTCCATTGCTATATTATTACACTCGGTATTTGTGCATCCCTATTCATGGATGTTTATTCGTATTTTAACGGGTATGAGTCTTGCTGGTATATACGTAATAATGGAAAGTTGGTTAAATGAAAAATCAACTAATGAAACTCGTGGACAATTACTTTCTATTTATATGATTTTTACATTTGTATTTGTTGGAGCTGGTCAGTTTTTATTAAACTTAAGTGATCCAGCTAAAGTTGATTTATTTATTTTGGTATCAATTTTATTATCATTTGCGTTACTACCAATTTTATTATCTAAAACAGACCAACCAAATACAGAGAGTCCTAAATATTTTTCTTTAAGAGAATTTTACAACGTTTCTCCTTTAGGTTTTGTTGGAGCTTTTGCAACGGGATTGTCTCATAGCGCAGTGTTTGGTTATGGTGCAATCTACGCTTCTTCTATTAATCTTAGTTTGTTTGAAATATCCTTATACATGACAATAATAACTTCTGCTGGAGCATTGTCTCAATGGCCAATTGGTTATTTATCAGATAGATTAGATAGGCGTATTATCTTAATTGGTGTTTCCTTTATGGCATCAGGTTTAAGTTTATTCTTTGTTTTTGCAAACTTTATGCCACTCACTTTATTCTTCATTATTACCTTCTTTTTCTCCATAGCTTGTTTACCAATGTATTCTTTAGCGGTAGCGCACACAAATGATTTTCTTCAGCCTAATGAAATAGTATCAGCGAGTGCTACTTTTGGAATACTTATTGGAATTGGATCAATTATAGGTCCATTACTTGTTTCAGGTTTTATGGAAATTATAGGAGCAGCTGGATTTTATATTTATTTATTTTTAATACACGGACTTCTAGGTCTTTTTGGTTTATATAGGATGACACAAAGAACTAAACCTCGAGATTTAGAATCTTTATATAATCCTTTACCTCGGAATATTACCCCGGCTGGAATGGAAATGAACCCCGTTACTGAGCCAACTGAGGACGAGTAAGTCTTTTAAATATTCTGTGAAGTAATAAGAGGATAATTATTCCCATATAAATGACTGGTTCAGTTTTATCAGCACGAACTAAAACATAAAAATGCATACTAGCCAGAATGGCTACTGGGTAAATTAAATAATGAATTTTCTTCCATAATTTAAAACCTAATCGTTTAATCATTTTGTTTGTTGAAGTGCTAGCAAGTGGGATTAAAAAAAGAAAACTTATAAAACCAAAAGTTATAAATGGTCTTTTTATAATATCTTGTATGATAAATTTCATATCTAAAAAATGATCTAAAACTATGTAAGTGGAGAAATGCAAACAAACATAATAGAAAGCAAAAAGTCCAATCATTCTTCGTAATACAACTATCGATTTTAAAGGTTTAATATTTGATAGAGTAGTAATCATAAGAGTTATTATTATTAATCTAAGTGCCATTAGACCTAACTCATCCATTAGTTTTTCAATTGGATTTACTCCAAGATTCCCAGTAACAAATTGGTACGCCCAGAGTAGACTAGGAAATAGAATTAAAATAAATAAGACAGGTTTACTGCGATTAAAATTTCTTGTTGAAAACATTCATTAATAAAATTTAGTCAAATCTAAATCTTTATAGAGATGTGCTACTTCTTTTTCATAGCCATTAAACATTAGTGTTTCTCTTCTTTTAAATTCTCCAATTCGTCTTTCTGTTCCTTGACTCCATCTTGGATGGTTTACGTTAGGATTAACATTGGCATAAAAACCATATTCCCAAGGAGCTAAAGTTTCCCAGGATGTTTCAGGTTGAGTATCTAAAAATCTAATTTCCACAATTGATTTAATTGATTTGAAACCATACTTCCATGGAACAACTAATCTTATGGGTGCACCATTTTGATTAGGCATTTCATGGCCATACAATCCAGTTGCTAATATTGTTAGAGGATTCATTGCTTCATCCATTCGAAGCCCTTCTCTGTATGGCCAAATAATTGTTCTCTTTTGCTGACCTGGCATTTCTTCCGGTCTGAACACAGTTACAAATTGAACATACTTTGCTGAGCTTAAAGGTTCAGCCATTTTTATAAGTTCAGATAACTGAAAACCTTGCCAAGGAATAACCATGGACCATGCTTCAACACATCTCAATCGATAAACCCTATCTTCTATTGTTACGTTTGATAAAATTTTTTCTAAGTCAAATGTTTGAGGTTTTTTCACGAGACCATCTATTTTTATTGTCCATGGTCTAGGTTTAAAATTTCCAGAGTTTAAATGCGGATGTTTTTTATGAGTCCCAAATTCATAAAAATTATTATACGTTGTGATTTCTTCGTAAGAATTGAGTTTATCGTTCTCATTTAAATATTTATTATAAATTGAAGAATTATTATCATGATTAGCAAAAGCTGATGATGATACTGTTGCCAACAAAGCACTTGCTAATGAGCCTTTAATAAACTTTCGTCTATTTAAATAGGTTTTATATGGTGTAATCTCAGAGCTTAAAATCTTCATATTTTAGATATATATTAATAAATCTAAAATTGTAGTAATGTTAAGAACATCTTTATCAAATCCATTTAAATTGTTAGTGTAAATCTATGAAAAATCTTCCGATCTTACTACTTAGTGTTTTCTTATTTTTATTACCTTTACAGTTTGCATCTGCAGAAAAAGTTCATGGAATTGCAATGCATGGCACACCAAAATATAGCAATAATTTTACACACTTAGATTATGTTAATCCAAATGCACCTAAAGGCGGAACAGTAAAATTTGGATCATATGGTTCTTTTGATAATCTTAATAGAGTAGCATTTAAAGGCTCTAAAGCTGCTGGTCTTGGGTATGTTAATGATACGTTAATGAGAAGAGTATGGGATGAAGCATTCTCTCTCTACGGTTTAATAGCTGAAAAAGTAGAATTGCCTGAAGATAGATCGTCTATAACTTTTTATTTAAATTCAAATGCAACCTTTCATGATGGCTCACCAATAACACGCGATGATGTATTGTTTAGTTTAGAAACGTTTCAAACAAAAGGTACTCCAAATCAGAAAAAAACATATGGCAAAGTTGTTGAAACTCAATTGATTGGAAATGATGGAATAAAAATGATTTTTGAAAATAATGAAGATAAAGAATTGCCTCTTATTATTGCGGGCTTTCTTCCTATCATTCCAAAAAAGTTTTATGAAAATCTTGATGTTACAAAAACATTTTTAGATATCCCTCTTGGCAGTGGTCCATACCAAGTTGATAGTCTCGATCCAGGCCGTCAAATAAAATACAAACGGGTTGAAAATTATTGGGCAAAAGATTTGCCTGTAAATAAAGGTCTCTATAATTTTGATACAATTATTTATGATTATTACAAAGACTCAAATGTCTTAGTTGAAGCATTTAAGGTTGGTGAATACGACTTTAGAAGGGAGTACAACGTTAAACGTTGGTTATCAGAATATGATTTCAAAGCTGTCCAAAATGGTGAAGTAATACTGACAGAAATGAATAACGATAGACCTGTTGGAATGAATGGTCTTGTGATGAATACAAGACGTGACATATTTAATAATAGAAATGTAAGACTTGCTTTAAGTTATGCCTATGATCATGAATGGATTAATAAAACGATATATCAAAATGCTTATGTGAGAACAGATAGTTATTTTGATAATTCACCATTAGCTTCTTCAGGCTTACCATCAAAAAATGAGTTAGAATTACTGAATGTATGGAAAGATGAAATTCCAGTAGAGGTGTTTACGGAATCATTTACACCACCTATTACGGATGGCAGTGGTAATGACCGTAAAAATTTATTGAAAGCAAAAGAAATACTCGAAAAAGAGGGTTGGTTTGTTGAAGATGGAAAACTGGTAAAAGATGGAAAGGAATTCAAGTTTGAGTTCTTGATTGTCAGTCCATCCGATGAGAAAATTGCGTTAGCCTATCAAAGTAATTTAAAAAAACTTGGCATTACAATGGATGTAAGAACAGTTGATTCATCACAGTATCAAGAACGTTTGTTAAGTTATGATTTTGATATGATTAAAAGATATTGGGGAGTCAGTTTAAGCCCAGGAAATGAGCAACAATTTTATTGGGGATCAGAAGTTGGTCAAAAAGATGGAAGCAGAAATTATCCTGGTATCAATAGTCCAGCAGTTGATGCATTAATTGAAAAACTAATTAGTGCAACAAATAGAGAAGAATTAACAACGGCTATCCACGCACTTGATAGAGTATTGTTATGGGGTCACTATGTAGTTCCTCTTTATCATAGCAACAAAGACAGAATTGCTTATTGGGATTTTTTTGAATACCCAGACGAAATTCCACTTTACGGAATTGTAATTGAGTCTTGGTGGATTAATAAAGATAAACAATAAAATAAGTAATCAAATATTTTTATGAGTCATACAAGAGCTAACATACTCATGTTAATTGCCTCACTTATATGGGGAACAGCTTTTGTAAGCCAAACTACTGGAATGGGAGCGATAGGTCCATTTACTTTTAGCTTTGGAAGATTCTTTTTTGCTTTTTTAACAGTAATTCCATTTGCAATTTATCTAGAACAACAAAATATTTTTAAAATATTAAGTGATAGAAAAAAAGTTTATCTTTGTTTGGCTACAGGTTTTTTTCTTTTTGGTGGTATGGGTCTTCAACAATACGCTTTACAAAAATCATTAATATCAAATGCTGCTTTTCTTAGTACTCTTTACGTTCCTTTTGTTGGTATAATTTCAAGATTCATAATTAAAAAACAGGTACACTGGATTATCTGGATTGCCATTTTACTTTGTTTGTATGGATCATATCTTTTGTCCTCTAATCAATCAGTTGAAATTCAACAATCAGATTCACTCTTATTTATTGCTGCTTTGTTTTTTGCCTTACATATTATTTGTATCGATATTTTTATGAAAGAACTTAACAGTCCTTTTTTATTTGGAAGCATTCAGTACTTTATTGTTTTTATTTTATCTATGATCCTAGCTTTTATGTGGGAGGAACCAAAGTTCTCCAATATGCAAATTGAATGGTTTGAAATTTTATATACGGGTATTTTTTCTGCTGGCATTGGATATACACTTCAAATTATTGCTCAACATAAAGCTAATCCTGCTCCAGCTGCTATTATTTTATCAATGGAGTCAGTCTTTGCTGCGATAGCAGGTTGGATACTTTTAAATCAAGTATTAGACACACAAAAAATACTTGGATGCCTTGCAATATTTATTGGAGTCATTATAGTACAATTAGTACCAATAATTATTAAACAAAAATGAGTGATAAATTAGATGTAGTTGGAATTGGAAATGCTATGGTAGATGCCATAATTCCTTCCAATCAAAGTGAGATTGAAAAACATGAAATTAATAGAGATTCTATGAATCTTATTGATGAAAACTTAAAAAATAATTTGCATGAAAGTTATTCCATTAGAGAAATGGCTGGTGGAGGTTCCCTTGGTAACTCCATGTTTGGTATTACCTCTTTTGGTGGTAATGGAAGTTTTATTGGAAAAATTAAAAATGATGAAATTGGAGTTTACCTTCAAAAAGATATGATCCGGGAAGGACTAAAGTTTCCATTGGGATTTACATCGCCTGAAATTTCAACTGGATGTTGTACAATTTTTGTTGAAGAAGATGGAACTAGAACAATGTGTACTTTTCTTGGTGCTGGAACATTAATAGGTCCTGAAGATATAAAAGAGGATGATATTAAAAATCATAAAATAGCATATTTGGAAGGCTACTTGTGGGACAATGAGAATGCAAAAAAGGCTATGAAAAAAATGGTGGATATTTGCAAAGCTGATAATCAAAAAATTGCATTTACTTTATCTGATCTTTTTTGTGTTGATAGACACAGAGATTCTTTTAAAGAATTAATAACTGAGAATGTTGATATTCTTTTTGCTAACGAAGATGAAATCAAAGCAATGGCACAAACAGAAAGTTTTGAAGAAGGTCTAGAGTATGCAAAATCATTAAATATAATTTCTGCTATTACTAAAGGAAGTAGTGGATCAGTTATTGTTTCTGGTAATGACATCACTGAAGTTGCTGCAAAAAAAGTAGAAAAAGTTGTAGATACAACTGGAGCTGGAGATTTATTTGCAGCTGGTTTTTTATTTGGTTATTCTAAAGGTAAAGCAATGGATGAATGCGGTAATTACGCATCAATTGCTGCCGCAGAAATTATTTCTCATTATGGTGCAAGACCTTTAGTAAAATTATCTAGTTTAATTTAGCTAATAATTTATTTTTATTTTCATCATCGCAAAAAGAATATTTTATAGCGTTATGAGTAAGGGAAGTTAGCTCCTTTTCATTTAAACCTAAATCTTCCATGACTTTGTATTCACCGTTTATCGTAGCATTAAAAAAAGGAGGATCATCAGAATTGACTGTTACTTTTACTCCTTGATCAAATAATGTTTTCACAGGATGATCTACATAATCTTTGTAAATTTTAGTTGCAATATTACTTGTTGGACAAGTTTCTAGAATAATATCTTTATCAATTATTTCTTTCACTAAATCAGGATCCTCTATTGATCGAACTCCGTGACCTAATCTTGTTGGATGCAGAAGGTTAATAGCATTTCTTATATTTACAGGGCCATCCCATTCACCTGCATGAACCGTAATTGGAAAATTTTCTTTTTTTAACATATCAAATGTTTCAACAAATAAATTTGGAGGAAAATGTAACTCATCACCGGCCAAACCAAAACCAACTAAACAAGGATGAGGATTATTTAAAACTTCCTCTGCAGTTCCTTGTACTGACTCTGGTCCTAAATGTCTGATCCCATTCATTATGTAACGTGAAACAATACCAAAATCTTCTTCAGCTTTTTTGGAAGCTTCATAGACTCCTTCAATAAAAGAATGATAGGTCATGCCTTTTTCTTTAGCATGAGTTGAGGAAATCATCGCTTCGACATAAAGAACATTGTTAGCCGCACAATCTTTTAAATATTCATACGTTAGTTCAAAATAATCTTCTGGCGTATGTATGACAGAAGTAACGATGTCGTATTTTTTTATAAAATCATAAAAATCATCCCATTGGTATGCGTACTTTGAGCCAAACATTTCTTCAGGTATTTCATAATTATTACGTTTGGCAAATTTCTTACATAAATCTGGCGTAATGGTTGCCTCTAAATGAACATGAATTTCTGCTTTTTTAACTGAATTAAAAATATTCATATAAATAAAATTACCTATATAATAATAGTATGGAAGCAAGAATAAACAGAAGAAGCTTTGTTTTTGGCGCAAGTTGCTCTTTATGTGGTTCGATGATTTTACCCTCTTGTACACAAGTACCATTAACAAATCGAAGTCAGTTAAATTTATATGATAGCAATCTACCTATAATTTTAATGGGAGGTGGTGTTCTTGGTACTCCAAAAATTTATCCCAATGAAAGATCTCTAAATCAAGAAGTTGAGAAAACATATTCAAGATTTTTATCAAAAGCTAAAGAAGATAAAATTTTATTAGATGACACAGATGAATCTAAAAAAATTGAAGAAATTGGAAAAGAAATTTATACCTCTCTAGATACATTTTATATTAATAAGCGTGAAAAAAATCCTGTAGAAAATTTTAATTGGCAATTTGCTCTAATTGAATCTGATACAAAAAATGCATGGTGTATGCCTGGTGGAAAAATTGCTTTCTATACTGGTATACTTCCTGTTTGTAAAAATGATGACGGGATTGCTGCAGTGATGGGCCATGAAATTGCGCATGCATTTGCTAGACACACTGTTGAAAAATTAACTCAAGCATCTATGATGCAAATGGCAACAATTGGAATATCACGAAGTAAATACGCTGAACTTTTAAATAAATCTTTCAGAGTTGGTAACGTAGGTGGTAATGTTTACAACTCAGTGGTTAAGTATGGAATTTTTCTTCCATTTAGTAGAAAAATGGAAAGTGAAGCTGATTATTTAGGTATGGGATTTATGAATCTTGCTGGATTTAATATTAAAGAGCCTGCTAAGCTATGGCAAAGAATGATGGCAGATCAAGAAGGAAGAATGCCCGAATTTATGGGATCACATCCAAGTCCTGATAATAGATCTAAAAAGTTTCTTGAATGGGAAAGTGAAATTGTAGATAAATTTCCCCAAGTTTAATTTTAGTGTAATAGGTATTTTATGATTGCTGTTGAAGTTAAAGATCTTACTCACTCTATTAATAATAAAAAAATTTTAAATAATATTAATTTTAATCTCAATAAAGATAGTATCTCTTGTATTTTGGGTCCGTCAGGTAGTGGAAAAACTACTTTATTAAAGCTCATAGCAGGTCTTGAAAAAGTACAGTCAGGTAAAATTATTATTAATGGTGAAGAAGTAAGTAGTATTGCAAAACACTTACCTACAGAAAAAAGAAAAATTGGTTTTTTATTTCAAGATTACGCTTTATTCCCACATTTGACAGTAAAAGAAAATTTGAGATTTCCAACTAATGTAAAAAATTCAACTAATAATGTTGATGAAATTATTGAATTAATTAAATTACCAAATTCACTAGATAAATATCCACACGAGTTAAGTGGTGGTGAACAACAGAGAGTTGCTCTTGCACGATCTATAATTTCACAACCCGATTTACTTTTATTAGATGAGCCTTTTTCAAGTTTGGATTTAAGTCTTCGAGAAGAGGTGCGGGATGATACGCTGCATCTTTTACAAAAATCAAATGTGTCTGTAATTATAGTCACTCATGATCCTTTTGAAGCAATGTTTATCTCAAATCATATAAATATTTTTGATAAATCAGGTTCGATTGTGCAATCAGGAACTCCAAATGATCTCTATAACAATCCAAAAAATTCATATGTTACAGGTTTTTTTGGTGAAACAAATAAATTTGAAGGTGTTGTTAAAGAATCACACATTCACACACCGGTTGGAAAAATTAAAACACCTGGAAATTTAGAAGGTGAAAAAGTTGTAGTACACATAAGACCTCAAGGCGTAAAACTCAACAAACAACCAACACCAGTTAATGGAATTAAGGGAACCGTTATGGCATCAAAATTAATGGGGTCATTTAGTTTTATCCATTTATCTGTGTTAGATAATAATAATGAAGTTGTTCATGTTCATAGCCACATGCCTGCTGACTTTAATCCAAAACAATCATCTGCAGTGGAGATAGAAATTGATAATGATCAGGCTTACATATTTAAGAATTAAGTTTTAGTTTTTTATTGATTTAGTTATTGTTCTGTTAAGAAAAATTACCGGTCCTAATCCAGCAATAACAATAATTAGAGCTGCAAATGCTGACTCCTCCAACATTTCATCAGAGGCATATTGATAAACATAGGTTGCTAGTGTCTCAAAATTAAATGGTCTTAATAAAAGAGTTATTGGAAGTTCTTTTAAGATGTCTACAAAAACTAATATTCCTCCAACTAATAAATTTGTATACAGCAAGGGTAATATAATTTTTCTTATGCTTTTGAAAAAACTCACGCCCATTGTTCTTGATGCGTCTAATAAGTTTGGATGAATTCTTGAAATACCTGATGTAATAGCTCCATTGCCAACAGCTAAAAATCTAATACTATACGCAAATAATAAAATTATAAATCCACCAACAGCATAACTCATACGAAAATAAATTAAATCATTAAGCCACCCGACAAATACCACTATTCCAACAGCAAGAATTGTTCCTGGAAAAGCGTAACCAGAAGAAGCAAAAAATATTAAAATTTTTTGGAAATTATTTGATTTATATGCTCCAACTATAATCATTAATAAGGAGAGCAACATAATGAATGATGAAGAAATAAATGCTAAAGATATGCTTGATAGTGTTATTTGAAAAATTTCAATAAAATTTATTATAGAATAACCTTTAATTACAAAATTCAATAAAATTGAAACAGGTATTATAAAACCAAGACTTAAAGGTATTAGACAAATTAAAAACAATAGTGAATTTTTAATACCAGAAACTGTTTGGGTTGGTGTATAAGATGCGCCACTGTACTTTTCATGAAATTTTCTGCTACGCCTACCCAAATACTCTAAAGTTAAAAGTACTATAACAATCATAAATAAAATACTAGAAATCTGTGATGCGCCAGATAGACTATTCATTCCTAGCCAAACATTAAATACACCTAAGGTTAATGTTTCAATTGCAAAATAATCAACTGTCCCAAAATCAGAAATTGTTTCCATCAGTACTAAGGCCAAACCAGCAATTATACCTGGACGACCAAATGGAATAGCAACATTGAAGAAGGAATTCCTTCCGTAAATAGAACTAGTTTGAAAAAAAGATATAGGTGTCGTTATAAATGATGCTCTAGTCATTAAATATACATATGGATACAATACAGAAGACATTACCAAAATTGCACCTCCCATTGATCGCACATTTGGAAACCAGTAATCTTTCGAGCTCGTCCAACCAAATATGTCTCTTAACAATGATTGAAGGGGACCAGCATATTCAAAAAAGTCGGTATAAGTATAGGCAATAATATACGCTGGGACAGCAGCTGGTAATAATAACATCCATTCAAAAAATTTTTTCCCAAAAAAATTATATCTTGTCACTATCCAAGCAGTAGTCAAACCAAAGACTAAACTTAATCCTCCAACACCAAACATTAGAATTATTGTATTGGTAAAATATCTGGGTAAAACAGTAGAAAATAGATGTGGCCATAGTGATGTATCGCCTAAGATCGCGTAATAAAATATTGAAAAAATAGGGGCGATAATTATTAAAGCAATTATCGCCACAGAATTGGACCATAAATTAAAATTTATCAAAACAGTTAACCTATAATTTACCAGCCTACTCTATCAATGATTTTCTGAGCTACAGGAGCAAGTTCTGCAAGTTTTTCAACAGGCAGTTTATCTTCTTTAAACTGGCCCCATGATTTTAACTCATCAGTTAATTGCATATCTGGATTAACCGGATATTCATAGTTTATAGAACTGTAAAAGACTTGTGCTTTTGGCTGAGTTAGAAATTCAAGTAGTGCAATCGCATTGTCTTTATTTTTAGAGTACTTAATTACACCTCCACCAGCAACATTAATGTGATTCCCTCTGTCTTCTTGATTAGTAAAAACTAACTCTATTGAGTTAGCCCACTCTTTTTGTTCTGGATTCTTTTCATTAAATTTCATTTTTCCAAAATAATAGGTATTCATTACAGCAATATCACAGACACCTTCATAAATTGCTTTTGCTTGAGCTCTATCATTACCCTCAGGTTTACGTGCTAAATTTGCAACAACGCCTGCAGCCCATTCTTCAGCAATAACTTCTCCATTTGCAGCAATTATTGAAGCTAAAAGTGATCTATTGTAGTCATGGCTACCAGGTCTTGTACAAATTTTACCTTTCCATTTTGGATCAGATAAATCTTCTATTCTTTTAATTGAGTCTGTAGATAATCTTTCTTTTGATATTGCAACAATTCTAGCTCTCTTTGAAAGTGCAAACCATTTATTATTACTGTCTCTTAAATGATTTGGAATATTTATTTTCAAAATATCTGAGTTAATTGGTTGCAAAATATCCTTTTCAACAAATTGGTTTAACCTTGCTATATCAACTGTTAATACCAAGTCAGCAGGTGTATCTTCCCCTTCAGCTAGAACTCTTTCTAGTAATCCTTTTTTTGCATGTAAAACATTTACCTTTATGCCAGTCGATTTTGTAAATTCCTCAAAGAAAGGATCTATTAAAATTGGCTGCCTGTAAGAATAAACATTAACCTCTTTGGCAAACAAGTTTAGTGAAATGGTGGATGCAATTAGTATTAATAGTAATCTAAAAATAATTTTCATATAACCTTCTTTTTTTTGTGGAGATAATAAATATCTCCACGTTCTATGATTAAGAATCTTATTAAAAATTATCAGAATAGGAATGTAGATCTATATAAATTTTTTTTTAATATCAGTGTTGTTAAAATTCATAAAATTAGATTTATTCTAAATTTAAAGTTAAAAATGTTGGGGCCACTTTGGGCCCCTATCCAAAACTACTTTATTGATATTAGTCTAGCTTTTTTTTCTTCTGGAATAATTCTCTCCAAATCAATCGCTAAAAGTCCATTCTTCAATTCAGCATCTTTAACTTTGATGTCTTCTGAAATTGTGAACGATCTTTCAAACTGTCTTGTTGAGATTCCTTTATGGATTACACCATTACCATTTTCATTAACCACTTTTTCTTTAGGTTTATTTCTAACAGTTAGGTTGTTTTCTTTTAATTCAATCTCAATATCTTCTTTACTATATCCAGCGAGAGCAACTTCAATTTTGTAGTTATGCTCATCAACTCTATGAATATTGTAAGGTGGATAATTTGTATTGTATCTTTCCGTAGACTCCAACATTCTATCAAATTCATCAAAAATCGAGTCAAATCCAACAGAGAATGGTCTTAGAGAATTCCAAACGGATAGGTTTCTAGTCATAATAACTCCTTTATTAAGCAAGTTTATTTTGTCCGCACCCACAATGGCATACAGACAAATATAATGTGGGGATGATTGTGTTTAATTCAAGTCTTTTTATTTCTTTCTTATAAATGATAATCCATCAGATAAAGGCAGAAGAGAGAATTCCACCCTTGTGTCATTTTGTATTTTTAAATTTAAATCACGGATAGTTTTTGTTTGAGAGTCTTGTTTAGTTTCATCTGCCACATCACCGTGCCAAAGCATATTATCAATAATTATTATTCCATTAGAAACTAATAGGTTTAGTGACAGTTCGTAATAATTTGGATAATTATTTTTATCAGCATCTATAAAAATTAAATCATAACTCTGTTGACGGTCTATCATGCTTTGCATTACATCAACACCATCTCCAATAATCGATTCAATTTTTGAGCTCATATTATCTAATTCCCAATATTTTTTTGCTAAGGATAAAAATTCATCTGAATTATCAACAGTTACGATTTTTCCTGACTCAGGTATACCTCTAGCCAAAAACAAAGTACTCATCCCTGTAAACCTTCCAATTTCTAAACAGTTTTTAGCATTGGAAATTTTAGTTATCATTTCTAAAAACTGACCTTGTTCTTTTGCAATCTGCATTTGGGAAACACTACCAAGTTTTAAAGTTTCATTTTCTAGTTCAGTAATTATTTTATCTTCTCGGTAACCTACGCTTTGTAAGTATTGCACAAGTGCTTCATTAATTTCAGTTTGGGTACTCATTAGTTTATGGTTTCAAATATTTCAGATAGTTTTTGCGTTTTTTTATCTGAAATGATGAAACAACTTTGTATTTTATTTATTAAATTATCATCTATATTTTTATTTGAGTATAAACTTAATAAAGGAGTTGTGGAATTCACTTCATCACCAATATTGAGTACATTATCATATCCAACTCCGTAATCTATTTTATCGGTAACCTGTTTTCTTCCACCTCCAAGTTCAATAAGTATAAGGCCTAATTCTCTGGTATGAATTTTTTCTATCCACCCTTCCTCATTACAAAATACATCTTTTCGAACGGAGGTATTTATTAAATCTTTTTCAAAAGATGATAAAATATTTTTTGGTCCACCCAAGGCTGCAACCATCATTTCAAATTTTTCTGCAGCTAGTCCATTATTAATAACCGTATTAATTTTATTATATGCTTCTTCTTTCGAAATTTTATAAATGTTTACTAATAGCGAAGATATTAATTCATTAGTGATCTTTTCTAATCGGTGATCTTTAAAATCATTTTTAATATATTTTATGCATTCTAATATTTCTAGTGTATGACCAGCACTTTTACCTAAGACCTGATTCATATCTGTTAATATGGCTTCGCAATGTAAACCTGCTCCTTTAGCGACTCTTACTAAGGAGTTGGATAAATCTCTTGCTATATCAATAGTACTATTAAAAGATCCATTACCAACTTTTACATCAAGTACCAAAGATGAAAGACCGCTTGCAATTTTTTTTGAAAGAATAGATGATGTTATTAAGGGTAAAGATTCTACTGTACCTACAATATCCCTTATAGAATATAATTTTTTATCAGCTGGTGCTAAGTTAGATGTTTGACCGATAATTGCACAACCAACGTCTTTTACAACTTTTTTAAAAGTCTCTAAATCGGGTTTTGTATTGTACCCAGGTATTGAATCAAATTTATCTAGAGTACCGCCCGTATGCCCCAAACCTCTACCTGAAATCATTGGTACATACAGTCCACAAGCTGCGAGTATTGGTGCTAATATAACGCTCGTCTTGTCTCCAACACCACCAGTTGAGTGCTTATCACAAACCAACTCAGAATCTACAATCTCAGACCAATTCAGTGTATCACCTGAGTTCGTCATAGCCTCAGTTAAACAAACAGTTTCCTCAGGCGTCATTCCATTTGCAAATATTGCCATGCTCATTGCTGCAATTTGTGCATCTGAAAAAGATCCATTTGTTAAACCGTCTACAAAAAAGTTGATATCTTCTTTTGACAGATCTTGTTTATCTCTTTTTTTTCTAATTATCTCTTGAGGTATCATCGAATTGAACTTCTTGTATAAATTGTTTAATTAAATTTAAAACATTGTTCTCTGCTAAACTTGCATTCTCTAAAGTTTCTTGATGACTTAATTTTGTTTTATTCATACCAGCAGCTAAGTTGGTAATTACACTGATACCAATAACAGGAAGTCCGCAATGATTAGCAACTAAAACTTCTGGTACTGTAGACATTCCAACAGCATTTCCACCTATTACTTTTAAGGCATTGATTTCAGCAGGTGTTTCAAAATTTGGTCCTGAATACATACAATAAATACCTTCATAAATTTTTTGATCTATTTTTTTAGCGACTTGCATTAACTGATCTCTATAAAACTTATGATACCCATCACTCATATCATGAAAGCGAGGGCCATATTCTTCAGCATTGGGTCCAATAAGTGGATTGAAACCACTCCAGTTAATGTGATCTTTAATTGCCATTAGACTACCAGCCGGCATAGCTTCGTCTAAACTACCTGCTGCATTTGTAACAACTAATAACTTGCACCCAATGTCCTTTAATACTCTTATGGGTGAAGCTAAGCTTTGGGGATTGTGTCCTTCATAAATATGCGATCTTCCATACATACAAACAACATTTAAAGTATTTATTTTTCCTAAAACTAATTTACCTGCGTGACCTTTTACAGTAGGCTGTGGAAAATCAGCTAACTGTTCATATGAAATTGATTCTTGAATATCTTTTTCTTCAAAAAAATTGGTTAGTCCACTTCCTAAAATTACGGCAATATCGGGTGAAGTATTATTTGTTATGTCTAGAAATTTTTTGGCTGAAGGTAGCATTAAAGATTCTCTGGTCCAAAAGAGTCTGGAAGTAATTCTTCGAGCGTAGATGTTTTCATATGACCATTTTCGTTACACATATGAATCTTAGTATCTAAAGTAGCAAATTCTCTTAACCTCTGTCTACAACCACCACAGGGTGAGCATAATAATTCACCTGAACCTATAACCACAACTTCTAAAATTTTTTTGTTTCCATTAGATATCATATTTCCAATTGCAGTTGCTTCGGCACACTGGGATTGGGGATAGGCAGCATTTTCAACATTACAACCAGTAATAATTTTACTATCTTCTGTTAGAAAAGCTGCTCCTACTTTAAAATTTGAATAAGGCACATGAGCTTGCTCTCTAACTTTTTTTGCAGCCTTGAATAAACTATCAAAATTTTCTGAAACCATATTCTTGTTTAACATGAAATTAATAAAAAAATTATTTATTTCTAAATCTTAAACAATTCTTGAGACAAATCAGGAAGTTCGTCTCCCCAAAAAACTTCTTTACGTAAAAATTCTGGATCTTGGTTAAAACAAACAGACATTGCAGAATTATAAACAGCCCTTGAGTCAATAGTCGAATTTAGATCTCTTCCCTCAAATAATTCTTTCTTTTTTAGTCCAGGCCAATCTGTATAAACTTGAGATTTTTTTAACAAGCCTCCAGCCATTAGTATTGCACTTCCATATCCGTGCTCAGTTCCATAGCCTCCATTTTGTTTTATAGTTCGGCCAAATTCAGTCAGAGTAAGAATTAGTGTATTATCAAATGCTTGGCCAAGATTTTCATGTAGAATAGTAACAATCTTATTTACTTCTTCTAGTTCATCAGCATGTGCTCCATCAACACCTCCTTGAGCAGCATGTGTATCAAAACCATCTAAATCAAATACAGCAACTCGAGGACCACTTTGATCTTTTAACTGTTTAGCAGCTTCAAGAGCAAGTTTTTTTCTATCATCAGAGTCAGTAGCTATTTGCATAGACAATGGTCTTTGTCTAATTGTATCAAGTGTAGATTTAATTAGCTCGTTATGCTCACCCTTAAATTCATTATAAATTTGATCTATTAACTTTGTTTCAACAAAATCTGGTGATGGGAAGAAGTTATTATTCTGTGGCACGCCTCTTAATAAAAGAGGCATTGGTAAAGATATTGCCAAACCTTTTCCAATAATATTTGAAGCTAGTAACCCCCTACCAAGCCATCCTGTTTTTTCTTTGTATGGAATGTGTGCTCCAGTTTCCATTAAATTTTGTCCATCAAAATGTGATCTGCCTGTGTAAGGAATATTTGTTGCATGAACAAATGCCGCTTGATTTTTTTGCCAGAGTTTATGAAAAATTTCTAATTTAGGATGAAGGCCGAAGTCACTGTTCAAATTAAGAACGTCTTCCAGAATGAGTTTTTTTCTTAATTTTTTGAGACGTTTATCTCCAATAACAGGAACAGCTGTTAAACCATCCATTCCTCCACGAAGTGATATAATAATTAGATTTTTTTTCTGCATTGAAGCAAAACTTATTTTTGGAAAATATCCAGAAAGAAACAATGTTGTTGATCCTCCAATTAAAAAATTTCTTCTTGTGCAGTTCATATTTTTAATACTCCTGGCAAATTACAAATGACTCCATACTTTTGCCCTAAATCATAATCTGATGTGCCAAATCTAAAATTATCAATAAGTGATGCCATATTTTCATGATCTTCAAAATTATTTTTAAGACAAGACAAAATAAAACCATGAGATCTGTTTCCAGATTTAACAAGCATTGGAAGCTCAACTGAAGCAAACCAAAAGCGGCGTAATAATAATTCTGGCGATACCCAATCTACCTCCAAATCACTCCAACCATTAGGTTGTTTAGCGCGATAAGGTGAATGACCTATTTCTCTAAGTATCCAAGATAACTGTCTTTGTCTATTATTTGGCTTTAACTTAAAAGTATAATTCATTTTTTCAAATGAAAGCGGAATATTTAAATCAAACATTCTAGATAATTGCATTAACCATATTTCAGGTGGATGAAATTTATGTGTAATCTCATTATACTTATAAGCTTGCGTTATAACTGCTTTGTGAATTTCAATCAGGCTACCGTTGGATTTGTTCCATGCTTCTATAACTGGTTTTATCATTTCATCTGTTGGTTCATCTGTAATAAAATGCCTGCATAATTTTGTTGAAACAAATTTGATACAGATTGGGTGTGTTGCCAAATCATGAATTACCTTTGCAAGTTCTCTTTTTGCATCATTTTTATATTTAACTCCTAAAACTACTTTATCTCCTTTTTGATGCATTTCTTGATCAAACCATATATCCCCGGTTTCTAAATTTTTTCTATCCCATTTGTGCGCCCAACCTGTCATGATATAGGCTAACTGAATCACATCTTCCTGAGTGTATCCAGCATTTGGAGATACTGTATGTAATTCTAATAATTCTCTTGCATGATTTTCGTTTATCGTTTCTCCCCATTCCATTCCTTTTTTAGAATTGGGACCAAAAGATTCTGAATTATCGAGGTGATGAATCATACACCATGAAGTTGTAACTGACTGAACCATCTCTTCAAAAGTTTTAACCATGTTAGGTCTAATAATTTCACGTTGATAAGGTCCGGTACTAAACTCTGCTAAAAAATCTTTTTCACTTATTGCAAAATGATTTCCCCAAAAAAGCCAGAAACGCTCAAAAACGGGTTGTTTGGAATACTTTGTTTGAAAATGACGAATGGCATGTTCATTTAATTCAAAATATCTTTCTCCAGTTTTTATTCTTAATTCATCTTTTGCTTTTCTATAGGCATGTTTATCATTTTTAAATTTTTTTCTTAAAACCTCTCTATCTCCGTAGACCCATTCACCATATTTTTTTCTTAAATCTTTTTCTTTTGGGATTGTTCCAGGCCACAACAGATTAGGTATGGTGTCTAATTGATTTATTGCCCAATTAAGAGGATCTTTATCTGGTTTTTCATTTGGCGACAGGCCAAACGCTACTCGTCTATAAAAATTTAATGACATATATAAAAAAAAATAGTTTACATATATTTATAATTTTTAAAAATAAAATTTAATGAAAAATATACCTCTAAAAATTTGTGGCATAACAAATGTAAAATCTGTTGAAGTGGCACATAAAAATAAAATAAAATCATTGGGTTTTGCAAGTAAAAATTTGAATGGACCAAACACAGTTAGTGATAAAAAAATACAATCATTAATTAAAGAATGTAAAAATTATAAGATAGAATCAGTACTTCTGACTCGGTATGTCTCTTTAGACAAGCTAATAGAACAAATAGATTTTACAAAACCAAAGACAATTTCATGTTCATATCATTTTCCCAAAAAAGATTTATTAAAAATAAAAAAAATATTTAGAAGATTAAAAATAGGTATTGCTATTAATCCAGAAAATTTTGATAAAAAGTACATTGAATCAATTAGAAAAATTGTTGATGTTATTTATTTTGATATGAATGTTTATAGAAAAAAGAGTATTAAAAAATATTCATTGAGAAAAAGTATTAAACAAATACAATTTATAAAAAGTAAAAATATTCCAGTTTATATTGGTGGTGGTATAGACAAAAAAAATGTTTCTAACATTCTAAAACAAATAATACCTTTTGGATTAGATATTTCTAGAAGTTTGAAAAATCAGAGAAATTTAATTTCTAAATCAAAACTCAAAGATTTTTTAAATCAAATTTCGGTAGGATAATCTTTTAATAATATATTTATTTTGCAACTCTTTCGATAATACTTTTATTGATTTTTTTTCGATCGGATGTCTGAGAAAAGGATCAATATCAAGTATTGGATATAACACAAAGTCTCTTTCAGCTGCTCTTGGGTGAGGAATTATTAAATTTTTTTTATTAAATATTTGTTTGCCAAAAAAAATAATATCTAAATCAATAATTCTTGGACCATTGATAATTTTTTTATTTTTTTTTAATTTTTTTTCAATTTCATAAATATTATTTATTAATTCTAATGGCTGCTGATTAGTTAATAGTTTAATTGCGGTGTTAAAAAAATTACTTTGCGATTTGTATCCATAAGGAGAAGAAATATAAATATTAGCAATTTTTTTTATATTACCAATATTTTCTAACTCTCTAACAGCAGAGCGTAAATTAAATATAGTATTACCTAGATTTGAGCCAAGTGCGATTATTGTTTCAGTTTGATACACTTAGTGATTCAGCTCCATATTTTTTTGCTACAGCTGTTTTATTAATTGTAATTTTAACTTTTTTTATTTTAAATTTTTTTTCAAGAGCATTGGATGTTTTTATTATTAAATTCTCAAGAGTATGTGATTGAGATTCCTTTATGAAAGTTTTTAAATATTTAGTAATAGATGAATAATCCTTCACATTATTTATATTATTTAAATCTAGTGAGTTTTTAACAGGATAACTAAATTCCAATGTTACCTTTAATAACTGTTTTTTCTTTCGCTCTTGAGTGGTGATACCTATGTTTGCACTGATGGATATGTTTTTAATTTCTACTGTGAACATAGTTTTTCAAAAATTTTTAATGATTGAGACGTTTCTTTTATGTCGTGAACTCTAAATATATCAACTCCCTTTTGATAACAATATAATGTAGAAGCGATTGAACCTCCCAATCTTTGATTTGTTTCACTCTTATCTATGAGGTTGATCCAGCTTTTTCTAGATGATCCTAATAATAATCCATATCCCTTAAACTTAAACTGATTAATTTTTTGCATAATTTCTATATTTTGTTTTAAATTTTTACCAAAACCAATACCTGGGTCAAACCAAACTTTGGATGAAGGAATTTTTATTTTTTCTAATTGTTTAATTTTCTGAAGAAATATTTTTTTAATATCTTGTACAACATTATTATATGAGTGTATTTTCTTTTGCATAGTTTTGGGTGGTGCAGGTGTGTGCATTAAAATTAAACCTGTTTTAAATTTTTTAGTTAAAAAGAATAAATCTTCTGAACCACCGAAGACATCATTTATAATATGTGCTCCCATATTCAATGCATATTCTTGAGTTTCAATTTTATTAGTGTCAACTGATATGACAAATTTATTTTTTGGCAATTTATTTAATATAGGTTCTAATCTTTTAACTTCTTCTTTGTGTGTTAATGGATCTGAGCCAGGTCTTGTACTTTCTGCACCAATATCAATAATACTTGCTCCATTTTTAACCATTTCTTTAATATTTTTTAGTGCATCTGAACTTTTAAAACTCTTTCCACCATCACTAAAAGAGTCAGGAGTAACATTGCAAATTCCCATTACCGTTGGACTAGTTATTTTAAAATTATATTTTCCTAATTTCATTTCAATAATGTTTTTGAATATTTTTTTGATAAAAAATTATATATTTTCATTGAAGACCTATACCAATTAAATTGTTTAATAAAAGAAATACTAACCACACCTTTGCCAGAGCCAACTAAAAGTATTTCACTAAATTGATGTAAACTAGAAATATTAATATCTATTCTATAAATTTTATAAGGTAGATTTTTAATTAAGTATTCTAGAGTAATTCCATAATAATAGTAATTTTTTGGAATAAATAATTTATTACCATTTACAAAAATTAAATTGGTCGTAGAACCTTCTAAAATTTTATTGTTAAAGTAAAAAAGAATTTCTTCTTTTTGTAAATTAATTTTTTTTTGTAAAGAAATTATTTTTTTGTACTGTAAGTTTTTGAAGTTAGGTAAAACCCGTTGGAATCTAAAAAATACTGCAGTAAAATACTTATGATCTTTATTTCGTTTACGCACAGATAATGAGATTATTTTTTTTGTGACTGCAATTCTTAATAGGTGGTCGTAATTTTTAATTTTAGAATATTTATTTAAAAAATTAGTTAAAAGATTTTTTGAAATTTTAATATCAATGCCAAAATATCTTAAATCTTTATTTAGTTTTTTTAAATGCTGATCAACTAAGATGAAATTTGGCTCTTTGCCAAATAGTCTAATGGTTGTAAAGATGCCCTTGTATCCCCAAAGAGAATTGAACTTAAGTAATTTAAAATTCTTAGCGTGAAAGGATTTTTTTAATAAGATATTTTCCATGTGGAGTTAAAAATGAATCTGGGTGAAACTGTAATCCATAGACTTTATTAATATCATCTTCAACCGCCATTGCTACATTTGTTTTTACACAACGCATTGTAATTATCATTGATTGAGAAACAAATGGCTCAGCCATTTTTAAGGAATGATATCGACCTCCTAAAAAATTAAAATTTTTTTTAAAAATTGATTTACCGTTAGTAACTTTAATATGACTCTGATAACCATGAAGAATATTTTTTTGTTGAACTATTTTAGCTCCTTCACAAAAAACTATTTGTTGGAAACCTAAACATATTCCTAATATTTTTTTCTTTCCTTTATATTTATTGTAGATCTTAGTTGTTAATGGATAATCTTTTGGCTCACCGGGGCCTGGTGAAAGAACGATGGTCGAAGATTTTTCTAGTTTTGTTTGATCTATTTCATAATAATTTGAAACAAATGTTGGCTCAATACTATCTAGTAGATGAGCTAAATTGTATGTGAATGAATCTTCGTGATCAATGAGATAAATCATTAGTTAAATAGATCTAAAAGTGATTTAGCTTTAATATAATTTTCATTATATTCTTTTTTTACGGTACTGCCTAAGATCACACCACTAGCAACTGATAATTCGATATCATTTTTAAAATTAAGTAGTGTTCTAATCATTATATTAAATCGCATATCACCATTTGAATGTATAATTCCAAAACTGCCTGTATAAATATTTCTGTCAAATTTTTCTTTTCTATTTAGAAGTTGAATAGTACTAATTTTTGGACAACCAATGACTGAACCACCTGGCATTAAAGAAGAAATTATATCATGGTTGCTCATTTTATTTTTTATAACTCCCTTGATTGTAGTAACGTAATGAAAAAGATCTCGATATTCCTCAACCTTTTTTAGTTTATCTATTTTTACAGATCCTGTTTTACAAATTTTAGACAGATCATTTCTTTCCATATCAACAATCATATTATGTTCTTTGGTTTCTTTTTCATTTCTTCTAAAGAATGTTAGAGCTTTATTTTTATTTAACTGCTTTGTTTTTCTTAATGTTCCAGCAATAGGTTTAGTTCTAATTGTGTTATCTTTTTTCAATATGAGTGTCTCTGGTGAACAACTTACGATATTATAGTCTTTTTCCCTGATAAGAAAACTTTCAGGAGATTCATTCATTTTCATTAGCTTCCAAAAAAGATCAATAGAATTGATATTACCTTTTTTCGAATATGTTTGAGCTATTTTAATTTGATAAGTTTTTCCCTGTTTAATATTTTTAGAGAAATCATTAAATATTTTAGAGTACTGCTTTAAAGATAAATTAAGATTAAACTTTTTATTTAACTGTAAATATTTTTTTGTATTGATACTTATATTTCTAAAATTGGGTTTAATGCTTTTGATTATTATTTTTTTACCAATACTAATTTTTGTTTGTGGCTTGTAAAATACACCGCTATGAAAATTTTTAGATCGCTGTTTTGGAAACTTTATTCCTATATTTTCACAAAGAAGTTTATAACCAAAGAAACCAACATAACAATTCAATTCTTCAATCTTAGATTTTTTTGATTTTGATTGGATATTAAGAAAATATTTTAGATTTTTTTTATTAATAATAATTCTTCTAGAAAAATCAGTATAGATGTCATAACCCTTATCAGTTTTATAAATTATAAGAGGTTTATCTGATTGATATAGTCTATTTAGATATTCTTTATTGTTCAGCACTTGATTCTATTATAATTAGGATACTTATATGAAAAGTTTTTTTACTAAAATATTCTTTTTTGGCTTAACAGTCACATGGTCTTTAGGTCTTTTTGCACATGGAACTATCATTTTTCCAAATGTAGAACATGGTGATGGTTACATTGATGTTAAGATATATGACTCAAAAGAGAGCTTTTTGGATGAAGAATTAGCAATTGAGAGCGTTAGAAAAAGAGTGCAAAAGGGTAAGGTTGTAGTTCCTTTGAGTAAGATACATGAAGGAAAAATAGCAATTGTTGCCTATCACGATGAAGATTCAGATGGAAAATTAAAGACTGGATTATTCTGGAGACCAAAAGAAGGTTTTGCCTTTAGTAATAATTATCAACCAAAAGGTCCTCCATCATTTGAAAAAGCCGCAATCATTTTAGTTCATGGCGAACCCGTGGTAATAGAACTTAATTATTAAAAATTATATTGATGTCATTACAGTTACAAAACACATTAAGTGGTAAAAAAGAATTTTTTAAACCAGTTAATCCAGATCATGTAAGAATATATGCTTGCGGTCCGACTGTTTATAATTTTGCGCACATAGGTAATGCGCGTATGGCAGTTGTAAATGATTTATTAGTCCGTGTATTAAAAACACAATTTAAACAAGTGACCTATGTATCTAATATCACTGATATTGATGACAAGATTATAGAAGCTTCTAAAGAAACAGGTGAGGATATTAGTGTTATCACAAATAAATATACAGAGATTTACAATAATGACATGAGTGCACTTGGCGTTAATCTTCCTGATATTCAACCAAGGGCAACTGATCATATTAAAGAAATGATAGAATTGATAAAAAAATTAATTGATGAAAATAAAGCTTATGAAAAAGAGGGTCATGTTTTATTTCATGTGCCAAGTTTTGATAATTATGGAATTCTTTCAAAAAGAAATAGAGATGAACAAATAGCTGGAAGCCGTGTTGAAGTAGCGCCGTTCAAAAAAGATCCAGCAGATTTTATTTTATGGAAACCATCTCCCTCACCCTTACCTGGTTGGGATTCACCTTGGGGATTTGGAAGACCAGGATGGCATTTAGAATGCTCCGTTATGTCAGAAAAATCATTGGGCCTTCCTTTTGATATCCATAGCGGTGGTATTGACTTGGTGTTTCCGCATCATGAAAATGAAATAGCACAAACTTGTTCCATATCTGAAAATAAAGATCCCAAAGATTTTGCAACTTATTGGTTTCATAATGGATTTGTTAATGTTGAGGGAGAAAAAATGTCAAAGTCAATTGGCAATATTAGACTCGTTCATGATCTCAATAAAAAATACAAGGGAGAGGTTTTGCGATTAACATTGTTGTCAGCTCATTACAAACAGCCACTAAACTGGACAGAAGAAATCATTGAACAAAATAGCAAAATGATAGATCGACTTTATAGAGTTCTATTAGAGCTGTCAGAAGTTGAAATAGATTCTAACTTACCTTCTGATTCTATAATGGAATCATTTTTAGATGATTTGAATACACCTAAAGTCATTGCAAAACTTAATGAAGAAGCAAATGATGCTGCATCTGCATCTGATGAAAGAAAAAAAGAAATCAAAAAAAATCTTCTTTCTGCCGGTAAAATATTAGGTATTCTTGAAGATGATCCAGGAAATTGGTTAGGCTATAATCAAAAAGATACTGAAAATACTGAAGAAATTGAAAGGTTGATAAATGAACGTAATGAAGCTAGACGCAGTAAAAATTTTAATTTGGCAGATACTATTAGGGACACATTAAAAGATAAAGGCATAGAAATAGAAGATACTAATAAAGGAACGATTTGGCGGAAATCTAGATGAGTGAAAAGATAATAATTACATTTCCAGATGGAAATAAAAAGGAAGTTGATAAGGGCATCAATGGTCTTGAATTGGCATCGCAAATTTCTAAATCTCTTGCCAAAGAATCAGTCGCTATAAAAATTAATAATGAGATAAAAGATATTAGTTTACCTATTAATGGTGATTCATCTGTAGCGATTTTAAAAAGAGATAGCGAGGAAGCACTTGAATTAATACGACATGATTGTGCTCATGTAATGGCAGAAGCTGTTCAAGAATTATTCCCTGGAACACAAGTTACAATTGGTCCAGCAATTGAAAATGGTTTCTATTATGATTTTGCAAGAGATGAGCCTTTTACTGTTTCTGATCTTCCAAAAATTGAAAAGAAGATGCACGATATCATTCAAAGAAATAAAAATTTTATAAGAGAAGTATGGTCTAAAGAAGAATCAATAAAACATTTTAAAGATAAAGGTGAAAACTACAAAGTTGAATTAATTAATGATCTGCCTGATAATGAGGAAATCAGTATTTACAAACAAGGTGATTGGTTAGACTTGTGCAGAGGCCCTCATATGGTTTCAACAAAACAAATTGGTAAAGCATTTAAATTAATGAAAGTTGCTGGAGCTTACTGGCGAGGTGATTCATCTAATACAATGCTAACAAGAATTTATGGAACAGCCTGGGCAACAGAAAAGGATCTTGAACAACACCTTTTACAAATTGAAGAAGCAGAAAAAAGAGATCACCGAAAACTAGGAAGAGAAATGGATTTATTTCATTTTCAGGAAGAGGCTCCTGGAGCAGTGTTTTGGCATCCTAAGGGTTGGACATTATTCCAATCGTTAATAAATTATATGCGAAACAGACAAGACAAAGCAGGTTATGTAGAAACTAATACGCCAGACATGATGGACAAGTCACTATGGGAAACGTCTGGTCACTGGGACAAATTTAGTGACATGATGTTTAGAACTGAAGCAAAAGACGATAAAATTTATGCTATCAAACCAATGAATTGCCCTGGTGCTGTAGAAATTTTTAAACAAGGATTAAAAAGTTATAGAGACTTACCATTTCTATTATCTGAATTCGGAAAAGTACATCGTTATGAACCATCTGGTGCACTTCATGGATTAATGAGGGTGAGAGCATTCACACAAGATGATGCACATATATTTTGTACCGAAGATCAAATTACACAAGAGAGTAAAACGGTATGTGATTTGATACTTAGTATCTATAAGGACTTTGGTTTTGATAATGTTAGAATTAAATTTTCTGACCGTCCTGAAAAACGTGTGGGAGATGATGCTATTTGGGATAAAGCTGAGGCTGCATTAATGCAAGCCATGGAAGCAACAGGTCTTGAGTATACACTCAACCCAGGAGAAGGTGCATTTTACGGTCCAAAATTAGAGTTTGTTTTACGTGATGCAATTGGCAGAGACTGGCAATGCGGAACTCTGCAAGTAGATTTAAATTTACCTGGAAGATTGGGAGCTACTTATATTGGAGAAGATGGTAATAAAAAAATACCAGTCATGTTGCATAGAGCTCTATTTGGTTCCTTAGAGAGATTTACCGGCATTCTAATTGAACATTATGCAGGCCATCTTCCGTTTTGGCTTTCACCATTGCAAGCAGTAGTTGCTACAATTACATCAGATACAGATGAGTATGCTTATGAGGTACAAAAGGCATTAGTATCAAAAGGAATTAGGGCTGAAATAGATACACGTAATGAAAAAATTGGTTATAAAATACGTGAACACAGTAATAGTAAAGTACCAGCAATTATCGCTGTTGGAAAAAAAGAAGCTCAAGATAAAACAGTATCTGTTAGAAGAATTGGATCCTCTGAAACAAAGACCTTTAAATTAAAAGATATTGTTACTAGCTTATCTACAGAAGCAAAATCACCAATAGAATAAAAAATGAATAACATGCAAGGCAAGTTTCCAAGTACAAGACTTAGACGTAACAGAATGAAAGAATTTTCTCGTCGTTTAGTT
>CACGNZ010000013.1 GCA_902574475.1 uncultured Alphaproteobacteria bacterium | reverse complement strand
TTAGAAATTAAACCTATTTTTTTATTAGATAATTTATTTTTTAATTGATCACTTAAAACTTTATTTCCATTTAAATTTTCATCTTCTAATCTTTCTTTATCTAAAGCCCAAGATAAACCAGCTTCAATTGGTGTAATTTTTTCATTTAATTCATGACCATATAAACTTAATCCTGCCTCGAGTCTTAATGAATCTCTAGAACCTAACCCACAAAGCATTGTATTTTCATTTTTAAGTAAATTTGTAATTAAATTTTCTGCACTTTCATTTGGAATAGAAAGTTCAAAACCATCTTCACCAGTATAACCTGATCTACTTACTATTATTTCATTGTTATTGTATTTACTTATTAGAATATCAAAAAAATTCATATTATTTGGAATATCAATAATATTTTTTAAAACATTAATAGAGTCAGGTCCCTGGATCGCAAATAAACAATTTTTGTTATAAATTTTTTCTGCATTAGGAGCGCAAGAAATAAATATTTCTTCATCTTCTTTTTTTCGAGATGCATTATAAACAATATATAAGTATGACTTATCTTTAATATCAATATTTGAAATAATTAGATCATCAATAACTCCACCATCTTTATTGAGCAAAAATGAATATTGCGATCTATTTTTAATTAATTTTTTTAATTGTAATGGAATATATTTTTCTAATTCATGTAAATAAGATTCATTATTTTCAATTAAAATTTGCCCCATATGACTGACATCAAAAATACCAGAATGATTTCTAACGTTTTTGTGTTCATTAATTATTCCAGTTTTATAATTAATAGGCATATTAAAACCTGCAAATGGCAATATCTTTGCACCATTATTTTGATGAAAATTTTTCAGCGGAATGTCTATTGGTAACTGGTTCAAATAAATTCTCCAAGCTACCCCTCTGTCTTTTTACCTGAGAGCTTTTCACCTTCGGTAGAGCTAAATGCTCTTTTCCAGAGTTTTTTTTTAACGGTCCATTGTGCCTGAGAGTTTCCGGGTCGTTGCTCCTTCGGCTCTGAAATTTCAGTATCTCCCGTTAATTATTTTTATACTTATTTTTATAATTTAACAATTAATTTAAAGGAATTTTATTATCAATTTTTGATTTTTGATAAATTTCTGACATTTTTTGGTACTCTTCTTTGATCTGATATATTTTATCTGATAATGAGCCCTCTATGCCTAATCTTTTAATTTCCGATAAAATTGAGTAACTCTCCCAATAATCATTATTAATATTATATTTACCATCTTTGATCTTAAATACCTCCGTCAAAATTTTTAGATCGTGCGGAATATGAAAACCTTCTTTTGTGTCGGTATAGGAAAAAAAATAGTAAAAATTGTCAAATCCAGCCCAGGTTATAGCTGATAAACACATAGAACAAGGTTGATGTGTACTTATGAAGTAATAATCTTTTGTATTAAACAGTTTTTTTTCAAATAAATTAAAAAGAGTTGAAATTTCTCCGTGAAATAAAGGGTTTTTGATTTCCTGGTTTGTACCTACACAAACAAGACTTAGGTCAGATTTTTTAACAATAAATCCACCAAATATTTTATTTCCTTCATTAATTGAAATTTTTGTTAATGGTATTAGATCATTTAAAATAATATCTAAAATTCTTTCATAATTTGTTATCATTATGAAATGTCTGATACTTTATTTATTAGATTTGTCCATAAAACAAAAAAAAGGACCCAGCAAGCTAGGTCCCTTTTGTGTATCGTGCATTTCCTCCCGATACAATTTAATAATCGTTTCCTTTTACTAAATTGATTATTACCTTTGCGTGTAATAATTAAAAATAATTTATCTATTTGTTATTTATCAATCAATAAAAAAATGTATTTTTAAAATTAAATAATCTTTTTTTGTTGATATGTTTGTTGATAAAATGTGCAAAATTAAATTTGATTAAAAATGAGTAAAATTTCAAAACTTAATGTCTTAGGAGTTATGACAGGCACATCAATGGATGGCGTTGATATCAGTTTAATTAATACAAATGGGACTGACTTTGTAAAAATTAAATGTGAAAAATCATATAAATTTGATAAAAATTATCAAAATACAATAAAAAATCTAATATCAAATAAACCAAAAAATAATAATAAAATTAAAGAATATTTTTTAAAAAAAGATGATTTCGTTACAGATATTTTAGAAAAAAAAATAATTTTATTTCTTAAACAAAAAAAAATTAATAAAAAAAATATCGATTTAATATCAATTAGTGGGCAGACTGTTTACCACGACCCATCGAATAAAATATCTATACAATTAGGAAATGGAAACAAAATTGCAAAAAATCTTAAAGTTAAAACTATAAGTAATTTAAGAGATAATGATATTAAAAATGGTGGTCAGGGAGCACCAATTGGATCATATTATCATAAGTTTTTAATACAAAAATTTAAGGAAAAAGCGATTATAGTAAATCTTGGAGGTATAGCAAATTTTTCAACTTTAGTTTCAAGAACATTATTATCATCGGATATAGGGCCTGCAAATTGCTTAAGTGATGATCTTTGCAATTATTTTTTTAAAAAAAAATTTGATAATGATGGAAATTATGCAAGAAAAGGTAGGATTGATAATAAATTAATCGAAAAATTCAAAAAAGATAAATTCTTTAAGAAAAAGTTCCCAAAATCATTAGATAGAAATTATTTTAGAAATTATTTTAATAAGTTAATTAAATTGAACAAATATGATGCACTAATGACTGCTAACTACATGACTTATATTGGATTTAAAGAATTATTAAAAAATAAAAAATTTAAGATTGAAAGAATATTACTTACTGGAGGAGGAAGAAAAAATAAATTACTCAAAGAAATATTAATGAATAAACTGAATAAAAAAATTGAACTTATTGATAAATATAAAATAAATGGTGATTTAGTAGAAGCTCAAATGTTTGCGTATATTGGCATGAGATCATTTAAAAATTTAGAAATAAGTAATAAAAATACTACAGGTGTGAAAAAAAATTTAAGTGGTGGTATTTTATATTTTCCAGATTAATTAGTTAAATCTGACCATGTTTTTTTATCAATATTTGAGCCACACAATATCACCATTGTATTTTTACCAATTAGCTTATTATTGATTTTATATTTTAAAGCAGCAAGTCCAGCAACACATGCGGGCTCAAGAAATAACTTAAATTTTTTATAACAAAAAACCATAAATTTTTTCATTTCATCATCAGAAACAGTTACCATTTCATCAATTACTTCTTTTGCTATATCAAAAGAATATTGCATATGTAAAGGCGCTGAAAGACTGTCAGCAATACTATTTACATTAACATTATTTAGTGGTTTATTAGCTCTTAAACTTTGATTTAAACCATTAGCATTTTCAGGTTCAACACCAATAATTTTAATCTTAGGATAAAATTGTTTTATATACGATGAAACACCACTTATTAATCCCCCTCCTCCAACTGAAATTAGTAAATTGTCAATTTTAATATTAATTAATTTTAAATATTCTACAATTTCTAATCCCAAGGTAGCACTACCTTGTAATGTCAATGGGCCATCAAAAGGGTGAATAAAATAGTAACCTTCATTTTTAGCATTTTCAGCATCAAGAAAAGCTTGTTTTGGATTTGTAAAGATAATGTTAGCACCATAATTTTTACAAGTTTGAACTCTATATTTATTTGCACTTTCGTATAAGAAAATTTTATTTTTCAATTTAAATTGATTGGCTACAAATGAAGCAGCGATCGCATGATTTCCAGCACTAACTGCTGTAATTCCTTTATTAAATTTATTCTGATCTTGAGAAATTATATTATTAATAGCACCTCTTGCCTTAAATGAACCAGATTTTTGTAAAAATTCGCATTTAAAAAATAAATTAGTAGAAAAATAATTATCAATATCATCAGGACACTTTAAAAAAGGGGTTTTATTAATAAATGGTCTAATTTTTTTATAAATTTTACTAATATTATCGACAGATAAATCTTTAGGTATCAAGAAATTCCTCTAATTTCTTTAATTTTATCGTAAGCAATATTAATAGCCGCTAATTCTTTATTAGATTGTTTAATAAATTCTTTAGGCATACCTTTAGCAATTAAATTATCTGGGTGATGTTCTTTATTTAATTTTATCCATTTTTTTCTTATCTCATTATCAGTACTTGATCTATTCACACCCAATATTTTGTAAGGATCAGATTCACTATTTTTTAAATTTGATTGAAAAATTCTTTGAAAATCTTTTTCACTAAATTTAAACGATTTAGAAATTGATTTTAAAAAATCTATTTCACTAATAGATACCTTTCCATCAGATGCAGCAATATAAAATAAATTATTTAATAATTCTTCCAATAAAATTTTATTAGCTGAAAATAATTCTCCTACTTGATTTGCTATTTGTTTATAGCCATACGTATCTTTTTTTGCCTCATTGAATATTTTTGCAACTTTAGGAATTTCAGATTTTGGAACTTTAAATTTTTCTTTAAATGCTCTGATTTCATCATCTGATACAATACCATCTGATTTAGCTAATTTTGCAGCTAGAATAATAAAACTTAATGTAAAAATTTGTTGTTTTTGATTATTATTTATTCGATTGAAGTTAAATGATGATTTTGATTTAGATCTTCTATCAAAAGCACCCCCAGCCATTACACCTAAGATAGCCCCTATAGGTCCTCCTAAAGCAAATCCTGCTGCTCCGCCTATAACTCTTCCCCAAATACTCATCTTAAAGATTCAATTATGCCTTTTAATTCATTTATCTCATTTTGAGAAATTTTATTATCTTGATTCAGATCTATAATTTGAAAGAGTAAATTTAATGATTGTTCAATTTCTTCATAGGAAATAACTCCATCATTATTTAAATCAACAAAATTGAAGTACATTTCTTCTTCTTCATTTAATTCAGAAGAATATGCAATTGAAGAATATAAAAGTAAAAATAAAAAAAATATTTTTATCCAAACCATCTATACATTCCTATAATACCTGCACCAGCGTAAAAAAATTGTAAAAACAATATTCCATTGTGTTTTAATTTATAGGCCCAGATTCCTATTAACACTGCTGATAGCAATAATAATGAAAAGCCAATAAATTCTAATCCAATGTTAAATGCAACTAGTAGGGAATAAAGGATTGCTGTAGTTACGCCAATCCATTCTAAAAGTTTATTTGAATTCAATTAAATATTATTTTTTCTTAATATTAATAGCGTTTTCTTTTCCACGGTTTTCACCGATTTCAAATTCAACTGGCATACCTTCTTCTAAAGTATCAATACCAGCAGCTTCTAAAGCTGAAACATGAAGAAAAACATCTTTTCCTCCATCATCATTTTCTATAAATCCATAACCTTTGGTCGGATTAAACCATTTAATTTTACCACTTGGCATATTTTATTCTCCTTATTTGTTATTGGGGGATTAAATTTATTTAACTTATATAAATATTGTATATTGATTAATTAAATACTTTAAATAACTAATAAGAAATTAATTTCAACAATTTTTTTTATTTTTATGCTTAGCTATAAACACGGATATCATGCTGGAAATCATGCAGATGTTATGAAACACATTATAATGCTTTACTTGTATAATCTTGAAAAAAAAGTAAATAATTCAATAAGTTATGTTGATACTCATTCTGGTAATGGAATTTATAAATATATATCAAAGTATATGGATAAAAATAAAGAGTATAAAGAAGGAATTAAAAAGATACAAAATTACAAAGGTAATAATATTTTAATTAGAAATTATCTTTCAACTATTTCTAAAATTACTGTAAAAAATAATTTTTATCCTGGATCACCTATATTTATTTCGTCAATAGCTAATAAAAAAGATAAATTATTTTTTTGTGAACTACACAATAATGAATATGAATTATTAAAAAAAAACTTAAACAAATATACCAATGCTAAAATTTTAAATGCTGATGGATTTAACTTTATTTTTAATAAAGTTAATAAAGAGAAGAATTATTTTGTATTTATAGATCCATCATATGAAATAAAGGATGATTTTGAAAAAGTAGAGGAGATACTAAATAATATTGATAATTTATTTTCAAATTTCAAAATCATAATATGGTATCCAGTTTTGAATATTTTCGAAAATGACTCCTTTATTCAGAATATTAGAAAAAAAGGTATAAGTAATATTATCAATGTTGAAGTTCCTATTATGAAATATGGAGACAATGTTGGAATGCAGGGAAGTGGCTTATTATTAATAAATTTTTCAAATAGATCTATAATGAAAAACCTCAAAGAGGTAATAAGCGAAATTCAAGATATTTTAAAACAAGAGGAAAATAGTACTAGGTTTAAATTAAGATATTTATAAATATGAAAAAAATTAATTTACTTGATGAAGATATCTATAAGTTATTTATAAAAATTGCTTTGCCAGCCTCAATTGGAACTATATTTAATAATCTCTATTCTTTAGTTGATACTATTTTTGCAGGTAGAATGATTTCTGAAACAGCTTTAGCAGCTATTGGTCAAACATTTCCTGTATATTTTATAATTATTGCACTTGGAATAGGACTGAGCATAGCCACAACAAGTAATGTTGCTAATTCTTTAGGAGAAAAAAATATTAAAAAAGCAAGTCATGCATTTTCACAATCTTTTGTTGTAACAATTTTAGTAGGCTTAGGTATAACTATTTTTGGACTTTATTTTGGGAACATAATTTTAGAATCTATAAATGATGATCCAAAAACCCTTAAACTTTCATCATTGTATATGAACGTAATTTATTTAGGATCAGTCATAATTCTTTTACTCATGGTATGTAATTCTTGTTTATCAGCTCAAGGAGATACTAAAAGTTATAGAAATGTTTTAATTTTTAGTTTTTTTCTTAATATAATTTTAAATCCAATATTAATTACTGGAAAAATAATTAATTTTGAATTATTTATGCCAATGGGTATAACTGGAATAGCAATAGCTACAATACTGTCTCAAATAATTGGTCTGTTATATTTATTATATAAAATTTATAGAACAGAAATTTTTGAAAACTTTAAAAATAATTATTTAATTCCTAAATTAAGTTTGATTAAGGAAATTTCATTTCAGGCTATTCCAGCGGCATTAGGATTGATGATGATTGCTCTCGGATCATATATATTATTATTTTTTGTCAGTCGTTTTGGTAATGATGCAATTGCAGGCTTTTCCTCAGCTGGAAGATACGAACAACTCCTTTTTTTACCCTTGTTGGGATTAAGTACAGCAGTAACCGCAATTGTGGGTCAGAATTTTGGTGCTAAAAACTATGAAAGAATTTTAGAAACTTACAATAAAGCTATGATTACTGGTGTAATAATATTAACTGTAGCAGGATTAATTTTATTTATAACTGCAGAAGATTCAATGAGATTATTTACTGATGATAAAGAAGTAATTTACTATGGATCAATATATCTTAAAATATACGCCCTTGGTTTTCCAGCTTTTCCATTCTTCTTTATTTCTAATGCTTCATTCCAAGGGCTAAAAAAAGCAATAATAGTAATGTATATGGCCATACTTAGGTTTGTATTAGTGCCTATAATTGTAATATTATTTGTAAATAATTTTATAGAAGAAAACTATATCTATATGTTTATTGGGTTAACTCTTGTTCATTGGATAATTGGTATTTTATATTATTTTTATTCTTCAAATAAAATTCGAAATATTCAAATTAGCTATACTACACCTTGAAGATTTGGAACAAATAAAACATCATCATATTCTTCAGAAATAATTTTATTATTTTGTTTTATATATTTTACAAGTATTTGCTTGTTATTTTTAACAATAGGACAAACAATAATTCCTTCATTTTCAATATGAGAAAAAATTTCATTATTTATTTTTTTTGATGCTGCTGTAAATATTATTCTATCAAAAGGTATTTGTTCAATCCAACCATTATTACCATCATCGTATTTTGAAACAATATTAGTTAATTTTAATTTCTCAAAAATATTATTAGAACCTTCATGTAAATTTTTAATTCTTTCAATAGTGTATACACGCCTTGCCAAGATTGATAATACAGCACACTGATATCCGCTACCAGTGCCTATTTCTAATACCTTGTGGTTACTTTTAACATCAAGTAATTCAGTCATCCTTGCTACAACGTAGGGCTGACTAATTGTTTGATTATTTTCAATTGGTAAAGCTATATTTTCATAAGCTTGATTTCTGTAAGCTTCACTAATAAACTTTTCTCTTGGAATTTTTTCTATTGCAGAGAGAACTTCAGCATTACTAATACCTGACTCTCGTAACTCGAGTATCAATCTTATTTTCCTTACATCAAGCACTAGATAAGAGTATCAGAATTATTGAAATATTTTTTCAAAACTTCTGGAATTTTAATATTTCCATCTTGCATTTGATAATTTTCAAGAATAGCAATTAGTGTTCTTCCTACTGCTAACCCGGATCCATTAAGTGTATGAACAAAAATATTTTTATTTTCTAATTTATATCTTGTATTCATTCTTCTAGCTTGAAAATCATTACAATTTGAGCAGCTTGAAATTTCTCTATAAGTATTTTCACCTGGAAGCCACACTTCAATATCGTATGTTTTTGATGCTGAAAAGCCCATATCACCAGTACATAAAGTCATAATCCTATAATGAATATTTAAATCTTGAAGAATACTCTCAGCGCTTTCAAGCATTCTTTCTAATTCATCTTGTGAATGCTGCGGCTCTACTATTGAAACTAATTCAACTTTAGTAAATTGATGTTGTCTTAACATACCACGAGTATCCTTACCAGCAGCACCAGCCTCTGATCTAAAACATGGGGTATAAGAAGTTATTCTCATGGGTAATTGATTTTGGTTAAGTATTTCCTCTCTAACCATGTTTGTTAAAGGAACTTCAGCAGTTGGTATTAACCAATGATCTTCCCCAGCAGTAAATAAATCTTCACCAAATTTAGGTAATTGCCCTGTTCCAAAAAGAGCAGAATCTTTAACCAAAAAAGGTAAATTATATTCAATATAACCATTTTCATTCGTATGCTTATCTAACATAAAGTTCGCTATTGCTCTTTCCAACTTAGAAAGTTGATTTTTTAATAAAACAAATCTAGATCCTGATAATTTAGATGCAGTTTCAAAATTCATTAAACCTAAATTTTCCCCTAATTCAAAATGAGTTTTAGGATTAAAATCAAATCCTGGTTTTTCACCCCATTCTCTATATTTTGTATTGTCTGCTTCATTGCTTCCTATAGGTACAGTCTTATCAGCTATATTTGGAAGTCTTGAGAGTATAGTTTTTAGCTCCTCGTCTTTAATAGTCTCAAGTTCCTTTAAATTATTAATTTTATTTTTAATTTCATCAACTTTATTCATTTCTGATGAAGCATCTTTATTTTCACTTTTAAGTTTACCAATATTTTTAGAAATAGAGTTTCTTTCTGCTAAAAGGTTCTGAAGAACAGTCTGAGTTTCTCTTTTAACTTTATCTAGTTCTAATATTTTATTTGATATTGGATGTTCACCTCTTTGTTTCATATAATTATCAAACTCTGTTGGATTTTCTCTGATAAAATTAATATTATGCATTACTTATCTTTATTTTTTTGTATTAGTTTTGCAATATAAATTGAAACTTCGTATAAAAATATAATTGGCAGAGCTAAACTTATTTGACTAAATGGATCAGGTGGAGTTAAGAATGCTGCTGATAAAAATGCTAATACAATTGCATATTTTCTAAATTTTTTAAGTGATTCATAAGTAACCATCCCTACTCTTGCCATTAAAGATAAAACAACAGGAAGCTGAAATGCTAGACCAAAAGCAAAAATAAATCGCATCATAAGGGATAAATATTCTCCCATCTTAGCTTCTAATCGAATAGGAACTCCACTAGAGCCAAGGTTTTGATATGATAGGAAAAAAGACCATGCCAATGGAGCAATAATATAATAAACCATTGATCCACCTGCGAAAAATAAAATTGGTGTCGCAACTAAATAGGGTAAAAAAGCTCTCTTTTCCTTTTTGTATAATCCTGGTGCAATAAATCTCCATATTTGTATTGCAATTAATGGGAATGAAAAAAATAAAGCAAAGAAAAAAGCTATTTTTAATTCAGTAAAAAAAGCTTCTTGTAAAGCTGTATAAATAAAACCTTGACCTTTATCTTTATCAAATAGTTCTACTAGAGGACTAGCTAAAAAGGCAAATAATTCATCTGCAAAATAAAAACAAATAATGAAGATTAATAAAATATATAAAAAACTCCATAGTAGTCTTTTTCGTAACTCAGTGAGATGCCCTATTAGAGACATTTCTTCAAATTTTTCTTCAGCCATTACAAAAATAATAAATTAATTTTTTTTTGAAAATTCATTCTCGGTCATTTTCACTGTTTCTTGAACTTCTTTAATTTCATTTTCAAAATTTTTTTTGATATTAATGCCGTCTTTTATTTTTTTTACTTCTTTAACTGATTTAGCTAATTCTTTAATTTCTTCCTCTTCAGCAATTTCATTTATAGATGACTTAAATTCAGAAGACATTTTTTTAATATATTTAGTAAAAGATCCAACTTGTTTAATAAATTTTGGAAGATCTTTTGGGCCAATAACAACAACAACTATTATCCCAATTAAGAAAATTTCACTCCATCCAAAAGTAAACATTATATTTACTTTTCTTCGTCGTTTTTATTCTCTAAATTTTTATCTTCTTTTTTTTCTTCGTCAGACATTCCTCTCTTGAATGATTTGATTCCTTTTGCCATATCACCCATAAGTTGAGGTATTTTACCTCTACCGAAAAGAAGTAGAACAATAACGAGTACTATTAATAATTGCCAAATACTAGGTGTCATAAGGGGCTTATACGGAAACTATAGGAAAAAAACAAGAAGTAATAAGTTAACTAAGTATTTTGAATAAAATCATCAATATTGTTTTCATCTTCCTGTTCTAAATTATCATTACCTTGTAAATTTTCATCATTTTTAGCAAGATCACTTATAGTTGCAATCGCAGCACGTTTATCTAGAAAACCACTTGCCTTTAGCTCCTCTTTATTAGGTAAATCGGATAAACTATTCAATCCAAAATGTTCAACAAACAAATCTGTGGTAGACCATAAAGTAGGTTTACCGGGTATACTTTTCCTACCTGAAGGACGTATCCATCCTATTTCCATCAAATGATCTAGAGAGCCTCTACCCATTTGAACACCTCTAATATTTTCAATTTCTGATCTTGTTATTGGTTGTTGATAAGCAATTATAGATAATGTTTCTAGTGCTGCTCTTGATAATTTTCTTTTCTGTGTTTTAAAAATAGTTAATTCATCGCTTAGATCTTCAGCAGTTCTAAAAGACCATTTGTTGCCAGTTTTGATTAAATTAATACCTCTATTTTTATAAAAATCTTTAATTTCTAGTAATAGCTTACTTATATTATTTTTATCTTTAATTTTTTCTTTTAAATCATTTTCATCAAGTGGCTCTCCTGATGCAAATAATATTGCTTCTAAAATTTTAATATCTTTATTATCCATTTTGATTAAATTTTATATAAATATTACCAAAACTTTCATCTTGTTTTAAATCAATAAAGCCATTTTTTGATAATTCTAAAGAAGCAACAAAGTTAGATGAAATAATTGATTTATTTATTGTTTTATTAGCCTTAATTAAATTTGGAATTACATTTAAAAAATTAGTCCATTCTGTAATATTTCCAAAAATACCTTTTAATCTTTTAACTGCTTGATCAACTGAATAAAGTTCTGAATACTCAATAGTTAATTGTTTTACCTGTTCATTAGATTTAAGTATTTGACTATATGATTTTAGTAAGTCATATAAATTAGAAGTATAATTTATATTATATTTTACTTTGAGACCTTCAGATGACCCCCCATAAAATACATCTCTATTAACAAGAGATCTTGAATATATGATTTTAGAAATATTTTGAAAAGCCTCTAGTCTCTGTAATTGATATTTTAAAGCCTCTTCTAACTCATCGGCTGTATATTCATCTGTTTTTTCTTCTTTTGGCAATAGTAATCTTGATTTCAAATATGTTAGCCATGCTGCCATCACTAAATAATCTGCAGCTATTTCAATATGAATATTTCTATATTCATTAATAAAATTAATATATTGATCAGCTAATTCGGATATAGATATATCAGATAAATCAACCTTCTGTGATCTAGCCAAAACTAACAAAAGGTCTATGGGACCCTCAAAATTGTCTAATAATAGGTTAAATTGACCTTCTTTTATTTCTGTATCTGGAACATTTAACACAATTTTTTATATAAAATTATTGAGATTCTCTCAATATTATTAATTTTGTAAATTAAGTATTATGCAACTCTTAACAATAGTTAATAAATCACAGGCTTGAGAAGCATTATTCTTAGAAATGAAATTTTTATAGGAAATAAAATATTGAGTACCTATTTCAGTTTTTTTATAAAAAACAAAAATATCTTCATGATCTATAATTTCTTTTTTATTTTCTAATAAATTGTTAAAGTATTTATTAATATTTTTAAAATTATCATTGCTATATAATTGAATTGTAAAATCAATTTTGTCTATATTATTAAAATCAAAATCTTGAATTTTTTTATCTATTTTATTTAAACTTTTCTTGTCTAAATAATCAACAACCTCACCTTCTTTATTAGTAGGAATAACAAAATATTTATCAGTAAATTGGGGAATGATAAAATACTCCCTATTAATAAAATAATAAAATGAGATAAGATAAAGAATAATAATAAATAGCAATAATAATAAAGAATATTTTAATATATAATTATTTTTTCTTTTAAAAATAATTTTTTTAATCATTACATTGTTTCAGGTGCACTTATATCAATTATTGAAAATATATCTTTTAAAACAACTCTAAATGACTCCAACCAAAATATTTTTGAAATTGTTTTTTCTGTATTTTTTTCATCTATAAAACGAAGTGATTCATTATCTTTACCTTTATTCCAAATTGAATGAAAATCAGCCGATATTTCTTCTAAGTAATTTATTAGTCGATGTGGTTCATTATAGTATGATGATTGATACAATAAATATGGATAAGAAATTAACTTTTTAATTAATTTTAACTCCTCATCAGATAGATTTTGTATTTCAGTAAAGTTATAATCATTTTTAATACTTATACCTAATTCGTTTGCTTTATTAATTACTGATGAAGCTCTAGCATGTGCGTATTGACAGTAAAAAACTTTATTATCTTTATTTTTTTCAACAACAGCATCTAAATCAAAGTCAATTGCTGTCTCATTTTTAGTAGAAATCATGTAGTACCTTATAGCGTCTTTACCAACTTTAGAATGAACATTAGCTAATGTCACAAAATTCCCAGACCTTTTTGACATTTTAATTTTTTGTTTATTTTGAATTAGACTTACAATCTGACAAGTTAAAATATTTAAATAAGTTTCATCATCTTTAATAGCTTTAATTAACGAATTCATTCTTGGAATATAGCCAATATGATCAGATCCCCAGATATTAACTAACCTATCAAAATTTCTTTTACATTTATCTAAATGATATGCTGCATCATTAGCAAAATATGTCCATTCACCATTTGATTTTTTTAATGCCCGGTCTTCATTATCTAATAAGTTAGAGGATCTAAATAATAATTGCTCTCTTGGCTCCCAATCAGAGTCATCACCTTTTGGCTTTTCTAAAATACCTTCATATAATAATTTTTTTTCATCCAAGATTGAAAAAAGTTCATCAATAATTTTACTTTTTTCTATTTCAGTTTCATGAGTAAATTTATCAAATCTTATATTAATTAATTCTAAATCTGATTTTATGCTTAAAAGTATATTTTTTAATGCAAAATTTTTAAAATATTGAATAGTTTCTTCTTGCTGAAAATTTAACCACTTATCACCATTTTCATTTTTAATTTTTTTGGCAATATCTATTAGATATTCACCAGGATACTCATCTTCATCTAACTCAATTTTTTTATCAAATAATTGTAAATATCTTTTCAGAAGGGAGTTAGATAATTTGTCAATTTGAGAACCTGCATCATTTACGTAATACTCTCTAGTAACATCAAAACCTGTTTTAGTATAAAGGGAGCTTAATACATCTCCAAATACAGCACCTCTTATATGAGCTATATGCAATGGTCCAGTTGGATTAGCTGAAACAAATTCGACATTTATTTTTTTATCTGCACCATAATTAATATAATTTAAAAAATTTTTACTATAAATTTCTTTTAAACTTCTTAATACAAATTCATCTTTTAGAAAAAAATTTATAAAACCATTTTTTGAAACCACAAAATGATCAATAAATCCAATTGATTTAATTCTGTTATTTAATTCTTTTTCAATATTAAAGTTTTCATTAATAATTCTTCTTTTAACTATCAAATAAAAGTTCGTCGCTAAATCACCTTGTTTATTATTTGAAGAATAATCAATGCTAATCTGTTTTTTATTGATTGGAGATATAAATTTATTACTTTCTAAAAAATCTGTAAAATCAAATAAAAAATCTGAAAGGTCTTTTATAAAATTATTCACTAATCTCCTTATATAAATTTAGAGCAAATCTATCCGTCATTCCTGAAATATAATCACAAATTAATCTTTCAATTTCAATATTTTGATTTCTCCAATCTATTGGTAGTTTATTATTATTTTTTACGAAATAAGTAAACAAAGTAGATATAACCTTTTTTGAATACTGTCTCTTATCTGATAAATGACTATGATTATAAACTTTATTAAATAAGAATTTTTTAATTATGTCACAATTATTCTTCATTTCATTTGAAAATGAAACAACGAAATTATTTTTTTTACGAATATCATCAATAGAATTAATATTATTTTCAATTAAATTTTTTTTTGTATTTTCATATATATCATTTATCATATTTGATATGGAGTTTCTTAAAACTTGATACACTAGTAGTTTATTAGGAATATCTTTATAGTGATCCTTTAAATTAATTATAATTTTTTCAAAAAAACTTAACTCTGTAATATCATCTAGTGATATTAAATTTGCTCTAATGGCATCCTCTACATCGTGATTATTATAAGCAATATCATCAGATATACTTGCTATCTGTGATTCTAAATAAGGTTGATCTGTTAAATTTAGATTATGTAATTTTGAATAATTATCTAAGTGGTAGGGTAAATGATCACTGAAAATTCCATTATGTTTTATTATTCCCTCTAAGCTTTCCCATGTTAGATTTAATCCATCAAAATCAGGATGTCTTTTTTCAATAAATGTTAAAACTCTCAAAGTTTGATCATTATGATTAAAACCCCCAAAATTTTTCATTGAATTATCAAGTGCCTCTTCACCAATATGACCAAAAGGAGGATGACCCAAATCATGGGCGAGAGCAACTGCTTCACCTAGATCTTCATCTAATTCAAGTAATCTACAAATTGATCTTGATATTTGGGCAACTTCCAAAGAATGAGTTAATCTTGTCCTAAAATAATCACTCTCACTTTCAATAAAAACTTGGGTTTTGTGTTTTAATTTTCTAAATGAATTAGAATGGATAACTCTAGCTCTGTCTCTTTCAAACGGATTTCTCAAATCATCATCTATTTCATTATATAATCTTCCATTTGAATTATCAGGACTGGAAGCTAAATGTTTGAACATAAGAAAATTTGTATTATAATTGTAAAAAATAACTAATAACAATATTTAGATAAATGGACAATATAATTGAAGTTACGGAAAGTGCTCAAAATCATATCAACAAGATACTTCTCTCTGAAAAATCTAATTATTTCAGAATTACTGTATTAGGTGGTGGTTGTGCCGGATTTCAATATAAATTTGATTTTTCTGATAAACCAAATGATGATGATTTAATCTTTAATTATAAAAATGCTGATGTATTGATAGATAAAACTTCAATTGAATTAATAAAAGGATCGAAAATTGATTATGTAAATGAATTGATTGGATCGTCATTTAAAATTTCTAATCCGCTAGCATCTTCATCATGTGGATGTGGAACTTCTTTTTCAATATAAATGAAAATTACTACCTGGAATGTAAATTCAGTTAATGCAAGAATAGAACATTTAATAAAATTTATAAAAAAAGATCAATCAGATTTATATTTAATTCAAGAATTAAAATGTACTAATGAAAGTTTTCCTAAAGAGGAATTAGAAAATATTAATTATAAGTGTTATGTAAATGGGCAAAAAGCTTGGAATGGAGTAGCCATACTCAGCAAAGAGAGTATTGAAATTTCAAATTTAAATATTCCTAATTATCAAGATGTAAATTCCAGATTTATTGAAACAGAAATATCCTTAAAAAATATAAAAAATAAAATTAAATTAATAAATATTTATCTTCCGAATGGAAATCCAATTGAAACAGAAAAATTCGATTACAAAATTGATTGGATGATAAATTTTAATAAATATATCAAAAAATTAATTGATAATAATCAACCAATTATTATAGGTGGAGATTTTAATGTAATACCTAACGATGAAGATGTTTATTCACCAGAAAATTTTAAAAATGATGCTTGTGCCCATCCACTAACAAGAGAAAAATTTAGAAAACTTTTAAATTTAGGTTTTGTTGATACAGTTAAATACTTTGTTGATGGAAATACGAACTGGACTTTTTGGGGTTATAGAGGTGGAAATTGGCAAAAAGGTAATGGTCTTAGAATTGATCATTTTCTTACTACACCAGAGGTAACTGATTTGATTAAATCAGTTAATGTTAATCGTGAACCAAGAGGATGGGAAAAGGCTTCTGATCACACGCCAGTTACGATTGAATTAGTTAATTGATATTAAATATCAGCGTATGTATGCGTTTCGTCTTTTGCTCCAGGTTGAGTGACAGCACCCTCGTAAGCTGGCCCAACGGTTTGGGAATATTTCCATATAGATCCAGAATTATGATTAGTTTTTCTGGGCTTCCAATCTTTTTTTCTCTTTTCTATTTCTTCACCTGAAAGTGTAACGTTTATTTCGCCTTTAACAGCATCAATAATAATTTCATCACCATCTTTAAGTAAACCTATCATACCTCCTACAGCTGCTTCTGGTCCTACATGACCAATACAAAATCCTCTTGTGCCACCTGAGAATCTTCCATCTGTAATTAAAGCAACAGTTTCACCTAATCCTTGCCCGTATATTGCGCCTGTTGTTGAAAGCATTTCACGCATACCAGGTCCTCCTTTAGGGCCTTCATATCTAATTATTACCGCATCTCCTGCTTTAATTTCATTTTTTAAAACTGCGGTTAAAGCATCTTCTTCTGAGTCAAAACATTTAGCTTTTCCTTTAAAAGTTAAATTTTTTAATCCTGCTATTTTTGATATACATCCATCTGTAGCAAGATTACCCCACAACCCTACGACTGAACTATTTTCACTAATTGGATTATCACATTTATAAACAACATCTTGATTTGTAGGAAATATTACTTCTTTATGATTTTCAGCTATTGTTTTTCCTGTAACAGTTATGCAATCACCGTTTATATAACCACCATCTAATAAAGATTTTATAACAACTGGAACACCTCCTACATCATATAAATCTTTAGCAACGTACTTTCCGCCAGGTTGCATATCTCCGATATAAGGAGTCGAATTATAAATTTCTACAACATCTCTTAATGTAAATTTTAAACCTGCTTCATTAGCTATCGCAGGAAGATGGAGTGCTGCATTAGTTGAACCTCCAGTAGCTGCAACTACTCTTGCAGCGTTTACTAATGAATCAATAGTTACTATATCCCTTGGTCTTATATTCTTTTCTAATAAATTCATTATAGCTTTACCACTCTTTTCACCATAAGCTTTTCTTTCTTCAGTATTTACTGCTGGTGGCATAGCTGAATTTGTTAGAGCTAAACCAACTGCTTCAGAAATACATGCCATTGTATTTGCTGTAAACTGACCTCCACACGATCCAGCAGATGGGCAAGCAACTTGTTCAATATCTTTTAAATCTTGATCTGAGATAGTTCCAGCAGCATGTTTTCCAACTGCTTCAAAAACATCAATAACAGTAACATCTTTACCCTTGTATTTTCCTGGTAAGATTGACCCCCCATAAATGAATACAGATGGTACATTTAATCTAACCATAGCCATCATTAAACCTGGCAAAGATTTATCGCAGCCAGCAAGTCCGACTATTGCATCATAACAGTGACCTCTAACAGATAATTCAATGGAATCTGCAATAACTTCTCTACTAATAAGAGAGGATTTCATTGCCTCATGGCCCATGGCAATTCCATCTGTTACTGTTATAGTTGTAAATTCTCTTGGTGTTCCTCCAGCATCTTTGACACCTGTCTTCACATGTTGCGCTTGATCCTGAAGAGTAATGTTGCAAGGAGCTGATTCATTCCAGGTGCTAACAACACCAACAAATGGTTGATAAATTTCATGTTCTTTCAAACCCATAGCATAATAATAAGATCTATGAGGCGCGCTTTTAGGCCCTACACTAACATATCTACTAGGTAGATTAGATTTTCTATTTGAACCCTTATCTTCCATTCTATTTGATAGTATTTATTATTTGATCAATTTTTTCAATAGAAGATTTATAAATATTTGCCTCATTTTTAAATTTATTAATAATTTCTTCTGAAGCTTTATTCATGAAGTTATCATTTTTTAATTTGTCATTAACTTTATCAAATTTTTCTTGCTCAACTTGCTTTTTCTTATTTAATTTTTTTAGTTCTGCTTCTGAGTCAATAATACCATCTAAAGGGATTAAAACTGATAATGATGTTAACACAATTAAAGCTGAATTCTTATTAGGTTGAATTTTATCAAAACTAATATCTTTAGTTTTTAAAAAATTACTTATTTCATTTTTATAGGCAATTAGAAAATTATTAAGTTCATCATTTTTTGCTTCTATAGAGATATTAATTAATTGTTTATAGGGTATATTTAGTTCTGATCTCAAATTTCTAATAGATGTTATGAATTCAATAAATATTTCGAAGTTTTTTTTAGAATTATCAAAAGAATTATTTGTTGAATAATTTTGAAAAACTTGGTTCATTAGATATGATTTATCATCAACTAAAGATCTCCATAATTTTTCACTTATAAATGGCATAATGGGATGTATGATCTTTAAAACTTGAATAAATGTCCATCCAGAAACTTTTTTAATTTCATCAGCAAATTTTTCATTTTCAAAATTTTGTTTAATAATTTCAATGTACCAATCACAATAAGTATGCCATACGAAATGATAAATTTTATTGGCTATTTCATGAAACAAATACTTTTTAGTTAATTGATCAAGTTGAGTGTTCAAATCATTCAATTCTTTTATTATCCATTTGTTTGCATCAAAAATAATTGAATCAATTGAAATATAATCTATAAAAATTGAATTATTCAATTGTAAAAATTTTCCAGCATTCCAAATTTTATTTGTGAATGATTTATATCCTTTAACTCTAGCTTCAGATAATTTTACATCTCGTCCAGGATTTAATAGTGCTGTTAGTGTAAATCTTAGTGTATCAGCGCCATATTTATCTAATAACTCTAAAGGATCAATTATGTTTCCTTTTGATTTAGACATTTTTTGTCCTTTTTCATCACGTATTAAAGGATGAATATAAATATCTTTAAATGGAGTTTCCTTCATAAAATAAGAACCCATCATCATCATCCTCGCAACCCAAAAAAATATGATATCAAAACCAGTAACCAAAACGTTACCAGGATAAAATTTATCTAATTCATACGTTTTATTTGGCCAATCTAAAGTAGAGAATGTCCATAGAGCAGAAGAAAACCAAGTATCTAGAACGTCTTCATCTTGTCTAAGCTCAACATCCTTTGCATAAAATTCTTTTGCTTGATTTTGTGCACCTTCTAGAGTTTCACTAACAAAATATTTTTTATCAGGACCATACCATGCAGGAATTTGATGCCCCCACCATAACTGTCTTGAAATACACCACGGTTGAATATTTTCCATCCAATTATAAAATGTATTTTCCCATTGTTTGGGAATAAATTTAGAACTATTATCTTTAACAGCTGATATTGGATCAACTGATAATTTTTTTGCATCGCAAAACCATTGGTCTGTCAGCCATGGCTCAATAACAACACCTGATCTATCACCATATGGTATGACCATTTGCTGTTTTTCTTCTTTAATTAATAAATTCATTTCATCTAATTTTTTTAAAATTAGTTTTCTTGCTTCAAATCGATCTAGATTTTGAAATTCTTCAGGCACATTTGAGTTGAGTTTAGCATTTTCATCAAAAATATTAATAAATTCTAAATCATGTCTCTTTCCTACCTCAAAATCATTAAAGTCATGTGCAGGTGTAATTTTTACAGCTCCAGAACCTTTTTCAGGATCTGCATATTCATCAGCAATGATTGGTATTTTCTTATTTGAAATTGGTAAGTTACAAAATTTGCCAATTAGATTTTTATATTTTTCATCATCTGGATGAACGGCAACTGCAGTATCACCTAACATTGTCTCAGGTCTTGTTGTTGCAACAATGATATGATTATTTTCATCTATAGGATATTTAATATGCCATAAACTTCCTTCAGTATCTCTTTGCTCTACTTCTAGATCAGAAATAGCTGTTAAAAGTTTTGGATCCCAATTCACCAATCTCTTATCTTTATAAATAATTCCATCATTAAATAAATTAACAAAAACTTTCTTAACCGCATTAGAAAGTCCTTCATCCATAGTAAATCTTTCTCTTGACCAATCTGCAGAAGCACCAAGTCTTCTTAATTGATTACTTATCTGGCCACCCGACTCTTTTTTCCATTCCCATACTTTTTCAATAAACTTTTCTCTACCTAGAGATCGTCGATCTAGGTTTGACTCACTTAATTTTCTTTCAACCACCATCTGAGTAGCTATTCCTGCATGATCTGTCCCTGCTTGCCACAATACTTCCATACCCTTCATTCTATGGTATCTGATTAATATATCTTGAATTGTGAAGGTTAAAGCATGACCCATATGTAAGCTGCCTGTAACATTAGGTGGTGGCATCATTATAGAATAAGGTTCACCTCCTTTTTGTGGTTTAAAACAATTTGATTGCTCCCATTGCAAATAAAGATTTTTTTCATCTTTTAAAAAATCAAAAAATTTATCAAGCTGCATCGTAACTATTTTGAATCGAAATAATTTTTTAGTAATTTTGGGATTTTCTCATCAAGTATTTTTTCAATTTTATTTTCCACAAGATAGGAGAGTTTTTGATCTATAATATCATTAATTTCACTATTTATCTCTTCATCTTTTTGAAGTAATTTTATTGTACCATCACTGTTAACCTTTTGATTAAGTATTAAAATATTAGATGAAGAATGTTTATTTGAAACGTTTTTTTCATCTTCAAGTGCTCTTCGTATGACTTCAAGAGATTCATTGATAGAATTTTTTGTATTCATATAGGTATTATAAATGTTTAATTAAATTAATAAAACTCTAATTATAGCTAGGAAGATACTCCTCAAATAATTTAATCAGTGAACCATCCAAAGCTAGTAAATTAAAATAATTAATTAGATAGTTTTTATTTGCATTAAAATATTCAACATTTACGTTTAAAAGATTAGTTTCTGCCTCTATTAGATCAGTGATAGATTTTGTCCCAAGGTTGTATTCCTCTTGAGTACTTTCTAGAAGAGTATTTGCATACTCTATAGTTAATAAAGATGTATTTAAATTTGATTTACTAACTAAATAATTTTTATAGTAGTTTGATACCTCAATATTTAAACTTTCTTTAAGATCCTCTAACTCAATTTCAGTTTGTAAAATTTGAGAATTTATTTTTCTAATGTCTGATTTGTCAATGTTTTGCTGAAATATAGGAATTGTTAAAGTTAACCCTATCGTTGCATTGGTATTTTCACTTCCCGCATCTATTCGTGAACCATCCGAATACTCAGTGGAAGCTGTTATATCTAAAGTAGGTCTATTAGAACCTTTTTCTTTTGAGAGATCAAGTTCTTTAATTTTAATATTATTTTGAGCAATTAAAATATTAAAATTATTCGTATAAACTTCAGAAAGTATATTATCAAAGTTCAAATCATCATCTATATTTACATAATCTTCTAAATTGATAGCTTCTTTACCTACAATTGATTTAAATGTTTTTAAACTGACTTTGTAGTTTTGTTTGGCTGAAAAAAGATTTGTTTCAGCAATTGAAAAAGCGCTCTCAGCATTTTTCAGTTCAGTTATGGTTGCTGATCCCAATTCATATTTTAATTTTACTTCTTCTAAAAATCTTGAAACAGAATCAAAATTCTTCTCAGAAGCCTCTAATGATTTTTCATAATTTATTACGGTTAAATAACCCTCTACAGCTGTTAACGATAGATCTTGAACAGTTTTATAAAAGTTTATTACTGCATTTTCGTAAATAATTTTTGATCTTTCAATTTCTAAATTTTTTTCACCGCCGTCATACAAATTTTGAGTAATGCTAATTTTATATTTATCTGTAAAAGTCTCTGGTGTTGTTGATACACTAGCTGCTGATGTTGTATCACTATTACTGTATGTACCAGAAATAGTGCCAGTAACTGTTGGAAGTTTTTTTCCTATAGCTACCTCAATAGTTTCTTTGCTTTCATTCAGTCTTTCAAAAGCAATTTTTACTTTCAAATTATTTGCAATCGTACTTTTTACAGAATCATCAATCGATAGAGCAAATACAGATTTAGAATAAATAAGTAATAACAAAAATATAAATAATCTCATTTAAAATTTAAAATCCTCTTGTTGTTCTTGAATTTGATAACTACACATTACATCAAATAAATACTCAGATGAATACAAATCTTCATTTCTTATAATTTTATAAGCTTTACTCAAATTATCATATATTTTTTTAATATATATTAACCTTCCTCCTTTCATTGCTAGTTGATTCTTTAACTTATCAGTTATTTTAAATATAGGTCCGTCAATAATAATTAAGCTAAATGGAGCTTTATCAGATAATCCATCTAATAAATTATGATTAAATAAACTAATATTAGTATTATCAGTATTGTTAATATTATGTTCTAATAATTTAAATAGTTCTCTATTTTCTTCTACAACATGAAGTTCTTTACATAGTGAGCTAATTAAAGCAGAAAAGTAGCCCGTTAAGCCACCTATATGCAATACCTTATCATTAGATAAAATTTTCGAATATTTTATAATTTGAGCTAGGTGTAAATTTTTAAGATATCCTCTTTTGTCAGTTATATCTAAATTATTATCTAGGTAACAATTCTTACCTAAGTTGAAATCTAAATAATTTTCTTTAGGAGTATTTTCAAATATTTGTAAGATATTTTCTTCATTAATTTTGTTTGGTCTCAACTGATTAACAACCATATTTTTTCTTGCAATTTCAAATGTTTCACTCATTTCTTAAAGGATGCTTTATATAAACCTACTATATAATCAATTATTTAAATTATATTATTAATCTTTAGAATTTTTTCATTAATTGACTAGAAATAAAATAGTGATAATTGTCATTTTTTTTTAGGCTCGGTGGCAGAGTGGTGATGTAGGGGCCTGCAAAGCCTTGCACAGCGGTTCGATTCCGCTCCGAGCCTCCAAATTTTTCTTGTTTTTTAATTTTTTTTTATTATCAACAAAATTGTGTTCCTCGGTAGCTCAGTGGTAGAGCAATCGGCTGTTAACCGATCGGTCGCTGGTTCGAGCCCGGCCCGGGGAGCCATTTTATCTAAGCCTTAACTTCCACCAATTCTTCAAAACGTGTTGTGTAACATGGGGATACGTTTTCTCTTTTCATCTTCCATATTTTTTCTATACCTTCAGAAGCTATCTTTAACGTTGAACTTCCATATCTAGAATTAATATTATCAATAGTATTCATTATTCTATCTGATGTATCACGGTCATAATCAAGCAATCCTCTAGTTACATTGTGCCTGCTAAGACCATATAATATAATTCCAGCTTTTTTATAACGAAATCCTGGTCGGTATATTTTTCTAATTCCTTCAAGAGCTCTTTTAATAATTTTTATGCTATTATTTGTTGGGAAAGGTAAGTGTAATTTTATTGAATTCGAATATTGTTTCTCTCTTCTATTAAAATGATTTGTTAAAACAAAAACACTCATCGACTCAGCCACTAACCCCTCTTCCCTTATCTTCTCTGATACTCTTGAGCCATAAGTTGATATTGATTCCTCCAAATCAAATAATTTTTCTATTGGCTGACTAAATGATCTTGAGACACAACAACTCTGTTTATCACTTGGAACCAAATCAAGTTCTAAACACGATACACTATTTAATTCTAGGTATGTCTTCTCTCCCACTACACCCATATTTTTTCTTATCCATCCTCTGTCCATGTGTGAAAATTGATAAGCATTATGAATATTATATTTTTTCAGGAAAAGAGATAATCTTCTTCCAATGCCCCATACTTCTTCAATGGAGGTTAATTCTAATGCTTTTTTTATTTCTATTTTATTTTTTAGTATGCACACACCTTTATAGTCTGGTTGTTTTTTTGCTAAATGATTAGCTATTTTTGATAGTGTTTTTGTTGAACCCACTCCAATACTAACTGGAATACCAACCCACTTCTTGATTGTTTGTCTAATATGTCTACAATAAGTATTTAACTCATAGTTTTCAAAACCATTTAAACCAAGAAATGCTTCATCTATGGAATAGATTTCCACCTCTGAAGAGAAACTTGATAAAGTTTCCATTACTCTTTGAGAAATATCACCATATAAAGAATAATTAGATGAAAAAACTTTAACATCATTTTTTTCAATAATATTTTTTGCTTTAAAATAAGGTTCACCCATTTTTATCCCTAATTTTTTTGCTTCTTTTGATCGCGCAATGATACAACCATCATTATTGGAAAGTACGACAATTGGTTTTCCTATAAGTTTTGGATTAAATATTCTTTCACATGACGCATAAAAATTATTGCAATCTATCAATGCTATAGATTGATTTACTGAGCTATGATTTCTATTAAGTAGTTTTGTGTATGACATATGTCACTACCCCCCATATAAAACACTCCATTTCTTCTTTAACTTGAATACTAGGATACTCATTATTGGCAGAAACTAAAAATAGTGACTGATCTTTCTTTTTCAGTTTTTTGACTGTTAGGTCACCAAAGATGGAGGCTATAACAATATTGTCGTTGCGAGGTGTAATACTTCTATCGACAATAAGTAAATCACCTGATAATATACCTGCATCGGTCATAGAAGGACCATTAGCTTTAACAATATAGGTTGCTGTTGGACGTTGAACCAGATATTCATTAAGATCGAGTTTGTTTTCCATATAATCAGTAGCTGGAGATGGAAAACCTGCAGATACTGTATCAAGAAAATAAGGTGTTATTTGATCTCCCTTAGATTCAGCTTTAAATATTAAGTTTTCTATTTTTTTAGACATAATATTAGAAAAAATATTTAAATAATTGATAAATAATAATTATATTATTTATAAAATTATTTGTTCTACTTTTGTTCTAATTTATTCAGAATGAGAAAAAAGTCAATATAATATTTTTAAAATACTGTTAAAAAACGCTATGGCAAAATTATTCGAAGATGATGCATACCTTAAAGAATTTAAAGCAAAAATTATAGGTATTGAGAAAGAAGAAAATCGTATTGAGTTAGATAAGACAGCATTTTATGCAAAAAGTGGTGGTCAACCTGGGGACACAGGTGCAATAGAAGCTGAAAGTATAAAAATACAAGTTTTAGATACTATTAAAGAAAATAATAAAATAATAAATATTGTAGATGATCTCAAAGATCTTGAAGAGAATACTGACATAATTGGAAAAATAAATTGGGATTTAAGATACAAGCATATGAGAATGCATACTGCACTGCACTTGTTGTGTTCTATAGTCCCTTTAGGAGTAACTGGTGGTCAAATTGGTTATGAAAAAAGTCGATTAGATTTTAATGATCCAGATAAACAAATAAATAAAGAAGAATTAGAAGAAAAAATAAATTTGTTGGTTGAAGATAATCATACCGTTACTAGTGAAGTAATTGAAAGTAGTATATTGGAAGAAAAACCTGAGCTAGTCAGAACTATGTCAGTAAAACCGCCTCAAGTAGATGGTAAAATAAGATTAATTAGAATTGGTGATATTGATTTACAACCTTGTGGTGGTACACATGTGAAATCAACTAATGAGATTGGTAAAATTCAAATCGGCAAAATAGAAAACAAAGGTAAAATGAATAGAAGAGTTAATTTATTGTTATCTTCTTAAATTACTGATGAAGAATCTGACTTAAAAATAACTTTGTACGATCACTCTCTGGATTATTAAAAAACTTATCTGGGCTAGCTTCCTCAACAATTTTACCTTCATCCATAAACACCATTCTATCAGCTACTGTCTTAGCAAAACCCATTTCGTGAGTAACAACAATCATAGTCATTCCACCGTTTGCCAAATCAACCATAACATCTAAAACCTCTTTAATCATTTCGGGATCTAGAGCTGAAGTTGGTTCATCAAAAAGCATGATGTTAGGATTCATTGCAAGGGATCTAGCAATTGCTACTCTTTGTTGTTGACCGCCAGATAATTGACCAGGATACTTGTTGGCTTGTTCAGGAATTTTTACTATTTCTAACTGTCTCATAGCCAGTTCCTCTGCTTCTGCCTTTGGCATTTTTTTAACCCAAATTGGAGCTAACGTTATATTTTCTTTTACAGATAAATGAGGGAATAAATTAAATTGCTGGAATACCATTCCAACTTCTTTTCTAACATTATCAATATTTTTTAAATTTCCTGTTAACTCAATTCCATCAACAACAATTGAACCTTCTTGGTGCTCTTCCAATCTATTAATACATCTGATCATTGTAGATTTACCAGAACCAGAAGGGCCACAAACTACAATTCTTTCTTTCTTCTTAACTTCAAGATTTACATCTTGTAATACATGAAAATCTCCAAACCACTTGTTAACATTTTTTAATGAAATTATAGATTCTTCACTCATTTTAATCAGCCCCCATATTAATACCTGTTTTTAATTTCTTTTCCAAATACAAACTGTATCTAGACATTCCAAATGTGAATATAAAAAATACCAAACTTACAAAAAAGTAAATTTCATAAGATAAACCTAACCAATTGGTATCCGCTAAAGTACCTCTTCCAATTCCTAATAAATCCAATATTCCTACAATAATAACTAAAGTTGTATCCTTAAATAAACCTATAGATGTGTTGACAATTGGTGGTATGGAAATTCTAATAGCTTGAGGAAGTATTATTAATAAATTCATTCTCCAATAAGACATCCCAAGTGATTTAGCAGCTTCATATTGACCAGGAGGTATTGCCTGTAGTCCTCCTCTTATAACCTCTGCCATGTAAGCGGATTGAAATAAAGTAACTGCAACAAGAACTCTTACTAAACCATCCATATCTATTCCTTCTGGTAAAAAAAGAGGAAGCATTACCATTCCAAAGAATAATAAAGTTATAAGAGGAACACCTCTAATAAACTCAATAAACAATGTACACATCATGCTTATAACTGGTAACTTAGATCTTCGGCCTAAAGCCAACATAATTCCAATGGGAAAAGCTAATGCAATTCCAGTACAACCTAAGACGAGTGTTACTAGAAGACCACCCCATTTGTTAGTAGAGACTTCAGTAAATCCCAACCCGCCATTAAGTAAAAAATAAGCAATAACAGGAAAAATATATGTAAAATATAAGAAGTACTTTCTATATGGAAGTTTTGCATACAAAAGAGGTAGTAGCGCAAAAGCTAACATAACATATGCTAAATTAACTCTCCAAACTTCAACCTTTGGATAAAATCCATAAATAAACTGATAAAACCTTACATATATAACTGCCCAACAAGCCCCACCATTTTCAGGATCTAAATTTCGCGAACACATTTCTTGGTTAGTAATTTGTTCACCAAGATAATTATATTTAAAGTCAGCTGAAATTATTGTCCAATCTAAAATCCAAGGAATAAACTGATACAAACAATAAATAACAAATAAAGTTATTAATGAGTTTGTCCAATTGAAGAATAAATTAATTCGTAACCAACCAATAATACCTGTTGTTGCTACTGGTGGTTTTCTAACTTCATTCATTTCGTTCATTACTTTTCCTTAAATTGTATACTTCTATTATAAATGTTCATAAAGAAAGATATTGTCAGACTAATTGACAAATAAGTTGCCATAACAATTGCCATACATTCAATAGCTTGACCAGTTTGATTTAAACTTATGCCTCCAAAACCGTGAACAAGGTCAGCATATCCGACAGCAATTCCTAAAGAAGAATTTTTAGTTAAGTTTAGATACTGACTTGTTAGCGGAGGTACAATCACTCTGAGAGCTTGAGGAATAATGATTAGTCTCATTATCCATGTTTGTTTTAAGCCTATAGCAGCTGAAGCCTCTCTTTGTCCTTTTGAAACAGACATTATACCTGCTCTCACAATTTCGGAAATGAAGGCTGCAGTGTAAATTGATAATGCTAAAAACATTGCTATAAATTCAGGTCTAATAACCAGACCACCTTTAAAGTTAAAACCTTTTAATTCTGGATGCTCAAAAGACAAAGGTGAACCAAGAATAAAAAATAAAATTAATGGAATAATAAAAATTAATCCAATTGAACTAGAGAATACTGGGAATTGTTGACCTGTCTTATCTTGTCTTTTTTTTGCCCATCTATTTATTAAGAAACTTGAAATTAAAGCCAATACAATTGCAATGAATACATATGAAAATCCACTTTCAAATATTGGTCTTGGAGAATACAATCCCCTGTTTGAAATATAAAATACATCAAGAACTTGAAGTGATTGCTTTACACGAGGTAGTTGAATTAAAATGCTATACCATAAAATTATTTGAAGAAGTAAGGGAACATTTCTTGAAAATTCAACGTAAATATAAACTAGTCGACTTAACAACCAATTTGAGGATAATCTTACTATACCCAATATAAAACCTAAAATTGTTGCAGCTATACATCCTGTAACAGAAACTAAAAGAGTATTTAAAACACCAACAAAATAAACTTTTAAGTGAGTGTCAGTAGATTTAAATTCTAGAAAAGGTGAAAAACTTATATCAAAGCCAGCTGGGTTTTGAAGAAAACTCCAACCAGTGGCGATATTTCTTTTTTCTAAGTTGTAAGAAGTTGTACTTATTACAAAAAATAAACCTAGGGCAAATAAACCTATGACTAAAGTTTGAAAAAAAATGGATCTAAATTTTTCATCAGAAAAGAAACCTAAGTTAGATCGCATTGCTTGTATATACAAAAAAAACGGGGGGTTTAAAACCCCCCGTTTGAAATTTAATTACGATTTATCTGAATGGAGGTGCGTATAAAATACCACCTTGAGTCCATAGAGCATTTAAACCTCTTGCAATTTCTAGAGGTGTGTCTGGACCTACGTTTGCTTCGTATGATTCAGAGTAGTTACCAATTTGTTTGATAATTTGGTAAGCCCAATCATTACTTAGCTCAAGCATTTCTCCATAGTTACCTTCAACACCAAGAAGTCTTAGTACTTCAGGAACATTAGAGCTCGTTTGAGCATCAACGTTTTCAGATGTAATACCTAGTTCTTCAGCAATAATCATTGCATTTAAAGACCAACGAACTACGTCACCCCACTGGTGATCACCATGTCTTACAAGTGGACCAAGTGGTTCTTTTGAAATAATTTCCGGTAATACAACCCATTTATCTGGATTAGAAGCAGCAGCTCTTGTTGAAGAAAGACCTGAAGCGTCAGTTGTGTATACGTCACATCTTCCAGCAAATAAGTTTTCTTTACCTTCATCATTAGTTTCAATTGGAAGTGCTTCGTAGCTAATTCCATTTAATCTAAAGAAGTCAGCAAGGTTTAACTCTGTAGTAGTACCAGTTTGGATACATACAGTAGCACCATCAAGCTCAGTTGCACTTGATACACCAAGAGCAGATGGGACCATGAAACCTTGTCCATCATAGAAGTTTACACCTACAAACTCAAAACCAAGATTAACATCACGGCTAATTGTCCAAGTTGTATTTCTCGCTAACATATCAACTTCACCTGAAGCTAATGTTGGGAAACGAGATTTACCTGTAGTAGTAATAAATTCTACTTTTGAACGGTCTCCAAAAACAGCTACAGCAACTGCACGACACATATCTGCATCTAGACCAGCCCATTCACCGCTATCATCTGGAGCAGCAAAACCAGCAAGACCAGTTGTTACTCCACATTTTAGAAAACCTCTATTTTTAACATCATCAAGAGTTCCGGCATGTGCTGAAAAAGCAAACGCTACAACTGCAAAGATAGATAATAGTTTTTTCATATTATTTTCTCCGTTTAAATAATTATTTAAATATCTTTTTTCAAAGATTGCTTCCCTATAACAAATTAATAAGTTAATCCCAATAATAGATTTGTTAAGCTTAAAATTGCCTACTAGAATTTGTGTATAAAGATTTTGGCTTATACAATATTTAGTTGTTTATGAAAATAAAAACAAAATTAACGAAAATAGGTAGAAATCCTCTTAAACAAAAAGGGTTTATCAACCCTGGTACCTATAAGGGTTCTACAATGATCTTTAATACATTTAAAGATTACTTAAACGATATTAAAAATTTTGACGATAGAACAACATTTTATGGAATAAATAAAAATCCATTTCATAAACAATTAGAAGACAGTATTTCTTTTTTATATAACTGCAATGACACTGTACTATCGCCATCAGGATTGGCCTCTATAGTAATTCCTTTTTTTACCTTTTTGAAATCTGGTGATGAAGTTTTAATAAATGATAGTGTTTATAGTCCTACTAGAACTTTTTGTGAAAACATCCTTAAACAATATAATGTTAAAATAAGATATTTTCATCCAACAAAAAATATTAATAATTTTCAGAAATTAATTAACAGTAACACAAAGTTAATTTATTTAGAATCACCAGGAACAGCAACTTTTGATATTATTGATATACCTTTCATTACAAAAATTGCTAATAAAAATAAAATACCAACTGTTATGGATAATACTTGGGCCTCACCTTTATTTTGTAATCCAATTAAATTAGGTATTGATATTATTATAGATGCAGGAACTAAATATATAAATGGCCACTCAGATGTATTAATTGGTTTCGTTTCGTCTAATAAAAAATATTCCAAAAAAATAAGAGCAACATCAAAAACTTTAGGCATATGTCCTGGTTCAGAAGAAGTTTATTTAGCAATTAGAGGATTGCCAACACTTGAAATTCGAATGAGAGAAATTAAAAAAAATGCATTGTTAATGGCAAAATATTTATTAGAACATGATCTTGTATCTGATGTTTTTCATCCAGCATTACCGCATACAAAAAATCATAAAATATGGAAAAGAGATTTCTCTGGTAGCACAGGTTTATTTTCATTTATGCTGAAAAAGAAATATTCAAACAATCAAATTGAAAAATTTTTTAATAAGCTTAAAATATTTAAATTGGGATACAGCTGGGGTGGATTTGATAGTCTCATTACCTTTCCCCCATTAGATAAAAGAGAGTTTAAAAATAGAAATACTGGGACTTTAATTAGATTGTATTGTGGATTGGAAGACATTGAAGATCAAATAAAAGATATTAAAAATGCATTAAAAATTTTAAATTAAATGGATTTATATTTTTATATTTTTGCATCGTTGGGAGTTTTTGTATTTGGTTTATCTAAAGGTGGTGTGCCTGGTCCAATAGCAATGTTAGCTGTACCTGTTATGTCTTTTGCGATGAGTCCGTTACAAGCTGCTGGTATTTTGTTGCCACTTTTAATTATAATGGATTTTTCAGCAATCTACTTGTATTGGAAAAAATGGATAAATAGTATTTTAAAAATTATAATCCCAGCATCTATAATTGGTATTTTATTTGGAACTCTAACTTTTGAATTTACGAATGAAGATCAAATAAGAATAATGGTTGGTGTTATATCAATTATTTTTGTTTTAGTTTCATTTATTCAGAAAAATAATTATTTGCTTAAACCAACCAAAGTTAAAGGTTACTTTTGGTCGTCTGTCGCTGGATATACTAGTTTTTTAATTCATGCAGGAAATCCACCTATTAACTTTTATATGCTTCCTCTAAAGTTAGATAAAATTTCATTTATTGGTACAATGACATTGGCATTTATGGTTATTAATCTTGTCAAATTGGTTCCTTATTATTACGTTGGATTATTAGCACCTTCAAATCTTATGATTTCTCTCTATTTACTTCCGCTAGCTTTTATTAGTGTTTTAATTGGTTACTTTGTGCAAAAAAGAATTCCAGAAAAAATATTTTTTAATATTGTTTATGTTTTGCTTTTTTTGAGTGGATGTAAATTAATATACGACGGAGTAATTTAAATTATATAGATAGCTAAATTTTTGTTTTATAATCAGCTCTTTTAGTTTTTCTAAACCCAAAGGGACCAGGAATAAATAATGTCATGGTATTTGTATTTGGTTTTAAATCAACTCTATGTAAATGATCTGCTGATCTAAAACCAATGTAACCTGGTGGTCTCCAAAATTTACCTTTATTAGTAGTTTCCCAATAACCGCCTTTTAAAATAATTGTTATATAAGGACATAGATGATTATGAACTCCTTCACCATGATCATCATCTAACATTTTATGAATTAAGATATTAAATGGAAACCATTTGGGTCTTTTTCTAAATAACAAATAATATCTCTCCATCCATGGTTTAGCCTTATAAAATTCTGGATGCGAAGGACCTCTGTCCAATACAATTTTTTTTCTTCCTAATTTTTCAAGTATTTTTAAAATCATATTTTTAATTGAGGATATAACTCAGAAAATAATTTAGCTCCTTTTGAACAATTATCAATCCAATCATTATTTGAATTTTCATTTGCATAATCAGAAATATATTTAAAACATTTAAATCTAATATTATGTAATTTGCATACTTTAGCAAAAGAGTAAGCTTCCATATCAACAATATCACAATCTATTTCTACTGATGATTGAACAAAACTATCTCCTGATGCACATATATACCCCTCATTAGAATATGTAATTTTTGATATTGGATCAAAAGGAGTTTCCCCTAACTTAAAGTTCATTAGACCTCTTGCATCCATATCTCTTTGAACAAACTTCGTGCATTCTACTAATCCTGATAAGTTTTGCTTTGTTGAACCAGCTGTTCCATAATTGATTATTTCATTAGGTTGAAATTTTGAAATTAATTCCATAATTTTGATTGTAGCATTAATCTTGCCCACACCTGAATAGTGGAAATCTTTAAGATTTGGAGTTTCTTCTTTAAGTGCTGCAATAAAGATTTGTCCCATTAATTTGGGCCAATTTGTTTTATAATTTTTTTTGTAACTTTTGTTAAATCTTTAATCGTAGGTTTTAGTAATTGCAATCTATCATAAGTTTTAGGATTATTTTTGAGATTTTTTCTCAAAGCTTCCCCAAATGTCATTCTAATTTCAGTGCCAATATTTAGTTTTGCTACTTTTGTTTTTCTTGCTAGTTTTTTTCTTTGCTCTACGGGAATGCCGCTACTGCCATGAAGAACTAAAGGGATTTTTGTTTTTGCTTCAATTAAATTAATTTTGTTGAAATCAATACTTGCTTTTTTTGAAGTTTGTAAATGTGTATTACCAACTGAAATTGCCATTGCATCAATATTACTGTTGTTTGCAAAAGTTACTGCATCTTCAATATTAGTACCTTCTGAAATTTTACCATTATCATAACCCACAAAACCTATTTCTCCCTCAATAGAAATATTATATTTGTGAGCTCTAGAAGCAATTTTTTTACTAATTTTTATATTTTCTTTTAAAGTTAATTTAGAACCATCAAACATTACAGATGTGAAGCCACTATCAATCCCTTCATAACATTCATCTAGAGTGTATCCATGATCAACATGACAACAAATGTTCGTTTTTGTTTGGCTTGCTAAGTATCTAAACATTTTGCCTAATATAGAAATTGGCGTGTGCGCTCTGCATGAAGGACCAGCTTGTAATATAATTGGAATTCCAGTTTCATCAGCGGCTTGCGTAAAAGCTAAGGCGTCATCCCAGCCTAGTACAACT
>CACGNZ010000012.1 GCA_902574475.1 uncultured Alphaproteobacteria bacterium | reverse complement strand
TCAAAATTTTCATTATTTTTAATTTTTGATTTTAATAAAAAATTTTTTTCAAATAATTTAGAGTTGTTTGCGTATTCTAATTGAAAATAATCTTCAATTCCTTTTTTATAAAAAAAACTTTTTTTGTTAGGGGTTTTATCTTTTATTAATTCTTTATCAATTTCAAAGTTGATAGTTGTGCCTCCAACTAATACTGATTTCATATTTATAAAATTATATAATTTTTTTGGAACAAATTGTGTTTCTTCAAATATGCTTTCATCTGGGATAAAAGAAATTTCTGTACCTTTTAATTTTTTGCTACATTTTTCAATTTTTATTTTTGTCTTAACCTTTCCTTTTGAGTAATCTTGTCTATACACTTTTCCATCTTTGAATACTTGAACTTGTAATAAAGAACTTAATGCATTTACAACAGAAATCCCAACCCCGTGTAATCCACCAGAAGTTTTGTAAGCATTACTGTTAAATTTACCACCTGCGTGAAGTGTAGTTAAAACTACTTCAAGTGCTCTTTTATTTTTATATTTTGGATGAAAATCAATAGGAATACCTCTTCCATTATCTTTTATTTTGATTGTACCATCTTTTTTATATTGAAAACTTATATCGGTCGCGTGACCAGCTAAAACTTCATCTATACTATTATCTAGTACTTCGTTAACTAAATGATGAAGACCATCTTGATTTGTGCTTCCAATATACATACCCGGTCTTTTACGAACTGGCTCAAGACCCTCAAGTACTTCAATATCTTTGGCATTATAAGTAGATTTTTTAGCCACAAATATTTCATATCAAAAGTGTTGTTCTAAAAACATAAAAAAAACCGCCTTAAGGCGGTTTTCTTTATAGAGACAAGTATAATCTACACGTCGTAGTATAATTTAAACTCGTGTGGATGAGGTCTAATATTAATAGGGTCGACCTCACTCTCTTTTTTATAGCTAATATAAGTTTCAATTACATCTTTGGTGAATACATCACCCTCTAATAAAAATGCATGATCTTTCTCAAGAGCTTCAAGAGATTCAGCTAAAGATCCAGGCGTAGATTGAATTTTAGACAAAACTTCATCGCTAGCAGCATAGAGATTTATATCTGTTGGATCACCAGGATTAATTTTATTTTTAATTCCATCTAATCCTGCCATTAACATTGCTGAGAATGCTAAGTATGGATTTGCACTTGGATCTGGACATCTAAATTCCATTCTTTTTGCTTTAGGGCTTTGAGAATAAGCAGGAATTCTAACAGATGCAGTTCTATTTCTTTGAGAGTAAACAATGTTCACCGGAGCTTCGAAGCCTGGGACCAATCTTTTATAAGAATTAGTAGTAGGAGCACAAAAAGCTAAAAGAGCAGGTGCATGTTTAAGTATACCGCCAATATAATTTAAAGCTAAATCACTTAGGTTAGCATAGTTGCCTTCTTTATACATTAATGTGTCACCGTCTTTCCAAACACTTTGATGAACGTGCATACCTGAACCATTATCTTCGAATAAAGGTTTAGGCATAAATGTAGCTGTCATTCCATGTTGTCTAGCAACATTTTTAACAACGTACTTATATTTCATCATATCATCAGCCATCTTCAAGAGTGGCGAAAATTCTAAATCAATTTCACATTGTCCACCTGTTGCAACTTCATGGTGATGCGCCTCAACAGTTAGACCAATATCTTGCATTGTCATTACCATTTCAGTTCTAACATCCTGAAGTGTATCAACTGGAGGTAAAGGAAAATATCCTTCCTTATGTCTAGGTTTATGACCTAGATTAGGATTTTCATCCGCACCACTATTCCAAGTACCTTCAACAGAATCAACTTCATGAAATGCATAGTTTGATCCAGAATCAAACTGCACATTATTAAAGACAAAAAATTCTGCTTCTGGACCAAAAAATGCTGTATCGCCAATACCAGATGATTTCAAATAGGCTTCAGCTTTTTTAGCAATATTTCTTGGGTCACGACTATAATCAACCAAAGTTACAGGATCTTTAATATTACAATGTAATGCTAAAGTTTTTTCTGAAAAAAAAGGATCAATGTATGCAGTTGTTGCATCTGGCAAAACAATCATATCACTGTCTTGAATTTCTTGGAAACCTCTTACTGAAGATCCATCAAAACCAAGTCCGTCAGAAAATATATCTTCGTCTAAAAATTTAATTGGTATTGTAAAATGTTGAGTTGTTCCTGGTATATCAGTAAAGCGCATATCAACCATCTTAATGTCCATATCTTTAATTTCAGACATTAAATCTTTTGGAGTCGAGCTTTTTAATTTCATATCTATCTCCTTACTTCAACAAAAGGGTATGCTATCCAGCGTTACCCGGTTAAATCATGCTCTAGTTATGAAATCTGCTTTTGATGCGCGTTCCTTCAGCTTTGGGCTTACTTCCGACCTATAAAAAAATAGGTTGAACGATTTATAACTTTTGCATGCGTTCCTTCGGCACAATGCCTACTTCCGACTCTAAAAGAGTTGAACGATTATAGATTAATTACTTGCTTTTAAAAAAAAGTAAAGAAAAATTAGACAGCATCACTGTCTTTTTCACCAGTCCTTATTCTTATTACTTGCTCTATATTGGATACAAAAATCTTACCATCTCCAATTTTTCCAGAGTATGCGCTAGATTTTATTGATTCTATAACTTGATCTACTTGATTATCTTCAACAATTACCTCTAATTTCATTTTGGCTAAAAATTCATCATCATATGCATCATTAGCATCCATGCCACCAGTCGATCCCCGTTGTCTTCCGAAACCCTTAACGTCAATTAAAGTCATTCCAGATATTCCAATTTCATGGAGAGCTTCTTTTACTTGAGAAAGTTTAAAAGGTTTAATGATTGCTTCTATTTTTTTCATATTGTAGATAATCTTTTAATTGCTTCTTTAATGTTTTCTAGCGAATTAGCAAAACTTATTCTAACAAATTCACTAGCATTATCACCAAAACTTGAACCTGGAACTAATGCAACACCTTTTTCTTCAAGTGCTATTTCTGAAAACTGATTTCCGCTCAATCCAGTTTTTGAAATATTAGGAAATGCATAAAAAGCACCACCTGGTTCAAAACATGATATTTTATCTAATTTATTTAATTCATTGAAAACGTATTCTTTTCTTTCTTGAAATTCACTAACAATTTTTGTAATTTCTTCCTGTGAACCTTTAATTGCTTCTAATCCTGCATATTGCGAAATTGAAGTAGCGCAGGAATTGTAATTTACACATATTTTATTCGCATGTTCAATTAAATTATCTGGCCATATACTCCAACCTAATCTCCATCCAGTCATGCAATATGTTTTGCTCCATCCTTCAAGAACTATTAATCTATCTCTTATACTTTCGTATTCTAATAATGATGGCATTTGTTCATTATTAAAAATAATATTACTATAAATTTCATCACTTAAAATGGAGACTTTTGGATACTGCTCTAATAAATTAACAAGATCAGTAATTTTTTTCTTATTCATGTATGATCCCGTTGGATTATTTGGATTATTTATGATTATCAAACTTGTTTTATCAGAAATTAATTCTTTTAATTGTTCAGTATTAATTTCGAAGTTATCATTTTCTGAAAGCTTTAGTGGAACAGCTTTTGCACCACTATATTTAATCATGGATCTATAAATTGGAAAACCAGGGTCAGGAAAAATTATTTCTCTTTCTTCACTACCTAATAATAATGCTGAAATAAAAATTACCGGTTTACCACCTGGTGTTATTAAAACATTTTCTGGTTTAATATTAGCTTTGTATTTGTTGAATACTAGTTCTGAAATTCCTTCTCGTAATTCAGATATTCCATTTGATGGAGTATAACCGTGATATCCATCCTTGATTGCTTTAATAGCAGCTTCCTGAATATTTATTGGCGTAGGAAAATCAGGTTGTCCTATTCCTAAGTTAATAATATCTTTACCTTTAGCTGCTAAATTATTTGCTTTTGCAAGAATAGAGAATGCTGTTTCTGTTTCTAAGTTAAATATTCTTTTTGAAACTTCCATATTTTTGATATAGCGATTTAATATAAAAATTAAACTTTTAATTAAGTTATATGGCGAGCGTAGCTCAGTTGGTTAGAGCGCAGGCTTGTGGTGCCTGATGCCGTGGGTTCGAATCCCATCGTTCGCCCCATTTTCTCTTAAGTTAACTTTCTCTATTGTTTTTTAATTTATTGTACATAAAAGGCTAATAATAATATGGGCCGGTGGTGGAATTGGTAGACACGCTAGATTTAGGTTCTAGTGCCGCGAGGTGTGAAGGTTCAAGTCCTTTCCGGCCTACCATTAGGTTTGAAAAAATATGAATATTAAAGAAATAAAATCTACAAAGCTTTTCAAAGAATACTCATTAGAAATTCCTTATGAAGAAATTGATACTGAAGTAGATAATAAAATAACTCAAATAATGCCTACAGTAAATATTCCTGGTTTTAGAAAGGGAAAAGCACCATTAAATATTGTCAAAAAAAAATATGAAGACAATGTGTTAAATGAAGTTATTCAAAAAGTAATTGATACAAATACAAAAAAATTAATTGATGAAAAAAATTTCTCACTTTTTAGAGCTCCTAAGATCGAGCTGATTAGCTATGAAAAAAATAAACCCATAACTATAAATTTAAAATTTGATTTAAAACCTGAAATTAAACTCAAAGATTTTAAAGATCTTAAAATAAATAAATATGAAATTGAATTAAGCAAAAAAGCAGAGGAAAATCAATTTAAGAGTTTTATTGCTTCTCAAAAAAACTTTAAAAAAATTGACAGTTCCCGAATAATTAAAAATACTGATAAGGTTATTGTTAATTTTGAATCTTCTCAAGAAGACCTTCCAGAATATTTAAAATCTCAAAAAAATTTTCCTATTGATTTAGAATTTGATGACGGAATACTTCCAAACTTAAATAAGGAATTGATTTCTAAAAAAGTAAAAGTTGGTGATGAATTAGAAATAAAATTAAATTTATCTAAAATTCTTAAAGATGATAAATTTAATAAAACAATTTTTAATTTTAAAATTATATCTATTGAAGAAAAAATTAAATTTGAACTTACAAAAGAGTTTTTGGATAAGAATGGATTCAAAACAGAAAAAGAACTTAAAGATTTTTTGGTAAGCAATATCAAAAATCAATATGAACAAGGCATAAAACAAATAGAAAAAAAAGAATTGATGGATCTTTTGGATAATAGTTATAAATTTGATCTACCTGATGGAATTTTAGAAGATGATTTTAATCAAATATGGAATCGTTTAGAGCAGGCTAAAAAAGAAGGTAGTTTAGATGAGGATGACAAGCTATTAAAAGACGACGATCTTAAAAAAAGATATAAAAAAATTTCAGAAAGAAGAGTTAAGCTTGGTATATTAATGCAACATATCGCCTCAGAAGAAAAAGTTATTTTATCTCAAGAAGAAATTAACAAAGGTATATTGGAATATTCTAAGCAATATCCTGGTCAAGAAAAGCAGATTATGGAATATTTTGAAAAAAATCCATCATCACTGGATACAATTCGAGCACCTCTTATCGAACAAAAAGTAATCGATTCAATTATTTCCAAATCGAAAACAAATGTTATAAAATTAAATGAAGATGCTTACAAAAAACTTGAAGTTAAAACATTTGATATTAAAGATATAAAAAAATGAAAGATCCGATAGATAATTTTACAAATAACTTAATTCCAATGGTTGTTGAGCAATCATCAAGGGGCGAAAGATCTTATGACATCTACTCGAGATTGTTAAAAGAAAGAATAATCTTTCTAACTGGTCCAATTGACGATAACATTGCAAGTCTAATTTGTGCACAAATATTATTTCTAGAGTCTGAAAATCCAAAAAAAGAAATCTCTTTTTATATTAATTCTCCTGGAGGTATTGTTTGGTCAGGATTAGCAATTTACGATACTATGCAATATGTTTCTTCGAAAATTATGACTATTTGTATTGGGCAGGCAGCATCAGCAGGCTCCCTTCTTTTAACTGCTGGTGAAAAAGGAATGAGATTTTCTCTTCCAAATTCAAGAATAATGGTTCATCAACCTAGTGGTGGTATGCAAGGGCAAGTTACAGATATTGAAATTCAAACTAATGAGATTAAAAAAACAAAATTGAAATTAAATGAAATTTACTCAAAACATACAGGAAAGAAATTATCAGAAATTTCAAGTATCATGGAAAGAGATAAGTATTTCTCTGCTGATGAAGCAATTAAATTTGGTTTAATTGATAAAGTTGTGAAGGGTAGGAAATAATGAATAAAAAAAACGATAAAGATTCATTGTTTTGTTCTTTTTGTGGCAAAAATCAGAAAGAAGTTAAAAAGTTAATTGCTGGCCCAACTGTCTTTGTGTGTGATGAATGCGTAGAATTATGTATGGACATAATTAAAGAGGATAACAAAAATAATAAATTCAAAATTAAAAAAGATATACCAAAGCCCTCAGAAATTAATAAATTTTTAAATGATTATGTAATTGGCCAGAAAGATTCAAAAAAAATACTCTCGGTAGCTGTTTACAATCACTATAAAAGATTATCTTCTAATTTAGAAAATGATAATATCGAAATATCAAAATCAAATATTCTTTTAGTTGGCCCAACAGGAACAGGTAAAACATTATTAGCTCAAACATTAGCAAAAATATTAGATGTTCCTTTTACAGTCGCTGATGCAACGAGTTTAACTGAAGCAGGATATGTTGGAGAAGATGTAGAAAATATTATTCTTAAACTACTACAAGCATCTGACTACAATGTTGAACGTGCACAAAAAGGAATAGTTTATATTGATGAAATTGATAAAATTGGAAGAAAAAGTGATAATCCTTCAATAACAAGAGATGTTTCTGGAGAAGGTGTTCAACAAGCTCTCCTTAAAATTATGGAAGGAACTATTGCTAGTGTCCCACCACAAGGGGGAAGGAAGCATCCCCAACAAGAATTTTTACAAGTTGACACTTCTAACATACTCTTCATATGTGGAGGGGCATTTTCAGGTTTAGAGGAAATTATAAATTATCGCTTAAAAGGAACAGCAATAGGTTTTAATTCTAAATTAGATTTAGAACCTAACAAAACTGTTGGAGCATCACTTAAAAAACTAGAGAATCAAGATTTATTAAAATTTGGAATGATACCTGAATTTATTGGAAGACTACCAGTAATTACCACTTTGAGTGAACTTGATGAAGATATGCTAATTCGAATAATGACTCAGCCAAAAAATGCTATCGTAAAGCAATTTGAATCTCTCATGAAAATGGATGGGGTTAAATTGGAAATTAAAGAAGATGCTTTAAAAGAAATTGCAAAGTTAGCAGTATCTCAAAATACTGGCGCTAGAGGATTAAGATCAATAATAGAGGACTCACTAATGGATCTTATGTATAAAGTTCCAGATCAAAAAGATTTATATAAAGTAGTGATAAATAAAGATGTAATCACAAAAAAAACTGATCCAATTTTAATTTATTCAAATAAAGAAAATAGTCAAAAATTAATGACTAATAACTCTTGAATTTAATTAATATATAGACATTTATTAAATATGGTAAAAAATCAGATCCCCGTTCTTCCACTTAGAGATATAGTGGTTTTTCCTAATATGGTTGCCCCCCTATTCGTTGGAAGAGAGCAATCAGTAAATGCCCTTAACCATGTTATGACAGGTGATAAGAAAATTTTTTTACTTTCTCAAAAGAATTCAAAAATTGATAATCCTAACAAGGAAAACCTATATTCTTTTGGAACTGTCGCTAAAATTATTCAGCTTTTAAAACTTCCTGATGGAACTCTAAAGGTTTTAGTGGAAGGTATCCAAAGAGCAAAAGTAAATAAAATAAATTTCAATAAAGAATTTATAACTGCATCAATTACCGAAATTAATCAAAAAACTAAAAAAAATGCAAATATTAGAGCTTTACAAAAACTCATTATTGAGCAGTTTGTTGAGTTTCAAAAAATTAATAAAAAAGTTTCTCTTGATGTAATTAATAATGTAAAAACATTTAATGACTCAGATAAAATTGTTGATGTAATTGTTTCTAATATTTCAATTTCTTTATCTCAAAAACAAGAAATTTTAGAAATCACAAATCCAGAAGATAGGCTTAATAAAATTTATGGCTATTTAGTATCTGAAATTGATTCGTTTCAAGTTGAGAAAAAAATAAAGGGCCGTGTAAAAAGACAAATGGAGAAAACACAGAAGGAATATTATTTAAATGAACAAATGAAGGCTATCCAAAAGGAATTAGGAGAAAATGAAGATTTAGATGAAATTGCTGAGCTAGAAAAGAAAGTTAACCAGTATAATTTATCAAAAGAAGCTAAAGATAAATGCTCAGCTGAAATAAAAAAATTAAAAAATATGAGCCCAATGTCAGCTGAGGCAACTGTAATTAGAAACTATTTAGACTGGGTGATGACAATACCATGGAATAATCCTGATCAAATTTCTCAAAACATCAAAAAAGCATCTACAATATTAGAGAACGACCACTATGGATTAAAAAAGGTTAAAGAAAGAATTCTTGAATATTTGGCGGTTCAAAAAAGAACTAATAAACTTAAAGGCCCTATATTGTGTTTGGTTGGACCACCTGGTGTTGGAAAGACCTCTCTTGGTAAATCCATTGCTAATTCAACAGGAAGAAGTTTTGTCAGAATGTCCCTTGGAGGTGTAAGGGATGAAGCTGAAATAAGAGGTCACAGAAAAACATATATTGGTTCAATGCCCGGAAGATTTATTCAAGCTATGAAAAAATCAAAATCTTCTAACCCACTCATATTGCTTGATGAAATTGACAAACTTGGTTCTGATTGGAGGGGAGATCCATCTTCTGCTCTTCTAGAGGTTCTTGACCCTGAACAAAATAGTAAGTTTAATGACCATTATTTGGAATTAGATTATGATCTTTCCGATGTTATGTTTGTATGCACTGCTAATACCCTTAACATACCTCCAGCCCTTCTTGATAGAATGGAAGTTATAAGAATACCAGGCTACACTGAAAAAGAAAAAAATCAAATTGCAAAAAGATACTTAGTTCCTAAACAAATTAAAAATCATGGAATAAAAAAATCTGAAATTTCATTCAATTCTAAAGTTTTAAACTCTATTATTAGAAATTATACAAGAGAGGCCGGAGTAAGAAATCTTGAAAAAGAAATTTCTAAAGTTTGTAGAAAAACTGTAAAAAAATTAGAAACTTCAAAAATGAAAAAGATCAAATTAAATGACAAATCCTTACAAGATCTTCTTGGTATTGCAAAATTTAGATCAAGTGAAATTGAAAAGAAGAATTTAGTGGGTGTTACTAATGGCTTGGCTTGGACAGAAGTAGGTGGAGAAATTTTATCTGTCGAGGTTATTTTATCTATAGGTAAAGGAAAACTCACTATCACAGGTAAATTAGGTGAAGTAATGAGAGAATCAATTCAAGCTGCTACTTCGTATGTAAAGTCAAAGTCTGTAAGTTTAGGAATAAATCCAAGGGAGTTTGAAAATTATGATATTCACATACATGTACCTGAAGGAGCGACACCTAAAGATGGCCCAAGTGCAGGTATTGCTATTTTTAATTCCTTAGTATCATCCTTAACTAATAATAAAATAAGAAGAGATGTTGCAATGACCGGCGAAATTACTCTTAGAGGGCGAGTACTTCCCATCGGAGGTTTAAAAGAAAAAATATATGCAGCTGGAAGAGCAGGCATTAAAAAAGTTCTAATACCTCAGGAAAATTATAGAGAAGTTTCTGAATTTGATAAAGAAGTTATCAAAGGTATCAAGATAATTGCAGTATCTGATGCATTCTCAATTCTTGAGCATACTTTGACAAAACCAGTAATTCCATTAAATTTAACCGAATCTCAACTCAAAAATAACCAAAATACTACTAGTACTCATTAAAATCTTACCTTTAATTATATAGCTATTAAGCCATTTTATTATTAAATTCCCTTATTTCTGGGAAAAATTTTATAATAATGTTGACTTGTTTGAAAAACAAAGAATTATTACTTAAATTTAATAAAGGAGATTAAAAGTGAACAAAAATGATCTTATCGCATCTGTAGCATCTTCCGCAGGACTATCAAAATCTGACGCAACTAGAGCAATTGAAAGTTTTTTAGATTCAATTACTAATGCTCTTAAAAGAGATGAGAAAGTAAGTATAGTTGGCTTTGGTAATTTTAGTGTTAGCCATAGAAAAGCTACTACTGGAAGAAACCCTAGAACAGGTGAGTCAATCCAAATACCAGCATCTAAAAGACCTAAATTTACTGTAGGAAAAGCTTTAAAAGACTCTGTAAACAATTAATTATTTTTTTTTCTTGCACCGGCTGTTAAATAAATTTAACAGCCGCTTTTATTTGGGTGTTTAGCTCAGTTGGTAGAGCATCTCGTTTACACCGAGAGGGTCGGGAGTTCAAGTCTCTCAACACCCACCATGCGCGGGAGTAGTTCAGCTGGTTAGAACGCTGCCCTGTCACGGCAGAGGCCGCGGGTTCGAATCCCGTCTCTCGCGCCACTTTATTCAGTGTTTTTTTGTGTATTAAAGTCGCAACGAGACACGTTGTTATTGTTGAATAAATCGTTAAATACATTACTAATTTAATTGTGAGATTATAGTGTCAGAGTTTCTATTTGAATATTTACCCATATTAATTTTTATTTTTATAGCTTTAGCATTGGCTGTAGGAATGACTCTATTATCTTTTGTAGTTGGAGACTCTCAGCCAGATCAAGAAAAATTATCTGCTTATGAGTGTGGATTTGAGGCCTTTGATGATGCTCGTGGAAGATTTGATGTAAGATTTTATTTAGTAGCAATTTTATTTATTATCTTTGATTTAGAAGTTGCTTTCTTGTTTCCATGGGCAATAACACTTGGTAAAATTGGATTATTTGGTTTTTGGTCAATGATGATTTTTTTAACAGTTTTGACTATTGGTTTTATTTATGAATGGAAAAAAGGAGCTTTAGAATGGGAGTAGATGAAGCAAAAAAAATTGTTGATGATACCCTAAACACAGAATTATCCTCTAAAGGTTTCTTAGTTGCTAGCTACGATAAAATTCTCACATGGGCTAGAACTGGTTCTTTATGGCCAATGACTTTTGGTTTGGCATGCTGTGGAGTAGAAATGATACATTCTTATATGGCAAGATATGATCTTGATCGTTACGGAGTAATACCAAGAGGAAGTCCAAGACAATCTGATGTAATGATAGTTGCTGGCACATTAACAAATAAAATGGCTCCAGCTTTAAGAAAAGTTTATGATCAAATGCCAGAACCTCGATGGGTTATATCAATGGGCTCTTGTGCAAATGGAGGAGGTTATTATCATTATTCTTATTCAGTAGTTAGAGGATGTGATCGAATTGTCCCTGTTGATGTTTACGTACCAGGATGCCCTCCAACAGCAGAAGCATTAGTATATGGTATATTGCAATTACAAAAAAAAATTAGAAGAGAAAATAAATTTAAAAGATAATTTTATATGATTAAAATTCTTTCTAAAATAGATGGTATAAATAATGTTTTAGAGAATAATAATTTGCTAGAAATAGAATTTGAAAAAAATAATATTATAAAAATTTTTAACGAATTAAAAGATAACACTGAGCTTAATTTTAATCAATTACTAGATATTACAGCTGTTGATTATCCTTCAAGGGAATTTAGATTTGATTTGATTTATATTTTGCAAAGTTTAACAAAAAATAAAAAAATTATTTTTAAAACTTTTATTCAAGTAAATGAAAGCATAGAATCAATAACCAATATTCACAAATCTGCGGATTGGTATGAAAGAGAATGTTATGATTTATTTGGAATTGAATTCACTAACCATCCTGATTTAAGAAGGATAATGACGGATTACAATTTTGAAGGTTATCCATTGCGCAAAGATTTTCCTTTAACTGGACACACAGAAGTTCGCTACGATGACCTTGAAAAAAAAGTGATATATGAGCCTGTTAAGTTAACTCAAGAATTTAGAAATTTCGATAGTGAATCTCCTTGGGAAGGAATGGAAAACAAACTTTTTGGTGATGAGAAATCTACTGGTGAAAATTAAATGAAAGAAGTAGAGCTAAATACAACTACAATTAACTTTGGTCCCCAACATCCTGCTGCGCATGGTGTTTTACGTTTAGTAGTTGAACTAGAAGGTGAAGTAGTTCAAAGAGCAGAACCACACATTGGATTGTTACATAGAGGAACAGAAAAATTAATTGAATATAAAACTTATCTTCAGGCAGTTCCTTATTTTGATAGACTTGATTATGTTTCGCCAATGTGTCAAGAACATGCTTTTGCATTAGCAACTGAAAATCTGCTTGGTATTAATGTTCCTGAAAGAGCTAAATATATTCGTGTTATTTTTGCTGAAATTACTAGAATACTAAATCATTTATTAAATATACCTGCCTATGCTGCTGACATTGGTGCAGTGACACCATTTTTATGGTGTTTTGAAGAAAGGGAAAAGCTTTTGGAGTTTCATGAAGCCGTATCTGGTGCAAGATTTCATGCAGCCTATTTTAGACCTGGCGGCGTCCATCAGGATATGCCAGAGGGAATGGAAGAAAAATTATTTGAGCATTTTAAAACTCTTCCAAAATTTATTGATGATCTTGAAAGCTTGCTGACTAATAACAGAATTTTAAGACAAAGATCAGTTGATATAGGAATAATTTCAAAGTCAGAAGCAATTGAATGGGGGTGTTCGGGTCCAGTATTAAGAAGTGCAGGTGTAGCATGGGATTTAAGAAGATCTCAACCTTATGACGCCTATGATCAAGTTGATTTTGAAGTTCCTGTTGGAAAAAAAGGTGATTGTTTTGATCGATATTTGGTTCGCATAGAGGAGATGAGACAAAGCATTAGTATTATTAACCAATGTTTAAATAAAATCAAACCAGGCCCAATATCAATTGAGGATAATAAAATTACACCTCCTAAAAGAAATCAAATGAAAAAATCAATGGAAGCATTAATTCATCATTTTAAACTTTTCACTGAAGGTTACCGTGTTCCAGCTGGTCAAGTTTATAGTGCAGTTGAAGCTCCAAAGGGTGAATTTGGGGTTTACCTTGTTTCTGATGGATCTAGCAAACCATATAGATGCAAAATAAGAGCACCAGGTTTTGCACACCTTCAAACATTGGATCATTTATCTAAAGGCCACTTAATGGCTGACATAGCCGCTATACTAGGTAGCTTAGATATTGTTTTTGGAGAGATAGATAGATAATGCACCATCCTGGTACAAATAATAAAGTATATAAAAAAATTAATGATAATTTTGAATGGTCATCAGAAAATTTTAAAAAAATTTCTGAAATAATAAAAAAATATCCATCAAACCGTATTCAAAGCGCAGTTATTCCTTTACTTGATTTAGCACAAAGACAAAATAATGGATGGCTAAGTAAAAACTCAATGGAAAAGGTAGCTGAAACTCTAAGTATGTCTTATATAAGAGTGTTGGAAGTTGCCACTTTTTATTCGATGTTTAATTTAGAACCTATTGGTAAAAATTTTGTCCAAATTTGTAGAACGACACCTTGTTGGTTAAGAGGGAGTGATAAACTGTCTAAAGTTGCACAAGAAGTTTGTGAAACCAATATTGGGGAAACAAGTGATAATAAAATATTTACAGTTGTTGAAGTTGAATGCTTAGGTGCATGTTGCAATGCTCCTATGGTCCAGATCAATGATGATTATTATGAAGATTTAGATGAAGAGAGTTTTAAAAAAATACTTCAAGATTTAAAAGATAATAAATCAATAAAAGTAGGTTCACAAATTGGTAGAAAATCATCACAACCTGAAAGAAAATTTGATGCTTAAGGAAAAAGATAAAATTTTTAAAAATTTATACGGTTTTGAAGACTGGAAATTAGAAGGTGCCAAAAAAAGAGGTATTTGGTCAAATACTAAAGAACTTATTAAAATGGGTAGCGAAAAAATTGTTGAGGAAATTAAAAATAGTCAATTAAGAGGAAGGGGAGGAGCAGGTTTCCCTGCGGGACTTAAGTGGTCATTTATGCCAAAAGACTCTGGAAAAGATCATTACCTAGTTGTTAATGCTGATGAGTCAGAACCAGGCACATGTAAAGATCGAGAGATTATGAGAAACGACCCACATCTTCTTTTAGAAGGTTGTTTAGTTGCTGCTTTTGCTATGCATGCACATACTTGTTATATTTATATAAGGGGTGAATATTATTCTGAATCTTCTAATTTACAAAAAGCAATAGATGAAGCTTACGCAAATAATTTAATTGGTAAAAATGCATGTGGTACAGGGTGGGATTTTGATATTTATCTTCACAGAGGAGCAGGAGCATATATTTGTGGTGAAGAAACTGCTTTACTTGAAAGTTTAGAGGGTAAAAAAGGTCAGCCCCGATTAAAACCTCCGTTTCCTGCTGGCGCAGGTTTATATGGATGCCCTACAACAGTTACAAATGTTGAAACAATTGCTGTTTCCCCAACTATTTTAAGACGTGGTTCAAAATGGTTTGCTAATTTAGGTAGTGCCAACAATACAGGTACAAAAATTTTTAGTATCTCTGGACACGTAAACAACCCATGTAATGTAGAAGAAGAAATGGGAATACCGCTAAAAGATCTGATTGAAAAACATGCAGGTGGGGTAATTGGTGGTTGGGAAAATTTATTAGCTGTAATTCCTGGAGGTGCAAGTGTGCCTTTATTACCTAAGTCTATTTGTGATACTGTAAAAATGGATTTTGATAGTTTAAAAGAAGTTCAAAGTGGATTAGGAACTGCTGCTGTTATTGTAATGAATAAATCAACAGATATTGTTGAAGCAATAGCTAGATTATCACATTTTTATAAACATGAGAGCTGCGGTCAATGTACACCTTGCAGAGAAGGTACTGGATGGATGTACAGAATGATGGAAAAAATGATTCATGGAAATGTTGAACATCAAGATATTGATAAAATTTTAGATGTGACTAAGCAAATTGAAGGTCATACTATTTGTGCCTTAGGCGATGCTGCTGCTTGGCCTATTCAAGGTTTGTTTAGACACTTTAGACCTGAAATTGAAAAAAGAATTCAAGAAAGAAACAGAAGGGTAGCCTAGTGCCAAAGATAACAATTGATAATAAGGAATACGAATTTGAAAACGGAATGACCGTAATGCAAGCTTGTGAACAAGCAGGAACTGAAATTCCCAGATTTTGTTATCATGAAAAACTCTCAATAGCAGGAAACTGTAGAATGTGTTTAGTAGAAATGGAAAAAGCTCCAAAACCTATTGCATCATGTGCCATGCCAGCTGCAGATGGAATGGTTATAAAAACAAAAACAGAAACAGTTAAAAAAGCTCGAAAAGGTGTAATGGAGTTTCTTCTCATTAATCATCCATTGGATTGCCCTATTTGTGATCAAGGAGGAGAATGTGATCTTCAAGATCAGGCGATGTATTATGGTTTTGATAAAACTAGATATGAAGAAAATAAAAGAGCAGTTCAAAATAAAAATATGGGACCACTTGTCAAAACAATTATGACAAGATGTATACATTGTACAAGATGCGTAAGGTTTTCTACAGAAGTTGCGGGTGTTGATGATATAGGATTACTTGGCAGAGGTGAAAATGCTGAGATCACGACGTACTTAGAAAAAACTATTGAATCAGAATTATCTGGAAATGTAATTGATTTATGCCCCGTAGGTGCTTTAACAAGTAAACCATATGCATTTAAATCTAGACCATGGGAGCTGACCAAGACAGAAACATTTGATGTGTTTGATGGTATAGGTTCAAGTATAAGGATTGATACAAGAGGAAAAAAAGTTTTAAGAGCTCTTCCTAGAATAAATGAAGAAACCAATGAAGAATGGATAAGTGATAAATCTAGATTTGCAGTTGATGGACTCTCAAGTCAAAGATTGGATAATGTATATTCTAAATCAAATAAAAAACTCCAAAAATCTTCATGGGATAATGCATTTGAATTAATAAAAAAAGAAATTACAAAAAGAGGTAAAGAAAATACGGTATTTCTATCTGGTAAGTTTACCGATATTGAAACTTTATATTCCGCACAAAAATTTAGCAATTCACTAAAATCAAAAAACTATGATTGCAGATTTGATAATACACAAATTATCGATAATTCATCTTCAAGTTATAAATTTAATTCAACAATTCAAGAAATTGAAAAGGCTGATGCTATTCTTTTAATCGGATCAAACCCTAGATGGGAAGCAGCGGTACTAAACGCTAGAATTAGAAAGGCATATATCGAAAATAATTGCAAAATTGGTCTTATAGGTCCTAAATTAGATCTTACTTACGATTATCATCATTTATCTGATTCTTTAGCTTACCTTAATAAATTATCTAATAATAAATCTGAATTCAATAAAGTTTTAAAATCTGCAAAAAACCCACTTATAATATTAGGTACTTCAGCAATAAATAATGATCATGGAAAAAAAATATTAGAAACTGCAGGATTAATTGCGAAAAATATTCAAAAAAATAAAAATATAAATCCTTTAAATATTCTTAACCAAGATATTTCTAGAGTAGGAGCATTAGATTTGAAATTTTATAATAAAAAATTTGATAATGATTACAATAAACAATTAAAAAAACATATTGATAAAACAAAGCCTTTAGTTTTCTTAATGGGGTTAGATGAGATAAATTTTTCAACATTTGAAAATGCTTTTGTTGTTTATCTTGGTCATCATGGAGATGTTTCAGCATCTATAGCTGATATAATTTTACCAACCCCTGCATATACTGAGAAAAGTTCTACTTATATGAATATAGAAGGTAGAGTTATTCAAACAACTAAGTGTCATAATCCAATAGGTGAGGCAAAAGAGGAGTGGAAAATTTTTAGAGTTTTAAGTGACTTATTTGAAAAAAATTTAAATTTTAATAATCTTGGGGAGCTTCGAAATGAGCTTACAAGTACCTATGGTCAATTTGCTCTCTTAAATGAAGTTAATTCTATTGGCGAAATTACTTTTGCTAAAAATAATAAAATTGAGAATATTAAAATTAAATATAACATTGAAAACTTTTATATGAATGATTCTATTTCTAGATCTTCTGAAACAATGGCAAAATGTACTAAAGATATTTTAATTAAGGCAGCATAATAATTAGATGACTTATGATATATTAATTACAGGGTTAATAATCATTGCCCAAATACTTGCTGTTGTTGTGCCAGTTTTAATATCTGTAGCTTTTTTAGTTTATGCTGAAAGAAAAGTTTTAGCATTAATTCAATTAAGAAGAGGTCCAAATATAGTAGGGCCTTTTGGTATATTACAAAGCTTTGCTGATGCATTAAAACTTATTACTAAAGAAAATATTATACCTAGTGGATCAAATAAAATTGTTTTTATTTTAGCACCTATAATAACAATGGTACTTAGCTTAGCAGGTTGGGCAGTAATACCTTTTGCTCCAGGATGGGTAGTCTCTGATATTAACGTAGGTATCATGTATCTGTTTGCAGTATCATCTCTTGGAGTATATGGAATAATAATGGCTGGATGGGCTAGTAACTCTCAATATCCTTTTCTAGGAGCATTAAGATCAGCTGCTCAAATGGTTTCATATGAAGTATCTATTGGATTTGTAATAATTACAGTATTATTATGTGTAGGTTCTTTAAATTTATCAAAGATAGTTTTAGCTCAGCAGACTGTATGGTTTGCAATTCCATTATTACCTATGTTCATTATTTTTTTTATTTCTGCGTTAGCTGAAACAAATAGATTACCTTTTGATCTTCCTGAAGATGAATCAACACTTGTTGCAGGATTTTTTACTGAATATTCCTCTGCTTCATTTGTATTATTTTTTTTAGGTGAATACGCGAGTATGATTTTAATGTCCTCTATGACTGTCATTCTTTTTTTAGGCGGATGGCTTCCTCCATTTGATGTATACCCATTAAATGTTGTTCCTGGAGTAATCTGGTTTACTGTGAAAGTAATATTTATATTATTTTTATTTATTTGGGTTAGAGGAACTTTCCCAAGATATAGATATGATCAGTTAATGAGACTTGGATGGAAAGTTTTTCTACCGTTTTCTTTGTTTTGGGTTGTGGCAACTTCTGGTTTTTTAGTATATTTTGACATGCTGCCAAATTAATATGTATAAATTAATTAAATCTTTTACTTTATTTGAATTATTTCAAGGACTATTTTTAACTTTCAAATACATATTTAAATCTAAAGTTACAATAAATTATCCTCATGAAAAAGGTCCATTAAGCCCACGTTTTAGAGGCGAACATGCTTTGAGAAGATATCCAAGTGGGGAAGAGAGATGTATCGCATGTAAACTTTGTGAAGCAGTATGTCCTGCTCAGGCAATTACAATTGAAGCAGAGCCAAGAGAGGATGGAAGCAGAAGAACAACAAGATATGATATAGATATGACTAAATGTATTTACTGTGGTTTATGTCAAGAATCTTGCCCAGTTGATGCGATAGTAGAAGGACCAAATTTTGAATTTGCCACTGAAACAAGAGAAGAATTAATTTATAATAAAGATAAACTTTTAGAAAATGGAGATAGATGGGAGCAAGAAATTGCTCAAAATATTCATCTCGATAGAAAATATAGATAAGAATGGTTCTTTATTCATTAACATTTTATCTTTTTTCATCTGTTGCAGTTCTTTCTGCTCTAATGGTTATAAGTGCAAAAAATCCAGTTCATTCAGTTTTGTTCTTAATTTTAAGCTTTGTTAACGCATCAGGACTGTTTGTTTTATTAGGTGCTGAATTTTTGGCAATGATCCTTGTTGTTGTATATGTTGGAGCTGTTGCCGTCCTTTTTCTATTTGTTGTAATGATGCTTGATATAAATTTTGTAAAGTTGAGAGAAGGTTTTTTGCAATATTTACCTTTTGGAGCATTATTAGGGATAGTTCTAGTAATTGAACTTGGAATACTTTTTTTAACAGATAGATCGTCTAATATTTATAACAATCAAACTCCACTACAACCTATAGTTAATGAAGTGGAAAATACAAAAATGATTGGGCAAATACTCTACACTGAATATTTTTATTTATTTCAAATATGTGGGATAATTTTATTAGTCGCAATGATTGGCTCTATTACACTTACATTAAGAGATAAAGGTGGTGTTAAAAGGCAAAATATAGACTCTCAAAATACAGTTGATGCATCAACAGCTATAGAAAAGAAAAAAGTAAAAATAGGCGAAGGAATTTAATTAATGATTACCCTTGAACACTATCTTTTTCTCGGCGCAATTATTTTTACCTTAGGTGTTTTAGGAATATTTTTAAATAAGAAAAATTTAATTATAATTTTAATGTCTATAGAACTCATCTTGTTGTCGGTAAATATTAATTTTATTGCTTTCTCAGCGTATATTAATGATATCTCAGGGCAAATCTTCGCAATGCTTACACTTACTGTTGCAGCCGCCGAAGCAGCAATTGGACTCGCCATACTTGTAGTATTTTTTAGAAATTTAGGATCAATAGAAGTAAATAAAATTAATCAGCTTAAGGGATAGTAGATGGCAACCTCAATTATATTTTTACCTCTACTTGGTTTTCTTTTTTGTTTTTTACTCGGTAAACAGTTTAACTATAAGGTTTATCAAATATCAACAACTTCAATCCTTTTTCTTTGTACTTTATTTTCTTGGATAATATTCATTCAGTTTATTAATAATAAGGAAACTGAAATAATTTTTATTCTTAACTGGATCACTTCTGGAACCTTTATTGTTGATTGGTCAATTAGATTAGACACTTTAACTGCTGTGATGTTCATTGTGGTTACAACTGTTTCTGCTTGTGTTCATTTATATTCAATAGGTTATATGGAAGAAGATCCATCAAAAATAAGATTTATGGGTTATCTAAGCTTATTTACTTTTTTTATGCTTGTTCTTGTATCAAGTAATAACTTGCTGCAAATGTTCTTTGGTTGGGAAGGTGTTGGGCTAGCCTCATATTTATTAATTGGTTTTTGGCACCATAAAGATTCAGCAAATAAAGCTGCTATAAAAGCATTTGTTGTAAACAGAGTTGGAGATTTTGGATACGCAATTGGAATTGCTGGAATTTTTTATATTTTTGGCACGATAAGTTTCGACAGTATATTTTCACAAGTGGATCGATTTAGCGAGCATCAAATTCAATTCCTTTCATTCAGTTTTCCAACTTTAGATTTTTTATGCTTTCTTTTATTCATTGGTGCAATGGGTAAATCTGCCCAATTAGGTTTACACACATGGTTGCCAGATGCCATGGAGGGACCTACTCCTGTATCTGCACTAATACATGCTGCAACAATGGTAACTGCTGGTGTATTTTTAGTTGCAAGAATGAGTCCTCTTTATGAGTTTGCGACATTTACTAATTTATTCATTACTTTTATTGGTGCAGCCACAGCTATTTTTGCTGCCTCTATAGCCTTAACGCAAAATGATATTAAACGAGTCATTGCATATTCAACATGCAGTCAATTAGGATATATGTTTTTTGCAGCAGGTGTAGGAGCTTATAATGCATCAATATTTCACTTAACAACTCATGCATTTTTTAAAGCCCTTCTATTTCTTTCGGCAGGTTCTGTAATTCACGCAATGCATCATGAACAGGATATGAGAAAAATGGGGGGACTTTTCAAAAAAATACCTTTTACTGCCTCAATGATGTGGATTGGGTCTCTTGCAATTATTGGTTTCCCATATCTATCTGGTTACTATTCAAAAGAAAGTATTTTAGAAAATGCTTTCTATGCTTCAAATGGAATAGCATACTTTGCATATTTAGTAGGTATTTTAACTGCTTTACTTACTGCTTTTTATTCATGGAGATTATTATTCCTAACATTTCATGGTGAAAATAGATCAAATAATCAAACATATGATCACGCCCATGAATCACCTTTAGTAATGACAGCTCCATTATTTATTCTTGCAATTGGTTCTATTTTTTCTGGAATATTCTTTGCTGATTATTTTATTGGATATTATAAAAAAGAATTTTGGGATAATGCTATATTATTAACAGAAAGTTCTCATAAATATCTTCCTCTTGCACAATCATTAATATCAAAGTCTGCTGTTGCAGTTGGAATTCTTGTCTGTGTGTTGATATATTCAAATAATTTAAACAGAGCAAAAAATCTTTCCTATAATTTAGATCCTTTATATTCTCTTTCTAAAAATAAATGGTATGTGGATGAGCTATATCATAAAGTATTCGTTTTAACTTTTTTCAAATTAGCAAACTTTTTCTGGAAAAGAGGGGATGAAAAAACTATTGATGGTTTAGGACCAAACGGGGTCTCCTGGATTATTTCAAAATCTTCATCTTATGTAAGTTTATTTCAATCAGGGTATTTGTTTCATTATGCTTTTGCTATGCTTGGTGGCTTAGTAATAATTTTAACATGGTTTTTATATTACTAAATGATTGACTGGCCGTTAGTATCAGTAATAATTTTTTTACCTTTAATTGGCGCTTTAATTATTCTTTTTATTAAAGAAGATGAATTAACATCAATTAATATTAAATGGGCTGCTTTGCTAACAACGTTAGGAACATTTGTTTTAAGTTTAATACTCTGGCTACAATTTGATTATTCCAATCCGTCTTATCAATATGAAGAAAAATTTAGATGGTTTGATGATTTTAATTTCTTCTACCATATTGGAGTTGACGGTATTTCACTTTTTATGATTTTATTAAGTACATTTTTGACCCCACTTTGTATTTTAGCTAGTTGGAATAATATTAAAAAAAGAGTCAAGGAATACATGCTTTCTTTTTTATTTTTAGAGACTGTAATGATTGGAATGTTTGCTTCTATAGACATACTTTTATTTTATATTTTTTTTGAAGCAGTATTAATACCAATGTATCTAATCATAGGTATATGGGGAGGCAATAGAAGAATCTATGCTTCTTTTAAATTCTTTCTCTACACTCTTTTGGGTTCAGTACTCATGTTGATTGCTATTATTGTGATGTATAGAAATACAAGTTCAATGAGTATTGAGTTCTTACAAGGTAATTATTTTTCCTATAATACTCAGTTGTTTCTTTGGCTTGCCTTCTTTGCTTCCTTTGCAGTTAAAATTCCTATGTGGCCTTTTCATACATGGTTGCCCGATGCCCATGTTGAAGCTCCAACGGCTGGATCTGTTATTTTAGCCGGAGTACTTTTAAAAATGGGGGGATATGGTTTTATCCGTTTCTCTCTAGGTATGCTTCCAGAAGCAACAGAGTTTTTTATTCCTTTAATTATGACATTAAGTATAGTTGCTATAGTATACACTTCGTTAGTGGCACTAGCACAAACTGATATAAAAAAACTAATTGCATATTCATCTGTTGCTCATATGGGAATTGTAACAATTGGAATTTTTTTAGTTAATCAACAAGGTTTAGAAGGAGCAATGATGCAAATGATTAGTCATGGACTAGTCTCAGCAGCTTTATTTTTATGTGTTGGTGTTATTTATGATCGAATGCATACTAGAGAAATTGAATTTTACGGAGGATTAGTTCAAAGAATGCCACTTTATGCAACAGTATTTATGATTTTTATGCTGGGATCAGTTGGATTACCTGGGACTAGTGGTTTTATTGGAGAATTTTTAGTTATTGTTGGCGCATTTAAATTTTCAAGTTACGTTGTTATTGGCGCGGCTTTTGGAATAATATTATCCGCTGTTTACATGCTATACCTTTATAAAAGAATTATTTTTGGCACCATAACTAATAATAAACTTGCAGATATTTTAGATATAAACACAAGAGAGAAAATCATATTAATTCCTTTAGCAATTTCAGTAATATTACTAGGTATATTTCCAAATCTATTTTTAGATCCTATGAGATTATCACTTGAACTAATTATAACAAACTATGAAATAGCCAATGCTAAATAATATTTACAATATTTTTTTTATACCCGAAATTTTTTTAGCATGCTCCTCTTTTGTTTGCTTACTTTTTGGTCTTTTTTTAAAAAAGAATGCATTTAGGCAAACTTCCAATCTAGCAGTTTTCGTTTTATTATTAACCATTTTTCTTGTTTACAATGATAGTGAATCAAATTTTGCAAATTATAAAAGTTTATTTAGCCACTCTTCTTTTATAAATTTTTTTAAAATTTTAGCTCTATCAGGATCTATAGCTAGTATCATTATTTCTAAAGATTATTTCTTAGGCATAAAGCTTAAAAATTTTGAAATTCCTGTTTTATTTTTATTTTCAACACTAGGGATGATGTTAATGATTGCTTCAAATAATCTTATGTCTATGTATCTAGCAATAGAACTACAAAGTTTATCTCTCTATGTTGCTGCAGCAATAAAAAGAGATTCAATTTCATCAGCTGAGTCAGGAGTAAAATACTTTATTTTAGGAGCATTATCTTCGGGTATACTTTTGTATGGTTTCTCCTTAATTTATGGATTTACTGGTTCAATGAATTTTGATGATATAAGTTTCTATTTATCAAAATACGATAATTTAAATTTAGGTCTAATATTTGGGCTTGTATTTGTGATGGTAGGCTTGGCTTTTAAGGTTTCAGCTGTACCTTTCCATATGTGGACTCCCGATGTTTATGAAGGAGCCCCAAATTCAATTACAGGTTTTTTTGCTATTGTACCTAAGATTGCTGCAGTAGCTTTAATTTATCGTTTTTGCTTAGTTCCATTTGAAAATTTTTACTTAGAATGGAGTCAAATAATTTTATTTTTATCAATAGCCTCAATGTTTCTTGGAGCTATAGCGGCTATAGCACAGTCAAATATTAAAAGATTATTAGCTTATAGTTCTATCGGACATATAGGTTATATATTAATTGCTTTAGTTGCAGCAAATGATGATGGAATTAAAGCAGCATCAATTTATATGTTTTCATACATGATAATGAATGTTGCTATTTTTGCTATTTTACTTTCATTAAAAGTTAAAAATGAATATTTAATTAATATAAGTGATTTAAAAGGGTTAAGTAAAAGTAATCCAATCGTAAGTCTTTCTATTTCAATAATAATGCTATCTATGGCTGGCATCCCTCCATTTATAGGATTTTTTGGAAAGTTTTATGTTTTCATTGCTGCAATTGAACAAGAATTATATGTACTTTCAGTTCTTGGTGTCCTAGCCAGTGTTATTTCTGCTTTTTATTATTTAAGAATTATTAAGATAATGTATTTTGACGAAAGTAAAAGTGAAGGAATAATTAATTTTAAAATTTCTTTTCAATCAAAAATTATTCTGTTCTTAAGTTTGTTTTTAATTATTTGTTTTATATTTTATCCATCTTTATTGATTAATATATCAGCAAGTTTGACCATTTGATTAATGTCATTATATAAAATTAAAAATCTATTAGATAAAAACAATTTTGATTTTCATTTTATTGAATCTGTAGATTCTACAATGTCAGAGGTTAAAAAACTTATTGATAATAGAAATATATGTTTGATGGCAAATGAACAAAAAAAAGGATTTGGAAGACGAGGAACAACTTGGGAAAGTCCAAAAAATAATGTTTATATTTCTATTTTATCTAAAAATATATTGCCAATAGAAAATCATTTTTTAAATAATGCTTTTATTACTAATATGATCTGTTCTGTGATTGAAAATATTTGTAATGTTAAAACTCAAATTAAATGGCCAAATGACATTTTAATTAATAAAGAAAAAATCTCTGGAATAATTTCTGAAATATTTAGTATCAAAAGTGATAAATATATAAATACTGGTTTTGGAGTTAATATAGTATCTTCCCCAAAAATTGAAAATTATCCAACAACAAATATTAATAAATATAATAAAGAAATTAACAATTTTTATTTTGTATATGAAATTATGGAAGAGTATTTTAACAATTTCAAACAACTGCTAAATAATCACGAAAAAATTATGACTGAATATAAAAGTAGATTATTATATTTAGGAGGCAATATTAATTTAAAAATTGATGAACAAAATGTAAAACAAGGAATATTTCATAATCTTAACCCAGATGGTTCAATCACTTTAAAAAATAATATTAATTTTGAAAATATATATAATGCTAGAATAATTTAATGATTGTTATAGATGCAGGTAACACGAATATAGTTATAGGTTTTTATACAAAAAATAAATTAATTAAAATTATTAGATTAAAAACAGAAAAAAAAGTCAATATTACACAAAAAGAAATAAATAAATTTTTTAAATCTAACAAAAAGTTGATTAATAATCTTAAAGATAGATTTTGTATCTTGTCCTCTGTTGTACCTTCTTTAAATTTAATTTTTAAAAAAATTTTTCAAAAAAATAAATTCAAATTTTATGTAATTAATCCAAAAAAAATATCGTTTAGAAATAGTATCAATTATAATTTAAATCAAATTGGAAGTGATCGAATAGCAAACTATGCCTATGTATTTAGTAAGAAAATTAAAGACTGTATAATTGTCGACTTTGGTACAGCTACTACTTTTGATGTCATTAAAAATAATCAGTATTTAGGTGGATTAATTTTTCCAGGTATTAATCTATCAATGGAGACGCTTTTAAAAAATGCTGAGTTAATAAAAACTTCAAAAATCTCAAAATCAAATAAAATTGTTAATAATAATACATCAGCTTCTATTCAATCAGGTTTCTATTTTGGTTATTTGCATGTAGTTAATGGCATATTAAAGCAAATTATTAAGGAGAATAACTTTAAGCCCAAAGTCTATATTACGGGTGGTCTAGGTAAAATATTTAGGGATAAAATTATTTATAAACCTATATATATGGAACATTTGACATTAGAAGGAATAAAAGAAATTGGTATCAAACATTTTTATGAGTAATAATTTACAACTAAATGATTTTAATGAAGGATTACACTTTTTATCTCTTGGGGGTATTGGAGAAATAGGTGCAAATTGTTATCTTTACGGATGTGATGGAAAATGGATAATGATAGATTTAGGTCTTTCATTTGCAGATGAAAGGTTTCCTGGTGTAGATTTATTGGTACCAAAAATAGATCATATTGAAAGTTTAGAAGATAATCTTGAGGCTATTATTATCAGCCATGGTCATGAAGATCATGCAGGAGCTGTAGCGTTCTTAGCAAATAAAATTAAATGTCCTGTATATGCAAGTAAATTTGCAAAATTTCTTATCGAAAATAGGCTAAAAGAATTCAATAAAGTAGAAGGATTTACTTTAGAAGAGATAAATCTAGACAAGAAATTAATACTCAATAATTTTGACATAAGTTTTATTCCAACTACACATTCAATTCCTGAACCAACTGCAATAGTAATTAAAACAACATACGGATCATTACTTCATACTGCTGATTGGAAAATAGATCATTCACCTACTTTAGGAGACTCATTTTCAAAGGAAAAATTTGAAAAATTAGGAAATGATGGATTACTTGCCTTAATAGGTGACTCTACTAATGCAAATGTGCCTGGTAAATCAGAATCTGAAAGTGATGTTAGGGATGAATTGACAAATATATTTTCAAGATTTTCTAATAGAATTGTTGTTACCTGTTTTTCTTCAAATATTGCAAGAATGAAAAATATTATTCAAGCAGCAAAAAAAAATAAAAGAAAGGTCGCCCTTGTTGGTAGAAGTATGAAAAAAAATATCGAGGTAGCAAGAAAATGTGGTTATGTATCAGATGATGAAATTTTTATCAGTGAAGATGAAGCTTCTTATATACCAAGAGAAAATTTAGTCATAATTTGTACTGGAAGTCAGGGTGAAAAAAGATCTGCTCTTTTCAGAATAGCTTATAATTCTCATCAACATTTACATTTAGAGCCTCAAGATGTAGTAATTTTTAGTTCTAGAGATATTCCTGGAAATGAAAAATCAATAAATAATTTAAAGAACTTACTTATTAGACAAAGAGTTGAGATAGTAACAGCTGATGATGATTTAGTACATGTTTCAGGTCATGGTTATGCAGATGAAATAAAACAAATGTATAATTGGACAAAACCGTATTTATCTATTCCTGTGCATGGTGAACCAATGCATCTAGAGGCACATAAACAATTATCTTACTCATCACAAGTACCATTTACCAAAATTTTAGAAAATGGAAAATGTCTCAAAATTGCACCAGGTGAACCTAAAATTGTAGAAAAATTTGAAACTGGAAAGTTAATTGTTGAGGGTAAAAATCTTTACGACTCTGAATCTGCATTTATTAAAGAGAGAAGGAAATATTCATTTGAGGGGCTGGTTTTAATTTCTATAATTATTAATGATAAAGACTATTCAGTTAATAAAAATATGTTACTTACCTTAAAAGGATTGCCGGGGATAGATGAAGAAAACATTAAAAATGATTTTAAAATACATTTTATAGAAAACTATACAAAACTTAACAAAGATCAAAAATCATCAGATCTTATAGTATCTGACTTAGTTAAAAGTAGTTTTAGAAAGATTATAAAAAATTCAATTCAAAAAAAACCAGAAATTGAAGTTCATTTAATACGATCTTAATGGCACTATTTACTCATGTTCTAATTTTTATCCTTGTTTGGTGGATTTTATTTTTCATACTTCTACCGATTAAGATAAAAGTACCCCAAAAAGTAGAATCTGGACATGCAAAAAGTGCTCCAAGTAAGCCATATCTTCTAATAAAATTTATAGCAACTTCATTAATATCAGCTTTAATTTTATTTTTTTTGATTTTATTTGGATTTGATTTATCAAATATATTTAATAAATGAAATATTCTAACTTTTTTCTTCCCACTATTAAAGATGCACCATCAGATGCTGAAATAATTTCACATAAATTAATGATCAGGGCTGGAATGATTAAACAATCTAGTGCTGGTATTTATTCTTGGTTACCTCTAGGTCTACTTGTATTAAAAAAAATTGAACAGATTGTTAGAGAAGAACAAAATAATGCAGGAGCAGTAGAACTGCTTATGCCTACGATTCAATCTTCTGATTTATGGATTAAATCAGGAAGATATGATGATTATGGAAAAGAAATGTTAAGGATTACAGATAGAAGTGGAAGGGAAATGCTTTACGGCCCAACAAATGAAGAATTGATTACAGATATATTTCAATCACATATAAATTCTTACAAAGATCTTCCAAAAAATCTTTATCATATTCAATGGAAATTCCGAGATGAAGTTAGGCCTAGGTTTGGAGTAATGCGAGGAAGAGAATTCTTAATGAAGGACAATTACTCATTTGATCTTGATGAAAACGAAGCAAAAAAATCTTATGACAATATGTTTAAAGCATACATAAAAACTTTTATTAGAATGGGTTTAACACCAATTTCATTAAGAGCAGAAACAGGACCAATTGGCGGTAACTTAAGTCATGAATTTCAAATACTAGCTAAGACTGGTGAAAGTACACTTTATTATGATAAAAAATTAGAAACACTAAACCCTGAGACTATAGACCCAAATGAGTTGCAGTCATTTTATGCTGCAGTTGATGATCAACATGATGAAAAAAATTGCCCAATTTCAAATGAAGATTTAAAAATTTCTAAGGGTATTGAAGTGGGTCATATATTTTATTTTGGAACAAAATATTCTGAGAAATTAAATGCATTTGTTCAAGATAAAAGTGGGAAAAATGTTCCAGTGCATATGGGGTCATATGGCATTGGTGTTTCAAGACTTGTGGGTGCAATTATAGAAGCTTATCATGATGAAAAAGGAATTAGGTGGCCTTTAGAGGTTGCTCCATTTAAGGTTTCCATAGTTAATTTAATGCCAGAAGATCAAGATTGTGCCACAAAATCATTAGAGTATTATGAATATTTTATGAAAAATAATATTGAAGTCATTTTAGATGATAGAATCTGCAGTATAGGAAAAAAATTATCTGATAATGAGTTAATTGGTATTCCATACCAAATTATTATTGGCAAAAGAGATTTAAAAGATAATTTAGTAGAAATAAAAAATCGCCAAAATAATGAAAGTGAAAAAATTTCATCCAGTATTGTAATTGATTTTATTAATAATAAGTTAAAAAAATAGATGATTTCTAAATCAGAACGATTACTGATTTTTAGGTTTTTATTCTCTAAGAAATCTGATGGCTATGTATCTATTTTCGCTTGGTTTTCAATAATAGGTATTAGTTTAGGAGTAGCAGCAATTATTATAGTAATGTCTATTATGAATGGTTTTAGAATTGATCTAACTAACAGAATAATCGGACTTAATTCACACCTTAATATTTATAGTTTTGATAATGAGATAACAAATAAGCAAGCTGATGAACTCATATTGAATATTGATAATTCTTTTTTTTTCCAACATTACAAATCTATTGAAACAAATGGATTAATTATAAAATCAAATAACTCAAAAGGTGTTATGATCAAAGGCTATGACGAATATGATAAAAATCATTATTTGTTTAATTCAATTAAAAGGGGGGCATTAATTCAAAATCCAAAAAGTGAAATATTAATTGGAGATTCCTTAGCGAATGAAATGAATTTAAATGTGGGAGACAAGGTTAAAATTGCAATTCCAAAGACTGATAAAACAATATTAGGTAACATTCCAAGATTCAAAACATTGGAAGTAGTTGGTATATTTGATCTTGGTTTATATGAATATGATTCCAATTTAATTTTTTTATCTTCAGAACTTGTTAGAAAATTACTCTTATATAATGAAGATATATATAACAAAATTGAATTCTTTACGTCATCTCCTACTGAAATCGAACTATTTAAAAATAAAGTAGAATTAGAAATATCTAATCTTTTATTAAATTTTTATTCAATATCTTGGAAGGATCAAAACAAAACTCTAATAAATGCACTTAAGGTAGAAAAGAATGTTATGTTTATTATTCTTTCTTTAATTATATTAGTTGCATCATTAAATATAATTTCAGGGTTAATTATATTTGTTAAAGAAAAAAATAAAGATATTGGTATTTTAAAAACTATTGGAATGAGTAATAAAAGTATTATAAAAATATTTTTTACTATTGGAATCTCAATAGGTTTGATTGGGTCTTTAATAGGATTAATAATTGGAATACTTTTCACAATAAATATTAAATCAATTCAAAGTTTTTTAGAATATTTACTTGGAACAAAACTGTTTTCTGAAGAAGTGTATTATCTATCATCTTTACCTTCAAAAATTAGCATAAATGAGGTTGTTTATGTACTTTGTGTAGCAATAATTATATCAATTATCTCAACTATTTTTCCAGCTTTAAGTTCAGCTAGAATAGATCCTGTTAAAAGTTTAAGAAGTGAATAACAAATATTTATTAGAGATATCCAATTTAGGTAAACATTATTCTAATGAAAATAATTTAAAAATTGAGATAATTAAAAATCTAAATTTTAAATTAATGCAAAACACTAAAGTTTCAATTATTGGGCCTTCAGGTTCAGGCAAAACAACTTTTCTTAATATTATTGGATTACTTGATTCAGAATATGATGGAAACTTTTATTTTAAGAATAAAGATATTTCTTTATGCTCTAAAGATGAAACGAATAAAATTAGAGGATTATCAATTGGTTTTATTCATCAATTTTTTCATCTGATTCCTGAACTCACTGTGATCGAGAATGTTATGCTCCCATTATTAATAAATAAAAATGAAAATAAAAGTTACGAAATTTCTAAAAAACTACTTCTTGAATTTGGTTTAGATGCTAGGATTAATTATAAACCTTTAAAATTATCAGGTGGAGAGCAACAACGAGTCGCTATAGCAAGATCTTTAGTAAATAATCCAGATTTAATTTTAGCTGATGAGATGACTGGAAATCTTGATGAACATACTGCTAACAACATTTTTAAATTTTTCATAAATTATATCGAACAAAATAAAAAAACTTTAGTATATGTTACTCATAACAAAACTTATTCTTTATTAGCTGATGAAATTTATTATTTTAAAAATAAAAAAATACATTTAACAAATGAATAATCCTTTTATTCATTTACGATCTTTATCTTCATATTCTTTATCTGAAAGTACTTTAAAAATTAACAATTTAGTAGATCTTGCTAAAAAAAATGACATGCCTGCAATCGCCATTACAGATAATAATAATATGTTTGGAGTATTTGAATTTTCCAAAGAATGTATAAAAAATAATATTCAACCTATAATTGGAACTTCAATAAATTTATTAGATATTATTGTAAATAATCAAATTTCCCAAGTTACATTTTTAGTCAAAAATGAAAATGGCTATAGAAATCTATTAGAATTAAGCTCACTCTCTCATCTTAATGAAGGAAATAATGTTGGTATATACTTTTCACAATTAGAGAAATTTTCTGAAGGTTTATTCTGTTATATAGGTGGTGAATTTAATCCTTTACTTTTATTAAACAAAGAAAATAAAAAAAAAGATATCATTAAATTAATAGATAATTTTAAAAAAGTTTTTAGGCAAAATTTTCTTTTTGAAATTCAAAGAATAAATGATCAAAATATCGATATTTTTGAAAAAGAATTTATTAATTTATCAAAAGAATTTGACATACCCCTTATTGGTTCAAATAATATAAAGTATGCTAATAAAGATGATTATTCAGCTCATGATGCACTACTATGTATTGCTCAAAAATCTACAATTAATAATTCTCAAAGAAATACTTCAAATGAAAATATTTATTTTAAATCAAATGATGAAATGTATTCAAATTTTGAAGATATTCCTGAAATAATAAAAAATAATCTAAATGTTTCTCTATCTTGTAATTATTTTCCTGAATCAACAAAACCACAATTACCTGAATTTAAAAATGATTTAAATTTATCAGCAGAAAATTTTTTATTAAAATCCTCAGAACTGGGACTTGAAAAAAAAATAAAAGAAAAGAACATTGAGAATATAAAAATTTATAGCGATAGATTGAAATATGAAAATGAAATAATAATTAGAATGGGTTTTGCAGGATACTTTTTAATAGTAGCAGATTTTGTTAATTGGGCTAAAGAGCAATTCATTCCTGTTGGCCCTGGAAGAGGATCAGGTGCCGGCAGTTTAGTAGCTTGGTGTTTAGGAATAACTGATTTAGATCCATTGGAGTATGATTTACTATTTGAACGATTTCTCAACCCAGAAAGAGTGTCAATGCCAGATTTTGACATAGATTTTTGTCAAACTAGAAGAGATGAAGTGATTGCATACGTAAATAATAAATATGGAAGTGAATGTGTGGCTCATATAATTACATTTGGTACCCTAGCATCAAGAGCTGCAGTAAGAGATATTGGTAGAGTTTTGGAAGTTCCGTATGGAGAGGTAGATTCTTTTGCTAAACTAATACCTTTTAATCCATCAAATCCACTTAGTTTAAGTGAGTCTATTAAATCTGAAAGAAGTTTGCAAGAAAGGATAAGCAGTGATGAAAGAATTTCAAATATTATTGATGTAAGTCTAAAAATTGAAGGAACTCACAGACACGCTTCAACCCATGCTGCTGGAGTTGTAATTGGTCATGAAAAGTTATCTAAAGTAGTTCCTTTATACAAAGATCAAAATACTAATACAAATGCTACACAATTTTCAATGAAGTATGTTGAAGAGGCAGGTTTAATTAAATTTGATTTTCTTGGTTTAACTACCTTATCAATTATAGATGATTGCATAAAATTAATAGTTAAAGAAAATAAAAATTTTTCAATAAATAAAATACCGCTTAATGATACAAAAACCTATGATCAGTTAAGTAAAGGTGAAACAGTTGGAATATTCCAACTAGAAAGTAATGGTATGGGTAGCGTCCTTCGCCAATTGCAACCTGATAGATTTGAAGAAATAATTGCTGTAGTTGCTTTGTTTAGACCTGGGCCAATGGATAATATTCCTTCTTTTTGTAATAGAAAACACGGACGTGAAGAAATTAAATATCTTCATTCTATGTTGGAAGAAGTATTAAAAGAAACTTATGGAATTATTGTTTATCAAGAACAAGTAATGCAGATTGCACAAGTTTTATCAAATTATACTTTAGGTGAAGCAGATTTACTAAGAAGAGCAATGGGAAAAAAAATCCAAAAAGAAATGGATATGCAAAAATCAAGATTTATTGAAGGTGCTGTTCAAAATAATATTGATAAAAAAGAAGCTTCAATAATTTTTGATTTGGTTGATAAGTTTGCTGGATATGGATTTAATAAAAGTCATGCAGCAGCATATGCTTTAATATCATATCAAACTGCTTATTTAAAAGCTAACTTTCCACATGAATTTCTTACAGCAACATTAAATTATTCAATTGATAGAACAGAAAAAATTATTTTACTTAAACAAGAAATAGAAAGATTAAATATTATCTTTTCAAAACCTGATATAAATTATTCAGAAGCTTTATTTTCAATTGAAATAAATGACTCTTTAAAATCAATTAGATTTGGTCTTTCAGCAATAAAAGGAGTAGGATTAAAATCAATTTCAAGTATGGTAGAAGAGAGAAAGCGAAATGGTAAATTTAAAAATGTTATCGATTTTATGAATCGAGTTTCCAAAGATGTTATAAACAAAAGACAACTTGAAAAACTTATTCAAGCTGGAGCATTGGATAGTATAGAACCAAATAGATCAAAATTATTTCATAATGTGCCAAAGCTTGTAGAATTATATGGTGGTGATAAAAATATAAATCAAAATTTGCTTTTTGAAGAAAATGAAATTTCCTTTAATGACAAAAATTTATTCAATCAAAATTTTGAAAAGTGGAAAAATTCAGAAATTTTATCTAATGAGCTGGAAGTCATAGGTTTTTATTTTTCTGATCATCCATTAAATCATTATCCTAAAAAATTTTTTCAATTAGAAAATATTAGTAATTTTAAAGACTACCAAGAGGATAATAATTTAACATCTATTAAAGTTTGTGGAGCTATTTTAGATATTAAAGAGAGGTCAAATAAAGACGGAAAAAAATATGCATTTATTACTGTGTCAGAAACAAACTATCAGTTTGAATTAACAATTTTTAGTGAAAACTTATATAAATATAGACCAATATTAAAAGAAGGCAATCTATTAATCTTCAATATAGATATTGTGAAAAATAATACTGATGTCAGATATATTATAAGAGATTTAAATTTACTCGACACTTTTTTTTCTCAAAAGCATTATAAATTTAACATTTATTCAAATATTGAAAATATATCTAAAGTAAAAGATAATGTTTTTGAAAAAAAACAAAATAATATTAAAAATATTATAGAACTTTTTATTACAGTTGATCAAAAGTTAGTAAATTTTGATTTTAGCCAATATTCTATCAAATCTTTTAAAAAACTTGATGAATTAAGTCAGTCAAATATCTTAGATTATTCTTTAGAAATTCCTTGAAAATTTAATTTATTATAATATTAGGTCTTCAAATAAATCTAGCACACAGAAAAAACCGGTGTTTTTCTTTCTGTGGAGGTTGAACCGGAGTTATTATGAATTTACCAGAAGTAAAAATAGAGGAATTGCTTGAATCAGGAGTTCATTTTGGCCATAATGTAAGAAGATGGAATCCCAAAATGAAAGAATATATTTATGGAGTAAGAAATAACATTCATATATTTGATCTAAGAATTACATTAGATTTAATAAATACTGCACTTACAAAAATACATGAAACTGCATCAAAATCTGGAAAGATTCTTTTTGTAGGAACAAAAAAACAATGTGGGGATGTTGTCAAAGATTTAGCATCTCTAAACAATAATTTTTATGTTAATAAAAGATGGCTAGGTGGCACTTTAACTAATTGGAGTACTATTTCTAATTCAATAAAAAGATTAGAGGAAATAGAATCTTTTCTAATTGATAATGAAACATCAAAAAGTTTATCGAAAAAAGAACTACTAGATATATCTAGAGAAAAAGAAAAACTTGAATTAAATATTGGCGGTATTCGTAATCTCAATGGTAAACCTGATTTAATTATAATTTTCGATGTGTTGAAAGATAAAATTGCTGTTCGAGAAGCAATAAAATTACAAATTCCAATCGTAGCAATTGTTGATACTAATTCTGATCCAGATAATATAGATTATATAATACCTGGTAATGATGATGCTTTAAGGTCAATAAATTTATATAAAAAATATTTTTTTGAAACAATTAAGGATGCTCTTCAATATACTGATAATCAAAAAGAAGAAGTTAACAATACCAAAGAAGAAAATATTAAAGATGATATAAATAAGGAGTCAAAATAAATGTCACAAATTACAACTCTTATAAAAGAACTTAGAGAAAAAACTGGAGCAGGATTCCTAGATTGCAAAAAATCTCTTGAAGAGAATAATAACGATATGGAAAAATCTATTGAAACTTTAAGAAAAAAAGGTTTGGCAAAAGCATCAAAAAAAATGGATAGAGAGGCAAATGAGGGTGCAGTTGGAATATACTCTAATAATGATTTAATAGTTATAATTAAAGTTAATAGCGAGACTGATTTTGCAGCTAAAAGTGATATTTTTTTAAATTTCTTAGATAGTTTGGGTGAGTTAGCGCTAAAAAATAATAATATTAATTTAGACAAACAAGCTTTTTTAAAACTATCTTATGAAGGCGAGACAATAGAAAACTATTTTAATAATATGATTGCTAAAATTGGAGAGAATTTAATTCTTAATGATTTAATAATAATGAATAATAAAAATTCTAATTTTTCATATTACATACATAATAGCTATAAAGATAATATTGGTAAAATTATTTCAACCATTAAATATTCTTCAAAAACTTATAACAATGAAATTGAAAAATTATCTAAAAACTTATGTATGCATGTAGCAGCTATGAAGCCAGAATCCTTAGATATTGATGATTTAGATAATGAAATAATATCAAAAGAACAAAATATTCAAAAAGAATTAATTTTAAGTTCAGGTAAGCCAGAAAATATTGTAGAAAAAATTTTAGAAGGCAAGATGAAAAAATTTTATTCTGAGGTGACGCTTCTAAATCAGACATATATTCTAGATCAAGAAAAAACAATAAAATCACTTTTGTCAGAATACACAAAGGATTATGATTATAAAATTTTATCTTTCGATTTAATTAGTCTTTAAAATGACAAAAAGAATATTGCTTAAAATTTCTGGTGAATCTCTAATGGGCAAGTCTGGATATGGTATAGATGTTGCAACAATAAATAAAATTTCTAATGAAATAAAAATTGTTCATAAAAAAAAATATCAAATTTGTTTAATAATTGGTGGGGGGAATATTTTTCGTGGAATCAAAGGTGCATCTGACGGTATTGATAGATCAACATCAGATTATATGGGGATGCTTGCTACTGTGATGAATGCCTTATCTCTTCAAAGTAGCTTAGAAAAAATTAATGTCCCTACTAGAGTACAATCTGCAATTTCTATGTCTCAAATTGCTGAGTCATATATTAGAAGAAGGGCAATAAGGCATTTAGAAAAAAATAGAATTGTTATTTTTGCTGCTGGTACTGGCAACCCTTTTTTTTCAACAGATACCGCTGCAACTTTAAGAGCATCTGAACTAGATTGTAAATTTATTATTAAGGCAACTAAAGTTAATGGAATTTATGACAGCGATCCAATTAAAAATAAAAAAGCAAAACTTATTAAAAGAATTTCTTATGATAATGTAATAAGTAAAAATCTTAAAGTGATGGATCTAACTGCTATAAGTTTAGCAAAAGAAACAAAAATACCTATTTATATTACAAATATATTTAATAAAAATTCATTAATTAATGTTTTGAATAACAAAGGATCATATAGTAAAATAGGGTAATTATGGAATCTCTTGAAAATAAAATGAATTCAACGATTATTCATTTTGAAAAAGAATTAAATTCTTTAAGAACTTCAAGAGCAAATCCTAATATGTTAGACAACATATTAGTAGATGCATATGGGTCCAAATCACCTATAAGTCAATTAGGTAATATTTCAACTCCAGACCCTAATACATTAACAATTCAAGTATGGGATAAAACTATCATTAAATCTGTTGAAATTGCAATTACTGAATCAAATCTTGGTATTAATCCACAAATAGATGGTCAACTTATTAGACTTCCAATTCCTAAATTAAGTGAAGAAAGAAGAAAAGATATTATAAAAATTGCATCTGAATTTGCAGAAAATTCTAAAGTTGCAATTAGAAATATTAGAAGAGAATACATTGACCTAAGTAAAAATGAAAAAAAAGATTCTAATTTATCCGAGGATGAACTTAAAAAAAATATAAATGAGATACAGAAAGTAACAGATAATTTTATTAAGAGAATTGAAGAAATTTTTGAATCGAAAAAAATTGATATTATGAAAGTTTAAACTTGAATAATAGTTTAAAGCATATAGCTCTTATTTTAGATGGTAATAAAAGATGGTCAAAAAAAAATAACATAAACGCTATCTCAGGTTACACTAAGGGCTTCGAAAAAATAAAAGAAATAGTTGATTATTCCTTAGATATTAAAGTATCATCTATTACTTTATTTGCACTTTCTTCAGAAAATTTTAATAGAGCCTCTGTAAGTGTAATCTATGAAGTTATTTATAAAAATTTTACAAATTTATTAAATCAATTAATTGAAGAAAAAGATATTAAAATCAACATATTTGGCTCTAAAGAAAATTTACCAAAAAAAATACAAGATATATTTGATAAAATAGAAGATATTTCTGCAAACAATAAATCTCTCATTTTGAATATTGCATTTAATTATGGATTTAAAAATGAAGTCAAATATATTTTACAAAAAGTATCTTCAGGAGAATATAAAATTAACTTTGATAATGAAAATGATATTAAAGAATTATTTTATTTAGGAAATATAAAAGACCCTGATTTATTAATAAGGACAGGTGGTCACAAAAGATTAAGTAATTTTATAATGTATAATCTTACTTATACCGAATTATTTTTTACTGAAACTCTTTGGCCAGATTTTTCCATATCTGAATTTAAAAAAATTATTAATGACTTCTATAATATTGAAAG
>CACGNZ010000011.1 GCA_902574475.1 uncultured Alphaproteobacteria bacterium | reverse complement strand
TCTGATTGCATAAAGTTTATGCCATGGATAAAATCTATTATATAACCAGAAATTGACCCAACAATTATTCCAATTCCAAATATTAACAATCCAGTCGTGGGCTCAATAGCAAGTATTAAAAAAGCTGCATCGCCCATTGTTGCTGTTAACACAGCAACTAAGGATCCAAAAGAAATACGGCCCTGAATATATTGCGTCACAACTATTATAGCTCCACCACATCCAGGTATTGCACCTAAAAAAGCAGCTATACCGACATGGAACTTTTGTGTTTTAGATAAAAAATTCTTTACATCAAACTTTGTTAAACTGTCCAATCCAATAAAAACAAAAAGAGTAAATCCTACAAAAACAGATACCTGGATATAAGCATCTATCATTGATGATCTTATAACTTCTCCAAACTCTCCTCCTTGAAAAACAAGAGAAAGTAATAATAGACCAAAGAAAGATTTCTTTAATAACCTTCCATCATTTTCAAGAATGATCTTAGTTTTTTCATTAATAGCGTTAATTAATGCGTTCATTGAATGTATATATAGCTAATAAATGTAGCTATGGCTACATTTTCTGTTAATTTTTATTGATTATTATGTTAAGAAAAAGAATGTCATTCAGTAAAGTCCGAAATGCTCATAAAACAGAAAATACTGAAGATTATTTAGAACTAATTGCAGAACTTTTAAATTCCAAAGGGGAAGCTCGTATAGTAGATATTGCTGAAAGCTTGGGTATTGCACAAGCCACGGCCAATAAAACAATACAACGATTACAAACACAGGGTTTCATTAAAAGAGAACCTTATCGATCAATTTTTTTAACTTTTAAAGGTCAAAAAATAGCAAGTGAATCAAAAAAAAGGCATAATATTGTATACAATTTTTTACTAAATCTTGGTTTAGACAAGAATACGGCCTCTGAAGATGCTGAAGGAATAGAGCATCATGTTAGTGAAAAGACACTTCGAAAAATGGATAATTTTAACTCAAAGAAATAAATTTAATTTGTTGCCAAATCAATTTTATCTAGTGTATAAAAAAAGAAGGGACACGGCGAATATCCCTTCCTTTCATCTTTGGTTTATGTATAGAAAATAAACCTAATTAATAAATACCCGATTCTCGGTTTCGGCTCAAATTTTTTAATTAAAAAGCCTAAATATTAATATTTTTGTAATAAAATAATTTTTATTTTTATTTTATTTTTGAAATCTTTGTTCAAAGGTAAATAATTTACAGGTCTAGAAATTTTACTAATTTTTAATGATTTTTGATGTTTTTTTAAAATACTTAAAAAATCCTGCTGATGCCATAAATCTATTCTATGAGTAAATAATACAAAGCCATTATTTTTAATGTTTTTATTAATATTGGCAAAAAGTTTATCAAAGTTTTTACAGTACGTCATAGAACCTATCAGAGAAATAAGATCAAATTTTATTTTATAGTGATGTAATTGTTCAAAGTTTTTTATTTGTAATTTTGTATAAATTTTTTTTCCTAATGAAATTTTTAGGCTTTTTTTTGAAATATCTGAGCCATAAATATGACTTTTTGGATAAACTTTTTTTAATTCAGCACCAAATAGGCCAGTTCCACAGGCTAAATCTAAGATATTTTTTGGTTTAAAATTAGCTGTTTCTTTTAAAAATTTAATGCTTTTTTTAGGTGCTTGATACTTCCATAACTTGAGTGTTGCATCATATTTTTCTGACCAATCATCATAATATTTTTTAGTTTTATTTAAATTTCCGACACCTGAAACTAATGATTTAAAATTAGTCATATTTTAGAGAAGGAATTTTTTTTCTTATTTTTTTAACATCAGAAATATTAATGGTTGAGTTAAGAATTGCAGGTTTACTTTTGGTACTATTTACAATGTTCCCCCATGGACCTGCTAAGAGAGAGTATCCATAAGTTTTTCTTTTCATATGATGATTTCCACACATCCCTGTTGCCACAATAAATACATTATTTTCTATGGCTCTTGATCGGTTCAGAATCTCCCAGTGCTCTTTGCCAGTTGGTCTAGTGAAAGCAGCTGGAACTAAAATGATTGCGCAATCTTTTTTAGCAAGTTGCCTATACAAATTAGGAAATCTAAGATCATAACAAATTGTCATTCCTAATTTAATATTATTAATTTTTGTATAAATGATTTTCCTGCCTGCTTTAAACAGTGAAGATTCCTGATGTTTTTCTTTATTATTAATTTTGACATCAAACATATGAATTTTATCATATGTTTTTTTTATCACTCCATGATGATCAATAAAAAAAGATCTATTAACGAGCTTTCTATTATTGTTTACTTTTAAAAGTAAGGAACCTAAATTTATATTAACTTTATTTTTTTTAGCAAAATCTTTTGCCATTTTCAAAACTGGACAGGTATTTTGATATGATGCATTTAATATTAAAAAATTTTTATCATTGGTAATAATGTTTGAGCATTCCGGTGTACAAATTAAATGAGGTTTAAATTTTAATGTTTTTTTAAAATTTTGTTCTAAAATTTTTGCATTTAAATTTGGTATGTGACTAGCAGAAAATTGAATTTGAGATATTCTAAGCTTATCCATTATTTTTATTTATATTTTAACAAAAATATAACCGCACAAATAAATACAACAAATGTTAATAAATACATATTTAATGTTAATGAATATGTTTCAGCAAGAAAACCAATTCCAGCAGGCAAAATCATTGTAGAAGATAAACCAATTGTAATTAAATTTGTTACAGTCATAGGAATGCTTTCACTAGATTGTTTAACAGCTTGTCTAATGATTATAGGGACAAAATTTGCTGAAGAAAAACCATAAATACCAAACATTACTAGAATGATATAAAAATTATTTGTTAGTAAAACTAAAAACATAATTATAGCACCAAACATTATAAAATAACATCCAACAACTTTTTCTGTAAAAATATCAATCAAGGTATTCGATAATAAGTTGGCAAAAATTGACCCAACACTCAAAAAAATTAATCCTGTACTCGCAAGGTGTAATGGTGCTCCAAGGTCTTTAGATAACCATAATGTTGACCAATCCATTATAATACCACTTGAGCCAAATACAAAAAAAAGAAGAAAACCAAATAAAAGAATTTTGCCTTCTGGTATCTTGAATTTTTCTCCCTCACCTTTAAAATCGAGATCTCTTGGCAATCCCAAATAATAAACAAGCATTGCAACTAAAATAGAAAATGCAGATAAAAAAGCGAATGAAATATATGGTTCATAATTATTTCTCATAATAAAACCAGCTAAAGTTCCACCTACAAGCATACCTATACTAAAACCCATTGCATAATAAGGAGTTACAATCTTTTTAAATTTTTTTTCGACCAATTGTGTATGTATTCCTCCTATTGGTCCAGAAGCGCCCCATCCAATACCTGTTGGTATTGAAGATAATAAAAAATAAAAATATGATGGTGAAATTATTGATAAAAAAGTTGAAAAAGCAATAAGAGGAAAAGAAAATACCATTACTGACTTTGTTCCATATTTTGGAACAAGTATTCTTCCAGCTATTTGATTGGATATAATAAAAAATGTCCCAAAGAGTAACATTGCATAGCTTAAATCTGATTCATCAATAGAGAGCCTATTCATATTCCATGGTGTTATTCCAAAATAACAACCTACAACTATCATTGGATAAGTAGAGGTAATTACTGATGCAAGCGTAGCTCTTCTAAAAATTGTTTTTTCTTCTGACACAAAATTTTTTACCAACGATTATGTACATCATCAAAAAAGTACTCTCTGTAAATATTACTAATTTTTTCCATCAAAGAAGAAATTTCATTAATATTTGAAGAAGAAGTATTCAAATTAACATGATCTTTATTTTTAGCGCCAGGAATAACAACACTAACTGCATCATGCATCAAAATCCATCTTAACGATAATTGTGATAAAGTTATATCAGTTGGTAAAATACTTTTTAAATCCTCAACTGCATCTAATGCTTTATTAAAGTTAACACCTGAAAATGTTTCTCCAACATCAAATGCATCACCGTTTATATTATAGTTTCTATGATCATCGGAACTAAAAGAAGAATCTTTATTAAACTTCCCAGTTAATAATCCGCTTGCAAGAGGGACCCTTACAATAATAGCAATTTCTTTTTCTTTTGCTATTTGAAATAATTTTTCAGAAGGTTTTTGTCTAAAAATATTGAATATAACTTGAATAGATTTTGTATTAGGACGCTTTATACATTCTAATGCTTCATCAACTGTTTGAACGCTAAATCCATAATTTTGAATTTTTCCTTTACTGACTAAATAATCTAACATTTCAAATGTCTTATCAGATGAATACACTTCTGTTGGAGGGCAATGCATTTGTAAAAGATCAATTGTTTCAACATTAAGATTTGATAAAGATTGGTCTACATAAGTTTCCATTAAAGTTTTATCATAATACCCCTCAGCAACATGAGGATTGATTTGTCTTCCAGCTTTAGTTGCTACATAAATTCTTTCAGATACTGATTTAATGAATTCACCTACAAATTTTTCACTTCTACCCATGCCATAGACATCAGCAGTATCAAAGAAGTTTACACCATTTTCAAATGATGATTTTAATACTTCTTTAGCCTTATCTTCACTTACATTACCCCAATCAGCACCAATCTGCCAACAACCTAATCCTATTTCAGATACATTCCAATTTAAAGAACCAAATTTTCTGTATTTCATATTTTAACTTATTGTTATCTGATCTGTAACTAAAGTTCCATTTTCAACAACTAGACCTGAACCTCCATGAAGTAATGGGTAGTCATTATCTTCAATTTCAATAATAACTTTATCATTTATGTGTCCAATAATTTTATTTTTTTGGACTGTCATTTTCATATTATACTCTTTAAAAAACTCTACTTCAAAATCTACTTCTTTTAATATTGTGTAATCATTATTCATCTTGCCAATTTTCAATTTATTATCTCTACAAATCTCTAAAGTGTAGTATTTTTTTACTCCCTGCACTCTTGAAACTAGTCCACCAGAACTACAGGATTGTAAAAGAATATTAGATGAAATTGAATAATCGTTCCATAAATTAGTTCCTGTAAACAGAATTTCTCTTCCAATGTTTTGACAAATTCTAAAATTCTTTCCTCTTTCTTCCCATTTATCTAAAGTCTGTACCCAAGCATTTCTCCAGATTTGACCATAGTAACCTTCTTTTTTTGATATACCTCTTTTATAACTTTCGATGTGCTCAGGTCTCTTAAAGATTTGTTTTGGTTCTCCTTCAAAGTTAACATAATTAAGCATAACTTCACCAGATTGATTATTTTTTGAGATAATATCTATTCCAATTTGACCAACAGGATTTGAGTCAGTATTTGGAATTTCCCAAGATATTTCTTTTTTTTCATTTTTATTTAATTCAAAACTATTTGAAGTAATTTTTTCCAGCTTGTCATCTTTACCCCAATGCTTAGAAAATAATGCAATTGAAACTTTATGAGGCGAAATGTTTTCAATTTCAATTTTTACTGTTTGTCCAGAAAAAATTGTAGGACAAGAAATATAATCATAATGAAAAAAGTCTTTTCTCTTTTTTCCCTCTAATTGAAGAATAACTTCAGGAAAGAATGTTTCAACATATACTTCTGAAATATTGTCTACTGAAAGATTATTATAGGAAATTTTAAGAGCCCTCTGACCTATATTAGATTTATACTTAATATTGCTTATTTTTGTTTCACAAAATTGATCACCAATTCCAGTTCTCCAACCTTGAGTGGAATCTTTAATATCAAAATGAAACCTAGCTCCATTTTTAGGTAATCTTTCTTCAAGTCCATTTATTTTTCTTGTTGTATTAATTATTTTATAAGTTTCTGTTAATGCATCGGTAAGAGTTTCACCGCCTGAAGCAGATGGACAATATAATATATCGTTTATAGGAGATAAATAATCGGGTCCTTTTTTAAGACCATCAATACCATTTTTTATTCCTAATATACATCCTACATTTCCAGAATTACAATCTGTATCCCAACCAGCAGTGTTAACAATCATCATTGTTTTTTGAAAATCATCTTCACCAAATAGTAAAGCCATAATTATCAATGCATGATTAGGCACCATATGACAATTACCTAAATATTTATCATATCCATAATTCTCGACAATTTTTTCCCTTGCCTGTTCCCAACCTAAATTTCCAGATCTCCATTCTTGAATATCTGAAATGAGTCTAAATATTACAGAATTATCTGGTACAATTTTTTTAGCTTGATCCACTAACTTTGTTAAGTCATTTTCTACAAAAGCCATTGACTCTAAAGCAGCTACAACTTGTGCGCCATATATTGCTTCACCATCATGACTAACACTTGCAGCAAGTTTAGCATAATGTGCAGCTTTTTCTGGATCCCCTGGCGAAACCATTGCCCAACCATCAATGAATATTTGTGCTCCAATTTGTTCAGCGATAACTTTACCATTAGTCTCAATAGATCCACTATGTGGTGCGTCTATACCTTGTTTCAAATTTTGAAAGGCAGTATCTTCTGCAGAATGCCCTTTTCCGCCCCACCATAATATTGTTTTATCTTCAATAATATTATTTAGCCAAGTTTTACCAATATCTTTTGCAGTTATATTTTTATTATAATTACATTCTCTAAAAGTACGCAAAAAAGTAAAGGTGCCTGTAATATCATCATCGGAGACAGGTAATGGAAAATCTAACTTATCATTTACATAATAATTAATAGGTCCCAATTCTTTCATTATTCTCTCGTATGACCAGTTTTCAAATGGCCTTCCTAAGAATACGCCAATGATTTTACCTAAAACTCCAGCATAAACTTTTTCTTCATAATTTTTATCTAACTTAAACGTCATTTACTCTTTTAATCCTCCACTGGTTAGCCCAGAAATAAATCTTCTTTGGAATAGCATGAATAGTAATGCTATTGGAGCAACCATCATTATTGCAGCTGCACTTTGTAAAGCATAATTATTTTCAAATCTAGCTTGAAAAGAAAAGAGAATTGTTGCCATTGGTTTAAAATTTGGATCAGTTATAAAGGTAAGAGCAAATAAAAACTCATTCCAAACAGCTAAACCAATTATTAATCCAGCAGTTAAAATTACAGGCCAAGATAAAGGAAGAGCAATTCTAAAAAAAATTTGAAAAGTATTTGCTCCATCAAGTTTTGCCGCATCAAATAATTCATCTGGTAACCTAATCATATAAGATCTTATTAAGAATGTTGCGAAAGGTGCATTCAAAGCTGAGTATATGATAATTAAACCAATATGCGTGTTTAACAAACTTAATTCCTTCCATAATAGAAAAAGTGGAAGAATATAAAGTTGAGCAGGTATACTAATTCCTACTAATAAATATATGGCTATGACGGTTGACCCTTTTGGATTTAATTTAGCTAAACTAAAACCTGCTAATAAAGAAACAGCTAAGCATAATATTACAGAGCCAAAAACTAGTTTTGATGAATTAAAAAAAATTTTTGTATATTCTCCAGCAATCCATGCATCTGGAAAATTTTGTAATCTAACTTCTGATGGTGGCCCAAGAGGATTTAGACCAAATTCACTAAAAGGTTTTATTGAATTAAAAAATAAAACTAAAATTGGTAATACAGCCAAAAGTGCAAACAATATTAATATAAAATGATTTGGTATTGCTTCTTTTCTTCTAAAATTAGAAACTAACATTTATATTTCCCACCCTAATCTTCTTAATAACCCAAAAATACCTACAATGAATATGACATAGAAAAACATTAACGTACCAACTGCAGATGCGTATCCAACGTTAAATCTAACAAATGCATGAGTATAGAGATAATTAGCAACTACTTCAGAGCTATAAGCTGGTCCACCTCCTGTAAGTATGTAAACATAGTCAAAAACAGGAACTGACCAAATGATAATGATCATTAGACTAAAGATAAATATAGGTCTAATCATTGGTAGGGTGATATATCTAAATTTTTGAAACTTGCTTGCACCTTCAATATCTGCAGCTTCATATAAGTGGTTATCAACCTGGTACATACCTGTTAAATAGATTACAACTAAAAAGCCCCAAAAGTGCCAACCATCTACAAAAGCTGCTGCATAAAGAGATGTATCTTTTGTTGTAAAAGGTGATGATGCTAAAGCTTCAATTCCAATTGATTCAAAAAAACCACCTAGCCCATGAATAGGATGAAAAAGATATTTCCAAATTTGGCAATTAACAACACTTGCAAGCATGTAAGGGAAAAAAAATGCTAAACGGTAAAACATTTGTCCACGTTTTATTCCAGTTAGTAAGTATGCACACATAAGTGCAATACAAACTGGCACAGTTAAAAAAATAATTGTCCATAATATATTATGAAAGATAGCTTTCTTAAAATATCTATCATCAAATAATTCAATAAAATTCTCAAAACCAACATAATTTATTTTACCTAAACCACTCCAATCTGTAAGGCATAAAGCAAGACTTAAGATCGATGGAATTCCAATAACAAAAAGATGAATAAATACTACGGGTATAACAAAGTACCAGGCTATGTAACTTTTATTTGATAAAAAATTCATTATACTTCCGAAATAATTGTTGGAAAAACGAAGCTCAACGAGCTTCGTTTTATATTTTATACTAGTCTCTTAATGGAACTGGCAAAGTTTCATTTTTCTTTCTAGCCTTATCCCACATTTTTTGATGGTCAGACATGAAGTCTTCAACTGATATATCACCAGCCCATACTACTTCCATATCTTTCCAGATATGAACTCCAGGTTCTGCTGGCCAGAAAGTCCATGTACAATATCCGTAGTTTCCTTCACCAGTAATTCTAGCATATTCATTTAAATAGCTTGTTACTTGTGGTGAGATTGAGCTTGGAATATCACTTTCATCAAGAAGAAGTGGTACAACAAATTCTCCGAATTCAAAGTCACTAGCAATATCGATTACTACATCTTTATTGGACATAATCCAGTTTAAGACGTCAATTGCTCCATCTTTATTTTTTGCGGCAGCATTAACAGACATTGTTGTGCCGATAGCAATCATAAAGTTCGGACCAGTAGAATTAGAGGATAATGATGGTAGAGGAGCCCATCCCCATTCATCATCAGATGCTCCAATACCTAGACTTGTAGCTTGAAAAGTCCAAGTTCCTATTGTCATCATAGCTGCTCCACGAGTAGCAAACTGTGCATGGAAATCATCCCATCCAATAGCGTAGTAGTTTTCTAAACTACCAGACCACCAACCTTCATCAACCATATGTTTTTTTAGAAGTTCTAAAGCTTCTATAAAAACTGGATCAGTCCATTCTCTTTCGCCAGTAATAGCTTCATAGACTGCTTCTGGTCCTGCATAGTTATTAAGATAAATACCTACCAAATGTTCATGTGTTGGTTGCCATCCTGATGAACCATATGTGTATACGTCCATCCCTTTAGCTTTGATTTTTGCTGCTACATCTTCCAATTCTTCACGAGTAGTTGGAACTGTCCAACCATTTTCTTCAAAAAGAGTTTTATTGTAAAGCATTACCATTGATTCATGTGTTTTTGGAATTGCATATAAGCTGCCTTCAAAAACTCCTGAACTATATGCCCAAGGAATCAATTTATCTTTCCATCCAAATTCTGCAGCATAGGAATCAAGATTCTCTAACATACCTGCTTCTTGATATTCTTTAACATAAGAAGGGCCAGGGGTTTCTACGATGTCTGGACCCATACCAGCTAACATAGAAGTTCTAAGTGATTCAATTCTTGTTTCGTTTGGCTCAAATTGTATTTCTAATTCATAATTATCTTGAGCATTGTTGTATGCATTTTGTAATTTTTCTAAAAATATAGGATCTCTATCAGCATTTGATTCCATTGACCAAGTAACCTTGGTTTTAGAGAATGCAGAAAAAGATACAGATAAAACTATTGAAGTTACAAAACTTATTATGGTTTTATTCATAATTCCTCCATTTAATAACTACTTTTTAAAGGAAATATAGATCACTTCAAGTTTATATCTAAAAGTGTGTCAAAATACGACTAAACAAACAAATAAATTATATTTTTATAAGTTAAATTTAATAGTATTAATCTTAAAAAGTATTAAGTATCCTTTAGTTATTATGAAAAATAATCTCTTTGATATATGGGCTAAAAATGAAGCATCTATAAATGCTTGGTTATCGATACCAAATTCTTTTACTGCTGAAGCATTTGGTAAAATGGGTTGGGATTCAGTTACTATTGATATGCAGCATGGTCAAAATGACTATTCTACTGCAATAGCAATGGTGCAGGGATTATCGAATAGCAATACTGTTCCTATGACAAGAGTTCCATGGAACGAGCCAGGTATAATTATGAAAATGTTAGATTTAGGTGTTCAAGGAATTATCGCCCCAATGATTAATACTAAAGAGGACTGTGAAAAGTTTGTTTCATATTGCTATTATCCTCCAATAGGTCAAAGAAGTTTTGGTCCAATGAGGGCTCAAGTAGTTTATGGTTCAGATTACTATCAACACGCAAATGATAATATTGTTAGTTTGGCAATGATCGAAACGAAACAAGCAGTGGAGAACCTAGATGCCATTCTTTCAGTTCCAAATTTGACTGGTATCTATATTGGGCCTGCAGACATGAGTTCTTCTTATGGCTTACCGCCTAAATTTGATGTTCGTGAAGATCCAGTATTTTCAAACATTAAAATGATTGCAAAAAAAGCAAAAGAAAAAGGAAAGATTGCAGGTATCCATAATGGATCAGTAAAGTATATGAAAGAAATGATGGAATATGGTTTTCAATTTACCACTTTACTTTCCGATTTTAGAATGATGACATCTCATGCCGAAAGTTTATTAAAAGAATTGAAAGATGTGGATACTAAATCTGATAATACTAGCGCATATTAATAGTCACTCATTTACTAACTAAATCTTCTTCCATTTTAATTAATTCATACCATCGATTTTCTTTTGTATTTAGATCGCTATTAAGAATTTCCATTTTTGAAGTTATTTCTTGATAGCGTTCAAAATTTTCTAAATATAAGTTTGTATCCTTCAATTCATTTTTAATATCTTCTAATTCTTGTTGAATATTTTTTATTTGGCTTGGAAGTTGTTCTAATTCATATTGAAACTTATATGATAATTTAGATTTTGAATTCTTTACTTTATTGTTTTCTGTAATTGATTTTTTAGTTTCTCTATTTCTAGCTACTTGTTGATTTTCAGATTTCAAAAAATCACTATATCCACCAAAAAACAATGATACATCTCCATCCTCTTTAAAATGTAAAATCTTATTTACAGTTTGATCTAAAAAATCTCGGTCATGCGATACTATTAATAACGTTCCATTATAATTTGATAGCATTTCAGTTAACAGATCTAGCGTTTCTAAATCTAGATCATTTGTTGGCTCATCTAATATAAGTCCAGTTTTGGGATTAGCTAAAACTTTTGCCAAAAGTAATCTATTTTGTTCTCCTCCTGATAATGTTTGTATCGTATGGTTAACATTTTTAGGATCAAACTGAAAATCTTTCACATAGCTACAGACATGCCTATCTCTTCCTTGAACTTTTAAATAGTCTCCTCCAGAGGGCACTAAGATATCTTTAATAGATTTTCTGCCATTAAGATCATTACGCATTTGATCAAAATAAGAAAATTCTAAATTTTTTTTCAGCTTGATTTTACCTTTAGAAATTTTTATTTCATTGAGAATTGTTCGAAGAAAAGTTGATTTACCACTTCCATTATTCCCTAACAGACCGATACGATCATTTTTTGAAATTTTAATGGATAAATTTTTAAAAACAAATTCACTTTGATTTTGATATTTCACAAACACTTCTTGAAGTTCAGCAATAAACTTAGATTGATCACTAGATTTTTTAGAAACTTGCGGTCTTAAAGATTTGATTGCACTTCTATAAGAAGCTTCATCCTTTTCTAATTGTGCTTTTAATTCTTTTGCTCTTTTTAATCTTTTTTCATTTCGCTTAACTCGAGCCTTTACTCCTTTATTTGCCCACTCGAGTTCAATATTAACAAATTGCTTTCTATTTCTTAATTCTCTATATTCTTGATCGAGTAACTCCTCTGACCACTTATCAAAATCCTTAAATCCTCTTGGGCTTACCCGTAATTTTCCTCTATCTATCCAAAAAACCTTATTAGTAAAGTTACTGAGAAAAGTTCTATCATGACTTACACATATAATTGTCTTATTTAAATTGCGTAAATAACTTTCTAGCCATTCGATGCATTGCAAATCTAGATGATTGGTTGGCTCATCTAATAACAAAACATCTGAGTCTTTTAATAAAGATCGAATTAAATAAACTTTTCTTTTTTGACCTCCTGAAAGATCTTCAACATTAGCAAGTTTATCTAAATTGAGTTTATTGCAAAATATATCAACAAAATGTTTATTTTGTTCATTAAGTAAATCTGCAAAATTCTCTTCAATGGTTTTGTTATTTAATTTTTCAAATTTTTGATTGAAGTATCCAACTTTGAGATTTGGGTAATTCCATAATTCTCCTGCATCTAAATCTTGATCACCGTAAATAGTTTTCATTAAGGTAGTTTTGCCAACACCATTTTTGCCAACAAGCGCAATCATATCACCCTTGTGTAAATTTAAGTTTAGATCTTGAAAAATAAGTTTTTTGCCAAATTTGATTTCTACATCTCTTAGAGAAAATAATAAATCACTAGCCACTAATTTAAGTCTTATATAATTTTGTAATAAACAACAATAAAATCAAGGATCATAAATATCAGAAATAGTATTGCCACTCTAGTTAATGACCATTGACCTTTTGGAAAAATAAAATTTAGGAACTTCATAATAATTTACTTACCCTTTAACCTAATCCATTTAATACAATCTTCAAGTCTATCATCTCCCCAAAATACTTCTTTACCTTCATATATAAACGAAGGACTCCCAAAAACTCCTTTTTTGTAGGCATATTCAGTATTGCTTAGATATTTATCTTTTATTTCCTGTGCATTAGCTTTCTTTATAGTTTCTTCTGAATCTAGGTTAAGCTCTTTAAATATTTCGTTTAAGTTTGGCTGTGTAGCTGGTTCTTTTCCTTGTTGAAACCATCTTTGATATGTTTTGTAAACATAATCGACACCCCATCCCTCATTCATTCCAAGAATTGCTATTTGATTTGCCAAATCGAACTCTTTTAATGGGTATGGTGCAGGTACCTTTGCTTCAAAACCATAAAATTTTGCGCGTCTTTCAATATCTCTCCACATGTAATCTGATTTGATTTTTTTTGCTGGTGGAGTGAATGGAATGTTATCCATATCCATCATAATTTTTCTTACACTAAAAGGATGCCAATTAAATTTAATGTTTTCTTTTTCTGCAACATCATGCAACCTATTGACTGTTAAATAAGTATACGTACTTCCTATTGAAAACCAAAAATTTACCTCTTTCATAAAATTACTTTATAAATTTTATATATTTATTCAACAATTATTTCATCCGGTGTTGTATCAGTATCAATACTTGGGTTCCACGTAATACCACTTTTACCTGATCCAAATTTTGCACCTTTGTTTGTAAATGGAAGTTTGTATAATTCAGATTCAAAATATTTTTGCATTTTGGGAAGCTGTTTAAAGTTATTAAAAAAATCTGAAATAAGAGGATATTTAAGCAAAGCAAAAACATTATTTTTTTCTGCATTTTCAACAAAATTATAATAAAGTAAAAACTCACAATAAAGATCTAAAGTATCAAAAAGATTAAAATCTGGAGAAGAAATTTTATTACCTACTAAAAATAATTTTGTTTTGCTTTCATCTTTTGAAGAAAGCCAATGTTCAAATTTCTGAAGTTTACCGGAATTAGAATTTTCAAATGCGTTATTGTAAACTTCTTTAGCCGCTAGTAATTCTTCATCTTTAGAATTAAAATGAGTGTAAGCAAATCTTGTTACAATTGATCTTAAATCTACAGTTTCTTGAAGTAGCTGCTCACACTCTAGCTCTTCCTCTTGCGTCTCACCAAACATACCAAATTCTTTGCCCAAAAAAGTAAGGCAGGTATTGGAATGAGATATTATGAATTCTTTATCATCCTTTAAATATTTTAAGTATGGTAAATTAATTAAACTATTTTTTTTCTTTAAATCAATTTTATCATTATCATGCCATGAGCTTCCCTCATATATAATCTGATTTTTCTCTTCTTTAGGAAGTACTTTATAAATTTTTGCTATTAAAGGAACACCTGCATAAATAATCATTTGTCTTGATGCAGAACCAAGTCCTTTTGTACTCCAATATCCTAGTGTAATTTTTTCCATTTCAAAGACAATATAATTATATTAACTATTAATAAATTACTATTCCAGTTTTATCTTTTAAATAGGAATTAATTTTTTCAAATCTTTTCATTAGTATAATTTCTGATATTACTAACAATAAGCTGATATAGTATAATGGTTATTACAGGCCGTTGGTAACGGTCAGATCCAAGTTCGATTCTCGGTATCAGCACCATACAATGAAATACATTACAATTATTTTAATTTGTTTTATAAATTTTGAAACAATGGCTAAACAAATATCTGAATTAAATTGGAAAAAAAGATTGGTTGTTATCTCATTTGAAAAGAAGGTGGATAAAATATTTTTGTCTACACAAAAATTTATTAGAGAAAATGAATGTTCAATAAATGATAGAAACTTAGAATTTATATTTTATGAAAAATTTAAAAATAGTGAATATGAAGCACCAAATTTTATTTTTAATAAACTGGGAATATGGTTACTAGGCTATGATGGTGCAATCAAGGATTATAGTAAAGATGATAAAATATATTTAGGCTTATTTAGTTTAATTGACTCTATGCCTTTGAGAAAAAATGAAATGATTAATGATAAATGTTAAATAATTTAAATTTTTTTTAAATTTCTCAAAATAAACAAAAAATTTAAAACACTTAATATAGAAAAAAATATAGCGTTTATTGTTATAACATTTAAACTTGTTTCGCCTGGGCTATCAGTCAAAACATATCGCCAAAAATTTAATGCAGCTAAAAGCTGAAATAAAAATATTACAAACATGAACGGAAGTTGCTTTTCTGCTCCTCTAAAAATTATTATTGTGTAAGATATTACAAAGGAGATAAAAATTATTCCTATAATTTCTGATAATCCTGCTACGGCATGATTAAAAAAACCTAAGTTGTTCAAAGCAAATTCATCAGTAAATACTAAAAGTTGAATAGCGTAGTAGGAGAAGAAAATAATATTAATAATAATGATTAAATTATCTATATTTTTTTTGAACATATCTGTGTATCATGTAAAAAAAATAAATAATCAATATGGAAATTACATTATACTATTTTAAAATACCTTTTTGGAGAGCAGAAGTAACAAGACTGGCTTTATTTATAGGAGATATTCCTTTTAATGATTATCGTGTAGAAGGAAAAGAAATTGATGACTTAAAAGCAACAGGGTTATTACCCAATAATCAAATTGCTCCTTTTAAACAATTACCCGTATTAGATGTTGATGGTAAAATAATTGCCCAAACAGGTGCTATTGCTAGATATTGTGGAAAATTATCAGGCTTGTATCCAAAAGATAATGATTTTGAAGCAGCACAAATTGATCAAATTATTGATACAGCGCAAGACATTAACTATCTCGTAACTCTGTCTGGTAGAGATAAAGAAAAGGAACGATTAGAATTAGCTAGAAAAATATTAGCAACAAAACATTTGCCAAAATGGTTTCAATTTCTTGAAAATCTACTTGCAAAAAATAAAGACTATAATTTTTTTGTTGGTAACAAAATTTCTATTGCCGATTTGGCAATATGGAGACTGCTTGGTTGGCTTACCTCTGGACTTTTAGATGGTGTACCAACTAATATTTTAGAACCTTATGAAAAGTTAAAAAAATTGAGAGAAGAAATCTACAATCATCCAAAAGTCAATGAATGGATGATAAAGACATATGGAAAAGTTATTTAGTTATTAAGAATGACTGCACTAAGTGTTAATGTTAACAAGTTTGCTTTAGTAAGAAATGCTAGAGGAGCTGATATACCAAACTTAATTGATATTAGTAATAAATGTTTAAACTACGGTGCTGATGGAATTACAGTACATCCGCGTCCTGATGAAAGACACGCAAAATTTTCTGACCTTGAACCCTTAAAAAATTTATTATCAAAATTTGAAAATAAGGAATTTAATGTAGAGGGATATCCATCAGATTTTTTTGTCAAAAAAGTAATTGAAGTTAAACCAGATCAAGTAACTTTAGTCCCAGATCCACCTGGCGTATTAACCTCTTCTTTTGGTTGGGACTGTGAAATTAACAAAAATTTATTAACAGACATAGTTAGTGAATTTAAAAAAAATGATATTCGCGTTTCAATATTTATTAACCCATCTATAAAAACACTAGAAAATTTAAAAGTAATACAAGCTGATAGAGTAGAACTTTATACTTTTGATTATGCTCATAACTTTAATGAAAATAAGGAAAAAGCAATTAAAGATTATATTGGTGTAACAAACTATCTAAAAAAAGAGTTTCCAAAAATTGAATTAAATGCTGGTCATGATTTAAATTTAGAAAATTTAAAGTTTTTTTTAGATAATATAAATAATATTAAAGAAGTATCTATTGGTCATGCCCTCATCTGTGATAGTTTTGAATTTGGCTTACAAGAAACAATAAAAAAATATTTAACCCTAACAAATAATTAAGTGACTTTTATATTTTGGCTTCAGTTTGCTACTGTCTGTGTTGCAGGGGCAATGTCACCAGGTCCAAGTTTAGCGTTAATTATAAGAAATAGCATTACAATTAATAGATTTGCTGGCTTTATGACTGCTGTTGGTCATGGATTAGGAATGGGTGTTTACGCTGTATTTGCAGTTACTGGATTATCAATAATTTTAACAGCAAATGAATTATTATTTAAATTAATTCAAATAATTGGAATTCTTTTTTTATTATATTTAGGTTTTCAATTTATATTTAAAAAAAATGAGGAAATAGATAAAATTAAGGAACAAAAAAGTATTAATTCTTTCCTACAAGGATTTTTGATAGCGATTTTTAATCCCAAAATTCTTATATGGTTTTCAGCTGTCTTTTCTCAATTTGTAAAAATTGATGCCTCCTTTTATTCTCATTCAATTCTTGTTGTAACTGCTTCCGTTATTGATGGTATTTGGTACATTATTGTTTCCGTTGTTGTGACAAGTTATGGAATGAATGATTTTTTCCAAAAAAGGCAAGGTATAATACAAAAAATATCAGGATTTATTTTAGTTTTAATTGGTATTTTGCTAATTGTAGATTTCTTCTAAAACTCTTAAAATATTTTTTCCCATAATTTTTTCAATTTCTATATATTTATAACCTCTTTTTTCTAAACACTCTTGAATTATCATATGATCTAAACAATCATTCCATGAATGGGGCAAACAATCAAGTCCATCGTAGTCACTGCCTATTCCTACATAATCAATACCTATTTGATTAATTACATATTCAATATGATCAACAAATACTTCTATACTTGGGCATATTTCTGCTAATTTTTTTTGAAGAAAATGTTGTTTTGCTATCCATTGAGAAGTTTTATTGGAATATTTTCTTTCAATAGAATTTAATTCATCAAGATATTTATTCCTTTCTTTTGATTCTCTTTCTTTAAAAGATTTATCAATAAAAAAAGGATATGGATTTAAACCAATTAATCCTTTTGATTTTTTGATAGCTTCAATTTGATCATCTTTTAAATTACGAAAATGTGGACACAAATTATACACGCTAGAATGTGAGGCAATAAAAGGTTTGGTACTTATTAATGCAATGTCCCAAAAACTTTTCTCTCCAATGTGAGAAACATCGATTAACACATTATTATCTTGGCAAATGTAAATAACCTCTTTCCCAAATTCATTTAAGCCATGGCTTTTAAGTTTTGACAAATTGTATGTCTCATCATAATTTGATGAAACCCAATCCAAAGAATGATTCCAAGTTGGGCCAAAATAGAAAAGCCCTCTTTCAATAAAATGATATAAATTATTGATATCATTTTCTAAGCCCTCTCCACCTTCCATTGAAATTGGAAACATTGTCTTATTTTTATCTATTCCTTCATTAATGTCTGAGATTTTTTTGGGGATGATAATTTCTTCATGTGATGAAATTCTTTCAATCTCATCATACATTTTATCAGCTCTCTTAAAAAAATTTGGTTCTTTAGCATTGCTAGATACCCAAATAATTAAAATCTCTAAATCAATTTCAGATTTAAGTAACCTTGGTATGTCCGTATGCCCATGCGATGTTAGCTTTGTAACATCTTCACCTTCAATAACTCTTTGCACAAGATCATTATGCAAGTCAGCAACAAACATCTAATTATTTTACAATCTCCATTTTAATTATTTTATCTGGATCAGCAGGTGGTTCGCCTCTTGTGATATTATCAACATATTCCATACCTTCAGTAACTTGAGCCCAAACGGTATATTGACCATCTAAAAAAGAGCAATCATTAAAACAAATGAAAAATTGACTATTGGCGCTATTTGGATTTTGAGCTCTTGCCATTGATACTGCCCCTCTTCCATGATTCTCAGAAGAAAATTCTGCTTCAATATCTGGAAGTTTTGATCCACCTGTGCCTGCTCTTGATAAGTTGAAATTATTATTACTTGAATTTCCAAATTCTACATCACCGGTTTGAGCCATAAAGCCATCTATAACTCTATGAAAAACAACTCCATCATATTGTCCTTCTTCAATAAGTTGTTTGATTTGTTTTACATGTTTTGGTGCTACGTTTGGTTTTGTCTCTATTACAACAACACCATCTTTAAGTGTCATATGAATAGTATCTTTCTTTTCATCAGCCATTGAAATCCCCCCTTTTAAGAATATTGAGAATATGAAGATGAAAATAAATAGTTTTTTAAGTTTATTCATATTTGTTTTCTTTACCTTCACCCAAATTGTTTTATATATATGTAATGCACATCTTTGAAGAAAATATCAAGAAATTAGATCTAAAAATTCCAGATATGCCAACACCAATTGCAAATTACGTACCCTTTAAGGTTGCAGATAATACCGTTTATGTATCTGGTCAAGGGCCCGTAATTGATGGTAAAATTCTTTATAGTGGAAAAGTTGGTGTAGATATTTCTGAAGAAGAAGGAATAAAAGCTGCTGAAACTTGTTGCATTAATATTATTGCAGCTCTTAAAACATCGATAGATGGTGATTGGGACAGACTAGATTCTTTTTTAAAACTTGGAGGTTTTGTAAATTGCAATGATAACTTTACCGATCAACCAAAAATCATAAATGGAGCATCAGATTTATTAGTGAATATTTTTGGTGATAAAGGAAGACACTCAAGATTTGCAGTTGGTTCAAACGCACTTCCTTTAAATATTTCTGTTGAAATAGACGCCATCATTAAAATCAAATAATAAATTTAATATGAGTAAATATTTTTTTTGCTCTTCTCTTAATGATATTAAAAAATCTGACTGGAATGAATGTGTTGGAAATGATCATCCATTCTTGCAATATGAATTTCTTCACGCATTAGAAGAAAGTAAAAGTGCAAATACCAAAACAGGTTGGCAACCATATCATTACATAGAAAAAGAAAATGATAAAATTATTTCATTATGTCCTCTTTACATAAAAAACCATTCGTTTGGAGAATATATCTTTGATCATTCTTGGGCTGATGCTTATCATCGATATGGAATAAATTATTATCCAAAACTTCAATCTGCAATTCCGTTTACACCCGTTACTGGTGATAGAATTGTTTTAAATAAGTCAGTTAAAGATAAAAAGAAAAAACACGTTCAAGTAATTAAGAATATTATAGAAGAAGCTAAAAAAATAAATGTTTCTTCTCTGCATTTTAATTTTGTTAATGATGCTTCTAATTGGAATGATGTTGAGAATATAATGATTAGATCAGGGATACAGTTTCATTGGCATAATAATGAATATAAAAAATTTGATGATTTTTTAAATGATTTATCTTCCAGAAAAAGAAAAATAATTAAACGGGAAAGACAATGTATTGAAAAAAATAATTTACAAGTAAAATTACTTAATGGTGATGATATTAAAGAAGAGCATATAAGTTTTTTTTACGATTGTTACTTAGATACTACTGGAAGAAAATGGGGATCCACGTATTTAACTAAAGAATTTTTCTTTGAAATATTAGATAATTTCAAAAATAACATTTTGCTTATAATGGCTTTCCAAGAAGACAAAATGGTTGCCTCTGCAATTAATTTTATAAGTAAAACTCATTTATATGGTCGTTTATGGGGGTCAAAATACGAAGTTCCGTTTTTACATTTTGAGCTCTGTTACTATCAAGCAATAGAATATGCCATTAGAAATAATGTTAAAATAGTTGAAGCTGGTGCTCAAGGAGAACATAAGTTGCAGAGAGGATATGTTCCTACTAAAACATGGAGTACGCATTGGATTAAAGATCAAGAATTTAGCAAGGCAATTCAAAATTTTCTTGATAATGAAAGTCAGTTAATTGATAGTCAGAAAGAAAGACTAGATGATTTTCTCCCGTTCAAAAATTAAGCAAGTTCTTTTTTAACTTCTTGCTTATTTGAAAATTCAAAGCTAATTTTTTTATCCTTGCATGTTATTTCTACATGACCACCCTTAGATAATTTTCCAAAAATTAGTTCTTCAGCCATAGGTTTTTTGACTTTTTCTTGTATTACTCTTCCCAATTCTCTTGCACCATAAACCTCATCATAACCTTCTTCGGCTAATAATTCTTTTGCTTCCTTATTAATTGATAATGAAACACCTTTATCTTCAAGTTGAGCCTCAATTTCTATGATGAACTTATCTACGATAGAAAGTACTATATTTTTAGATAAATGATTAAAATGAATTATTGAATCAATTCGATTTCTAAATTCTGGTGAAAAAATTCTATTAATTGCATCACTACTATCATCGTTAGATCTTTTTGCATTAAATCCTATTTTGTTTTTAGATACATCAATTGCACCAGCATTTGTTGTCATAATTAGTATAACATTTCTAAAATCTATAGTCTTGCCATTATGGTCAGTTAGTTTTCCATAATCCATTACTTGAAGTAGTATATTGAATAAATCAAAATGAGCTTTTTCAATTTCATCTAAAAGCAGTACACAATGAGGATTTTGATCTACACCATCTGTTAATAATCCCCCTTGATCGAAACCAACATAACCTGGAGGAGCTCCAATAAGTCTACTAACGGTATGACGTTCCATATATTCTGACATATCAAATCTAAGAAGTTTAATTCCAAGAGTATTACTTAATTGTTTAGCTACCTCAGTCTTTCCAACTCCAGTAGGTCCAGAAAATAAATAGGAGCCTATTGGTTTACCATCTTCTCTAAGCCCTGCTCTTGCTAACTTTATAGAAGATGAAAGTTCCTCAATAGCTTTGTCTTGACCAAATACGAAATTTTTCAAATCTCTTTCTAAATTTTTTAAACTATTCTTATCACTTTGATTAACAGATTTTGTTGGAATTCTTGCCATTAAGGCAACAACTGCTTCTATGTCTTTTGATAGAATAATTTTCTTTCTTTTCTCTTCGGGCAATAAATATTGTGATGCACCTGCTTCGTCAATGACATCAATGGCTTTATCAGGAAGTTTCCTATCACCTATATATTTATTTGATAATTCAACAGCGCTAATAATTGCTTCAGGTGAATATTTAATATTATGATGTTCTTCATAGTAAGTTTTTAACCCTTCAAGGATTTTGATTGTCTCATCTTTTGAAGGTTCTTTAACGTCAATTTTTTGGAATCTTCTAACCAAAGCTCTATCTTTTTCAAAATAGTTTTTAAACTCTTTATAAGTAGTTGACCCAATGCATTTAAGAGTACCATTGCCTAGAGAAGGTTTTAATAAGTTACTGGCATCCATTGATCCTCCACTGGTAGCTCCTGCACCAATAACAGTATGGATTTCATCTATAAATAAAACAGCTTTGTCTTTTTTTTGTAATTCTTTAAGAACTGCTTTCAATCTCTCTTCAAAATCACCTCTGTATCTTGTACCTGCAAGTAGAGCGCCCATATCCAGTGAATATATAATTGCATCCTCCATAATTTTAGGTACTTTTTTTTCTGTAATTCTTTTTGCCAATCCTTCAGCAATTGCTGTTTTCCCAACACCAGGGTCTCCAACAAATAAAGGATTATTTTTTTGTCTTCTGCATAAAATTTGAATTGTTCTATCTAGTTCTTTGCTTCTTCCGATTAGCTTATCAATTTTACCATCTTTTGATTTTTCATTTAAGTTAATACAAAATTGACCTAAAGCACTTTTCGGTTTTTGTTGTTCATTATTGTCATTTGTTTGACTATCTACAAATTCTTCATTTTCAAAACTTTCATTACTTTTAGAAATACCGTGTGAAATATATTGAACAGCATCTAATCTGCTCATATTTTGTTGATGAAGAAAATATACTGCATGACTTTCTTTCTCAGAAAATAAAGCTACAATCATGTTAGCTCCTGTAACACTCTCTCTTCCACTCGATTGCACGTGAATAGCAGCTCTTTGTAAAACTCTTTGAAAACCATTTGTTAATTTTGGCTCTCCAGTAAAGTTCTCTTTAAGATTTTCTAAATCATTAATAATAAATTTCTCAACACTTTCTTTTAAATTTGAAATATCTACTGCACACGCTTTAAGAACACTAATTGCATCTTGGTCTTCCAAAAGAGAAAATAATAAATGCTCTAGAGTTACATACTCATGCTTATAAGTAGTTGCTAGTTGATATGCTTCTCTTAATGTTTTTTCTAAATTTTGTGACAGCATTAACTTTTTTCCATTGTGCATTGTAAAGGATGTTCATTTTTTTTTGCCATATCCATTACTGATTTACATTTTGACTCAGCCACCTCATAAGTAAATGTTCCACAAACACCAATACCATTTTTGTGAACATGTAACATAATTTGAGTAGCCTCCTCTTGTTTTTTATTAAATATTTTTTCTAACACCATAACAACAAATTCCATTGGTGTATAATCATCATTTAAGAGCAAAACATTATACATTGATGGTTTCTTTGTCTTAGGCTTTGTATCTAATAAGAGGCCTCTTTGAAAATCGTCCTTATTATTGTTACTATTTTGATCTTCATTTGCCATATATATTAAATAATATGTTTTAAAATATTTTAAAGTATTTTTCTGTTTGAAAGCATCGAAAATCTTATGTTAATCAAGAAAAAATGAAAAAAAATTTATTATTAATCATTATTTTAAATAGCTTTTTAATATTAAGTTTTTCATCAAATATTTTTGCTAAAAAAGCAGCAATCGTTATTGATTTTGATACAGAAGAAGTACTATTCGAAGTTAATGCAGATACGAGGAATTATCCTGCATCCTTAACGAAAATAATGACTCTATACATAGTTTTTGATTATATTAAAAAAGGAAAACTTAGTTATGATAGTCAATTGAGCGTATCAAATATTGCCGCTTCAAGATCACCAAGCAAACTTTATTTAGAAGCAGGATCAAGTATCAAAGTTAGAGATGCAATTAATGCTCTTATAATTAAATCAGCAAATGATGTAGCAACTGTAGTTTCAGAAAATATTTCAGGAAGTGAAAAAGAATTTGCTAAACTTATGACAAGCTATGCGAAAAATTTAGGTATGAATAATACAACATTTAAAAATGCGTCAGGTCTGCCCAATAGAGCGCAATTAACAACTGCAAGAGATATAGCAAAACTTTCACATGCACTAATTTCAAATTTTCCAGAAGAGTATAAATTGTTTAGTAAAACAAAATTTACTTATAAGGGTAAGACGTACAAAACGCATAATAAATTAATGTTAAGCTATGATGGTGCTGATGGAATTAAAACTGGATATATAAAAGCATCTGGTTTTCAGTTAGCATTTTCAGCTGTTAGAGATAATAAGAGATTAATAGGAATTATTTTTGGAGGTGATACAGGAAGCCAACGGAACAAATCTTTAAAAATAATTATGGATAAAGAATTTGCTGAATTTAATATTAAGACAAAAAGTATTAATAAAAAAATAGTTAAAAAAGATGAGACTCCAAAACAAAAAATTGAAAAGAAAAAAAATGCCTATTCCATTGTGGTTGGAACATTTAAGTATAGAAATAATGCAGAAAAACAAATCAAATTAATTAAAAGTAAATATCCAGTTTCTACTAAAGATAAAATTTCAAATGTTGTGCTAATAAAAGTTAGCGGTAAACAACTTTATGAATCTAGATTTGAAAATTTTTCTAAAAAAGAAGCGTATACAGCCTGTAAAAGACTAAAAAAATATAATCGTGATTGTTTTGTTAGATTGTAAACTTATAATTTACACCGCTTAGAGATAAGTGATTTTCGATAATTGCTATCAAAGACTTAAGACCTTCTTTAGAAGTAGACTCTGCTCTACAAGTTAGTTGGTTTTGGGTATTACTAGCTCTCATTAGAAACCATCCATCATCATTTTCAACTCTTATGCCATCAATATCTATTATTTTACCCTCAGTATTTTTTATTCTTTCTTTTATTTCTTCAATAATTAAAAATTTTTTTGTTTCATCTACATCAAACCTTGTTTCAGGGGTTGAATAAGTTTTTGGATATATATTAATTAACTCATTCAAGGATTTCTCTTGATTACATAATATTCGCAATAAGCGTAATGCAACGTACATTGCATCATCGTAACCATAAAAATCATCTGCATAACATACATGACCACTCATTTCTCCTGATAAAGGGGATTTTAATTCTTTCATTTTTTCTTTTATTGGAGAGTGACCGGTTTTAGACATAATAGGATCACAATTAAGTTTTTTTGCTTCATCAAAAAAAACTTTACTACATTTAACATCCATAATTATTTTTGGGTTATCGTATAAGTTAGCAATTTCAGTGCATAGTAATAACATGTACTGATCCGCCCAAACTAAATTGCCTAAGTTGTCTACAACACCTAGACGATCTCCATCTCCATCAAAAGCTAGACCTATGTCACATTTGTTTTCTTTGACTGACTTTATTAATTGCTCCATATTTTTTGGAACAGTTGGATCTGGGTGATGATTAGGGAAATTTCCATCAACTTCTTCATTAATTAATATATTTTCAGAATTATTTAAATTGTTTGTAACTTCCTTAATGACAGCTCCCATCGCACCATTACCAATATCCCAAGCAATTTTTATTTTTTTATTGAGATTAATATTTTGTAATAATCTTTCGTTATAATCTTTTTTAATATCTTGATTAATGACCTCACCTTCGATAAATTTTAAATCATTTTGATCAATTAATTTTTGAAGACTTTGAATGTCTTCAGCATAAAAAGAATGCTTATTTAAAACCATTTTAAAACCATTGTATTCTGAAGGATTATGAGAGCCTGTTACCATAATAGCTGCATCTGCATTAAGATGGTAATGAGCAAAGTAAGTCATTGGTGTAGGCCCCATACCAATATTAATTACCTTAGCACCTGAGTCTTTTAAACCTTCACATAGAGCTTTATGTAAATCTGGTGATGTTAATCTTCCATCGTAACCTGTAGCAATTATATTAGATTTTAATCGATTAAATACTGTGTATGCAAATGTTCTTCCAATAGTATATGCAGTGTTTTGATTAATATTATTACCAACTACACCTCGGATATCATACTCTCTTAAAACCTCTTTATCGAAATTCTCAATTTCCAATTTATTTACCTGTTCCATAGTATTCATAGCCCATTTCTTTTAAATCTTTTGGAATATAAATGTTTCTTAAATCAAAAATTATTTTGTCTTTTAATAATTTAGATATTTTCTCAAAATTTAAGGCTCTGAATTCGTTCCACTCTGTTCCAATAATGATTGCAGACGATCCTTCACAAGCTTCGTATGCAGAATTAAATAAAACAAGATTAGTATTTTCTTTTTTAGCATTACCCATTGCCTCAGGATCATAACATTGAATTTTAAATCCTTGTTCAAAAAGTGATGATGCAATTTTCATCGATGTAGAATCTCTTACATCATCCGTATTAGGTTTAAAACTTAAGCCAAGAAAAGTGATTGTAGAATTATTTTTTATTTTTGAACTAATTTTATTAGAAATTTTAATTATACGATCTTGATTAGATTTATTCACTGCATTAATTATGGATAAATCAATATTTTTCTTTTTAGCTGTCGAAGCGAATGCTTTTACATCTTTAGGAAAACATGAACCGCCAAATCCAGGTCCTGCATTTAAAAATTTAGAGCCAATACGTTTATCTATACCCATTGCATGTGCTACTTGCTGAACATCAGCTCCTACTACTTCACATAAGTCTGCAACCTCATTAATAAATGCAATTTTAGTTGCCAGAAAACTATTAGATGCATATTTAATAATTTCTGATGTTTCTATTGATGTAGCCACAATTGGAGTTTCCTTAAGAAATAAGGGTCTATAAAGTTCTCTCATTATATTTTCAGATTTTTTATTATCTGTTCCTATTACAATTCTATCTGGTCTAATAAAATCATCAATAGCAGATCCTTCTCGTAAAAATTCTGGATTAGAAACTACATCAAAAAATTTTTGATCAACTTTTTTTGATATAATTTTTTTTACTTCACTTGTCGTTCCAACTGGTACGGTGGATTTAGTTACAACTAAACAATATTTTTTTATACTTTCTGAAATTTCATCTGCAACTTGCCATACAAAACTTAAATCGGCTTCATCTTCTAACCTTCTTGTTGGAGTTCCAACAGTTATAAAAAAAATATCTGTATTTTCTGAACTATTTTTTATGCTTGAAGCAAAAGATAATAATTTTGTTTTATTAATATGCTTATCTAAAAGCTTATCCATTCCAGGTTCAAAAAATGGACACGTACCTGATTTGAGTTTTTCAAGACGCTTCGTATCTTTATCGATACATGTTACAGAATATCCAAATTCAGCAAAGCAAACTCCCGTTACCAAACCAACGTAACCGGTACCAACGATTGTAAGATTCATCATATTCCAGAATTTATTAAAATTTCTGTCTCAATAACCTAAATATTTATCATTTGTTATAAAATAAATACTAGATTTTTACTGGAAAAAACCTAATTTTTTATTATTTATATCGTTATTATGTCAGAAACTAAAAAAGTACAAACAGGGATAAATAATATTTCCGAGGAATGGTTTAGAGCTAAAATAGATAGAAAAACACTTAAAAAACTCTCTAAAAGATCAGATTTTGAAGGTTGGAAACATATAATTATTTATACAATATCATTAACTGCTTTATGCGTATTATCAATCTATACATGGCAAACTTTATGGTTTGTACCTGTGTACCTTGCTTATTGCATGATGTGGGGCGGAGCTGATGCTATATGGCATGAGTGTGGTCATGGAACTGCCTTCAAGAATAGAAAGTTAAATAAGTTCTTTTATAACATTGCTAGTTTTATGAATAATTTTGAACCTGTTAGATGGAAGTGGAGCCATTCTCTTCATCATAGCTATACTGCTTCAATTGATCCTCATGACTATGAAGTAGATTCAAGTATTTTTGCTAAACATACATTTTTAAGTTTTATTTTAAATTTTGTTCCTGGAACTGGTTTCTTTACAATTCATAAATCCCTTTATGTAGAAATTATAAAACATGCCTTAGGAATTAAAACTAATGTAATGAAAGATTGCATTCCAGAGGACAAAATAAAAGATTGTATTAATAGCTCTAGAATTTTTGTTTTGTTATGGATTACAATTATAGCTTTTTCAATTTACTTTTTCACACTTCTTCCAATATTGTTATTTTTAATTCCAAAGTTATTTAGCAATTTTAATGTAATCTGGGGTATGACACAACATATAGGTCTAAAAGAAAACGCCAAGGATCATCGACTATCAACAAGATCAGTGAGACTTAATCCAATCTTTAGCTTTATTTATTGGAAAATGGAGTACCACATTGAACACCATATGTTTCCTATGATACCTTCATACAATCTTCCAAAATTATATGAAGTTATAAAAGACCAAATGCCAGAACCGCAAACTTTATATCAAGCTTATAAAGAAATTATACCTGCGATCATAAAGAAGTCTAAAAATCCTGATTATTTTATTCCAGTTCAAGTTCCAAATAACTAAACTGTTCTTGACACATCTTACACTTTAGCTTTAATTACTTAATAATATGGAACTGAGAAATTTTATAGACGGTAAATTTATTGATTCATTATCAAAAAAAAATATTCCTGTTCTAAATCCTGCAAATCAAAAAATTGTAGGAAATATTGATGAAGCATTAGATCAAGAAATTGATTTAGCTTTTGAAGCAGCGAAAAATGCATTCGATAAAAGAATTTTAGTCGATATGGATTCAAAAGATAAATCAAATATGATGAGAGCTATTGCTCAAAAATTACGAGAGCGAAAAGATGAAGGTGGAAAACTTCTAAGTCAAGAAAATGGAAAAACTATAAAACAATGTGTAGATGAATTTAAAGGTGCTGCGGACACGTTTGATTTTTATGCAGGATTAACAGATAAAATTGAAAATAAATTAATTCCATCTGGTCATGATACTTTAAATTATGTTGTTTTAGAACCGTTTGGAGTTGCGCTTCAAATAGTTCCATGGAATTATCCTGTTTCTATATTTTCAGGAATGGTTGCGCAGAATTGGATTGTGGGAAATACCATAGTTATAAAACCTCCCGAACTTTGTCCTATATCTTCTAATTTTTATGGTCAAATATTTGAAGATGTTGGTGTTCCAAAAGGAATTATAAATATTGTTCATGGTTATGGAGAAACAACTGGTCGAAAATTAGTTCAACATCCTGGAAGTGATTATATTGTCTTTACTGGATCACCTGAAGTTGCTTCAGAGATATTAAAAGAGACAGCAGATAGAATTGTCCCAACACATTTTGAATTAGGCGGGAAATCTGCAGCAATAATTTATCCTGATGCTGACATCGATAAAGCTGTTGAAAGTACAGTTAAGGGAATTTTTAAACCAAATGCAGGACAAATATGTGTAGCAATGTCTAGAGTTATTGTTCATCCTAAAATTAAAGATGAATATATGACAAAGCTAGTTGCAAAAACGCAAAAATTAAAAATAGGCGCAGGTGATGAGGAAGGAACTGAAGTAACACCTTTAATATCAACTGATCAAATGCAAAGAGTCTCAAATTATGTAAAATCTGGCGTACAATCTGGAGCCACCTTAACAATAGGCGGAGATAAAGCTGAGAGAAATGATGGAAATTTTTATCAACCAACTATTTTTGATAATGTAAAAGTTGATGCAACAATTGCTCAAGAAGAAATATTTGGTCCAGTAACATCAATATTTGATTTTGAAGATGAAGAAGAGGCAATTAGTATAGCAAATTCAACAAAATATGGTCTTGCTTCTGGAGTATTTACCTCAGATGATCAAAAAGCAAAATGGACTGCTGATAGAATACAGGCGGGAATAATTTGGCAAAACGATTGGTTTGTTGATGGAAATAATCTTCCAGGTGGTGGTTACAAAAGATCAGGTTATGGAAGAGATGGCGGCGTAGATGGTGTTTATAGTCATGGACAAACAAAGAGAATAAGTAAAAGACTCTACTAGTTGACATTTACAAGTAATTTTAGTTAAACTTTATTATTATTATTTAATATTAGATTTAAAAATAAATCCGTGGGAGGAAATATGAAAATTATTAAATTACTTCTTATTACTTTATTTATTTTTCCAGTTTCTATGCAAGCTTATGCTGCTCCAACTGGACAAGACCTAGGTGATAAATGGTGCTCAGATGTAAAAATGCATTTTTATGCTGGTGGTCCTGAAGCAGGGGGCTTTGCTGGCATAGTTGCAGCAGGGGCAATGAATGCAATTAGAGACACTGGTGCAGATGCAGAAATTATTTATTCAGAATGGGATTTTGAAAAAATGGTTCGTCAACTTAGAGAGTCCGTTGGTCTTGGTGTTGACGCTATTGCAATGATGGGACATCCAGGAGATGAAGCACTTATGCCTTTAGCGAGACAAGCTGCTGATAATGGTATATTGATGACATATCAAAACGTTGATCCATCAGGTGTAAGAGCAAAATACGGTGGTGGATACGTTGGTGCAAATTTAGCAACTCAAGGTAAAGCGCTTGCAAGAGAGGCAATTAGACAATTTGGTTTTGAAGCAGGAGATCACGCTATAGTAATGGTTCCCCTTGGTGACTATGCTAGAGCTCAAAGAGAAGATGGTGCAAGAATCATATTTGAAGAGCATGGTATGACAGTTACTGTTCTTGATGGTGATCCTAAATATGCCTCAGATCCTAATATGACTATTCCAATTTTTTCAGCAGCGCTTAATGCAAATCCTGAAACAAAAGTTATTGTTCATTCAGGAAGTGATATTATGAATGTTGCTGAAGGTATTGCTAAAGCTGCAGGTTATGGGCCTGGTGAATTACTTCAAATTGGTTTTGATACGAGTCCACAAATAATGTCAGCTTTTGAAAAAGGATATGTTCATCTAACTTCAGATCAACAACCTTTCCTTCAAGGGTATCTTCCAGTTTTATCACTTTGTCAAACAGCTGTACTTGGTACTGGTGCTATAAACCAAGATACTGGTGCAGGATTTGTTGATACAAATAATTATCAAGCTGTAAAAGCTCTTGCTGATGCAGGTTTAAGATAGATAGATAGATAATTATATTGCTAACCCATTTAAATGGGTTAGCGTTCAGAAATTTATGGAAAATATCATTGAGTTAAAGAAAGTTACGAAAAGATTTGGTGGAATTACTGCTTTAAACAGAGCATCTTTAAAAGTAACTAAAGGAGAAGTAGTCGGTCTAATCGGTGATAATGGCGCAGGTAAATCAACATTAATTAAAACATTAGTTGGTGTGTATAGCCCCGATGAAGGAGAAATTTTTATAAGAGGAGATAAAATTATTAATTGGAATGCATTAAAAGCACGAGAGTCAGGCATCGAAACAGTTTTCCAAGATAGAGCTTTAACACCACAACAATCAATAGTTAAAAATATTTTTATGGGTAAAGAATTAAGATATCCATTTGGATTTATAAAAGAAAAAGAACAAATTTATGAAGCAAATAGGTTAATCAGAGAAATAGGCTTTACATCTAAATTAATAAATGCTGAATCTCCTGTTGGTAATTTGTCTGGAGGTGAAAGACAAGGTGTAGCAATAGCAAGAGCTATTTATAATAATGCAGAATTAATTGTACTTGATGAGCCAACAAATAATCTATCTTTGAACGAAACACAGAAGGTTTTTGATTTTGTTTTAAATGTTAAAAAATCAAATAGATCAGTTCTATTTATTGGTCACAATATTTATCATGTTTACGATATTTCAGATAGATTTGTAATTTTAGATAGAGGAGAAGTTGTGCATCAACTAAATAAAAATGATATATCTACACCAGAAGAACTAATGAAAATAATGAGAGATACAATAAAGACACACTAATGAGCAATAATAATTCATATTTAAGTAACTACTTTCACAGAAACGGAAGAGCTTTAGGAAGTATAGGATACTTTGTACTATTAATGGTGATTTTTTTTATCGGTGCACCGGAAGCTTGGATAAGGCCTAATCTTCATCAATCTGTATTTGTAATGATGCCTACTTTAATTTTTTTAACTATTCCTTTAGTTTTTTTAGTTGCATCAGGTGAAATAGATCTTTCTTTTGCCTCTACTTATGCAGTGGCAGCTTACGTTTTTGCATTACTTGTAAAAAATGGTGTAGATCCTGGAATTTGTTTTGTTTTAGGAATTTTAACTGGAGCTGCTATAGGAGCATTAGTAGGCACTTTAATAGTTGTTTTTAGACTTTCATCTCTTGTGGCCTCTCTTGGAATGTTATTTTTACTAAGAGGTGTAATACTTTTATTAACGAATAGTCGATCAATTACAATTATGGAAGTTGAAAATCATTGGATTTATCCTTTACTAGTAGGCAATTTTTATGGCTTCCCAATGCAAATATTTTGGGCAGCATTATTTGTAATTTTTTGTTACTATTTTTTTAATAAACATGTTTTTGGAATCCATATTCAACACGTTGGAGATAATACAGTAAGTGCTGAACAAATGGGAATTAATGTAAATGCTGTTAAAATAAAAGCTTTTATGTTTGTTGGTGTTGGTGCAGCAATAGGTGGAATATTTACTACTATGATTACGTATACTTTTTTTCCAACTCAAGGTTTTGGATATTTGTTATTAGCTCTTGCGGCAGTGTTTGTTGGCGGCACTCCTTACTGGGGGGGATTGGGTACAATCATTGGGGCAGTTTTTGGTGTAGGAATAATTGCGTATATGGAAATTGGTATAATAGCAATAGGTTGGAGTGGTGAATGGAGACAGTTTTTTAATGGATTAATAATATTATTAGCATTATTAGGGCATCGTCTACATGGTGAAAGAGTTAGATAATGGTTAATTTAGTTATATGGAATGAATTTGTTCATGAACAAGAAGATGAACATGTAAAATCAATATATCCAAATGGTATTCATGGTTGTATCAAAGAATTTTTATCAGATGATAAAAGTCTTAATATCTCAACAGCAACTCTGGAAGAAAAAGATCATGGGTTAACTGAAGAATTACTAGAAAAAACTGATGTTTTAATATGGTGGGGTCACAAAGCTCATAAATTAGTTGAGGATAGAATTGTAGACCGAGTTCAACAAAGAGTTTTAGAAGGTATGGGCCTTTTGGTCTTGCATTCAGGGCATCACTCTAAAATTTTTAGAAGAATGATGGGTACAACTGCAAATATTAGATGGGCAGAAAGAGGAGAAAGGGAAAGAGTTTGGGTTTGCAACCCAGGACATCCAATCGCAGAAGGTTTGGGAGAATACTTTGAAATTGATATGACTGAGATGTATGGAGAACCTTTTCAAGTTCCAGCACCAGATGAAACAGTATTTGTAAGTTGGTTTGAAGGTGGTGAAGTTTTTAGATCAGGCCTTTGTTATAAAAGAGGTAATGGTAAAATATTTTATTTTAGACCAGGTCACGAGTCATACCCCGTTTATTATAATAAAGATGTTCAAAGGGTAATAAAAAATTCTGTTCATTGGGTTTGTCCTGAAAAAACATCTGGTCTATGGGTTGATAGAATTGCTAAGGGTATTGATTATATGGAAAGAAAAACTCCAATCGAACCTATTGAAGTTAAAGGATATAAAGTAGATCATAATTATAAAAAATGATTAAAGTTGGCATTGTTGGTACAGGTGGAATAGCTGAATGGCATGCAAGTGCTTTTACAGATAATAAAAATTCAGATGTTGTTGCAGCATGTGATGTAAACAATGATAGATTAAATGAGTTTTGTGATAAATTTAATATTGATCATAGATATAATAGTGTCGATGAACTTTTAGAAAAGTCAGATGTAGATGCAATTTCAAATACAACACCTGATGCTTTTCATAAAGAAATATCAATTAAAGCAATAGAAAAAAATAAACATATTTTTTGTGAGAAACCGCTAGCTGAAAATTTTGCTGATGCGCAATTAATGTGTGATGCACTTAAAGGTAAAAACCTTATTAACATGGTTAACTTTAGTTATCGTAATTCATCTGGGTATCAAGAACTTTGCAAGATGGTTAAAGAAGGTAAAATAGGTAATATTATGCATATGGATGCAAATTACAATCAATCTTGGCTAACATCAAACTACTGGGGCAATTGGAAAGAACAAGATAAATGGCTTTGGAGATTATCGACAAATCATGGCAGCAAAGGAACATTAGGTGATATTGGTGTTCATATATTTGATTTTGCTTCTCGGCCGATTGGAAAGATCAAAAGACTGAATTCTTTTCTAAAAACTTTTCATTCAAAGGGAGAAAAAATTAAAGATTATATTTTAGATGCAAATGATACTTTTTTATCTATGGTAGAATTTGATAATGGTGCAATCGGTACTATCAATGCAACTAGATTTGCAACTGGTTATTCAAATAGATTAGAGCTAAGAATATTTGGAGATAAAGGTGCAGTTAAAATTGAATTTGATGATCCTATTAATGAAGGTAATAAGTTTATGTTTACCAATGATACTGAAAGAGAATTTTCAAGTAAGGAAGATAAATTAGAATGGGAGGAAATTAAATGCCCTCCTTCGCCTACTAATTTTGAAAGATTTATTGAGTCTATTGAAAGCAATACAAGTCATGAGCCTGATTTTGAAAGAGGAGCTGAAATTCAGCAAATCCTAGATAAATGTTACGAAAGTAGTGATTCTGGAAAGTGGTTAGACATTTAAGTGTGTCAAAATTGTTAATTTTTAACTTTAATTTTTTTAAAACAACATTTATTTTGAAAACATGAATGAAAAGCTAGATAATGTTGATGACAAGTGGTTTAGAGCTGAAATAAGTAAAAAAGATCTAAAACAATTATCAAAAAAAAGTGATTTAAAAGGGTTACAACACGTAACTCTATATTTCATTCTTTTATTTTTCTTTGGTTACATGTCAGTAACAACATGGGGAACTTGGTGGACAGTCTTGTGGCTATGGCTTTATGGTGTTCTTTTTTATTCTAGTAATCCAATTTGGCATGAGTGCGGTCATAGAACGGCTTTTAAGTCGAAATATTTAAATGAAATTTTTTACCAAATTGGTTCTTTCATGACCGACTTTGAACCCACAAGATGGACTTGGAGTCATTTCAGACATCACAGTAATACGTCTTCAGTGAGTGATCCTCATGATTTCGAAGCTGCTTTATTTCATCAATACCCAAGCTTAAAAAGTTTTTTATTTAGTTTTGTTCCATTTTACGAATTAATATATTTTAAACATTCATTTAAGTACGAAATCATAAAACATGCATTAGGATTTACCACTCCTGTTATGAGAGATTGTATACCTCAAAATGAAATAGCAAAATGCCGACTCATTTCTAGAATACATGTTTTACTATGGATTGCATCTTTTGCTTTATCATTCTATTTAATGAACCCTCTTCCAGCACTATTAATATTCTTCCCAAGATACTGGGGTAACATAATCAATATATTTAATATGACTCAGCATCTAGGGCTTCCTGAAGACATTAAAGATCATAGATACACAACTCGATCAGTACGATTTAATCCTATATTTAGCTTTTTGTATTGGCACATGGAATATCATGTTGAACATCATATGTTCCCATCTGTACCCTCTTATAATTTACCAAAACTAAGTAAATTAATAAAAGATCAGCTACCTAAAGCTAACACAAGCTTATTTGACGCTTATAAAGAAATAATACCAGCCATAATTAAACAACATAAAGATAATAGTTATTATATTCGTAAAGAAATTGCTTCTTAAAATAAGAAATAATTGTATTAACTTACAATATGAACAGAGCCTCTTTCAATAATTTCTGATTTCGCTAAATAATTAACTGTTTGATTTTTATTTTTATCTAATAAAATATTTATTGCTCTTTTACCTAATTCTTTAACTGGAAAAGATACGGCAGTAATAGGAGGTGAGCTTAAATCTCTAACTAGAGCACCATCAAAAGTAATAATAGATATGTCTTTTCCTATTTTGTAATTTAAATCATTACACGCTTTTACTGCACTTAGTGCTGAAAATTCTGTTGAACAAATTATTGCAGAAATTTTTTTGTTTTTTGTAAGCATTTTCTTTATTACTTCAAAACTATTTTCTGGCTCTTCTAGTTTTACTGAGGCATAGTAATTAGGATTAAAATTTATTTTATTTAATTTTAAATTTTTAAGAAAAGATGATTTTCGCTCATTAGCAAAGTTATATTTTTCTGAAATATTAATATAAGCAATATGAGTATGATTTTTTTTAATTAAATAATTAATAATAATTTTTATTGCATTATCATTATCTAAATCAACCCAAGAATAATTTCTTTTACTTTTAGTTTTTCCCCAAGCTACATAATTAACTTTATATTTATTAAGAATTTCTATTCGTTTATCTTTTGTCTTAATGTTTTGTAAAACAATATTTTCTATTTTATGTTCAGTGATTAGTTTTTCATAAGCTATTAATTCTTCGTTCTCACTTTTAGCAAATGAAATTTGAAGCTGTATACTTTCAGATAATAATTCTTCTGACATACCTGAAATAAATTGAAAAAAATTTCCTTGGTTAAGAGTGCTGGTATTGGATCCATATATCGGAAGAACATATCCAACAGTTTTTACTTTTCCAGATGCCAAAGTACTGGCGTAAGGATTAGGGCTATATTGATACTTATTGGCATATTTTTTCACTCTTTCTCTAGTTTTTTCACTAACGTCTGAATAGCCTCCAAGGGCTCTTGAAACTGTGGTTATTGATAAACCTAGTTTTTTTGCCAATTCTTTAATGTTCATAATACATGAATAACTGAGAAATAATGAATTGACAACCAAAACGTTTTGGTAAAATATAAAACTATATATTTTATCTTATTAAAAATATGGAGGAATAATGAAAAATATTTTTAAAATTTTATTTTTATCTATTTCAACATTTCTTTTAAGTTTTTCAGCTACAGCTGGTGGACACTATACAGGACCAGATTTAAGCGGGCAAAAAATTACTGTTTTTGGTCCATGGTTAGCACCGCAAGATGATGACTTTAGAGATGTTGTTTCAATCTTTGAAAAAGCAACTGGAGCAACTGTTGAATACGGTGGCTCTGACAGTTTTGAGCAACAGGTTATGATAGACTTAAAGGCTGGAAGTGCTGCAGATGCAGTTATATTCCCGCAACCTGGATTAGCAGCTAACGCTGCAGCTATGGGAGGATTGGTTCCTCTTGGTGATGATATAAAACAAATGGTTTTAGATGATTACGCTGCTGGACAATCTTGGGTAGATCTAACAACATATGCAGATGAAAATGGTACAGATCAATTCATGGGCGTATTTTTTAGAGTCAATGTAAAAAGTTTAGTTTGGTACTCTCCAGATAACTTTGAAGATAATGGTTATGAAATTCCAGGAACAATGGAAGAGTTAATTGCTTTAACTGATCAAATGGCATCAGATGGCAATACACCTTGGTGTATTGGTCTCGGTTCTGGTGCAGCTACTGGTTGGCCTGCAACTGACTGGATGGAAGATATAATGCTTAGAACTCATTCACCAGAAGTATATGACATGTGGGTTTCAAATGAAATGCCATTTAATGATCCACGAGTAATTGAAGCTATGGATACTTTTGGTTCATTTGCTTTAAATGATGATTATGTAAATGGTGGAAGTAAAGCTGTTGCAACAACAGATTTTAGAGATGCTCCAAATGGATTATTTACATCTCCAGCTGAATGTATGATGCACAGACAAGCTAGTTTTATTCCAGCATTCTTTCCTGAAGGATCAGAGGCAGGAGTTGATTATGACTTCTTCTACTTCCCTGCTTTCGCTGGAAAAGATCTTGGAAAGCCAGTTCTAGGTGCTGGTACTCTTGTTGCTGCAACAAACGATAATGCTGCAACTATTGAGTTCATGAAATTTTTATTACACCCTGAACCAAATGAAAGATTTATGGAAAAAGGTGGTTTCTTAACACCTCATAAAGGCGTTGATAAAAATAAATACTCAAGTGAGACATTTAAAGGTCTTCATGACATACTTTTAGGAGCAACTACATTTAGATTTGATGGATCAGATCTAATGCCTGGTGCAATTGGTGCAGGAACTTTCTGGACTGGTATGGTTGACTATACCAATGGAAAATCTGCTAAAGATGTTGCTGATGCAATCCAAGACAGTTGGGACGCAATTAAATAACTACCTCCTTAATAACAGGCGAACAATTAACTTGTTCGCCTGTTTTTTTTATATATTTAATCATTAATGACCATCCTAAATTTATTATTCATTGTTTTTTTAGGAATATTATTTTTTGTAAGTTACTTTCATATTTCTAATTTAGCCCTAGATGCTTATGGTGGAAAAAGTGTAAGAAGATATAATTTTGAAAATTCAATAAGAGTAATTATTTTCATTGCCCCTGCTTTTATTGTTTTATTTATATTTATTTTATATCCAGTTTTTGAAACTGTTCGGCTTAGCTTTTACGATAAATTTGGAAGAGAATTTGTTGGTCTATATAATTATAAATGGGCTATTGGTGATCCTGAATTTAGAAGAAGTATTTTAAATAATCTTGTTTGGTTGCTTGTTGTCCCAACATTAAGTACTTTTTTTGGTTTAGTTATAGCAAACCTAGCAGATAGAATTTGGTGGGGTTCAATTGCAAAATCAATAATATTCATGCCTATGGCAATCTCATTTGTTGGAGCAGGCGTAATTTGGAAGTTTATTTACGAGTATAGAGGACCAGATAATACACAAATTGGCTTACTTAATGCAATAATAGTTTCACTTGGTTATGAACCTCAGGCATGGTTAACAATTCCAATATGGAATAATTTTTTTTTAATGGCAATAATGATTTGGATACAGACTGGACTAGCTCTTGTAATATTTAGTGCAGCTTTAAGAAGTATACCTAAAGAAATGTTGGAAGCTGCGAGAATTGATGGAGCGAGCGAATTAAAAATATTTTTTTCAATTATCATACCCTATTTAGAACAAACAATTCTTGTCATTTGGACTCTAATTACAATTATTGTTCTAAGAATTTTTGATATTATTTTTGCTATGACCAATGGTGAATGGCAAACTGGAGTATTAGCTAATTTAATGTACGATTGGATGTTTAGGGGTGGTGGAGATTCTGGAAGAGGAAGTGTATTAGCTATTGTCATTATGATTGGGGTAATACCAATCCTAGCTTGGAATTTATACAAACATAGACAGGAGCAAAAAATTTAATGAAGAAAATTTCATTATCATCAATCTTATCACAATTATTGTTATTGTTTTTTGTGATTGTATGGATCATTCCGACTTTTGGACTTTTTATAAGCTCTTTAAGAGATAAAGATTTGTTAGCAATAAGTGGCTGGTGGACAGCTTTAACTACAACTGAAATAAATGAAATTTATAGAATGTCGGGAATGGAATCTCAAATTGAGGAAGATGGTTATTTTAAAATTAAAGGAACATTGTTTGAAGAAAATTCGGGGAAAAAAATTGAAAGCTTTGGTATAAATTCTAAAAAAATAAATGAATTCAAGATTGGTGATATTGCTATTTTTAAAGATGAAAGTGAAGTCATACTAGATGAAAATGGAAATTATGAATGGAGATCAAAAAGTGAATTTCAAAAGAAAAAAGGCAAAAGATTATTTACTACATCTTTAAGCCCACCTTCATTTACTTTTGAAAATTATAGAGAAGTTTTATTTAAAGAAGGAATTGGAAGAGCATTTATCAATACAATGGCTGTTGCCCTACCTTCTACATTGATACCATTAATAATATGTTCCTTTTTTGCCTATTCCTTAACTTGGATGAGATTTTATGGAAGAGATACTCTTTTAGCGATAATAATTGCGTCTCTTGTTGTTCCTCTTCAAATGTCTTTAATACCAATCCTAACAATCTATAATGATTTTGGTGCATTATTTGGTGTAGCAGCAAAATCATATCCTGGAGTATGGATGGCACATACTGGTTTTGGATTAGCTTCGACTACTTTCTTATTGAGAAATTTCTTAAAAAGCTTGCCTAATGAAATGATGGAGGCTGCTAAAGTTGATGGCGCTTCCCACTATGATATTTTTTTACGTATAATTATTCCTTTATCAATACCTGCATTTGCTTCAATATTTATATTGCAATTTTTATGGTGCTGGAATGATTTATTAGTTGGTTTAGTATTTTTAGACCAGGTTCCAAGTGAAATAATTTTAACTGCTAAACTAAAAGAATTACTTGGATCAAGAGGGGAAAACTGGGAGATATTAACGACAGGAGCTTTTGTTTCAATGACAGTCCCTTTATTTATCTTTTTCGCCCTACAAAGATATTTTATAAGAGGATTAGTAGCAGGATCAGTTAAGGGCTAGTATTAAAAACTATTGATTTTTCCTTTAAATTATCGTTAAATATAACCATATTTGTATGATGATGTATTCATACACTTGAAAGATCGCTCAAAGGAGGATGAAGTGGCAGATATAAATATAAATACTGTTAATAAATATTTTGGAGACGTCCACGTAATTAAAGACGTATCTCTAGACATCAAAAGTCAATCATTCACAGTTCTAGTTGGACCAAGTGGTTGTGGTAAATCAACTATGTTAAGAATGATAGCAGGACTTGAAGATATCAATTCAGGTACAATTTCAATTGATGGTCAGGTAGTTAATGATTTACCGCCAAAGCAAAGAAATATTGCAATGGTGTTTCAATCTTATGCATTATACCCTCACATGACTGTATTTGATAATATGGCTTTTGGTTTGAAATTAGAAAAAAGATCAAAAGATGAAATTAATGAAAGAGTGAATGAAGCAGCAAGAATTCTTCAAATAGAAGATTACCTTCATAGAAAACCAAAACAACTTTCCGGTGGTCAAAGACAACGTGTTGCTATTGGAAGAGCAATTACGAGAAAGCCAAAAGTTTTCTTATTTGATGAACCGCTTTCAAACCTTGATGCTGCATTAAGGGTTCAAATGAGAGTTGAATTAGCTAAACTTCATAATGAACTAGAAGCAACAATGATCTATGTTACACACGATCAAACAGAAGCTATGACTTTAGCTGATGATATTGTTGTTCTTGATACAGGTATCGTTTCACAAAAAGGATCTCCATTGGAACTTTATGATAGACCAAATAATATGTTTGTAGGTGGATTTATTGGATCACCAAAAATGAACTTTATTTCAAGTAAGATCTTAAGCAAAAGTTCTGATGCTACGGAAGTTGATATTATGGGAATGTCAAAAATATCAGTCTCTAAAATGTCAGCATCTTCTTCTGAAGGTGATGCAGTAACATTAGGTATTAGACCGGAACACTTAGTGGTAAATGGTGATTCAGATGGTTCGTGGGAGAGTAAAGTATTTGTTGTCGAAAAACTTGGTGACGTTACTTATCTATACCTTGAAAAAGATGGTGAGCCATTAGTTGCAGAAACTGAAGGGCATTCAGAAATAAAAGTTGGTGATACTGTAAAAGTTGGATTCCCTGCTGGAAGATGCCAATTATTTGATAGTTCAGGACAAGCATTTAAATAATAGAATCGTATTGATTATTGCCCCTAATATAAGGGGCAATACGTCCCTTTTTTAAAAATTTTCAAGAAATATCATAAATTTAAACTAAAATAATAATGGGCAGAGGGTTCATATTATTTCCTCCTATAAGAAGTATTCCTCTTATAAAACTTTTCTGCCCACCAAATTTGAAAAGTTATTTAAGAGGGATACCAATTATAGTTTTTGCTTAGCAGTCCATGAGTTTTTTTTATTAACTGGAATATATTTATTAAGAGCAAGAAGAACATTTTCAGCTAATTTTCTATATGTTGTGAGCTTTCCTCCGTAAATACTTAGTAGCGGGGCCTTAGAGTCATCCTCATTTAAGTCAAATATATAATCTCTCGTAACTTTTGTCGCATCTTTAAAATCTTCAATTAAAGGACGTATTCCAGAGTAAGTCTCAACTATATCTTCTTGAGAGATTTGCTTAATAAAATGATTATTAATAGTATTAATTAGATAAATTTTTTCTTCATTTGATATAGAGGGGTTTTCCGGTGTATCAACATCAACTTCAGTTGTACCGATAAGAGAATATTCACCTTTATAAGGAATTACAAAAACAACTCTATTATCTTCATTTTGCAAAGTAAACGCAACTTCCTCTTCATATAATTTTTTTGTAATGATATGACTACCTCTTACTAATCTGATAGATTTTTTTGCATTAATTTTGAGAACATTGTTTACAGTTTCATTGATCCATGGTCCTGCTGCATTAATTAATATTTTTGATTTAATTTTTTCATTATTGTTAAGCGTTATCTCCCAATAATTATCTATTCTGTTTGCATTTATTACTTTTGTATCTTCTGTAATAATGGCACCCATTTTTTTTGCATCATCAATATTCATTTCTACTAATTTCTTATCATCTACTTGAACATCATAATATCTAAAACCCTCTGTAAACTTAGACTGTAAAATATTTTGATATTGCTTTGCAAAAATTACTTTGGATGATTTAGGAATTTTTGTTTTACCACCAAGGTTATCATATAAAAATAATCCTAGTCTAATTAACAATTTAGATCTTAATTTTTTAGTATGCGGAATAACAAATGGTAAAGGCTTTGTAATTGATGGGGCAATTTGTGTAATTACTTCTCTTTCTCTAAGAGACTCAGCTACAAGTTTGAACTCATAATTTTCTAAATATCTTAATCCACCATGTATTAATTTTGAAGACCAAGAAGACGTGGCAGATCCCACCTTACCCTTTTCTGCTAAATAAACTTTAAGACCTCTGCCACTTGCATCTCGTGCAATTCCTGCTCCATTAATACCTCCGCCAATAATAAAAATATCAAACATCTTTTTCATATATTAAAAAAACCACTGAAGTATTAAACTAGAAATTTTTTAATTTCCATTTCAATATTTTTTGGATTTGTTAAATGTATCGTCTTAAAATTCATTTTTTGCGCAGCCTCGATATTTTCTAACTTATCATCAATAAATACAGTTTCTTCTGGATCTAAATTAAAGCGTTTTTTCGCTAATTCATAAATAGCCTGATCAGGCTTTATAAGTTTATCTTCGCCAGATATAAGCAGCCCATCAAATAACTGCATAAAAGGATAATCTATTGGTATTCCTTCAAAGGTTTCTGCTGACCAATTAGATAAAACATAGCATTTATAATTTTTATCTTTAAGTTGTCTTAATACTTCAATTGATTCCTCAAAAATACCTCTAATCATTTTACGATGGTTTTTGTAATACATTTTAATTTCATTTTCATAATGCGGAAATTTAGGAATAAGCTCTGACTCTGCTTCTGCAATAGATCTACCAGCATCTTGTTGGAAGTTCCATTGATCATTACACACCTCAGTTAAAAAATATTTTCTTTCTTCATCATCACCAAACACATTTTTAAAGAAATGATTGGGGTCCCAATCAAAAAAAACACCGCCTAAATCAAAAAGAAATTTCATGTATAAGTATTTTGTTTATAAATAAATATTAAATGATTGCATTAATAGACTATATTCAAATAGAAATACACAAAACATATAATAAAAAATATTCCAAAAAGTACATAGAAAATAAATTAATTCCAATCATAAATTATATTTGCTCTAGTAAATCAAAAAAATTCCTATTTGGAGGCTCTCAAGGTATCGGAAAATCATCATTTATAAATATCATCTCTAAAACTATTGAAAAATTTTATAATAAGAAAATACTTTTGCTTAGTTTAGATAATTATTATTTATCAAAAAAACAACGGTTACTATTATCTAAACAAATACATCAATT
>CACGNZ010000010.1 GCA_902574475.1 uncultured Alphaproteobacteria bacterium | reverse complement strand
GGGAAATATTACAAGTTCTCCACTGCTTAATAAATTTTTTGCAATATCTAACTTATTTTTTTTCATATTTTTTTATAAAATGTTTCCATCTATCTTTAAAATAGTTATTATCAATACTTGTATATGGGAAAAGTTATAGCATTTTCGAATCAAAAAGGTGGTTCAGGTAAATCGACTCTTTCAGCAAATTTATCAGTTTTGTGGAGCAATAGTGGTTACAAAGTAGCTGTTATAGATGCTGATGCACAAAAAAGTCTATCATATTGGCTTGAAGCTAGAAAATCTTACTATGGTGAAGATGATATTGGAATAACTCAATTAAATTTTGATATCAGGAATTTAATAGATGAAATTAAAGCAATAAAAAGAAAATATGATTTTATAATTATCGATAGCCCTCCATCTATAACTTTTGAAACAATGCAGGTTGTAAAAGCTTCTGATAGAGTATTTGTTCCAGTACAACCAAGTCCAGTAGACTTAATGGCTACACTGCCTTTTTTAAAAATTGCAAAACAAGAAAGAAAAAATCCAATAATTATTCTTAATAGAGTGATGCCAAGAGCAAAATTAACTGACGCAATGATTTTGCGTTTAAGATACGCTGGTGCTAAAATTGCTCGCTCACGACTGTCTAGCAAAGTATTATTTGCAGAAACATTCTCAGTTGGAAGGGGTGTAGTTGATATAAGTGTTACATCAGATGCCTCAAAAGAAATAATTAATGTTGGAAACGAAATTTTAAGAAATTTCTAACTTAATGTCTGATATTACAACTGTTATACTTGCTGCAGGTAATAGTACGAGATTTAAAGCAAGTAAATCTAAGCTTGTTTATCCATTATGTGGGTTACCAATTGTTTCACATATTTTTAATATTGCAAAAAAAATATCTGGTAAAAATATATTAGTTGTATCTAATGAAAAAAATAAAGAACAATTAAAGTTAATATTAAATACCTCAAAGTTAGTTGTTCAAAAAAAACAAAAAGGGACTGCTGATGCAATTGAGCAAGTTAAAAAATATGTTAAATCAAAAAATATTTTAATTTTATTTGGTGATACACCTTTAGTTGAAGTTAAAGATATAAGAAAACTAGTAAGTAAATTTAAAAAAAGTAAAGCGAAAGCTTCATTAATTGCATTTAATACTTCAGAGCCACATGGTTATGGTAGGTTATTATTAAATAACAACTACGTTGAAGAAATAATTGAGCAAATCAATTTAAAACCTGAACAAAAAAAAATCAATTTATGTAATTCTGGTATTTTGATAGCAAATACTAAATTATTATTTGATAATTTAAAAAATATTAAAGAAAATAAAATTAAAAAAGAAAGATATCTTCCTGATATATGCAAAATTTTTTCAAAAAAAAATATTCCTATCAATTATATTGAGTGCAACAAAGAAACAATGTTGGGCATAAATACATTGGATGATTTTAATGTTGTACAAAATATCTTACAAAAAAAATACGTAAAAAATTTTATAAAAAATGGAGTCAATTTTTTAAAACCCAATACTTGTTATTTAAGCTATGACTCCAAAATTGAACCTACTGTTACAATTGAAAGCAATGTTACAATAAAGGAAAAAACAATTATAAAAAAAGGTTCAATAATTAAAAGTAATTCATACTTAGAAGAGGTTACAATAGATGAAAATTCACATATTGGTCCAAGTGCTAGATTAAGACCAAAAACAAAAATCGGAAAAAAATCAAAGATTGGTAACTTTGTTGAAATTAAAAATTCTAAAATTGGAAATAATGTTTCTATCGCTCATCTTTCATATGTTGGAGATTCAGAAATAGGAAATAATGTGAATATAGGTGCCGGCACAATAACTTGTAACTATGATGGAAAGAAAAAACACAAAACGATAATAAAAGATAATGTATTTATAGGTTCAAACACATCACTCATAGCTCCAGTTGTAATTGAGTCTAAATCTAGAATTGGTGCAGGTAGTGTTATCACTAAAAATATTCCCAAAAATTCACTTGCTATTGAAAGATCAGCCTTAAAAATTCTAAGAAATAAAAGATCTAAATAATAACCCTTGTTTCAAGATATATTAGGGTTTATGAGCCTTTTCAAATTATGAGCGATAAATGGTCACCAAATAGTTGGAGAAATAAAGATGCTCTTCATATGCCAAATTATCAGAATGAAGATCATCTAAATAAAACTCTAAACGAAATTTCCAAATATCCACCTTTAGTTTTTGCTGGAGAAGCGAGACTATTAAAAAAGAAACTTGGAGAAGTTGCAAACGGAAATGCTTTTTTATTACAAGGTGGAGATTGTGCAGAAAGTTTTGCAGATTTTCATCCAGATAATATTAGAGATACATTTAAAGTTATTTTACAAATGGCTGTTGTTTTGACGTTTGGTGCTTCTTGTCCAATTGTTAAAGTAGGAAGAATTGCCGGACAATTTGCAAAGCCAAGATCATCTGCCACAGAAGTTATTAATGATTTAGAACTTGAGTCTTATAAAGGCGATATAATTAATGGTATCGACTTCAATCAAAAAGATAGAGATCCTAATCCAGATAGATTGATTCAAGCGTACAATCAGTCTGCATCAACACTTAATCTATTGAGAGCTTTTTCTCAAGGTGGGTTTGCTAATTTAAATAAAATACATCAATGGAACCTAAATTTTGTTAAAGGTGAGAATGCTGCTAAATTTAGAGAGATATCTTCTAGAATTGACGAATGCTTATCTTTTATGGAGGCATGTGGAATAAATGGAAACAGTGTAAGACAATTAAATGAAACAGACTTCTTTACAAGTCACGAAGCTTTACTTCTTCAATATGAGGAAGCATTAACAAGAATAGATAGTACTTCAGGTAAGTGGTACGATGTTTCAGCTCACATGTTGTGGGTAGGTGACAGAACACGACAACTTGATGGAGCGCATATTGAATTTTTAAGAGGTATTGAGAACCCTATAGGTATTAAAGTGGGTCCAAGTACAAAGACAGAAGAACTATTAAAGATATTAGATGTGTTGAATCCAAATAATGAGTCTGGCAAAATAACGCTGATATGTAGAATGGGTCATGAAAAAGTTAGTGGAATACTTCCAAAAATAATTAGATCAGTTAATTCAGCTGGTAAAAATGTTGTTTGGACTTGTGACCCCATGCATGGAAATACTATCAAATCTAACACGGGTTTTAAAACTAGACCATTAAAAGATATAATTTCAGAAATTCAGCAATTTTTTCAAATTCATAGAAGCGAAGGAACATATCCAGGCGGCGTCCATTTAGAAATGACTGGTCAAGATGTTACAGAATGTATGGGAGGTCTTCAAGAAATAACAGCTGAAGATCTAAAAAATAGATATCATACATATTGTGATCCGAGACTAAATGCCTCGCAGTCTCTAGAATTGGCTTTTTTATTATCAGATTTTTTAAAAGAAGAAAAATTGCTCTCAAAGCAATCTTCAAATTTATAAATTTATATTTATATATTACTTATGAATTCAAAAAACAAAATCGTATACATTTCTAATTGGATTAAAGATTACGCCAAATATATAAATAATAATCCAACTACACTAGTAATAGGAGTGTCAGGAGGAGTTGACTCAGCTCTTACTAGCACCTTGTGTGCTCAAACCGGTTTAAAAACTATAGCTGTTTCAATGCCTATTAAGCAAAATTCATCACAACATGATTTAAGTTTAAGACATTTAGAATTTTTAGAGCAAAATTACCCAAATGTAGAAACAAAAATAATTGAGCTAGATAATGTTTTTAAAACATTTCAAAATACGATGCAAAATTTTGATAGTGAGTTAGCTTTTGCAAATTCAAGATCTAGACTAAGAATGGTAACTCTATACCAAATAGCTCAAAGTAATAATGGTATAGTTGTTGGTACTGGAAATAAAGTTGAAGATTTTGGTGTTGGATTTTATACAAAATATGGTGATGGAGGCGTAGATATATCGCCAATAGCAGATTGTACTAAAACTGAAGTGTGGGAATTAGCCGAAGAAATTGGGGTTATAAAAGATATTATTAGCGCGGCACCGACAGATGGTTTATGGGATGATAGTAGAAATGATGAAAGCCAGCTTGGTCTTTCATATAAGCAATTAGAAGAAGCAATGGAAAATAAGTCTAGTGATTACTACAGTAGATACGAAGAAATTAGAAAGCCAAATCTTCATAAGATGAAGCCTATTCCCGTTTGCGAAATTCCTAAAGAATAATATGAAGTGTAGGTTCGCTCCTAGCCCTACAGGAAAAATACATATCGGTAATGCTAGATCAGCAATTTTGAATTGGATTTTTTGTCAAAAAAATCAAGGTGAGTTTGTATTAAGAATTGATGATACTGATGCCAATAGGAGTTCTAAAGAATTTGAAACAAGTATCAAAGATGATCTTAAATGGCTTGGATTAAATTGGAGTTACACTTTTAATCAGTCCTCTAGACAACATATTTACAATGAGAAAATCCAAATTCTAAAACAAAAGAAAAGACTTTATCCATGTTTTGAAACAGAAGAGGAATTAGCTTTAAAGAAAAAATCTTTGTTATCATCTGGGAAACCACCTATTTATGATAGATCATCATTAAATCTAAGTAATGAAGAAGTAGAAAAAAAAATAGAATCTGGAATCCAACCCCATTGGAGATTCAAATTAGATCATGAAAATATTGGTTGGAAAGATATCATTAAAGGAGATGTTTCATTTGATGCAAAAAATTTGAGTGATCCTGTTTTAATTAGAGCTGATGGAACATTGTTATACCATTTACCTTCAGTCATTGATGATATTGAAGAAAAAATTACGCATATTATTAGAGGGGAAGATCACATAGCTAATACTGCTTATCATATTCAAATTTTTAAGGCTCTTGAATCTTCTATTCCATCATTTGCTCATCATCCATTCTTAGTTGATGAGACTGGTAAGGGTTTTAGCAAAAGACTTGGAAGTCTTTCAATTGAAAATTTTAGAGACGAAGGATACGAACATATATCTTTACTTAATTATTTTCTTTTTATTGGTTCGAGCAGTAATATTGATCCAATCAAAGATTTAAATGAAATAGTAAAAAAATTTGATATTCAAAGCTTATCTAGATCTTCTGCTAAATTTTCAATTGAATCCTTAAGAAATCTTAATGAAAATACCATTAAATTATTTAGTTATAATGAGATTAGTCATAAGTTAAAAAATATAAAATCTAATTTTCAAAAAGAGAGTTTTTGGCGTTTTATTAAAAATAATATTTCATTTGTTAATCAAGCTAAAGAATGGGAAGAAGTAATTACAAAAATAAATAATGCTAAAGATTTAAATATTGATGATAGTTTTATTAATACGGCAGTTGATGAATTACCCGAGGATCCTTTTGATGAAACAACATGGGATCATTGGACATCAAAAATTAACAAAAAAACTGGGCTTAAAGGAAAAGATTTATTTATGCCTTTGAGGTTAATTTTGACAGGAAAATCTCATGGACCCGAATTAAAATATCTACTACCATTATTTGATAGAGACGAAATCTTGCAAAAACTTGGAAAAATCTAGTAAATTTTAATTTATACTCTATTAGCGATCTAGTAATTATGGAAGATAAAGTATATTTATTCGATACCACACTTAGAGATGGTCAACAAACAACAGGAGTTAATTTTTCTGTTAGTGATAAAATGAATATATCTCAACATCTTGAAGATTTAGGAATAGATTACATTGAAGGTGGATGGCCGGGAGCAAACCCTACCGATAATGATTTTTTTTCTAGAAATACAAAATTTTCAAAAAGTAAATTGACTGCCTTTGGTATGACAAGAAGACCAGGTAGAAGTGCAGATAACGATCCAGGATTAAATGCACTTATTAATTCAAGCGCAAGTTGTGTTTGTATTGTAGGTAAATCATCATCATTTCACGTAAAAAACGCTTTAGAGATATCTGAAGATGAAAATTTAAAAATGATCAGTGATAGTATTCGATCAATAAAAAATAAAAACAAAGAGCCAATTTTTGATGCAGAACATTTTTTTGATGGCTTTAAAGAAAATAAAGAGTTTGCATTGAATTGTATTAAAGCAGCATATGACGCTGGTGCAAGATGGGTTGTGCTTTGTGATACAAATGGTGGAACTCTTCCAGATGAAATTTACAATATTGTTTCAGAAGTAGTAAAAGTTATACCAGGTCAAAATGTTGGTATACATGCTCACAATGATACTGACAATGCAGTTGCAAATGCATTAGCAGCTATTAATGCTGGAGCAAGACAGATACAGGGAACAATTAATGGTTTAGGAGAAAGATGTGGAAATACTAATTTAATTTCCTTAATTCCATCTTTGGTTCTAAAAACAAAATATAAAACAAATATTTCAAAAGATAAGTTAAAAAATTTAATTCATATTTCTAGAACATTAAATGATATTCTAAACATGCCTTCAAGAAAAAATGCTCCATATGTTGGAGATCATGCTTTCTCTCATAAAGGTGGATTACATGCATCTGCAATAGAAAAAAATTCTTCAACTTATGAACATATTAAACCAGAAATTGTTGGTAATTCTAGAAACGTAGTAATTTCAAATCAGGCAGGAAGATCTAATATATTAAATCAATTAAATAAGATTAATATTGATCTACCTAAAAATGAAATCAACAATATCTTAGAGATTATCAAGGAAAAAGAATCAGAAGGATATTCATTTGATACTGCTTTAGCTAGTTTTGAACTATTAGTAAGACGTCATCTTGGTCATTTTGAGGATTTTTATAATTTAGAAAAATTTAGAGTCACAGATGAAAGAAGATGGAATGCTAAAGGTGAAATTGTTACTGAAGCAGAGGCTACGATATTTTTAAAAGTAAAAGATTCAAATATGATGACAGTTGGCACTGGAAATGGTCCAGTAAATGCTATTGATAGTGCATTAAGAAAAGCCCTAATTGATTATTATCCTGATCTTAAAGATTTAAAGTTAACTGATTACAAAGTTATGATTCTTTCATCAGAAAAAGGTACTGGCGCTATCACAAGAGTTTTAATTGAATCATCTGATTCCACTAATACACATTGGACAACTATTGGCGTATCTCCAAATATTATTGATGCATCTTATAGCGCTATTTTTGATAGCATTACTTTTAAGTTATTAAATGATTTAAAGAATAAAAATTGACTCCAAAAAATCCAAGCATAATTTTAGTTAGACCCCAACTTCCTGAAAACATTGGAATGGTTGCTCGTGTTATGCACAACTTTGGTTTAAAAGATCTAATTATTGTTTCGCCAAGAGATAAATGGTTCAACAATAAATCAATAAATGCAGCAAAAAAAGCAACGAAAATTATTAAGAATATTAAAGTTTATGATGATTTAGAAATTGCACTTTCTAATTTTTCTTATGTTGTAGCCACAACTAATAGAAGAAGATATTTGGAAAAAAATTCTACTAACGATTTTAAATTCATTAAAAGAAAAATTATTGTTAATAAAAAAACAGCAATACTTTTTGGTCCTGAAAATTCAGGACTTTCAAATGAGGATTTGAGATTATCTGATATTATTTTTACTATTGAAACAAGTAGTAAAAGTAATTCATTAAACCTTTCTCATGCAGTTACTGTTTTAAGTCATAAATTATTTGAATTGAATAATTTGAAAATTACTAATTCTATTTCAATTGAAAAAGATAATATTAGTAAATATCAATTATCTAAATTCTTAAATTATGTGATTGAGAAACTTGAAAATAAAAAATTTTTTACTCCAAGTGAAAAAAAAGAAAGTATGAAAAATAATATTTATAGTATTTTCACAAAAATCCCTCTTACAAAGAAAGAATTGCAGACATTATGGGGAATTACTAAAAAACTTAATAAATAAGCCAAAAATTGAGTATATTAAATTTGACATAGTACTTTAAATCACTATATACCCCTCATAATAATGACAAAAAGACATAACGCTAAATACAAAATCGATAGAAGGTTAGGTGTTAACTTATGGGGGAGACCTAAAAGCCCTTTTAATAGAAGAAACTCAAAGCCTGGTCAGCATGGTGTACAGGGACAAAGAAAGAAACTATCAGATTATGGAAATCAGTTATTTGCTAAGCAAAAACTTAAATTTTATTACGGTGATTTAACTGAAAGACAATTTAGGAATATTTTCAAAAAAGCTTCTAATATTAAAGGTGATACAAGTCAGATTTTAATTGAACTTTTAGAAAGAAGATTAGATGCTACAGTCTATAGAATGAAATTTGTACCTACAATTTTTTCTGCAAGACAGATAGTTAATCATGGTCATGTAAAGGTCAATGGAAAAAGAGTTAACATTTCATCTTATAGTGTTAGTGATGGAGATGAAATCTCAATAAGAGATAAAAGTAAAGAAATTAATTTAATTGTAGAATCAGTTAGTTCTCAAGAAAGAGAAATTCCAGAATACTTAGAAGTTGATGTAAAAGAGTTGAAAGGTCGTTTTTTAAGAGCACCTCTAATTCATGATGTTCCTTATCCAGTTACTATGGAACCTAATTTAGTTATTGAGTATTATTCAAGATAATTTCTTTTTTATAACTATCATAAATATAAATTATTATTCCTATCCAAATAATTATAAATGATATTAACTTAATTTGTAAAATTTCTTCATTAAGAATAAATACTGAAGTTATAAAATGAAATGTTGGTGCTAAGTAAAATAAAACTCCAGCAAGACCTAATTGAATAAATTTTAAACCCAAATTAAAAAAAAATAATGGAAAAATCGTTACAGCTCCTGTTAGAATTAAAAATAATGATGTCTTCAAATCAATATTAAAAATACTATTTTCATTTTGCCAAAATAAATAAACTAAGTATGGGATAGATATTAAAGATATTATGAAAGTCTCATATAGTAAGCCAATTGAAGGATTAACATTAACTTGTTTTCTTAATAATCCATATATTGCCCATGAGGTTCCAATCCAAATTATTAGGAATGGAAATTGATTTAAATTAATAAATAAGAATAATATACCTAAGAACATAAGACATACAGATGCAAATTTAGGCTTAGTTATTTTTTCATTTAAAAAAAAATAACCTAAAATAATACTGATCATTGGAGTAATAAAGTAACCCATTGATGCATCCTGAACTCTTTCTTGCCCTACAGAATAAATAAAACCTGCCCAGTTACCTGCAATAAGAAAAGCTGTAATTGTTAAAATAAAAATTCTTTTTCTAGATTTAAATATTTCAATAAAATCACTTAAGTTTGAAACTAAAATTAATAATAAAAATAGAAAAATAAACGACCAGAAACCTCTATGAGCTACAACTTCAATAGTCTCAACATGATTTAATTCATTAAAAAAAAGGGGTTGTGGAAGCCCCCAAAAAATTGATGCAATACAAGAAAATATTACACCTTTTGAAAAACTATTATTTAACAATCTATGAAGGGTTTACGTCTATTCCATTTGTGTTTAATAATTCTAACAATTCGCCACTTTCAAACATTTCAGTTATAATGTCACAACCACCTATAAATTCTTTCTTAACATAAAGTTGTGGTATGGTTGGCCAATTAGAATATGTTTTAATACCTTCTCTCATTTCGTCACTCTCTAACACATTCACACTTCCAAATTTAACACCTACTTTATTTAATATTTCAACTACTCTTGCAGAAAATCCACACATTGGAAATACAGGGGTGCCCTTCATGAAAAGCATTACATCATTTGAGTTAATTTCATTTTCTATATTTTGAGATACATGGTCGTTATTATTCATTATTACTCCGATACAGTTTTTAGCTTAAGTGCGTGCAAATCACTACCCATTTTACCATTAAAAGAATCATAAACCATCTTATGTTGTTGAACTCTTGTTTTTCCAGAAAAGGATTTTGACGTCACTGTAGCACTGTAATGATCACCGTCTCCTTTAAGATCTTCAATTTCAACAGTTGCATCTGGTATAGCTTCTTTAATAAATTGTTCAATTTGTTCAACAGTCATTGGCATACCTATAAAATAGTTCAGATATTAAGAAAAATAAAGACTATTTAATTTTATTTTTAAAAATCCAATCTATTTTCTTTAGATCGTTATCATCTTTAATGATTTTTTCGATTTCTTTTGAATTTAATTTTTTGTTTAATTCTTTATTTTTTTGTAAAACTTGAGAAAAATTCTTATTATTATTCCATGTTTCCATGGCACTTTCTTGAACAATTTTATAGGCTTGTTGTCTTTTCAATCCTTTTTCAATTAGTTTTAACATAATATTGTGAGTTCTATGTAAGCCCCCAAGCATATTCAAATTTTTCAACATATTTTTTGGATAGACTTTTAAATTCTTTATAATGCCATTTAAACGACTCAGTGCAAAATCAGTTGCAATTGTAATATCTGGAGTCATAATTCTTTCAACACTAGAATGACTAATATCTCTCTCGTGCCAAAGTACGACATTTTCTAGTGAAGGTATTATACCACTTCTAATATATCGTGAAATACCTGTTAAGTTCTCACTCAATACCGGATTACGTTTGTGAGGCATTGCAGAAGAGCCTTTTTGGTTTGAAGAAAAACTTTCTTCAACTTCTAATACCTCTGTTTTTTGTAGATTTCGAATTTCAACAGCAAATCTCTCAATAGAAGATGCTAAAATTCCTAGTACTGAGAAAAAATACGCATGCCTATCTCTTGGAATTACTTGAGTTGATACATCTTCAGAATTTAGTTTAAGTTTTTTTGCTACATAATCTTGAACTCGTGGGTCTATAGAATTAAAGGTTCCAACCGGTCCAGAAATAGCACAAACAGATATTTCGTTGATTGCCTGATCAAGTCTTTCTAAGTTTCTTTTAAACTCAAAATAAAAGGAAGATAATTTTAATCCAAAAGTAATAGGTTCAGCATGTATCCCATGACTTCTTCCAATCATTAATGTGTCTTTATATTTTCTAGATTTGATTTTTAAACTTTGAATACATTCTTCTAAACTTTTCCTTATTATTTCTGAAGTTTGCTTAAGTTGTACAGAAAATGAAGTATCAATAATATCACTTGATGTTACACCAAAATGAAAATACTTTGATGAGTCGCCAATATATTTGCTTACATTATTAATATAAGCAACAACATCATGTTTTGTTTCTTTTTCAATTTTTTCTATTTCTTTAACATTAAATTTTGCTTTATTTCTTATTTCTTTTGAAGCTTTTTTAGGAATAACGCCGAGCATTGCTTGTTTTTCTGCAATCAAACACTCAATCTCTGTCCAAATTGTAAATTTATTTTCTAATGACCAAATCTTTTCAATTTTAGGTCTATTATATCTAGGTATCATTTAATATACTTATACATCCTTTATTGGAAAAGATGTATTATTTTTAGATAATGTAAATATTTCATTTCCTTCTTCTGTTATTCCAATTGTATGCTCGAATTGAGCAGATAAAGATTTATCTTTTGTTACAGCTGTCCATCCATCATTTAGTATTTTTGTTTGCCATCCACCTAAATTAATCATTGGTTCAATTGTTAAAAACATTCCAGGCTCTAACATTGGTCCCTCACCTGGTTCTCCAAAGTGTAAGACACTAGGTGGGGTATGAAATTCTTTTCCAATTCCATGACCACAAAAATCTCTTACTACAGAATAACCTTTTCCTTCAGCAAGTTTCTGAATTTTATTTCCAATATCACCAATATGCTTACCAGGTTTAGCTTCACTAATACCAATTAATAAAGATTCATAAGTTATTTTTAAAAAATCATAATTTTTTTTATTTGTCTTGCCTGCAACAAACATTCTGGAACTATCACCATGCCAACCATTTAGAATAACTGTTACATCTACATTTACCATATCACCATCAGATAGAATTTTTCTCTCAGAAGGAATTCCATGACAAACAACATGATTTACAGATGTGCAAACTGATTTTGGGAAACCTTTATAATTTAAAGGAGCTGGTATTGCTTTGTTTTGAATAATTTGATCATGACATATGTCATTTATTTCTTGAGTACTTATTCCTGGAATAATCTTTTCACTTAAAGAATCTAGAACATCAGCAGCTAAAGAGCCAGCCTCCCTCATGCCCTCAAAATCTTTTTTCGTATGTATTGGGATATTGTTGTTTCTCATTTAAAAAATAATTACTTACGATTAATAAATAATATATAGAAAATATCAATTAATCATATGAGTTCTTTTACTGCAGGAGTTATTATTATTGGTGATGAAATACTTTCTGGCAGAACTCAAGATACAAACTCAAATTATATTGCAAAAAAATTATTAGAAGCTGGTATTAAGTTAGAAGAAGTTATTGTTATTCAGGATGATAAAAAAAAAATAATAGAAAATGTTTTGAAATATAGCTCTAAATATTCTTATGTTTTTACTACCGGAGGAATTGGACCAACTCATGATGATATAACTTCAGAAAGTATATCTGAAGCCTTTAATTTACAATATGAAACAAATAAAATGGCTTTTGAGCTTCTTGAAAATTATTATCCAAAAGGTGAATTTAATGAAAGTAGGCAAAGAATGGCCAAAATGCCATTAGGTTCAGAGCTTATTTTAAATCCAATGACTGCTGCACCAGGATTTATTGTAAAAAATATTTATGTTTTACCTGGTGTGCCAGAAATAATGCAAGTTATGTTTGAGGAATTAATTAAAAAAATTAAAAAAGGTAAACCAAAACTTGTTACAACAATTAATACTAATTTATACGAAAGTAAAATTGCAAAAAATTTAAAAAATATTCAAAACAATTATAAAAATGCATCAATCGGTAGTTACCCATATTTTAATCTTGCAGCTAAAACAGGCGGTGTTAACATAGTTGTTTCATCATGGGAGATGAAATCTATTCAACCAATAGTTGATGATATAACTAAGATGATTGAATTAAATGGTGGAAAAAGTTCTATAGTTTGATATTAGTCCAGAAATAGGCCTCGTGGTGGAATGGTAGACACAAAGGACTTAAAATCCTTGCCCTTTTGGGAGTGCCGGTTCAAGTCCGGCCGAGGCTACCAATCTTTAAATTATGTTTGCTTTTATTACCATTGGAACAAATAATTTAAAAAAATCATCTGCATTTTATAGTAAAATTTTAAAACCTCTAAAAATTAAAAAAGTTTTATCTCATAATCGTTATTATGGTTATGCTAAAAAAGAAACTCCTAAAAAAATTGAATTATACTTGATTAGACCTCATAACAAAAAAAAAGCAACCATAGGAAATGGTACAATGATTACTTTTAAAGCTAATTCTAAAAAAACTGTTAATGAATTTTATAAAATTGGAATTAGTCTTGGAGCAAAAGATGAAGGAATGCCTGGGCCCAGACACGGTAAAGATTATTATGCATATTTAAGGGATTTAGATGGTAACAAGATTTGTATTTTTAAAAAAATTTGATCTTAAAAATTAAATTGTTCATTCAAAATTTTATCTTCAATAGAGTGTTTACTATCAAACAATACAGTGCATTTATTTTCATCTGAAGAAACAATATTGACTCTACTAATATCTCTAAATTCAACATTGTCTGCAGTTACGCTAGATGAGCGTTCATCATTATTTAACACTTCAAAATCAATTTTACTAATTTCAGATAACAGAGCACCTCTCCATCTCCTTGGTCTAAAGGCACTGATTGGAGTTAATGCAAGTATATTTGAGTCTAAAGGTAGAATACTACCATGTGCGGATAGATTATAAGCTGTACTTCCAGCTGATGTAGATAACAAAACTCCATCACATATCAATTCTTCCATTTTTACTTTCTCATTTATTTTGATTTTAATTTTTGATGCCAAATGAGTCTGCCTCATAAGAGAAACTTCATTATATGCATATGCCTCAAAGATTTCATTATTAACACTTTGTGCAGTCATTTTTAATGGTTTAAAAGTAGATTTTTTAGCATTTGTAATCATGTCATTTAAATTTTCATTACTAAGATTATTCATTAAAAACCCAATTGAACCAAAGTTTATTCCAAAAAATGGTTTGTTTAGTTTATTAAAATTATGAAGTGATTTTAAAAGTAATCCATCTCCTCCAATTGGAATAATGTATTCGGCATCTTCCACAGAATTTTGTCCAAATAATTCTGTTAGTTTTTTTTCTGTATTTTTTGCCTCAGGATTGTTTGATGATAAAAAATGAAATTTCATTATCCACCTGTTACGTTCATATGTCTTTTCATATATTTATTAATTTTTTCTCCAATCATAAAATCATGTTGTTTTGGTTTAATATTAAGAGCAAACTTAATTTTTTCTTTTATATAATCATCACTATAATCTTTTCTCATTATTTCTCTAAAATCAACAAAGTCATTCTGACCAAGGCACATGAAAAGTTTACCAGTGCTCGATATTCTTACTCTATTGCAAGAGGCACAAAAATTATTTGTTAAAGGACTTATAAACCCAATTTTATTCAAAACTAAATCACTAGTATAGAATCTTGCTGGGCCTCCAGTACTATAATCAATTTTAGAAAAATTATATATTTTGTCTAGTTTTGAAAAAGTATCAGATAATGAGATAAACTGATATTCTCTTGATATATCTGTTTCTTCCATTGGCATTACTTCGATAAATGTAAGATCAATTTTTTTATTACTAGTCCAATTTATTAATTCTTCAATTTCATTTTCATTAAAATCTTTAATTACTACAGTATTAATTTTAATTTTTATGTTGTTATCAAGTGCTTCATTAATTCCATCAAAAACTTTTTCAATATTTCCAAATCTTGTTATTTTATTATATTTTTCAGGATTAATTGTATCTAAAGAAACATTAATCCTATTAATACCATTTAGCTTCAGTAGTTTGGCATATTTTTTTAATAATGTACCATTTGTTGTCAGTGTTATTTCCTTTAGATTTGTTTTTTCTTTTTTGGTATTAAGTTTTTCAATTAATTTTATAATATCATTTCTTACCAAAGGCTCACCCCCAGTTAATCTAATTTTTTCAACTCCGAGTTCTATAAAGTTGTCACATAATCTTTCAATTTCTTCTAAAGTGAGTATATCTTTTCTAGGGAGAAATTGCATTTTTTCTTTCATACAATAAACACATCTCAGATCACATCTATCTGTAACAGATACTCTTAGATAATTTACTTTTCTTAAATACTGATCAATTAGTTGCATTTATATTAATTATTTTTAATTCAACTTCTCTAGGGTTAATAGTTTTTTTTCCAACATTTTCAAAATTAATTGTAACGATATTATTAATACATGATTGTACTTGACCAACTCCCCATTCTTTTTCTTTACTTACATTTACAACAAAAGTACCTGGTGTAAGATCACCTATATAAAAATCTGACATTTAAAAAAAATTAACTAATTCTTTTTTCTGCTTTTTCATGCATTTCTTGAGCTTCTAAACTCAATGTTGCAACTGGTCTTGCTTCTAATCTTTTGATGCTAATTGGATCACCTGTTTCATCGCAATAACCATATGAACCATCTTCAATTCTTTGAAGGGCGGCATCAATTTTATTAATTAGCTTTCTTTCTCTATCTCTTGTTCTAAGTTCGAAAGATCTATCTATTTCTTCAGATGCTCTATCAGTTATATCGGGTTTTGCTTCATTCTCATTCTGTAGATTATTTAAAGTTTGAGACGACTCCTTTAGCAAATCTTTTTTCCAACTTACTAATTTTTGCCTAAAATATTCTTTCATTTTGGCATTCATGAATTTTTCTTTCTGAGTTGGTTTGTAATTTTTAGGTAATTTAGTCATAATTTTAAAAAGCTGCTGATTTATCAAATGATTTTATTTATTCAAGCAATATTGAAATTTTATTAATTATAAATAATTCATATTTTTCAATATTTTAATAAAACTTTCATAAAAGAACAAAAATAGAACTTTTAAAAATAGAACAAAACGTGTACAAGTAAACATGATTTGCAAGAATCTTAATAAAAACATAGGAAATTAATGGAGAAATTTAATGTCTCAAGCTAAATTAAAAGTAGTAAATAACGAAAATTCAATGGATAAAGAAAATAGAAGTAAATCTCTAGAAGCCGCTGTAAGCCTAATAGAGAAAAATTATGGAAAAGGCTCAATAATGAAATTGGGCTCTAAAACAAATGTAGATATTGAAGCAATATCCACTGGTTCATTAGGGCTTGATATAGCTCTCGGTATTGGAGGAGTTCCAAAAGGGAGAATTATTGAAATATATGGACCTGAAAGTTCTGGTAAAACTACTTTAGCTACTCATATTGTTGCAGAGTCACAAAAACAAGGAGGTAATTGTGCATTTATAGATGCAGAGCATGCCCTAGACCCAGCATATGCAAAGAAATTAGGTGTAAACTTAGAAGAATTATTAATATCTCAGCCTGATACAGGAGAACAAGGTTTAGAAATTGCCGATTCACTAATTAAATCTGGCGGTATTGATGTTCTAATTATTGATTCAGTTGCCGCGCTTGTGCCTAGAGCTGAACTAGAGGGCGATATGGGAGATTCATTACCTGGTTTGCAAGCTAGATTGATGAGTCAGGCTTTAAGAAAACTCACAAGCTCTATCGCTCAATCAAACACTCTAGTTGTATTCATAAATCAACTTAGAATGAAAATTGGCGTTATGTTTGGTAGTCCTGAGACAACTACAGGCGGTAATGCTCTAAAATTTTATTCTTCTGTAAGAATGGACATTAGAAGAATTGGTGCAATTAAAGATAAGGATGAAATCATTGGAAATCAAACTAGAGTAAAGATAGTAAAAAATAAAGTTGCGCCCCCATTCAAAGTTGTTGAATTTGATATAATGTACGGAGAGGGGATATCAAAATTAGGTGAACTAGTTGATTTAGGTGTCAAAGCAGAAATTATTGATAAATCAGGATCATGGTTTGCATACAAAAATACTAAAATAGGACAAGGTAGAGAAAACGTAAAAAACTTTCTTAACGACAATCCTAATATAGCTAAAGAAATTGAAAATCAAATTCTACAAAATGCTGGAATAGTTGAAAAAGCTATGATGGAAGGAAAAGTAGAGAATAAAGAAAAAGAAGCTAAAGAGGCTGAAGAAATAAAAGAATAGTAAATATTATTTTTGTCTGGCGCCTATTTAAAAATAGGCGCTTTTTTATTTAGACAATAGAGTTTTCAAGTTATAATACCTTTTCATGAATTCAAATCAGATCAGGTCAACATTTCTTAATTATTTTAAAAAAAATGGACATGAGGTTATTCATTCTAGCTCTCTAGTTCCAGATAATGATCCTACTTTAATGTTTGCTAACTCTGGAATGGTGCAATTTAAAAATATTTTTACCGGTAAAGAAACAAGAGACTACAACAGAGCAACTACTGCACAAAAATGTGTAAGAGCAGGTGGTAAGCACAATGATTTAGAAAATGTGGGATATACAACAAGACACCATACTTTCTTTGAAATGTTAGGTAATTTCTCTTTTGGAGATTATTTTAAAGAGCTGGCTATAGAACTAGCTTGGAATCTAATTACTAAAGAATATTCAATAAATAAAGATAGACTATTAGTAACTGTTTATTCTGATGATCAGGAAGCATTTGATTTATGGAAAAAAATAGCTGGTTTGTCTGAAAATAAAATTATTAAAATTAGTACATCTGATAATTTTTGGTCAATGGGGGAAACTGGTCCTTGTGGTCCATGTTCTGAAATATTTTATGATCATGGTGATAAATACGAAGGAGGCCCTCCAGGTTCTCCAAACGAAGATGGTGATAGATTTATAGAAATATGGAATTTAGTATTTATGCAATATGAGCAAATATCTAAATCTGAGAGAATAAATCTTCCAAAACCCTCAATTGATACTGGAATGGGATTAGAGAGAATGACAGCTCTTCTAGATGGTTCTAACGATAATTATTCAACAGATTTATTTCAACCGATTATTAATGAATCAACAAAACTATGTGGCGATGAAAGTTCAATAACAAATCCTAGTCACAGAGTAATAGCAGATCACTTAAAATCTTCCTCTTTTTTAATTGCTGATGGAGTCATGCCTTCAAATGAAGGTAGAGGATACGTCTTACGAAGAATAATGAGAAGGGGAATGCGACACGCTCATTCTTTAGGTAATAAAGAGCCTGTATTTCATAAGCTATTCCCTATTTTTTTAGATGGAATTAAAAATTCATATCCTGAACTAGATAGAGCAAAAGATCTCATCACTAATACATTAATGAATGAAGAAACTAAATTCAAAGAAACTGTTGAAAAAGGAATAAAAATTTTAGATGAGGAAATTTCTAACTCAACAAACATATTTAATGGAGAAGTAGCATTTAAATTATACGACACCTATGGATTTCCCTTAGATTTAACACAAGATTATTTGAAAAGTAAAAATATTGAAGTCGATATAAAAACATTTGAACAAAAAATGTTAGATCAAAAGGAAAGAGCGAGACAAAGCTGGAAAGGTACAGGAGACATCGAGGATGAAGGTATTTGGTTTGAAATAACTTCTAAAATAGAGCCAACAGAATTTTTAGGATATTCTGATATGGAAGCTGATTGTAAAATAATTTCAATAATATCAGAAAGTAAGTCATTAGATAAAATTAAAAAAGATCAAGAAGCAATTATAATATTAAATCAAACACCTTTTTATGGAGAAAGTGGTGGTCAGGTGGGAGATCAGGGTTTTTTTGAAAATGATAACTTTAAGTTTGAAGTTATGAATACTACAAAAATATTTGGAAACTATTTTCTTCACAAAGGTAAAGTAATTAGTGGTGAATGCAAAATTGAAGATACCATTAAAGCAAGCATTAATACAGTGAATAGAGATTTTATTAAATATAATCATTCTTCAACTCATTTATTACATGCTGCTCTAAGAAAAATACTGGGCAAGCATGTCACACAGAAGGGTTCACTTGTAAATTCAGAAAAACTTAGATTTGATTTTAGTCACAATAATCCAATTGAAAAAGATCAACTCATAAATGTTGAAAAAATTGTAAATGATCAAATTCAAAAAAATGGAATTGTTGAAATTAAAATTGTGGATCAAAAAAAAGCTATTGAAGAAGGTGCGATGGCATTATTTGGAGAAAAATATAGCGATGAAGTAAGAGTAGTAACAATGGGTCAAGAAAATCAACCATTCTTTTCAAAAGAATTATGCGGAGGAACTCATGTTGTTAAATTAGGGGAAATAAGTAAATTTAAAATAACTAACCAATCTGGTGTTGCGTCTGGAATAAGAAGAATAGAGGCTGTATCTAATGTTGCAGTAGATAAATATATCAAAGAAATAGAAATAAATTTATTAGAAAAAAATAAAAACCAAGATAATCAAATTGAAGATTTAAAGAATAAAATTAAAAAGATTAATGCTGATTATAATTTTAAAGATCAATCTGAAGACAAAGGTTTGTTAATTAAAGAATTAATTCAAATACACGAAAAATTGAAACAAAATATGTCTATATCAAAAAATATTGACAATATTGTTGTAAAAAAAATCAAAGAATTAAATTTTATATACTTGATTGCTGAAGACTACCCTAATAAATCTTTGAAAACATTTATTGATGAGCAAAAAAAACAATATAATAAAAATAGTGTTTCGTTAATAATTTCAAATAATGAAAACAAACTATCTATAGTGCTAGGAGTTACAGAAGATATTACAGATCTTTTTGATGCTTCAAAAGAAATTAGAGAAATTTCGATTATTCTAGGTGGAAAGGGCGGAGGCGGTAGAAAAGATCTTGCTCAAGGAGGAGGATCAAATGTTGGTCAAATTAATGAGAGTATAAAATACGTAGAAGATAGATTAAATTCTATTAGTTAATTTGAAAATTGTTTTTTATTGCGCTTAAAAAATCTTGAGTGTTTAACCATTTCTGATCTTTATTAATTAATATTGCTAAATCTTTCGTCATTTCACCACTTTCTACAGTTTTGATACACGTTTCTTCCAATTTTTTTGCAAAATTTATTAATTCATTATTACCATCAAATTCTCCTCTAAAACTTAAACCCCTTGTCCAAGCAAAAATTGATGCAATAGGATTAGTTGAAGTTTCTATACCTTTCTGATGATTTCTATAATGCCTGGTAACAGTGCCATGTGCAGCTTCAGCTTCTACTGTTTTACCATCAGGGGTCATCAACACACTTGTCATTAAACCTAGTGATCCAAATCCTTGAGCAACAGAATCTGATTGAACATCACCATCATAATTTTTACAAGCCCAAATAAAATTACCTTCCCATTTTAAAGCTGAGGCCACCATATCATCGATTAATCTATGTTCATAAACTATGTCTTTTTCTTTAAACTTATTTTTAAATTCAGTATCAAATACATCCTGAAATAAATCTTTAAATCTTCCATCGTAGACTTTTAAAATAGTATTTTTAGTAGAAAGGTAAACTGGCCAACCAAGGTTAAGTCCATAATTAAAACAAGCTCTAGCAAAGTCTTTTATTGAATTATCTAAATTATACATTGATAGGGCTACGCCAGATTTTTCAAATTCATATACATCTTTTGTAAATCCCTCAGATCCATCTTTAGGTTCAAAAACCATTTTAAGTGTACCTGGTTTATTAATTAATGTGTCAGTCGCTTTATATTGATCACCAAAGGCATGTCTAGCAACTACAATTGGATGGTTCCAGTTCGTGATTATTCTTGGAACATTTTTGCATATAATTGGTTGTCTAAATATCGTTCCTCCCAGTATATTTCTTATTGTTCCATTAGGAGAACGCCACATTTTTTTTTAATTTGAATTCCTCTACTCGATTTTCATCAGGTGTAATTGTTGCACATTTTATTCCTACACCATATTTTTTCACCGCCTTGGCAGCGTCAACGGTGATTTGATCATTTGTTTCATCTCTTTTAATCACTCCAAGATCAAAATATTTGATGTCTATATCAAGATAGGGCAAAATTAATTGTTCTTTGATATACTCCCAGATGATTCTGGTCATTTCATCTCCATCCATTTCAACTACAGGGTTTTTAACTTTTATTTTTGCCATTTAATTAATATATTTTTTAATTGATCAACCGTATCTATAATGTGAAAACTGTTTTGTAAATTTTTATTTGAAAAATTTTCATCTTCAAAAAATTTAAATTGTTGAAATAGATTATCCCAGAAATTATTTTTATTAAAAAATATTATAGGCTTATTATGAATACCCATTATTTTCCAAGATAGAACTTCAACAATTTCTTCTAAAGTTCCTGTTCCACCTGGTAATGCTAAATACGCATCACCTAACTCAAAGAGTAATTTTTTTCTTTCAGACATATTATCCACTATTTTTAACTCATCTATATTTTCAAAAATTATTTCTCTCTCAGATAAAAAATTAGGAATTACTCCAATAACTCTATTTTTATATTTTTTTGCTGTCTTAGCAACCACGCCCATAATACCAACTTTTGCTCCACCATAGACTATATTTATTTTAAATGATGATATTAATTTGCTAATTTCTTCTGCATCTTGATAATATTTATTACTTAATTTATCTGAAGATGAACAATAGATAGTAATTGATTTAATTGTCATAGATTTAAAAGTTTATTTAAAAAAAAATTTAATTAGAAATTTTTTTCTTATACCAATTCTTTATGTTTTCTCTAAACATTAGAGCAGATGGTGTAACAACTAATGTAAGAAATGTTGCAAAGAGAAGTCCAAATACTATAGCTGTTGATAATTGAACCCACCACTGAGTATCAGGTGATCCTCTTGTTATTTCTCTAGAAATAAAGTCAACATTTGTCATTGTTACCATAGGTAATAAACCTAGTACTGTTGTAGTTGTTGTAAGTAAAACTGGTCTCAGTCTCTGTGCTCCTGTTTTGATAATAGCTTCTCTAATATTTGATGTTTTAGTCTTTAAAAAATCAAATGTATCAATCAATATAATATTGTTATTTACCACTATTCCGGCTAGGGCAATAACTCCAACTCCTGACATAACAATACCAAATGGCTGTGCTGTTACCATTAAACCTATAAATACACCGGCTGTGGACATTACTACTGCAAAAAGAATTAAGAATGCACTATAAAAGCTATTAAACTGCAAAAGAAGTATCATTAGCATTAAAAATAAAGCTACGCCAAAAGCTCCTGTTAAAAACTCTTGAGCTTCTTTTTGATCTTCATTTTCTCCAATAAGTTCTGCCCTTACTTTATTATCTAATTCATAACGTGGTAAATCTAATGTTCTTCCTCTCCAAGACGGAGCAGTATCTGAAATTCCTAATACGTACTCAAGTTCTTTTACTTTTCCATCCGGATAAGTTCCAGGCTCTACATCTGCCTGAATATTTATAGCATTTTTTGAGTCTACTCTAATTATATTTCCTGTTCTACTATTTGGAACAATTTCCACAAAATTGGATATTGGAACTAAACCATTTGAAGTAGTTACTCTTAAGTTATCAATTCTATCTAATGTTCTTCCTTCATTTGGATAACGCAGATAAAGTGGTATACTTTCATTACTATCATCAGGTCTATATTCGCCAAGTTTAAGACCGTTTGTTGCAAGTTTAATCACATTACCAATTGATGTAATGTTAGCTCCAAATTTAGATGCTTGTTTTCTATCTACATTAATTTCCCATTCAATCCCAGGTGCTGGTAAATTATCTTCAACATTCATTAACTTTGGATAACTATCCATAAATTTTTTAAGCTTAATTCCTTCAGCAATTAAAAGTTGTTTGTTTTCACTTGTTAATTTAATGTTAATTGGTTTACCTTCACCAGGACCACCTTGTTGTTCTCTGGATTCTACTTTAATTCCATTTATACTTTTTGTGGCTTCCAAAATTTCTGCTAGAATTACTTTTGATTTTCTTCTTTTATCCCAATCTGTATATTCCAAACTTATTGATCCTATAAAGTCTTCTGATGCTTCTGATTGTTCACTTACATTACCACTTAAAGAATAAATATTTTTAAATTCCTGTCTTTCCGATTGAAGCTTTAAAATAATATTCTCAACTCTTGATACATAATCTTTTTTTTCTTCCACAGAGAGATTACCTCTTGCAAAAACTACGATTTTTGCAAGATCCGGCTCAACATCTGGGAAAAATTCTACACCTTCTCCAACTTGAGTATAGGTGTAGTTTACAGCAATTAATATTACTAAAGCACTAATCATCACCTTCAAAGGATGAAATAATAAGAAGTTTAATATTTTTGCATAAAATCCAACAAAACCAGTTACGTTTAAAACAGGTTCATTTGATTCTGAAGATAAGATTTTTGCATTTTTAGAAACTAATTTATCTGTAGAGTTTACATTTTCTGAAATTTTATAAACTCTTGGTATAATTCTTATAAATACGAATATAAATAAAGCGAAGCTTAGTAAATATTTTCCAATTGTTATAAATAAACTTAATCCTTGAAGGTCTAATAATCCAAACCCATAAGATAACAGATTGTAAAAAATTAATGATATTAGTAATGGTACAATAAATTGTAGAAGTATTCTTGATACAGTATTTAGAATAGATCCTAAAACTGGGACAAACAGTAGTGCCATAAACAAAGAAGAAATAAGAACACATATAAGTGTTATTGGTAAATATTTCATAAATTCACCAGCTATACCAGGCCAGAATATTAATGGTAAAAAGGCAGCTAGGGTAGTTGCAGTCGATGATATAATTGGTAGTGACATTTTTTTTGATGCGTTTGCAAAAGCATCTTTTACACTGAGACCTTCTTTCATTTTTCTATCTGCATATTCAACAACAACAATTGCTCCATCAACTAGTAATCCTACAGATAAAATTAGAGCAAATAATACTACTATATTAATAGTAAAACCCATTACAGACAGAGCTAATAAACCTGATAAAAACGATCCTGGAATAGATACACCAACTAATAAACCAGACCTAACGCCTAATGCGCCCAAAATAATAATTAAAACAAGTATTATAGCCGCTATGACGTTATTTTGTAGACTATTTAACATAGTTTTAATGCCTTTTGATTGATCATTTCCAAAAGAAATTTCAACATTTTCTGGAAAACTTTTAGCAGTAATTGCAGTAATCCTTTTTACTTCTTCAATAGTATTGATAATATTTTCACCAATTCTTTTAGAAACATCGATAGTTATTGAATTAGATCCATTTACATTTGCATAAGATTGCCTATCTTCGAATGTTCTCTTTACTTCAGCGATATCCCTGAAAGTAATAACTGAATCTCCATTAGTTTTAACAGGAGTATTTAATACATCTTCAATAGTTTCATATAAACCAGGAACTTTAATATCAAAACTTCCGTCACCAGTGTCTTGACCACCCGCAGATACCATTTTATTATTTTCTCTAACTATATTAATAAGACTCTCAAGATTGATGCCATAGCTATCAACTGCAGTTGAATTAATTAGTATGTCAACTTGCTCATTTCTTTTACCACCTATTTTAGCTTCTAAAACACTAGGAATTGTTTCTATATCGTCTTGCAAAATATCAGCTAAATCTTGGAGAGTTCTATTAGGTACATCTCCACTTAAAGAAATGGATAGGATAGGAAAAGTACTTATGTTAACTTCGTTTACTGTTGGTTCATCTGCTTCAGTAGGTAGATCACCCTTAGCTCTATCAACTTTATCTCTAATATCTACCATGGCTTGATCAGAATCAAATCCAGCATCAAATTCTAATAAAACATTGCCTCCGCCTGAATAAGCTGTTGATCTTACTTCTCTTACTCCTTCAACAGTTTTAACTTCATCTTCAATTGGTTTAACTAAAAGCCTTTCAGAATCTTGTGCAGAAATACCATTTTGACTTAGTGAAATATAAACTATTGGTATGCTCACATCAGGAGATGATTCTTTGGGCATTGTGATGTAAGTAGATGCACCTGAAAAAATAATAAAAATAAGTATTCCCATGAAAACTCGGGAATGGCTAATTGCATAGTCTATAATATTAATTTTCATTTAGATTAGTTTATTGTTTCACCAATACTTATATATTCTTGACCACTTACAATTAAATTTACTGTTTCAGGTAGTCCAGAAACCCACATGCCATCTATTGTATCTTTAATTGTTTTGGTTGGATAGAATGTAACTTTATTATCATTATCTACAGCTTTAACACCTACAGTTCCATCGTCTAATAAAGTTAGTATAGAAGGTGGTATTTTGTGAGCTTTAAGTTCTGAACCTTTGATAACTATTTTAGTTGTTATGCCACTTTTATAAGAGAGATCTTTGTTATCAGCTTCAATCGTAATTTCGAATGTTCTAGTACTAGTTTCGGCTGATGGAGAAATAAAAGATATTATTCCATTTTTTTTAATACCATTACTATCTTCGATTAAAGCTTTAGTACCAACACTCACTTTATTTACATCAAATTCAGATAAATAACCCTCAATCTTGATAGGGTCTAAATCAATTATAGTAAATAGGGGAGTGCCAATTGAGATAAATTCAGTTTCCTCAACCATTTTTTCTGAAATAATTCCATCAAATGGCGCCTTGATAGTAGTTTTTTCTATATCAAGTTTTATGTTCTTTAAAATTGATTTTACATTTGAAATTTGAGCCTCAAGGTTTGCTAAGGTAGATTCAAATTTTATTTTAATATCTTCTCTATCCGCTTGAGCATTGGCAAGATTAAAAGATGCTAAACTTAATTTTGATTTTGAACTTAAACCTTTATCAATAAGTTGTTTTGCAGATGCATATTCAATTTCATACAATTCAATTCTTTCAACATTTTGTCTAAGTAGATTATCTCTATTTTTTTCATTTAAAATTAGTTCTTTATTAAGTCTTTCTAAATCTTTTTTTGCACTAGAAAGCTTTTCGTTTCTATCCTCTAGTGAGATTGTAATCATTTCAGCATTTTGAGATACTCTATCTCCTCTTGCAAATTCAATATTATCTATGTTGCCTGATGTTTCAGATTTAACGTCAATTTTTTTATTATGAATGGTTTGACCTTGTAATTCAATAGATTGATCAATTAAACTGGAAGTAAATATCTTTGTCTCAACAGAAAATGAAAATTCTTCATTATCATTATTTTCTGTATCTTGAGAATATGAAGTTTCTGTTTCAGTGCTAGTTTCTGTATCATCGTCTTGAGCAACAACATTATTTGAAAATTGACCAGAACCAATCCACCCAACAACAGCGGCAAGTATTATGAAAGCTATAAATATTGATCTTTTCATTAAATATCGTACATGTCATATATATTAAAGTTACTAAAAAACAATTTTTTGTTAGCTTTATTATCTTTTATGAAATCAAAAAACTGGGTTAATAGACAAAAAAATGATCAGTTTGTAAAGAAAGCTAAACAGTTAGGGTATATCAATCGAGCTGCTTTTAAACTAGAAGAGATTGAGCAAAAATATAAAATAATTGAAAATTCAAAAGAAATACTAGAACTTGGATCTTCTCCAGGAGGTTGGACTCAAGTCATCTTAAATTACAATCCAAAGACTAATATAACCTGTTTTGATTTATTAGATATGAAAATGAATAATCAACGTATAGCTTTCTATAGAGAGGATTTTTTAAAATTTAATTTTACTAATTTAAAAAATAAATTTGATTTGGTTTTATCAGATGTAGCTCCTAATACAACTGGTCATCAATCAACAGATCATCTCAGGATAAGTCAATTAATATATGAAGTTATAGACAGATTAGAAATAATATTAAAAAAACAAGGATCATTTATATTTAAAATTTGGAAGGGAGAGGAAGAAAAGGAAATTATAAAGATGCTTAAAAAAATTTTTGATAAAGTTGAGTATTTTAAGCCAAAATCATCAAGACAAGAATCAAGTGAAATATTTATAATATCAAGAGGATTTAGATTGCATGAAGAGTAAATTAGAAACTATTTTAATTGTAGATTATGGATCTCAATACACACAATTAATAGCTAGAAGAATAAGAGAGTTAGAAGTCTTTTGTCTTGTCTATCCTTTTAATAAAATTACGAAAAAAATTTTAAATGAAATCAAACCATCGGCATTCATATTATCTGGAGGACCTAGATCAGTACTCGACAAAAATGCCCCAAAATTAAATCAAGAAATTTTAAAAATGAAAAAACCAGTTTTAGCAATTTGCTATGGTATGCAATTAGTAACCAAAAATTTGAAAGGTGTAGTAAAACGTTCTACGCATAGAGAGTATGGTCACACAATTATAAATATTAAGAAAAAATCACTTTTATTTAAAGGAATAAACAAACGAAAAATCAAAGTATGGATGTCTCATGGAGATAATATCAATAAAATACCAAAACTTTTTTCAATAACATCTTTATCAAACAATAAAATTATTTCATCAATTGAAAATAATAAAAATAAAATTTATTGCCTTCAATTTCATCCTGAGGTCTATCATACAGATTTTGGTTCAAAAATAATTAATAATTTTATTTTAAATATTGTAAATGTAAAAAATAAATTCAAAATTCAAAAATTTATTGAAAATAAAGTATCAGAATTAAAAAATGAAATTAAGAATAAAAAAATAATCTGTGGTTTATCTGGAGGTGTAGATTCCACAGTTACTGCATATTTATTAAGCAAAGCCGTTAACAAAAATCTTTATTGTATTTTTGTTGATCACGGTCTTCTAAGAAAAAATGAAGCTAACGAAGTGTCAAAAATATTTTCCAAAAAATTTGGCAAAAACTTTACTAAAATAAATGCTTCTAATATTTTTTTAAAAAATTTAAAAAATGTTTTTGATCCAGAGAAAAAAAGAAAAATTATTGGCAAAACATTTATAGAAGTTTTTGATAAAGCAGCTAAAAAAATATCAAATGTAGATTATTTAGGGCAGGGGACTCTTTATCCAGATATTATAGAAAGTATTCCATTTTTTGGTGGTCCAACAGCTAAAATCAAAAGTCACCATAATGTTGGGGGCTTACCAAAAAAAATGAAATTAAAAATTGTTGAGCCATTAAGAGAATTATTTAAAGATGAGGTAAGAAATGTTGGAAGGCAATTAAAAATAGATAAACATTTACTTTTAAGACATCCTTTCCCAGGTCCAGGTTTAGCAATCCGAATACCTGGTGTAATTGATAAAAAAAAGATCTTAATTCTTCAAGAGGCAGATCATATTTTTATAGAGTATCTAAAAGAGAAAAATCTTTATAATAAAATTTGGCAAGCTTTTGTTGTTCTTTTACCAGTAAAATCAGTAGGTGTTATGGGGGATGAAAGAACATACAATTACTCTGTTTCACTTAGAGCTATTACTTCAGTGGATGGAATGACAGCGGATTTTTATATGTTTACAAATAATCAATTAAAAGAAATATCATCTCGTATAATTAATAATGTTAAAGGTATTAACAGAGTATTATATGACTTTACATCTAAACCTCCTGGAACCATTGAGTGGGAATAATATAAATAATTGATTTTGTTATATTTTTAAATTTAAGATTTATGTATGCATTTTAAGAATTACTAAATTGCCTATATCGTATTATTAAAAAAACACATTTAAACTAACCTCAGATTTAAATTAGGAGGTATAATCAAATGAAAATATTTTTAATATTTATTACTTCAGTTCTCTTATCTTTCAATAGTTTTGCAAATACTAAAATATCTTTTGCTTTAGATTGGAAATTTGAAGGACCAAGTGCACCTTATTTCTATGCAATAGATAAGGGACATTTTGGTGAAGAAAATTTAGAAGTTGAAATATCTGCGGGTAAAGGATCCTTAGATGCAATTCCAAAGGTTGCAACAGGAGCTTTTCCTATTGGCTTTGCAGATATAAACAGTTTAATCAAATTCTTAGATCAAAATCCTGGAGCGCCAGTTACGGCAGTTATGATGGTTTATGATAAACCTCCATTTGCAATTGCTGGAAGAAAAAGTCTTGGTGTTACAACTCCATCTGATTTAGAGGGAAAAATTCTTGGTGCGCCACCACCTGATGGTGCATGGGCACAATTCCCACCATTTGCTTCTGCAAATAATATCAATGTTGATAATATAACAGTGGAGCCAGTAGGTTTCCCAACAAGAGAACCGATGTTAGCTGAAAAAAACGTTGATGCTATAACAGGGTTTTCATTTTCAATGTTTTTAAATTTAGTTCGTCTTGGTGTTCCTGAGGATGATATATCAATTATGTTGATGGCAAACTATGGATTAGAATTATATGGTAATGCCATAATAGTTAACACTGATTATGCAGATGCAAATCCTGAAATAGTTAAAGGTTTTTTAAAAGCTGTATCTAAAGGATGGGCTGATGCTATGAAAAATCCTGAAGACGCCGTGAAGAGTATGGTTGAAAGAAATCCAGCTGCTGATTTAGCTTTAGAGACAAGAAGATTGATACTAGCAATAGAAGGAAATGTTAATACTGATTATGTAAAAGAAAACGGTATGGGTAATATTGACATTGCAAGAATGGAAAAAGCTTTAGGACAGTTAGCAGAAACATACGAATTCTCATCTGATCCAGAGATTTCATCATTTTTTACCGATAAATATTTACCTTAATATTTTTATATGGGGTAGACTATTTCTACCCCATATACTAATCATAACTTATGCATATCAATATTGAAAAGGTTTCTCATCAATATGAAACTAAACAAGGTATGCTTCCTGTTTTAAAGGATCTTTCCCTATCAATTAAAAGAAAAGGTTTTACTGCTATAGTTGGACCTTCAGGTTGTGGAAAATCTACAATAACTAGATTAGTCAGTGGATTAATTAAACCAACTCAAGGTAGTATTTTTATTTCAAATAAAAAAATTACATCCCCACTTTCTACTGTAGGAATGGCTTTTCAAAATCCAGTTTTGTTAGAATGGAGAAATGTAATTAAAAATATAATTCTTCCACTTGAGATAGTATCAAAAAATATGACTTATAATCAAAAGAGATCGAATGCATTAGATCTGCTTAAGTTAGTGGGATTAGAAGAATTTGAAAATAATTTACCATCTGAATTATCTGGTGGGATGAAACAAAGAGTTTCACTTTGTAGATCTTTAGTTCATAGTCCGGAGGTCTTAATTTTAGATGAGCCTTTTGCAGCTCTAGATGCATTTACAAAAGAAGATTTGTGGGATGTTATGCACAAATTAAAAAAAGAAAGAGACTTCACATGTATTTTAATAACTCATGATTTAAGAGAAGCTGTTTATTTAGCTGATCAAGTAATTGTTTTATCCGGAAGACCAGCTTCATTACAATACGACGTTAAAACTAATTTTAATGAAGAAAAAAAAATCTCTGATTTATATTCATCAGAAGTATCACAATTACTTGCAACACTTAGAAATCAAATCGAAATAGCTCAGAATAAAAATGATTAGAATCAATAATTTTATTATACCTTTATTTAGCCTTATAATTTTTTGTTTGTTATGGGAATTGTTGGTTTGGTATAATAATTGGCCAAATTATAAAATGGCTTCCCCTTCAGATTTATGGCCAGCATTTTGGAAATTTAAACATCTCTTTTTAATCTACGGTTGGGAAACTTTTTGGAGAACTGTTGTAGGATTAATATTGTCTGTTTTGGTAGGATTAAGTTTAGGTATTTTAATGGGGTTTTCAAAAACTATTAGAATAGGCTTATATCCTATTCTTGTTGGTTTTAATGCTATTCCTAAAGCAACAGTAGTTCCAGTAATTGCATTAATATTTGTTGGTATGCACAATATGAATACAATTATAATTGTAATTCTTATTTCATTTTTCCCCATCTGTGTTTCAATTTCGATTGGATTGTCAACTTTGGAAAGAGAATATGAAGACATACTTTTATCTTTAGGTGCTAATAAATTTGAGATTTTTTATAAAATTGCTTTACCAAAAACATTACCAGAATTTTTTGGAGCATTAAAAGTATCAACAACACTCGCTTTTATTGGAACTAATTTGATGGAGATTATTGAACCCCATGGAAGAGGATTAGGACATTTGTTTGATAGTGGAAAAATTAACGCAGATTATCCGTTAATGTTTGCAGTATTGATCACATTGGCTGTTATGGGAATATTTTTATATTATATTGTAGTTTATCTTGAAAATATTTTTGCTGGTTGGGCCATTAGAAAATAAAGTGTAGAAAGATAAAGTTTAATAATACAAAATGTTAAATAAAATCGTTAATATTTAATTTACTAACTTAAAAATGTTTCGATTTAAAGATGATATCAGTGCATCTAAACTTTCAAATTTCTTGTTTTGATTTTTTGATTTTAAATTATAAAAAATTTTCCTTTTTTTTCTTTCTAGTGATTTATTTAGAACGCATTCTGGAGCTGCTAGACTATGTTTAAATATATAAAAAAATGCATTATTTTTATTAAAATCAATAGCATAATCTTTCCATTCACCATTAGAAACTCCTTTAGAATAAAGATTTAGGATTTTGGCGAGTTCATCTTTGGAAAAGTATAGATTGTGATTGTTAGTTGAAGCACTAGATGTTACTAAGCCCATAAATTAAGAATATAACAAAATTTTATGCCTGTAAATGCCCCAAACGATAATTTAAATGTATTAGCGCCATCATTTAATCTTAAAAATATTAATGATAACATGGTGTCTTTAGATAATGCAAAGGGATTAAATGGTACTGTTATAGTTTTTATATGTAATCATTGTCCATATGTTAAAGCTATTGCAAGTAGATTAAAAAAAGATGCTGATGAGTTACTAGAGCACTCAATAAATACAATTGCTATTATGTCTAATGATGTAATTAATTACCCCGATGATTCATTTGATAATATGAAAATTTTCTCTGATAAATATAAATTTAATTTTCCATATCTTTATGATGAAACACAAGAAGTGGCAAAAGACTATAATGCTGTTTGTACACCAGATTTTTTTGGTTTCGATAAAGATCTTAAATTAAAATATAGAGGTAGAATAGACTCGGGTGTAATGAATGCAAATCATAATTCAAATATTGAAAGAGATCTTTTTAATGCAATGATTAAAATCAAAAATGAGGGAGTAGGCCCAACAAATCAAATGAATAGTATTGGTTGTTCAATAAAGTGGAAATAGTATGAATCAAGAGAATAAAAATCAAAATTTATTTAAAAAATTTCAAAATTTTATTTTTAAAAACTACATACAATTAATAATTTCATTAGTAATTTTGCTAGTTATATTTATTGGTTTCCAAACTTATAATTATTTTAAAATTCAAGATATTAAAAATTCTAGTATAAATTTTTTTGATATTATCCAAGACAATCCAGATGATTTAAGTAGTTTAGAAAATTTAATCGATAATGATGATATTTTCTCTAATTTATCAAAATTAAAACTAATTCAAAAAAATATTGAAACAAATAATTTTGGTTATGTAAATGATTTATATAAAGATTTAATTTTATCATCTAATTTAAATATATTATATAAATCTGCTATTGCTGCACATGCATCATACACGTTCATCAACGCATCTTATTATAAAAAAAGTGATATATATTTAAATGATATATCAAATTATATTAATAATATTAGTGATGAAATTGACAGCTATTTTTCAATTAAAAAAGAATTAGAATATTTATTAATCGTCACAGAAATTGATCTAAATAAATCGAAGTATAAAAGTAATTCAAAAGCTTTGGAAAAATATAATGAAATATTTAATTCAAGTTTAGTTTCTGCCTCTATAAAAGAAAGAGTGAAAAAGATACATGAGTTTCAGCTTTATAAGTAAAATAGCGCTATATTTATCTTTCATATTTATTATTTCATGTCAGGATACGATTTCATCATTAAGAAATAATGAAAATATAGATTCTGAAGATTATACCTTTCAGTTAGAAACAGAAGAATTTTTAGATTTTAGTTTATTTGAAAAGTATGCAGATAACGTAATTGATAACTATACATACAAAGCATCTGAATATAATTTTTTAGATAAAGATCAAGTTGTATTAAAAATTAATAATTATGAAGAAAAATATAACAATAATGAACCTATAAATCTCATATACCTCGATGAAAGTATTTACTCATTAAATAAAGATGGGGAACTTCTAAAGTTTGATTTAAATAGTGGAAAATTAATTGAAAGAATTAATGTTGATTTAGATCAAATAAAAAAAGTACCTATATCTTTTTCTCTTTATAAAAATGATTTTATTATTGCATTTAAATCAGGAGAAGTAGTTAGAATAAACAAATTGGGACAAGTTGTTTGGTTATTTAACAATAAAGATTTATTGAATACCCCAGTCAAAATATTGGATGACTATTTAATAATATTATATCCACAAAAAATAGTTTTTTTATCAATTTTAAGTGGAGATATAATTTATGAAAAAGCTTTTAAATCAAGTAATATAATTCAATCATCGGGAGGTAAAATTGAAAATTATTTTAATATCGTTTTCTTTATACTCCCTAATAGTGAATTTAATTCATTAGACACGTATTTATTTGAGGAACATAGTTTAAATTTTGACAATATTGAACTTAATACTTCACTTAATAATCTAAAGGATCAAATACATCTTTACAAAAATTTTCTAGTTTATTTTGATGATGGAAATATTATTCATACTTACGACATAAATAAAAATAAATTTGTGTTAGTTGATTTTAGAATAAATAACTCATCTTCAGCTATATTATTTAATAATTCACTAATTTCTAAAAATGAAAATTTTGTTGAATTTTATAATATTCAGAATGGAAATATATTCTTAAAAATTAATATTAATAAAATACTAAATAAAAAATCAAAAATAATAAATTCTTTGATCATAAATAAAAATATGCATTTGTTTACAGATAATGGTGAAATAATTATTTTAGATCAAAATCTTGAAATTCAAGAAACGGTTAATCTTAAAATTAAGAATATTAATAAAGTTTATAATTATCAAAATAAAATTTTTATAAGTACTGCAAAAGGTATTACTTACATTTATTAAAATGAATATTTTAATTTTAGGTATGCCAAATGTAGGCAAAACATCACTTTATAATTTAATTACAAATAAAAATAATAATATAATTCATGATACTATTGGTACAACAAGAGATTGGCATGTATCACCTCTTAAATCAAATAGTAATATTGATGTGTATGATACACCCGGAATAATTAATCAAAAAAGTTTAGTAACAAAGAGTGTCAATAACATAATAAGCACAATAGATATTTTTGTTTATGTTATTGATTATAAAGATGAGAATTATTTTATAGATAAAGAATTGATAAATGAACTAAGAAAATTTAATAAGGAAATATTAGTTATTGTTAATAAAGATGATAATTTCAAACAAGATAAAAAAATTGAAAACCTTGGTATCAAGAATATTTTTTTTATCTCATGTTCACATAATATAGGTATAGACGGCTTTTTAGATTTTTTATCAAAATATGATGCCAAAGATAATAAGTTAATAAATTACGATTTTTCTTTAGGGTTATTTGGTAAAACAAATGTAGGTAAAAGTACTCTCTTAAACAAATTAGTAGGATATGAGAGATCAATTGTTAGTAATCAACCAAAAACTACAACTGATATTGTTTCTTCTTCATATAAATTTCAAGGCAATATCTATTCAATTAAAGACACTGCAGGTTTAGTAAAAAAAAATAAAATTGATAAAAATAGTCTTGATTTTTATGTTACTAAAAAAACTTTATCGATCATCAATGAAATTAATTTAAATATTTTCCTTATTGATATTGAACAAGGCTTTGATACCCAATCTAAAAAAATATTTAATTTAATATATCAAAAATCTAATATTTTATTATTTATAATTAATAAAACTGATTTAATTAAAAAAAATAAAAAGAAAGTAATTAATGAATTAATTAAAGATATTAATTATGAATTTTCTCAATCAAAAAATATAATTATTATACCAATTTCAACACTAAATAAGAAAGATATTTTATTTTTAAAAAATAAGATTCGTGAACTTATTTTAGAATTAAATAAAAATATATCAACTTCACAAATTAATAAATGGTTAAATTATGTTGTTGAAAATAATTCTCACCCGAGAATAAATGGAAAAGAAGTGAAATTCAAATATGGCACTCAGGTTTCAAAAAATCCTTTAACAATAAAAATTTTTTCAAACTTTTCTAAAGAAATATCTAATTCATATAAAAGATATTTGCTAAATAATTTTTATAATTACTTTAAAATTAAAAGTAGAAATTTAAAAATTTTATTTTCTAAATCTAAGAATCCTTATGATTAGTAATTATTGATCTGTATTCATATAACTATCAATAATATTATTATTATATTCAGAAATTTGATTGAGAATATTTGAATTTTCTACAAAAAATAAATGAAAATTTTTCAATATTTCAACATCATTATTATCAGTTAAATACAATACACTACTATAAATTATATATGAAAATAGAATGCCATATAAGACTCCAAAAAATTTATCAAATATTACTCCTAGAATTTGTTTATCTAAGTCACTATTTAAAAATTTTCTTATTCTTTTTAATAAAAATAAACTAATTAAAAAAATTATTGGTATTGAAATAATTATACTTATAATACTAACAAATTGTTCAAATCTTTGTAAAAAATCAATCTTTAAGAGTTGTTCACTTAAAAAATTTGAAAGATATTGATAACTATATATGGTTAAAAATACAGAACCAACCCATGTTAATAGCCCTAATATAGAATTAATAAATCCTTTCCAGAAACTAAAAATAATAATTACTGCAGTTAAAATTAATACTACATAATCAAAAAATATTAATTCAAAGTTTAAAAAAGTCATTTTTGATATTTCAATATTGATGGTAAAGTAATTAGTACTCCTATCATAGCAAATATCATTGCTAAACTAGTAAATAGACCAAAATAAACTGTGGGAACAAAGTTTGATAGACAAAGAGTAAGGAAACCAGCAGTGATTGCAATAGATGTAATTAAAACTGCATTACCTACAGTTAAATGTGTTTTTTCAATCATTTCACTTTGATTTCTACCTAACTTTAGATTTTCCTTGTAGCGATAGATATAATGTATTGTATTATCAACGGCTATACCAATTGATATTGCTGCAATTGTAATTGTCATTATATCAAGTGGTATTTTAAGCAATCCAATTAAACCAAGAATAAAAGTTGAAGCAAAAATATTCGGAATTATTCCAATTATACTTAATTTTAAGGATCTAAATAATATTACAAACATTACAAAAATAGCTAAAATTACAAAACCTAAAGATTTTATTTGTGAGCTAAATAAAGATTTTAACATGTTATTATATAATACTAATAGGCCGTTAACTTTAAATTCTTCCAAGTTATCGAATTCATTCAATAAAAAAGAATTAATTTCATTAATAAGATCGTTTCTTTTAATATCTTTCGAATCTTTGACTCTTGTAGAAATTTTTATCATGTTTTTTTCAACATTTAGATAAGGATCAATTAAATCAGTTTTATAATCAACAGGTATTTCATTATATAATACTGATAATTCAAACATTGATAAATCACTTTTGTTTATTTGATTTGCGGTATCTATAAGTGAATAAATTGAAGTAACTTTTCCAATTTCTATTCTACTTTCTAAATATTGATGAACAAATTTGATTGTTTCAATTTTTTCATTTGTGAACCAAATATTATTTTCTTCTCCAAACAGATCATCTGAGAAAAAGTCATCTTCAATTTCTAAATCATCTTCTTGTTCAGCTTTTATTGTTGTATCAATTATTTGATCATCATTTTTGAATTTAAGAATAATGTCTAATGGTGTAGTTCCGCCTAATTCATTATCTATAAGATACATTCCTTTATAAATTTCTGTATTTTTTTTAAAATATTTTATAAATGAGTTTTCAACATTCAGATTTGTAATTCCATATAGAGATATGAAAAATATTAGAATGTTTAATCCAAGAATATACTTACTATTCTTATATGCAAAAGGATAAAAAGATTTTAAAAAACTCAAATTTAGAGAATAGCTTTTTTCCTCCTTTGAAAAGAAAGAAACAATTAGAGGTAAGATGACAAATGATGAAATTAAAACTATTAATAATGCTATTATCATTATAATTCCAAAATCAATTACAGGTTTAATATCTGATATTACTAGTGATACAAAAGCAACAATTGTAGTTAGAAAGGTATAAAAACAAGGCCAAAACATCATTCTAAAATTTTCAATAATTTTAATATCTCTTTGTAAATAATTATTCATTATATGAACATTCATAGAAATAGATAAAACAAACATTAAGGATAAGAAGTTTGCTGAAACTGCTGTAATTTCAAAATTAATAAAACCAGCTAAACCTATTGACAAATAAACTGCACTAATAGACGTAAATAAAATAGCAAATACCCATTTGACTCTTCTAAAAATTATGAAAAGGATTAAAATTATAATTAAAAGTACAATTAAACTGAATGTTAAAATATCATTTTTTACATAAGAAATAACATCGCTTGATATCATTTCTACCCCACCTAAATAGTATGTAAAATCTTTATTGCTATTAGTAATAATATTTCTTATTTTTTTAATTAATTCATTTCTTTCTTTGTCTATTTCTGTTTTTATGCTGTAATATTTTCCTTGAGATAGGTATAAATTTTTGTTTTCTTTAAGATCAAGTGCTTTATTGTTTTCATTAAGGAAAATTACAATAGAAGTTATACTTTTATTCTCATTAATAATTTGATCACCATAGATAGGACTTTTTGCAAACTCATTTAAAACATCTTTAATTGCTAAATTAGTATCTATGATAGTTTCATAATTATCATTCGCTAAATCTAAAAGGTTTGTTTTATTTAAAAGAAGAATAGGGGCTTTATTAATATTAAAAACAGAATACACCTCTGGTAATGCTGATAATTTTTTGCTTATATTTTCTATTTCAGTTAATAATAACTTATCTATTTTATCATTACTTTTTATAGCTATCACAAGACTATTTTTTGTAGGAAATAAATCTTGATAATAAGAGAAATATTTAAAATCTTCATCATTTTGAGAAACTAAACTATCAGAAGAAGCATCAATTCTAAAATCTTCTATAAATAAACTTGCAAAAAATAAAGATAAGATAAAAACAATCGATAAAATAAATTTTAATTGTTTACTCATAATTTCTATACACTCTATTACCTATAGAAGTTAAAACTTCGTATGAAATAGTTTTGCATCTTTTAGCAAACTTATCTACTTTGTGTTCTTCATTAATAATATCTACGTACATTCCTACTTTTAAATAATGACTACATTTTGATATGTCTATTGTAAATGAATCCATTGAAATTCTTCCAATAATCTTAAATCTATCTTTTTTAAAATAAACAAAACCTTTATTGCTCAATGATCTGGGAATCCCATCTTCGTAGCCAAGACCAATTATTGCCAATTTTGTTTTAGTTTTTGTTTTGAATGTTCGATTATATCCTATGTATTGATTTTTTTGTAAATCTTTAATTTGGATTATCTTTCCTTTAAAATTGATTACATTTTTAATTTTTTTTTCTAATTTTTTATTTTCATAGCAACCATAAATACCTATACCAGGTCTAATCATATCGTATAAATATGTTTTATCTAGTATTGAGCCATGAGCATTAGCTAAACTAAAAATAACACCTTCAGGTTTTTTGTTAACGAAATTATTAAAAAGTTTTTTTTGTTTAATGTTGTATTTTATTTTGTATTCATCAGAACTTGATAAATGACTAATTACTAATTTGATATTTTGATTTTTCAGATCTAACATTTTTACATCTTTAGATGAAATGCCTAGTCTATTTATGCCTGTATCTATATGAATAGCGTAATCTATTTTCGCATTCTTTATTCTGTTATATTCATCAATAGTATTTACTACAGGTATTAAATTTGCGTTCGTAAATTTATGCAATTTATAATTTTGTAATCCATTAAGAACATATATTTTTATTAATTTATTTTTATTATTTAATTTTAATCCTTCACTTAATGTTGCAACAAAAAAATGTTTACAGCCTTGATTTAATAAAAGATTATAAATTTTCTTATCTCCTAACCCGTATGCATTAGCTTTTATTGTTGGAGCAACGATTAGGTTCTTTTTAAGTTTTTTAAAAAAATTGTAATTATAAATTAAGTTTTTTGTATTTATATTTAGGATACCACTTTCGTTAATCACTCAATAATATTATCATAATCTTTCGCTGTTAAGTCACTGAATTTTGTATAATTTGCATCAAAATGCATCTTTATTGACCCAATCGGACCATGTCTTTGCTTTGCAATAATAATTTCAGCTTTATTGTAATTATCATTAGTTAACTGCTGCCATCTAGAGACTCTCTCATTATATTTTAAATCATCCTCTTCAGATTTTCTTATTGGTTCCAATCTTTCAAGATAATAACTCTCTCTGTAAATGAACATTACAACATCTGAGTCCTGCTCTATAGTACCACTTTCTCTTAAATCAGATAATTGTGGTCTTTTATCTTCTCTCTGTTCAACTTGTCTTGAAAGTTGAGATAAAGCAATAATAGGAATATTCAATTCTTTTGCTATAGATTTTAAACCTCTTGTAATTTCAGATATTTCTTGAACTCTGCCATCGTTTCTTTTGTTCGATGATGAAGACATTAGTTGTAAATAATCGATAATAATTAAATTAATATCATGCAATCTTTTTAATCTTCTCGCTCTTGATCTTAATGTTGGAATAGTAAGTACAGGATTATCATCAATAATTAAATTTAAATTCTCTAACTCAGATGAGGTTTTTGCAATTTTATTAAAATCATTTTTATTCAATTCTGCTTTTCGCATTTTGTCTCCAGAAATTTTTGTTTGTTCAGCTAAAATTCTAGTTGCTAATTGCTCAGAGGACATTTCTAAAGAAAAAAATGCTACTTTTCCTCCATCGATAATTTTTTTATTTTCAAATTCATCTTTTTCTTCTCGATATTTAATTGCACAGTTAAAAGCTATATTTGTACCTAATGCAGTTTTGCCCATTGAAGGCCTTCCAGCAATAATTATTAAATCTGATTTGTGCAAGCCACCTAATTTATTATCTAAATCTTTAAAACCTGTTGGCACACCTGCTATTTTACCATCTCTTTTGTAAGCTTCGCTAATAATATCAACCGCTCCTTTAAGAGCAATATCAAAATCAACAAAAGTTCTTTCTGTATTACCACTCTCAGATAAAAGAAATAAATCACTTTCAGCTTTATCTATTAAACTTTCAGCTGAAATTTCAATATTTGAGTTTGTTTCTTGAATAATATTATGAGAAATTCCTATTAGAGTTCTTTTAATATAAAGCTCATATATTAACTTTGCATAAGTAAATGTATTTTGAGTAGAAGGGGCACTATCTTTTAATTGATTTAAATATTTTATACTATTATTTTCATCTGGAAGGTAATTTTTTAGAGTAATAGGAGAAACTAATATATTTTTATCTAAAAGATTTTTAATTGTTTTGAATATTATTCTATATCCTTCATCTACGAAATGTTTTTCTTCAATAAAATCAGATATTTTTTCATAATTTCTATTATCCCATAAAATACAGCTTATTAAAGCTAATTCTGCATCAAGATTAATTAAATTTTGGCTTTCATCATTTTCTGTATTTTTAGAATTTAATAGTTCTATAGACATTATAATTCATTAAACTATCTTAAAATTCAGAACAAGAATTAGAGTTAGATATTATTTAAAAAAATATTAATAGTGTGAATAAATTAATTAATTTTTATTTACAGTGATAGTAAATTCTTTGGATATATTAATGTATGGATTTATTTCGATTAAATGATCGCCAATAGATTTAATTTGGTCTTTCAAAATAAGATCATCAGATTTAATTTTAATATTGTTTTGGTTTAAAAATTCAATTATTTCTTTTTTTGAGATTGACCCATATAATTGGTTTTTCTCATCTGCTTCTTTAGAAAAAATAATTTTTAGTTTTGATACATTATCTAATAATAGTTTAGCATCTGAAAGTTTAACTTCTTCATTTTTTTTCATATCTTCTTTGATATTTTCATAGTGCTCTAAATTTTTTTTATTGTCCCTAAGAGCCATTTTGTTTGGAAATAAATAATTCCTTGCGAAACCAGGTTTAACATTAACTTGATCGCCAATCTTACCTAGGTTTTTTATATTTGTTGTTAATATTACCTTCATGATCCAAAAGATTTATTAGTATATGATAAAAGTGATAAAAACCTTGCTCTTTTAATAGCTTGTGAAAGTTCTTTTTGTTTTTTCTTTGAAACACCAGTAATTCTACTAGGCACTATTTTACCTTTTTCTGTAATGTATCTAGAAAGTAATCTAATATCTTTGTAGTCTATTATTGGTGAATTTTTTTGACTAAATGGACAAAATTTTTTTTTATTATCAAAGGGAGAATTTGAGTTTTCTTCTCTTTTTTGTTTAAATTTATTTTTTTTCATAATTTAACTTAGTTGGTAATTCTTGATGTTTATCTACTTTAATAAATAGAAACCTCAATATATTTTCTGATTGACTAAGATCATTATTTAAGTTTTTAATATAATTTCCACTTATTTCAATTTGAAAGTAGTTATAAAATGCTTTATTAAATTTATTAATGTTGTAGCTTAAGTCTCTTAATCCCCATTCTTCTTCGTCGATGATTTTTCCTTCTTGGGTAGATAAATTTGTTCTAAATTTATCTATTTCTTTTTTAAGAATATCTGCATTAATTTCTGGTGAAAATAATAATACTGCTTCAAATTTATCCATATACTCCTTGGTTGTTCTTATATATAAAATATACAAGAGAAGTTAATCTTGCATATATTTATATTTTAAAATAAATCAACAATTAATGACAGCTTTTATGTTTCCTGGACAAGGTAGCCAGTACCCTAATATGGCGAGAGATTTCCATGATAATTTTAAAATAGCTAAACTAATTTTTGAAAAAATTGAAGATTTTACATCTATTAATTTAAGAAAAATTATTTTTTCTGATAATGATGAACTTTTAAATCAAACAGATATAACTCAGTTATCAATATTTGCTACATCTGCTGCCATTTTCTATACTCTTATAGATGAAAATAAAATTATTTTTGATGAAAATTCTGTAATGTTAGGTCATTCTCTTGGTGAATATACTGCTCTTACCTGTAGTAATAAACTCTCTCTTGAGGATGCTAGCATTTTATTAAAAAAAAGAGGTAGTCTAATGCATAATGCTTTAGAAAAAAACACTTATGGAATGGCAGCATTAATTGGATCTCCTGTCTCAGAGATTTATAAAATTATTAAAGAAAATAACTTAAATTTAAATGTTGCGAATGATAACTCTCCTATCCAAGTTGTAATATCTGGAAAGATAAAAGATTTAGATAAGAGTGAAGAAATATTTAAAAAACATAGTACAAAAAAATTTATTAAATTAAATGTTTCCTCTTCTTTTCATAGTAAGTTTATGATTGAAGCACAAAATGATTTAAATAATTTCATTCAAAAAGTTAATTTTCAAGAAAACAAGATAAAAATAATATCAAATTATTCTGCTAATTATTCTGATAATAATTTAGAAATAATAGAAGCTTTAAAAAAACAAATGGCTAATACTGTAAACTGGACAAAAAGTATAAAAAATCTTGAATTAGTAAATGAGAAAAATATTATTGAAATAGGCCCAGGAAAGGTATTATCAGGTTTAGTTAAAAGAATCTCAAATTATTTTGATATACAATCAATAAATAAAATTGATGATTTAAAAGGTTTTATTAATGCAAAGTAGAAAAGTATTAATTACAGGTGGGTCAGGAGGAATAGGATCAGCAATATGTGATAAATTTTATTCTAATAAATTTAAATTAATTTTAACCTCATCAAGTGAGGAAAAATTGCAATCATTAAAAAGTAAATATGGTATAGAGCATTATTATTATAAATTAGACTTATTAAATAAAGAAAGTATTGAAAACTTTACTTCCAATGCTAGTAATGATCATAAGGATATCTCTGTAATCATAAATAATGCTGGTATTACTTATGATAATTTATTATTCAGAATGAAAAGTAACCAATGGACAGATGTAATAAAAGCTAATTTAGATTCAAGCTTTTATATTTTGAAAGCATTTCTTCCTAATATGGTTGCAAATAGATACGGAAAAATAGTAGGAATATCATCAGTTATAGCTTCTACTGGAAATGCCGGTCAATCAAATTATGCAGCCTCTAAATCTGGATTAATAGGCATGTATAAATCTTTATCGTTAGAATTTTCTAAAAGGAATATAAATATCAACATTGTTTCTCCAGGTTTTATAATAAGTGCGATGACAAATAAATTAAATGAGAATCAAAAAAATAATATATTGGCTAAAATACCAATGAATAGATTTGGAACACCAGAAGATGTAGCAAACTTAGTTTATTTTTTATCTTCTGATGATTCATCTTATATTACAGGACAGAACTTTAATATAAATGGTGGAATGTTAATGCCTTAATATGTTGACATTCAATCAATTAATAATCTAAAAGAATACTAGGAGATATTTATGAGTGAAATTCAAGATCAAGTTAAAAAAATTGTTGTCGATCATCTAGGAATAGATGAGGCAAAAGTTGTTCCTGAAGCAAAATTTATTGATGATTTAGGTGCTGATAGTCTCGATACAGTTGAATTGGTTATGGCATTTGAAGAGAAATTTGGAATAGAAATTCCTGATGATGCTGCTGAGACAATACAAACAGTTCAAAATGCTATAGATTTTATCCAAAGCAATAAATAATTAAATTTATTTTAAATGAGAAGGGTTGTTGTAACTGGTGTTGGATTACTTTCAACACTTGGTAATAATAAAGATTCTACTTGGAAAAATCTGATTAATGGAAAATCTGGGATAAAAAAAATTGATCAATTTGATACTTCAGACCTTCCTTGTAAAATTGCAGGATACCTTTCAAATAATCCTGAAGACCCAAATTTTTTTAATAATCCTCAGCAAATAGATACAAGAGATATTAATCGAAATGATAGATTTATACAGTATGGGTTAGTTGCAGCCAAAATGGCATATGATGATGCTGGTTTAAAAGATCTTAATGAAGCACAAAAAGAAAAAATAGGTGTATCTGTAGGTTCAGGTATTGGTGGATTAGAAACAATTTATAATGGATCTTTAACAATAAATAATAGAGGTCCAAAAAAATTATCTCCTTTTTTTATCCCTTCATCACTAGTTAATTTATTGCCTGGTCAAATATCTATTAAATATGGATTAAAAGGCCCAAATCATTCGGTAGTAACTGCTTGTGCCACTGGTGCTCATTCTATTGGCGATGCTGGTGAAATGATTAAGAGAGGTGCTGCTGATGTAATGATAGCAGGTGGAGCAGAGGCAGCTGTATGCAAACTAGGAGTAGCTGGGTTTTGTGCCGCAAGAAGTCTAAGTACATCATATAATGAAACACCAGAAAAAGCCTCCAGGCCTTGGGATAAAGATAGGGATGGTTTTGTTATGGGAGAAGGATCTGGAATAATAGTATTAGAAGAAATTGAATTTGCCAGGAAAAGAGGTGCAAAAATTTATGCTGAATTAGTTGGGTATGGAATGTCTGGAGACGCATACCATATAACTGCTCCTTCAGAAGATGGTAATGGCGGCTATAGAGCTATGAAAGAAGCACTAAAAATGGCTAATGTATCAAGTGATAAAATTGATTATGTAAATGCTCACGGAACATCTACAAAAAAAGGAGACGAGATTGAGTTAAATGCAATTTCAAAACTTTTTAATAGAAATATAAATGTTAGTTCAACTAAATCTTCTATCGGCCATTTATTAGGTGCCGCAGGCAGTGTTGAAGCAATTTTTTCAATTTTATCAATTAACACTAATACAATACCAGGTACACTTAACCTAGATAATCCAATAGACTCAGGAAAAATTAATTTAATTGCAAAAAATTCAGTATCTGCAAAAGTTAATTATTCTTTAAGTAATTCATTTGGATTTGGAGGTACAAATACTGCACTACTTTTTAAAAGCATTTAAGATATTAATATTATTTTTTTTTATTTTTTTATTGCTATTTTATAACTCTTTAACAAAAAAAAATTCCATTAAAAGTAATTATATTACTATTGAGAGAGGTAATAATTTAAATCAAGTTATAAATAATA
>CACGNZ010000009.1 GCA_902574475.1 uncultured Alphaproteobacteria bacterium | reverse complement strand
TCAAGAAAATATATTAAACTAATTAAGATTCCTATAGACATAAAATTGTTAAACATTGTTGGTGATTTCGTTGTAGATTGTATTCTAAAAACTTCTCCAAAATATGGATAATTATTTTCATAATGTATTAGTGAACTTGGAATATCAAAGTAAACAATTAATAGAAGACCAAGAAATCCTATGGCACAAACAAAAATAGAAGTGAAAAGAAAATAATTATAAATTTTATTTTTTTTTACATAAATAAAAAAGTATTTTAGTATAAAGTAAAAAATAACAAGATAAACATATCCTATTAAATCTACAAATGAATATTTAAAATATGAACCAAAAATAAAAGAAAACACACAAGCTAACAAAAAGAAAATGACACTATAATCAATAAAATTAAGAGATTTAAAAATAAGAATAAATTTTTTTCTATCTATTAATAATAATGAAATTAAAAATATATATTCACCAAGAAACAAATTCTTTAAAAATTTTATTTCAAATAAAGGATATTGTAATGGTAATGTAAATATAATTAATGCAATTATAAAATTTTCTTTATTTTTCATGTTTGAAAAAGATTATTTTGATTAGACAATTATCATAAATAAATATAACTTTAAAAAATATTTAAATTATGACTAAAATTATATTCTTAATCCTCATAAAACTTAAAGAAATTTAAATATAGTTGTGATAAATTTAAAAAATTATTACTATCAGATACTTAGAAATTACTTTAAATATTATGTTATACCAAATAGCTCTATACTCCAACTAGGTGAAGAAAATGGTGTTATTTTAGAATATTTAGAAGCAAGTAGTGGTGTAATAATAAAAAAATCGAAAGATAGTATTAATTCATATAAAAAAAAATTTCCAAATTACTCTTTTATAAATATAGATTTAAATAATGATAAAATAAACATAGATAAAAAATTTGATTATATAATTATTTCAGATGTAATTAGAGATATAGTTGATATTCAATATTTTTTTAATAAAATTTCAAATTTATGTAACAAAAATACAAGAATAATAATTTCATATTCAAATAAATTTTGGGGACCAATATTTAAACTAGCTGAAATATTAAAAATAAAAAAAAAGGAAACTAAACAAAATTGGATAGACTCAGATAGTTTGAAAAATATAATTAAATTATCTAATTTTGAAATTATTAAAGAAAATAAAAAAATTATACTTCCAATATACTTTCCTATTTTTAATTATTTTTTTAATAATATTTTATCAAATCTTCCAATATTTAGAAATCTATGTTTATTAAATTTTGTTCACCTAAGATATAAATTTAAAGAAAGAGTAAGTCATAAAAAAGTTTCTATTATTATCCCCACAAAAAATGAAAGAGGAAATATTGAAAACGCAATAAAACGAATTCCTAAATTTGGGAAATCTCAAGAAATTATATTTGTTGAAGGAAATTCTAAAGATAGAACATATGAAGAAATTTTAAAGAATATTAAAAAATATAAAAAATTAAATATTAAATTATTTAAACAACCAGGATCTGGTAAGGGTGATGCTGTCAGATGTGGTTTTAAAAATGCAAAGGGTGATATACTTATGATTTTAGATGCAGATTTAACTGTTCCACCAGAAGAGTTAGAAAAATTTTATGATGCAGTAATTTTTAATCATGGAGAATTTATAAATGGATCAAGGTTTGTATACCCAATGGAAAAAAATTCTATGAGGTTTTTGAACATGATAGGTAATAAATTTTTTACAAATTTTCTATCATATTCAATAAATCAAAATTTAACTGATACATTGTGTGGTACAAAAGTATTGTTAAAAAAAGATTATATAAAAATAGAGAAAAATAGAAAATTTTTTGGAAATTTTGATCCTTTTGGTGATTTTGATTTAATTTTTGGAGCCTCACGATTAAATTTAAAGATAATAGACATTCCCATTAGATATCAAGAAAGAACATATGGTACTACACAAATAAGTAGATTTTATCACGGCTGGTTACTAATTAAAATGTCATTTTATGCCCTTATGAAGATTAAGTTAATTTAATTTTTTTATGTATAAATTGTTTAAGTTTTTGAATTTTATTTTAAGAATTCCTTTTGATATTTGTATAAAAATAAATAGACAAAAATTTTATGCAAATAATTATAATAGATTACTAGCTTTATTGCTTTGGAAATTTAAGTTCTTAGAAAGAGATGAAATAAGATTTGTAAATAAGATAATTAAGAAAAACATGATAGTTATTGATATTGGTTCAAATATTGGATTGTATACTATACTTTTAGCAAATTTAACTGGAAAAGATGGTAAGGTTTTTTCTTTTGAACCAGAGCCAAACAACTTTAGATTATTAAGAAAATCAATTTACGCAAATAAAATTACTAACGTAATTGCATATAAAATTGCATTAGGTGATAAAAAAGAAGAGACTTATCTTAATGTTTCTTCAATAAATAGTGGTGATAATAGATTAAATTCAAATTCAATATATCACTACAAAATTAAAACTAAAAAAGATAAATTAGATAATATTTTGTTAAACAATTCTAAAGTAGATTTCATAAAAATGGATATTCAAGGAGGGGAATTTTTAGCACTAAAAGGAATGAAAAATATTTTAAAAAAAAATAACAGTTTAATTATACTTTTTGAATTTGATACAAAATTAATAACAAAAGCAAACATATCAATTAATAAATTAATTGAATTTTTGAAGTTTTATTTTCCATTTGTGTATGCATATCGTATAGAACTATTAAAAATAGAATATGAATTACTTTTAGAAAAAATATATGAAAAAAAAATTAGAAATTTAATATTTGCAAGACAAAAAATTAATATGTAGAAGTGAAGTTAAATAGAAAAATAATGTGAAAAAAACTGCTTTAATTACAGGCATTACAGGACAAGATGGTTCATATCTTGCAGAACTTTTATTGAAAAAAAATTATATTGTACATGGAATTAAAAGAAGAAGCTCTCAATTTAATACTTCAAGAATAGATCATATTTATCAAGATCCATCATTGCATAAAAGAAATCTAATTCTTCATCATGGTGATTTGTTAGACTCTCCTAATTTGTTTAATATAATAAGAAATATTAAACCTGATGAAATTTATAATTTAGCTGCTCAGTCCCATGTGGCTGTTTCATTTGAACAACCAGAATATACAGCAAATGCTGATGCTCTTGGAACTATAAGGTTATTAGAAGCAATTAAAAATCTTAAATTACAAAGTAAAACAAAATTTTATCAGGCATCAACTTCAGAGATATATGGAGACAACAATTTAAAAAAACTAAATGAAAATTCTAATTTTAAACCAAGCTCACCATATGGTGTGTCTAAACTTTTTTCTTACTGGATAACGAGAAATTATAGAGACTCTTATAATATATTTGCAAGTAATGGAATATTATTCAACCATGAATCACCAAGAAGAGGAGAAACATTTGTAACACAAAAAATTGTAAAAGGACTTGTAAAAATAAAATATAATTTACAAGGATGTTTGTTCTTAGGAAATTTAGATGCTAAAAGAGATTGGGGGCATGCAAAAGATTATGTATTTGCTATGTGGAAAATATTACAACATAAAAAACCAGATGATTTTTGTATTGCTACAGGAAAAAGTTTTACAATAAAAAATTTTATTGATGAAGTTGCAAAGAACCTTCAAATGAAATTAAAATGGGAGGGAAAAGGAGTAAATGAAGTTGCAATTAACACTAGAAACAATAAAAAAATTATTGCTGTAAATCAAATGTACTTAAGACCTTCTGACATTAATTCTTTAACAGGAGATTATTCAAAAGCAAAAAAATTATTAAATTGGAAACCTAAAATAAATTTTTCTCAACTAGTTAAGGAAATGGTAGATTCTGAACTAGATAAATATTCAAAGTAAGTGTCAAAAATAAATAAAAAAGATAGGATATTGATTTTAGGTAATAAAGGTATGGTTGGAAGTGCCGTAGAAAGAAAATTAAAATCTAAGAATTATCAAAATGTTATAGGCTTAAATAGAAAACAACTTGATTTGAGTATTCAAAACAATTTAAAAAAATATTTAAAAAAAAATAAAATTGATTGCATTTTTTTATGTGCTGCCAAAGTAGGAGGTATTTTCTCTAATAATAAAATTCCAGCGAACTATATTTTTGAAAATATTAATATTCAAAATAATGCTATAAATGAGTCCTACTTATCTGGGGTAAAAAAATTTCTTTTTCTTGGTAGTTCTTGCATTTATCCAAAATTCTCTAGTCAACCTATAAAAGAAAGTGAATTATTTTGTGGTAAACTAGAGCCAACAAATGAAGCCTATGCTGTGGCTAAGATAGCAGGAATAAAAATGTGTGAATCTTATAACAGACAATATAATTTAGATTATAGATCTGTAATGCCAACTAATTTATATGGTCAAAATGACAATTTTGATCCCTTTCATTCTCATGTTATACCAGCTTTAATTTCAAAATTTCACAAAGCCAAGACTGATAATAAAAAAACAATTTTAATTAGTGGCAATGGAAAGGCAAAGCGAGACTTTCTTCATGTAGATGATATGGCAGAGGCGTGTATAAAGATAATGGAATTTAATAAAAAAAAATATAACAAAATTATTGATGTTCGTTGTTCTCACATAAATATTGGAAGTGGCGAAGAAATATCAATAAAAGAATTAGTAATAAAAATTGCAAAAATTGTGGGATACAATGGAAAAATAAAATTTGATAGAAAAAAAATAAATGGAATGGATAGAAAAATTTTAAATATTAATAAGATTAAAAAAATTGGATGGAACAAAAAAATTTCTTTAGATCAAGGATTAATAAATACTTATAATTGGTTCTTAAAAAATTATTGATTAAATGTTTTTAGATGGTGGGTGTGACAGGGATTGAACCTGTGACCCCTGCCGTGTCGAGGCAGTGCTCTACCGCTGAGCTACACACCCAATAGCTTTATATTACTAAAACATAATTTTATAGGATATAATGACTTTTAAAGTTAAAGCAATAATAGAAAGATTGTAGTATATTTTTGAAATTTTACATAATATTACCTTTTTATTCATTAATAAGTAAATATTTTATAAATATATTGATCAATTTTTTATTAAGTAATAGTCAAGGTTTAGTATTATTCTTACAAATTAAAAAATATATTAGTATATAAATGAAAGTAAAAAAAAATAATTTTACAGAAAATGAAATCTCGGAAGCTCTAAAAATTTACAATTATTTTATTGAAAATTCATTCTCTAATTTTGAAGAAAAAAAATTATCAAAATCAACATTTAATATATTGTTAAAAAAAATTAAAAAAAATAAGTTGCCATTTATTTTAGGAATTAAATATAATAAAGTTATTGGATTAGCCTTTGTAAATAAATTTAGAGAAAAAAGTGGATATAGATTTTCATATGAACATTCAATATATGTTAATCCAGATTTTATTAATAGTGGTTATGGTAATAAAATATTAAAAGAACTACTAAAAATATGTAAAAAAATTGCAAAAATAAAAAATTTAATAGCAGTAATTGGTGGAAAAAATAATGTTGCTTCAATAAAAATACATAAAAAAAATGGCTTTCATTATATTGGAACTATAAAGAAAGTTGGATTTAAAAAAAATAAGTGGGTTGATTCAATTTATATGCAAAAAAGATTATGAGAAAGGTAAACACTAAGAATTTTAAGAAAACACTAAGTAAGTTTTCAACAGGAATTACTGTTATATGTGTTAAAAAAAATAATTCGATATATGGGAAAACTGTTAATTCATTTAACTCTTTATCTTTAAAACCTCCTATGGTTTTATTCTCTTTAGGTAATTATTCTTCTACGATAAAACATTTTTCAAAAACTAGATTTTTATCGATAAATGTTTTATCTAGTAAACAAAAAGAATTATCTGACAATTTTGCTTCTAGTGAACCAAAATTAGAAAATATAAAATTTATCGAAGGAAAAAATAAAACAGTAATTATACCCAATTGCATAGCAAATCTTGAATGCGAACTAACAGATAAAATTAAAAAAGGTGATCACATTATATTTATATGTAAGATATTAGAATTAGAATCTAATGATAAATTGAAACCGCTTGTATATTTTAATTCGAAATATTTTTAGGTGTTTACAATTATAAGATATCCAATTTTAATTACTTTAATATCAAGTGGATATTATTTATTTATTTCTGAATACTTTAATATGTTAGATAAAAGTTTTTTAGAGAAAGAAATATTAAAAAAAAAAATAATTGAAAATAAAGAAGAAATTATTCAAGAAAAAAAAGCAGACATTACGACACCAATTATAAATAAAAATATTGATAAAACACAATATACTGAGAAAAAAATTGAAATTTTACAAGGTGATACATTTGTTTCTATTTTAAAAAATTTAAACTTTAAACAAGAAAAAATTTATGAAATTATAAGTAAGATAGAAAACTCTTATGATTTAAAGAAAATCAAACCTGGAGAAATTATAAGTGTTTTTAAAAATAATTTTGGAGAAATAATAAAAATTGAATTATTTAAGAACTCTGAGACTATTATCTCTGTTAATTTAGACAAAGAAATAAATTTAAATATAAGAGAATTAACTAAGGATTCATTTATTGAATCAAAAGAATATACAATAGCAGAATCATTATTTTCAGATGGTATTAAAAATGGTCTACCACCAGATATTTTAATTAAAATTATAAGCCTTTTTAGTTTTGATCTTGATTTTCAAAGAGATATTAAAGTTGATACTGTTGTTTCTATATCATATGAATTTGATGAAATAATTGAAACAGGTAGACTACAATATAATGATATTAAATACGCATCGATAATAATTGATGGAAAACAGTTAGAATATTTTAAGTTTATTACAGATGATGGTTATGTTGATTATTTTAACAGAGAAGGAAAAAATGTTAAAAAATCAATTTTAAAGACACCTTTGGATGGTGCAAGAATTTCGTCAAATTTTGGTATGCGTAAGCATCCTATTTCCGGTTTCAACAAAATGCATAAAGGTGTTGATTTTGCTGCACCTATAGGAACTCCAATTTATGCCGGAGGGAATGGAATTGTTGAATACATTGGAAGAAATGGAGGATATGGAAAATATATTCGTATTAGACATAATAATGGATATAAAACAGCATATGCTCATTTATCAAATTACAAAAAAGGAATTTCTAAGGGTGTAAGAGTTAATCAAGGTGAAGTCATAGGCTATGTAGGTAGTACAGGAAATTCTACAGGACCTCATCTTCATTATGAAATTATTTATCAGAATAAGCATATTAATCCTCTAAAACTAAAACTTCCCTCTGGAAAAGTACTTGAGGGTAAAGAGTTAGAAAAATTTAAAGAAGAATATAAAATAATATATGCAGATCATTTGAGTATGTTATACGAATAACTACTTAGTTGATCGTTTTCTTTTTTCTTTAGATGGTTCAGCTATAAATGGAATTGAATCAATAGAGTCATCCTCTACTTTATCGTTGTCAGTTACTTCAATTGTTTCACTCTGATTCTCTGAAACTTCTTCATTTAAGGTACTTTGTTTTTGATCATCAAGATTTAAATTTTCTTCTATATTTATGCCAAGTTCAACCATTATTCTGTAGTAATGATCAGTAAATTGATAATAGTATTCAGATTGAATTCTATCACCTGACCTAGATGCCTCTTTAGCAAGTTTTAAATACTTATTATATTGCTGGGATACATTTCCTCTATTTCTATTATTGAAATTTTTATATCCACCAGGTTTTCTAAAGCTGGTTCTTCTATTACTTTTATATGCGGTTCTACCGTTTTTTTTATACATATTGTTTGGAAATTAAAAATTTATTATATTTTAATCTTTTTATAACCTATACATTTCATTTAATTTATTTCAACTTATATCTTTGAAAAACTTAGAATTCTTTCGATTCCTTGAAGATCATTAACAATTTTATTTAAATATAATCCCGAATTTTGAAATATTTCCTCACAATCTTGTCTCTGATTAATACCAATTTCACATATAAAATAAGCTTTTTTATTCATTAAATTTTTAAGAGTATTTGAATATTCTCTGTAAAATTTTAATCCATCATCTCCTCCAACTAAAGCTAATTTAGGTTCAAAATTTTTAACTTCTGGATCTGTATTGTTAAACTGTTTATTTGTTAAATAAGGTGGATTGGATACAATCAAATCAAACTTGGAATTTATATTTTTAAAATCTATCAGCTTAAGTTGAATTTGATTATTGCAGTTATGTATTTTTAAATTTTTTTCTGCAACTTTTAATGCTTCCTTAGAAATATCTATAGCTGTAATTGATGCATTTTTATATTCCTTAGCAAGTGATATTGCTATACAACCTGAGCCAGTTCCAATATCTAGTATTTTTAATTTATTATTTTTATTCTCATAAATATTTAACACTTCCTCAATTATTAATTCTGTTTCAGGACGTGGATCTAAAACAAAATTATTTACATAAAAATTATTTTTCCAAAAAGATTTATTGTTAATAATTTTAGCTATTGGCTCTCTATTAATTCTTTTTTGAAGAAATGATTTAAATTTAATGATATTAATATCTTTTAAGTTTAGATTACTTAAAAAAATTTCATCATTTTTTTTTGAAGCATACTTAAGTAAAACTCTTAAATCTAATTCTGGATTAATTATATTTTTTTTTTTTAATTTAATTAAACTCTCTTTAATCAATTCATTCATTTTTCATATTTGCTAATTTTGTACTTTCTTCTTCAGCAATTAAAGGATTAATCAGCTCATCTATATTCCCCTCAAGTATTTCTGATAAATTATACAATGTAAGATTTATTCTATGATCAGAAACCCTTCCTTGTGGAAAATTATATGTTCTTATTCTTTCAGATCTATCTCCAGAACCTACTTGATTTTTTCTTTGCTCAGATCTTTCTTTATTTTTTTCTTGTATTTGATTATCAAATAATCTTGATCGTAATATTTTCAAAGCTTTTGCTTTATTTTTATGTTGAGATTTTTCATCTTGTTGGGAAACTACTATTCCAGTTGGTAAATGTGTAATTCTTACAGCGCTATCGGTAGTATTTACAGACTGTCCACCCGGTCCGCTTGATCGAAAAACATCAATTCTTAAATCTTTATCAAGAACTTCAACATCAACTTCTTCTGCTTCAGGCAGAACTGCTACTGTTGCAGCAGATGTGTGAACTCTTCCACTACTTTCTGTTGTTGGAACCCTTTGTACTCTATGAACACCAGATTCAAATTTTAATTTTGAGAAAACATTTAAACCTGAAATATTACAGATAACCTCCTTAACACCTTTTAAACCTGTTTCAGATATTGATAAAATATCGAATTTCCAAGAATTTAAATCAGCGTATCTCTGGTACATATTTAACAAATCAGAGGCAAAAAGTGAGGCTTCATCTCCTCCGGTACCAGCTCTAATTTCTAAGATTGAATTTTTAGAATCATTTTTATCTTTTGGTATTAGTAATCTTAATAATTCCTGCTCAAGATCTTTGATTAAATTTTTTTTTTCAATAAGCTCTGTTTCAGCTATTTTACTAATCTCTAAATCATTATCTTTTATTAACTCATTAAGATTTAATATATCTTTTTGTAAATCATTATATTCTTGAATTTTTTCTACAATTGGACGTAGCTCAGAGTATTCTCTATTTAATTTAATTAACTCATTCGAGTCAATATTATTCATATTGTTTAATGAATTTTCAATTAATTTAAATTTTTCTAAAATTATTTTAAATTGTTTATCTAGATTTATCATTCAAATGATTAAATATTTGATTAAGCTTTAATTCTCTTTGTTCGCCAGTCATTAAATTTTTAATGGTAAAAAAATTACCGTCAAACTCATTTTCTCCAATAATAATTATATGAGATGCTGAAGAAGTATTAGCTTTTGTAAATGATTTTTTTAGATTGTATTTATAATTCCAATAATATGAAATTCTATTTTCAGATAAATATTTTTGTAAATGAAGAAAATAATCTGTAAATTTCTCGCTTGTTACAGCAATATGAATTGTTGAACTTATTTTTTTTTCAGACTCCATTAATAATGCAATTCTTTCAATGCCTGCAGCCCATCCAATTCCGGGTATATCAGGTCCTCCTAATACTTTTATTAAACCATCATATCTTCCTCCACCCAATAAGGTGTCTTGACTTCCTAGATCATTTGATTTGTATTCGAATACTGTATTACAATAATAATCAAGACCTCTAACAAGATTAGAATTTTCTTCAAAATTAATTTCAAGTAAATTTAATGACATTTTAAGATCTTCATAGTGCTTTTTAGCTTCATTAGTTAAGTATTCATATATTTTTGGTGATGATTTTGAAATTTCAATATCTTCCTCATTTTTTGAATCCAATATTCTTAATGGGTTAGTATCAATTTTTTTTATACTTTCCTCTGACAGTGTTTTTTTATGAGTGTTAAAATATTTTGTAAGACTTTTTTTAAAATCAATTAAAGTTTTTTTATCTCCTAAAGAGTTAATTTGAAGACTTATTTTAGATTTAGGCAAAAGTTCTTTTAAAATTTTATTGGACAACAATATTAATTCAACATCTGCAAGAAAATCTTTAGTCCCAAGTATTTCAAAATTTATCTGATTAAATTGTCTGTATCTCCCCTTTTGTGGTCTTTCTCTTCTAAACATAGGTCCAATACCAAAAATTTTTAAAGGAAGATCATTCAAGAGATTATTAGTAATGGCAGCTCTAATCATAGGCGTCGTATACTCTGGGCGTAGCGTTAAAAATTCATTATTTCGATCTTCAAATGAATACATTTCTTTCAACACAACATCAGATTGTTCACCAAGGGGTTTTGCAAATAAATTACTAAATTCAAAAATTGGTGTCTGGATTTCTTTAAAGTCTTTTAAGTAAGCGTTTTTGGAAACAATATTAGAAATACGGTTGAATTTTTCTATTTCTGCTCCAAAAATATCATGTGTTCCCCTTACTGATCTTAATTTCATTTTAATTATTATGTTCTATTTCTTTTGTTTTTTTTCTAATAAGATCTTCAAGATAACCTTCTAAATCTACGTTTTTTACGACATTGTTTTTTTTACCATCAAGATAAATCATGTGTGTATTGTTGCCGCCACCAGTTATTCCAATATTTGTCATTGTTGCTTCACCTGGACCATTAACAACACATCCAATTATTGACACAGTTATAGGTGTAGAAATATCATCTAATTTTTTTTCTAAATTTTTTACAGTTTTTACTACTTCAAATTGTTGTCTTGCACATGATGGACATGAAATAATTTTTACACCTCTATTCCTTAATCCTAAGCTTTTTAAGATTTCGAATCCTACCCTTACCTCTTCCTCTGGCTCGTCTGAAAGTGATATTCTAATTGTGTCTCCTATTCCTTTAAGAAGTAAATTTCCAACTCCAATTGAAGATTTAATTGAACCTGTTCTTTTTCCTCCAGCTTCAGTAATACCTAAATGCAATGGATAATCACATAATTCTGCTAATTGCTCATATGCTTTTATAGACATAAATATATCTGAAGATTTCACACTGATTTTAAAATTAGTAAAATCATTATCTTCAAGTATCTTGATATTTAATTTAGCACTTTCAACCAATGCTTCTGGATTAGGCTCAGAAAACTTTTCTAAAATTTGTTTTTCTAAACTACCTGCATTAACGCCTACTCTTATTGAGCAGTTGTTATCTTTTGCAGCTTTTACAACTTCTTTTATCCTATCAATGCTACCAATATTACCAGGATTTATTCTAATACAAGAAGCACCATTATCTGCAGCTTCGATTCCTCTTTTATAATGAAAATGTATATCTGCAATAATAGGTACTGGGCTATGTTTAACTATTTCTTTTAGAGAATTTGAAGATTCCTTATCTGGAACAGAAACACGAACTAAATCAACTCCAAGTTTTGCAGACCTCTCTATTTGAGCTATTGTATCTTTGGCATTAGAGGTTAAAGTATTTGTCATTGTCTGAACTGCAATTCGATTATTACCCCCAACACTTACATTTCCAACCTTAACTACGCGCGATTTTCTTCTATTAATTTGTTGATACGATCTTAGCATCTATTTAGTTAGTAAAATTTTTATATAAAACAAAAGAATCTAATACATCTCCGTATTTACCAATCTTACCTCTTACATCACCATCTATAAGCACTAAAATATTTCCTGCATTTCCTGCTGTAATGTTATAATTCAAATTCAACTGATATGAAAATTCTTCATCTTTATCCATCAATTTACTTAAAACAATATTATTTAACTCGTCTCTTAGTTGCAACCAAGTCGGATTTAACATTTTTAATGTAGCAGTTGAACTTACATCTTGATCTAATTCTATTGATGCTAAAGCGCTAGAATTATTTATCAAATTACTTTTATTGGAATCACTGCTTTGTGTTAAATTATTATTGTAAGTATTAGCTTTTTCTACGATAGGTTCTAAACTCTCTGGTAAATCTGGTACCAAGGCAAAGTCAATTTCATTTTCCTTTTCATCAATGAATAAAAAATAAAATGAAGTAAATATAACTAATATAATAGAAGCAGCGAAGAATTTTTCTATTTTAAAAAAGTTATTTTCAACAATTGGGGTTAGGTTTTTTTTCTCTTCTTCAACATTAAATGATATATCTTTTTTAAATTTTTTAATAATTGAATCGGTATCTAACTCAAGAAAGTTTGAATATGTTCTTAAGTGGCCAATATTAAATACAATATCTGGATTATTTTTGATATTGTCATTTTCAAGATCAATAATAATACTTTTAGAAATCTTTAACTCAATTGATATATCATCAATTGAAAATCTTTTAGAATTTCTTTCAATTGATAAAATTTGACCTACTGTTTTCATTTAATTATCTAGATTATATGCTTCATGAAGAGATTTTACAGCAATTTTTGTGAATTTTTTATCAATTAAGACACTTATCTTTATTTCAGAGGTAGAAATTGCTAATATGTTAATTGAATTTTCTGCTAAAGTTCTAAACATTTTCTTTGCAACCCCTGATTGAGACATCATCCCCATACCAATTACTGAAATTTTTGAAATATTTGTATCTGCTTCAATAGATTTAAAATTAATTAAGTTTTGATTGTCTTCTAGTAATTTTTTTGTTTTACGGATTTCACTATTTGGAACTGTAAATGTAATATTTGCAGAAATGCCATCTTGTGATGTGTTTTGTACAATCATATCCACATTTATATTTTTATTAGCTAACAACCCAAAAATAGTTGCAGATATTCCGGGTTTATCAGCAATTCCAGATAAAGTTAATTTTGATTCATTGTTACTATAACTTACTCCACTTACTATTTCTTTTTCAATTAATTTATTTTCATCTACAACAAGAGTACCATCTTCTTTTGTTATGGAAGAAAGTACCTGTAAGGTAAGATTATTTTTCATTGCTAATTCAACAGAACGTGTATGAAGGACTTTAGCTCCAGTAGAAGACATTTCTAGCATTTCTTCAAATGCTAATTTATGAATCTTTTTAGCATTAGGTTCCATATTTGGATCAGTTGTATAAACACCGTCTACATCTGTATAAATATCACATCTATCAGCATCAACGGCAGCGGCAACAGCTACTGCAGTTGTGTCTGAGCCACCTCTTCCTAATGACGTAATCTTACCATCTATATCTACACCTTGAAATCCAGCAAGAACTATAACATCATAATTGTTTAAATATTTATCAATTCTAGCTTTATCAATATTTAATATTTTAGCTTTTTGATGATTACTATCTGTAATAATTGGGATTTGCCACCCAAGTAATGGAGTTGATTTAATATTCCTTTTTTTTAAAATAGCTGAAAGAATTCCAACAGAAACAGCTTCACCAGATGTTAAAATTAAATCATTTTCAACAATTTCATTTGACTCAATTTCATCTATATATTCCTGCATTTTATTTGTTACACCTGACATTGCAGATAAAACAACAATTAATTTTTTATCATTGAGTTGCTTTTCAACAATATTTGCAACATTGTTAATTTTATCGATACTTCCAACTGAAGTACCACCGAATTTCATTACAACAAGTTTCATTGACTTAAATATTTTTTAAATTATTTCAGCTAATATAATTATTGTTTATAACAAACAAGATATATGATGAATATAAGATCAAAAAATGAAGAATTTGAGTTGTTTAATCAACTTTCTGATGAATGGTGGAATGAAAACGGTAAATTTAAGATTCTTCATCAAATTAAAAGTCATAGAATGACTTATATTTTAGATCAAATAAATAATAAGAATATTAAAAATTTAAAAATACTTGATGTAGGCTGTGGTGGAGGAATAATTTGTGAACCACTAGCAAGACTAGGTGCTAAAGTTACAGGAATAGATTTTGCTCCAAATAATATCAAAATTGCTAAGATACATTCCAAAATAAATAAACTTAAAATCAACTATATTTATAAAGATATTGAAAAATCAAAATTAGATGAAAAATTTGATGTAATACTAATGTTTGAAGTTTTGGAACATTTAGATAATTGGAAAAAAACTATTAAAAAAATAAAAAAAAATTTAAATAAGAATGGTATAATAATTATTTCTACTATTAATAGAAACTTACTATCTAAAATATTTGCTATTACTATTGCTGAAAATGTTATTAATTGGATACCAAAGGGCACCCATGATTATAATAAATTAATTAAGCCTAATGAATTAAAAGAAATATTATCAAAAGAAAATTTTTATTTTAATAATCTTCAAGGTCTTGTTTTTGACCCATTAAATATGGATTGGAAATTATCAAAAAACTATATGATCAATTATTTTTGTACAGCAAGTTTAATTAATTAGTTTTTTTTGTTGAAAAGGGTAAAGGTAACACATCAATATCTTCTTCAATTAGTTCTTTTGTTTGCTCAATTGAAGCTTCACCATAAATTGCTCGATCCTTTACCTCACCATATTTAATTCTTTTTGCTTCTTCAGTAAATTTATCACCAACATAATCAAATTCTTTTTCTATAATCTTTTTGAGTTTTTTAATATTAGAAGCAACTGATTTATTTTTTTTAGAAATTTTTGAATTAGATTTTTTTGTTACATTAGGAGCCATCAAACCCTTTTTAATACTAACACTATTACAGGAAGGGCAACATACTAGGTTTTTTTTAATTTGCTTGTTATAGTCTTTTGTATTTTCAAACCATCCTTCAAAAGAAAAAGTACAATCAGAGCAAATTAGATTAAATACAATCATATATCTTATATTGTTTCATCTTGATTTTTTTCAACATCAAAATCAATATCATCAGATTCTAATTGCATAATTAATGAATTTTTCGGAAAATTTAAATTGCACACTGTTCCCTTAGACAAAGTTACACCCATAAAAGGTTTTAGACTGACATTAATATATTTTTGAGTATTTTGATTTAAAATGTCAATTTTTACAATTTCTTTAAAAACAATAAGAAGAAAATTTTTAGCTAATTTGAATTTTAATAAAGATTTAGGAGTTTGATAAAGGGATAATTTAAAAAAAAGAGTTTTGTCGAGAACATTTATATTTTCCTCTAAATTAACATCAGATTTTTGAATTTGAAGATTGTTTAAAATAATTTGATCTTGTCTATTTAAAATATTTTCTTTTAATATTTCTAAAAAAGTAGTTCCATAAATTTTTTTGTTAATATTTACAGTTTCTTCTTTGATAATTGCAACTATCTCTTTAAGAATAATATCCATAATTACTTTTTATACTTTATAAAAAAAATGATAAACAAAAAATATCTTAAACTACTAAGATCTAAAGAAAGAAAATATGGAGATAACTTTATATATAATGAAATAAGTAAAAATATAATTGATTCTTTAGATATTTTGAAAGTCACTTTCGATAATATTTTACAACTTGGTATTAATGACAATTTAGTCATTGATTATCTTAAAGAAAGGTTCCCCTCATGTTCTATAACAAGTGCTGATATTGATTTACCTTATTTTATTAAAAAAACAGATCAAAAATTAATAAAAATTGATTTGGACAATTTAAAAATCAAAGATAAAAAATTTGATTTAATTTTTAGTAATTTTTTTTGTCAATTAACATCAAATTTTGAAAAATTGCTAGAAAATATTTTTCAAAATCTAAATTCCAATGGATTTTTTATAGCAACAATTCCTAGTAATGAAAATATATATCAGCTTGTAAATTCGATGTATGAAACTGATAATAATTTATACGGAGGAATGTATCAAAGAATAAATCCAATTTTAGATACAAATGATATTATTAAACTACTTAAATTGTATAATTTTGATGCACCTTTAATAAATACAAATAATTTTACCATTGAATACTCAGTTTTTAAAAAACTACTTGATGATATAAGGTTGTTAAACTTATCCTATGCAGGTCATGATAAAAGAAATAATTTTGAGAATAAGAGATACTTTATTGAGTTAGAAAAACAATTCAAAAAAAAATATTATAAAGAAAGTTTTAGTCTTGATATAAATTATAATACTATTTGTGCTTGGAAAAAATAAAATTAAGATCTGTAATCAGCATTAATTTTTAAATATTCAAAAGTTAGATCATTTCCATAAACTGTGTGAGAAAACTTGCCTACGTTTAATTTTACATTTATATCTATAGTAGTATTCTTCATATACGGATCCAGTTTTGTAATATTTATTTTTTTACTCATAGAACCATCTTCGCAAACAATATTATTACCAAACGAAACTTTAATTTTATTTTGATTTATATTTTCTTCAGTTTTACCAATAGCCATTATGACTCTTCCCCAATTTGCGTCCTCTCCTGCTATAGCAGTTTTAACTAATGGCGAGTTTGCTATACTAAATCCTATTTTTTTTGCTTGTTTTTTTGTTCTTGCATTAAAAACATTTACTCTAATTAATTTAGAAACTCCCTCCCCGTCTTTAATTACCTGAAGAGATAGATCATGCATCAGCTCATGTATTTTTTTATTTAGTATTTCAAAATTTTTTTTTATTTAAATTTATAATTTTATTACTAACTGAAAACATCATTAAAGTATCGCTTGTTGATGTATCACTATCTACAGTTATAGAGTTGAATGTTTTATCTAAATTAATTTTAAGAAACCTTTTCATTATTTGTTTTGAAACTTTGCATTCTAAAAAAATATATACTAACATGGTTCCCATATTTGGTTGTATCATTCCTGATCCTTTAGCAATTCCGTAAATTTTAAATGACTTTTTATCTAAATTAATATTTTTGATTGAAACTTTTGCAAAAGTGTCTGTGGTCATAATTGACTTCGCACCATCTAGTAAGCTATTTTTAGATTTTAAATTAAATTTTTCTAATTTAGTTGAAATTAAATTCGGATTAAATTTTTCACCTATAACACCTGTAGATGATACTAGTACTTCATCAGCTTTGCATTGAATTTTTTTTGTTAAAACTTTTACATACTTATCAATAATTTTGAGACCATCATTACCAGTATGAGCATTCGCATTTCCTGCGTTTACTATCAATGCCTTAACTTTACCTTTATTATTTTTTTTATCCCAAATAATAGGTGCTGATGGTGTTGATGTTTTTGAATAAACAGAACACACATTAATAATTCTATCAAAAATTATTAGTAAGAGATCTTTATCTTTTTTTTTAAATCCAGCGTTGAAAGTATAAATTTTAAGGCCCTTAGGATTAAAATCTTTGATTTTTTTCGGCTTAAATAATGAAATCATTTTATTCACCATATTTTAGCTTAAATTCCTTTGTAGAAGAAATATTTTTCATATATTAACTGCCATTTACCACAAAATGATTAATATCGTTAATAAATTTTTTAGTTCTATAAAATCTAGTTCGCTAAAAAAGCATGGGGTTTTTGTAGAAAAAGTAAATAAACTAGAAGAAGAAATTTCTAAACTCACAGATCAAGAATTAAAAAATAAAACTAATTTTTTTAGAAATGAATTTATTAAAACCGGTTCAATAACTAAATTATTACCAGAAATATTTGCAGTAGTTCGAGAAACATCAAAAAGAATATTAAATATGAGACACTATGATGTTCAAATAATAGGTGGAATAATTTTATATGAAAATAAGATAGCTGAAATGAAAACTGGAGAAGGCAAGACCTTAGTTGCTACTCTAGCCGCCTATGCAAATTCTATAGAAAACTTATCTGTGCACATTATTACTGTAAATGATTATCTTGCAAAACGAGATTCAGAATGGATGGGCAAAATATTTAATTTTCTTGGTCTTAGTGTTGGATGTATTACTTCTGAAACAGCACATGAAGAAAGATCAAGTCAGTATGATGCTGATATTGTTTATGCAACTAATAATGAAATAGGATTTGATTATTTAAGAGATAACCTAAAAAACGATTATAATAACCTTTGTTTTAAAAAAAATGCATTTGCAATAGTGGATGAAGTAGATAGTATTTTAATAGATGAAGCTAGAACTCCTCTTGTTATATCCGCTGAATCTAATTCGAATACTGATTTATTTCCTAAAATAGATAAAATTATAAAAATTCTTAGAGAAAATGATTTTGAAATTAATGAAGAAAGTAAAAGTATTTTACTTACTACAGAGGGAATGGAATTTTGCGAAAAATTACTGAAAGAAAATGGAATTATTCAAGAAGGCACACTTCAAGATTTAGGAAATATGGTTTTAAATCACAATATTATCCAGGGTCTTAGAGCTCATCATTTATTCTTAAAAGATAAAGATTATATAATTAAAGATAAAAATGTAGTTATAATTGATGAATTAACTGGAAGAGCTATGGAAGGTAGACGATATGGAGATGGATTACATCAAGCTATAGAAGCAAAAGAAAACCTGGTAATTCAAAAAGAAAATCAAACTATTGCTTCTGTTACATATCAAAATTTTTTTAGAACATATCATCGTCTAAGCGGAATGACAGGCACTGCCACAACGGAAGCAAAAGAATTTGAAAGTATATATGAATTAGAAGTTGTTGAAATTCCACCAAATATAAAAATAAATCGGATTGATAAAAATGATCAAATTTATATGACTAAAAGAGAAAAATATAATGCTGTATTAGACCTTGTTAAGTCACGAAATAAAATAAATCAACCAATCCTTATAGGAACTACATCTGTAGAGAATTCAATTAAAATTTCTGATTTATTGAAAAAAGAAAATCTAAAGCACAATATTCTAAATGCTAAAAATCATATTAGTGAAGCAAAAATTATTGAGGAAGCAGGTATGCCCGGTAATATTACCATTTCTACGAATATGGCCGGGAGAGGAACTGATATTAAATTAGGAAATGGCAATGATAATTTAAAAAAAGAAGCAATTCACTCAGGTGGTTTACTTGTAATTGGTACAGAAAGACATGAAAGTAGAAGAATAGATAATCAGCTAAGAGGTAGATCAGGTAGACAAGGAGATATTGGTGAAAGTATATTCTTCCTATCATTAGAAGATGATCTTATGAGAATTTTTGGATCAAAAACACTAGAAAATGTATTATCTAAATTAGGTCTTAAAGATGGTGAGGTTATAACTCACTCAATGATTACTAAATCTTTAGAAAGAGCTCAGCAAAAAGTAGAAAGTCATAATTTTGATATGAGAAAACAAATTTTAAAATTTGATGACATACTCAATGATCAAAGAAAAATAATCTATCAAAATAGAAGAGAAATTCTAAATACCAATGATCAATCAAAAATTATTGAAGATATGATATCTGATTATGTCGAGTATTTAATTCAAATAACCATTCCTCCAAAAAAATACTCTCATGAATGGGATGGAAATTTACTTAAAGATAAGGTTAGAGAAATATTTAGTTTTGATGTTCCCATTTTACAATGGTTCGAAGAGGAAGGGGTTGATGATGAAGAAATCAAAAAGAGATTGTTAGATCAAATAAATCAAAAATATAAAGACAAACAACATCAATATTCTTCAGAACTTCTAAAATTTGCAGAAAAAAGAGTAATGTTATTTCAAATTGATAAAGACTGGAGAGATCATCTAGCTGCAATGGATTCTTTGCGAGGTAGTGTTAACTTGAGAGCCATGGGAGGAAAAGATCCATTTTATGAATATAAAAAAGAGTCTTTTGATTATTTTGATGAAATGCTGTCAAATCAAAATGAGAGAGTATTAAAAACCTTATTTAATATTAAATTAGTTAGTGAAAATAGAAATGAAACCAATAAAAACCAAACGCAAGAGCCAAGAAGGATTATAACAAAAAAAATAGGCAGAAACGAACCTTGCCCATGTGGATCAGGTAAAAAATATAAACATTGTCATGGTAGTTAAATATCAGACGTTATATTTAAATACTTATCTTTTCTAATTTGAACAAGTTCTTTTATAGAGATTTGCTTAAGCTCATTTAAAAAAACAATAATCTTTTCTTTTAATATCTCTGCTTGCTTTATTGGATGTCTATGTGCACCCCCGTATGGCTCTGGAATGATATCATCTATAATTTTAAAATTTTTACAATCTGCTGAGGTTAACTTTAAAGTTTTTGCAGCTTCCTGCGAAAATTGAGTATTTCTCCATAAAATTGATGCACATCCTTCAGGAGAAATTACCGAGTATATCGAATGCTCAAGCATCAAAACTCTATCTGAAGTTGCTATTCCTATTGCTCCACCAGAACCCCCTTCTCCAATTATAATCGATATTGTAGGAATTTTAGTTTTTAAAAAATGAAGTATTGATGATGCGATAGACTCTGATTGTCCTCTTTCCTCAGCATCTTTTCCTGGAAAAGCTCCTGCAGTATCAACAAATGAAATTAAAGGTAACTGAAATTTTTCTGCTAATTTTAATAATCTTTGTACTTTTCTATATCCTTCTGGCTTAGCCATACCAAAATTATGTTTAATTCTTGTTTCCATGGTATTGCCTTTTTCTGTTCCTATAAAAAAAATCGAATTACCTTCGATTTTTGCTAAACCTCCTACTATTGCATTATCATCAGCATACTTTTTATCACCATGTAAAAAAACTATATCATCAAATATGTTATTTATATAATCTAACGTATGAGGTCTTTCTCCATGTCTAGATACTTGAACTTTTTCCCAAGGATCTAAGTTTGAATATATTTTTTTATATAATTCATCTTTTTCTTTATTTAATTTATTGATTTTATCAAAATTTAATTCTTTATTATCATTCAGTTTAATTAATACTGTTTCAATTTTTTCTATTTCACTTTCAAATTCAAAATATTTAATCATATTATGAATTTATAATTCTTAAAAATCTCTAGAATTAAATTTCTAAAAAGCTCTCCATCTTTGTATTTGAGATAACCATTAAGTATTAACTTAAGATGTTCTGGATGTATATTGTTCCAATCTCTATCATTTATAGAAATTAATGAATAAAAAAGGAATTTTTCATCATCATTTTTTACAATGCTATTACTTATTTCATTAAGTAGAAAAATTGATGGCATTGATCTAATATCAAAAATATTATCTAAATCTATATTTGTATCAGAGTTAATATCTAAATTCATTACAGATTTTAAAACAAAAAGTAATTCAGCATTTTTATTATCTTGATCATAAGTGTAAGTATTTAAAGTTAAATTGATTGAATTTATAAACGTTTTAAGATCATTAGAAGAATACAAATCTAATAAAATCCTAGTGTAAATACTTTTAGAATCTATTTCTTTTGCGTTTTCATATAATTCTATCCATTTAATTGCACTATCAAAATCATTATTAAAAATATACGCTGAAGCTATTTGTGTTCCATATACTATATTATCTGAGGTAGCATCGATAGAACTCAACATATTAATTGATAATTTATATGCAATTTCCTCTAAATTATTATTTTTTGCAAAGTCCCAAAATTGAATTAAAGCATTTAACCTATCATCTGGAAAGATTTGAATATTTACCAACTGATATAGAAAAGCCATACTCAATTCATTATTATCTGAAAATGAGTCTATCGTTTCTTTAGGGTTATTTAACTGATCTGAATTAAAGTCAGCAGACATATATAACGCAGCTAAACTGTTTACGGTAATTAAATTTTCTAAAAAACTATCATTTGCTGCTTTAATTCTTAAATCAATAGGTGAAGCCTGATTTAAAATTATAGGTATTGATAGATTTTTTTTATCAATTTCATAAAATTCATGTGAAAAAGGAAGTTCCGCAATCCTAGTCATTGCACTATATAAAAAAATTAATTCTGAATTAATTCCAAAATTGTTATTTTGTTTTTCATTACTTAATTGATCTTGTGAATTGGTTATAAGTGAAAATAAATATTGATAGTGATTATCCAGATTGTTTTCTGATTCAATAAGAATAGAATTTAACAAACTAGCTTCTGAAAGATTATCATTTAATATCAAACAAAATATGTCAAGTTTTTCCAAAAAGAAATAATCTAATTTTAAATTTGAATTTAATTCTTCTTTAAAGTTGCAAGCTTCATTTAATTGATAAGTTGATAAAAGATAATTTAATTTAATTCCAGTATAAAAATTATAATTTTTATCATCACTTAATTCATATTTTTCTATTAAATCATATGATTTATTAATTTGACCAATAGATTTAAAGTAATTAACAATTAAGAAAAAAATTTCTTGATCTTGTTCAATTTCTAAATCTATCTGAAGATTTTCTAAAACTTCAATTATTTGTTTTTGTAATGTTTTAGAATTAATTTTTTGAAGATTATCAAAATAATTTTTTAAATCTTTTACTTTATTTTTGAAAATGAAATTATCTTTTATAATTTCAATTTGCTTTACCTCTTGCTCGTTATTGTCGTTTTGCTCAGAATCTACAGTACTTTTAATTACACTCTCTATGTCATTACTACCCTCTTCAATTTCAATATCTCCTTCAACATTGAGATTCTCTAAGACCATTTGGTCTAAACTCTTAGTTTCATATAAATTAATTATTTCTACCCCACTATTGTCATCCTCATTAGCAGATACTAAGTTTGAGATAAAAAAAAATATGATAATATAGAAAAATTTCATTTTGGGATTAGAGTATATTTTTCATTTACAATTACTGATGGTGAAGGAATTTCAATCATGTATAATACTGTAAAAACGATTATTGTTAGTATTACAAAAAAATATATAATGTATCTATTATTCATATATGCTAATAAAAAATGACTAATATACGTTTTTACCATTTTTTTAAGTTTTTTCTAATTTCAACAAAAATTTGTCAAGAATAAGAAATAATTATAAAATGTTTGATCTAACTGATATTAAAAAGAAAAATATTTGTATTATGGGCCATATGGGCTCTGGAAAATCTATAATTGGAAAGGATTTGAGTAATTATTTAAATCTAAAATATTATGATATTGATAAAGAAATTGAACTAAAAACTAAAAAAAGTATAAACTCTATCTTTAAAGAGGAAGGTGAAAAGTATTTTCGAAATATTGAAGAAAAAATTTGTTTAGAATTATTAACTAAGAATAATTGTGTAATTTCTTTAGGAGGCGGAAGTATAATTAATATAAAAATTAGAAAAGCAATTCAAGAGTATTCTTATTCAATTTATCTACAAGTTAAACTAAAAATTTTACTAAATAGATTAAAATCATCAAAAAAAAGACCTCTATTAAATCAACAACCAAAAAAGAAGGAGATTTTAGAAAATCTATATAATGATAGACGTGAATTTTATGAAAAAGCCGATTTTATAGTAAATAATGATAAAGATAAATCTCACGTATTAGAAATTATTAAAACTAAACTTAACTCATATGCAAAATAAATCATTCATAAAAGACAAAAAATTAAATACATCGATATTAATAAAGAATAATTATGCATCTCATTTTATTAAAAATATATCGAAAAAAAAAGAAAAAGTTTTTTGTGTTGTTGATTCAAAAGTTAAAAAATATTTAAATTTAAATAAAGAAAAAAACATTAAAATTATTTCTATACAATGTGGAGAAAAAGTAAAAACACTAGCTTCATATAAATATCTTGCTGAAAAACTAATAAAAAATAATATAAATAGAAAATCTACAATTATTGCGATTGGAGGTGGAACATTAGGTGATTTAGTTGGTTTTGTTGCAAGTACAGTTTTAAGAGGTTTAGAATTCTATCTAATCCCCTCAACACTTTTATCTCAAGTAGATAGTTCTATAGGAGGTAAAAATGGAATTAATACAATTTATGGAAAAAATTTACTTGGAACTTTCTATCAACCAAAAAAGGTATTAATTGATATTTCTATTTTAAAAAGTTTACCTCAAAAAGAGATAAGAGCGGGATATGCAGAAATTATAAAACATGCTTTAATCAATGATTATTCATTTTTTTGTTGGTTAGAAAAAAATTCAAATAAATTAATTGATTTAAATAAATCTATTTTAGAAAAAGCTATTTATAAATCAATTATGATTAAAATTTTTTATGTTAGAAAAGATGAAAAAGAAATTTTAATGAGTAAAAATTCAAGAGCAATGTTAAATTTTGGGCATACAATTGGTCATGCAATAGAAAGTCATTATAATTATAAAAAATTTAATCATGGAGAAGCAATTTCTATAGGAATGATCACTGAAGCAAAAATATCAAATAATCTTGGGTTGCTATCATCTAAAGAGTTAGAAAGAATTATAATACATTTTAAAAATTGTAGACTTAAAATTTATGATAAAATATTAAAAGATAAATTATTAATAAAAAAAATAACCAAAGATAAAAAAAATTTTTTTAATAATATTAATTTTTCTCTCATAGATAAAATTGGAAGTTCAATTTTTTACAAAAAATTGGATAAAAATAAAGTTTATAAAATTTTACAAAATATTTAAATGACTAGTCTATTTCTTTTATTTTTACTAATAATCCTTGTAATTCTTTCAGGTTTTTTATCGGGATCTGAAACTGCAATAACCGCAACTTCAAAAGCAAGAATTCTTTATAAGAAAAAAAAGGGAAGTAAAAGAGCATTATATGTTCTTGATCTATTAGATAAGAAAGACAATGTAATATCAACTTTACTTCTATCAAATAACTTAGTTAATATACTAGCATCTTCTTTAGCTACCGCATTTTTCTATGATCTTTTTGGAGTGGAAGGTATTTTCTATGCAACTTTAATTATGACAGTTGTAATTGTAATATTTGCTGAAGTTCTACCTAAAACTTATGCAATTAATAGACCAAATAGAACTGCTTTATTAATTTCTCCTATTATTTTTTATTTAAATAAAATCTTATTTATTTTTGTATTTGTAATAAATTTAATAGTAAGATTACTTTTTAGAAATAATGATAATGATGTAAAAAATAAAGATATTCAATCAGAAGAAGAATTAAAGGGAGTAATTGATCTTTATAAAACTTCTAATCCAGATTACGAAGAAGAAAAAGATATGTTACAAAGCATATTGCAGTTAAACGATATAACTGTTGAAGAAATTTTTACCCATAGAAAAAATATTTACTCAATAGATGCATCTATTGATACAGATGAAATTATTAAGAAAATTAATAATTCTAGGTACACTCGTATACCATTTTGGAAAGATAATCCTGAAAATATAATAGGTTTGCTAAATGTTAGAACTTTAAATATAGGTTTAAAAAATCACAAAGAATCAAAAGAAATTATTTTTGATAAAATTACTAATCCTTGGTTTATTCCTGAAACAACAAATCTATTAGAACAACTAGTTGAGTTTAAAAAAAGAAAAGAACATTTAGCTTTTGTTGTAGATGAATTTGGTGAATTATTGGGGTTAATAACATTGGAAGATATAATTGAAGAAATAGTTGGTGAAATAGTAGATGAAATTGATATGCCTGAAAGTGATTTTAAAGTTAATAACTATGGTAAAGTAATAATTAATGGAGAAAAAAATATTAGAGATCTATACAAAAGTTTTGATTTAGATCCGCCAGAAGTTGAGTCATCAACCATAGCAGGATATATTTTAGATATGTCAAAAAAAATACCTTCATACGGTGAGTCATATAAGGATAATTTTTTTACATACAAAATTTTATCACATTCAAAAAAACAAATATCAAAAGTTGAAATTTCTAAAATTACTTAATTTTTATCTCTAAAGAATGAAGTCCACTTTTAAATTCTTCTTCGAGTAAATTATTTATAATTCTATGTGTATTTAATTTATTTGTTGGTATTTTATTTTTTTTTGTTAAAATAATTTTAATGTGTGTTTCATCATTACCTGTAAAATTGTTATGCCCTTTATGTAAATTTGAATTGTCAATAATTTCTAATAAAAAATCATTAAATTTTTTTGATAATATTGTATCAATTCTTTGCTTACGATTCATTATTTTTAAACTATATAATGCCTATGGGAAAACATAAAATAGATATTAACAAAAATAATCTTTCTTGGGAAAAAACTTTTTTTAGGAAATGTGACAAAAATGACTGTAATGATGAAGGAAAATTTAAAGCTCCAAAATCCAGGTTGTTATTAAATCAGTATTATTTTTTTTGTTTAGAGCATATTAAAGAGTACAACAAATCATGGGATTTTTACAAGGGATTATCAGTTAATGAAATTGAAAATTCAATGAGAGAAGACATAATTTGGAATAGACCATCTTGGCCTTTGAAAGGAAACTATAATAAGGTAATGGATCAAATTAACAATTTTTTTAATGAAGAAACAAATGACTTAAATCCAAATGAACGAGAGAATAATTACTTCAGAAATAAGCTTGTTGATGAAAATCTAACAAAAGAAGAAAATATAGCTTTGTCAATATTCAATCTAGAACTTCCTTTATCATTAGACAAAATTAAAAAAACTTATAAAAAACTAGTGAAAATTTTTCACCCTGATGTAAATGGTAATGATAAAAAAGCTGAAGAAAAATTTAAGGAAATAAATAGTTCATACAGAATACTTTTAAAAAAATTTAAAAATGACAGATAAAAACAATATAGAAATATCTCCTAGTATTAAAATCGATCCTAAAGAATTATTTGGAGTTTCCTGTGAGTTTGATATTTTTAAATTTAAAGATAAGAATGAACATGTTCCAGAAATTGATCAAACATATATATTTGATCCAGCAACAACACTTTCAATACTTGCTGGTTTTTCATCTAATAGAAGAGTACTTATACAAGGATATCATGGTACAGGTAAATCTACTCATATTGAACAAGTAGCTGCCAGACTTAACTGGCCATGCATAAGAATTAATCTAGATAGTCATATCAGCAGAATAGATTTAATCGGCAAAGATGCAATTATTCTTAAAGATAATAAACAAGTAACAGAGTTTCAAGATGGTATACTACCTTGGTCGTACAAAAATCCAGTAGCTTTAGTCTTTGATGAGTATGATGCAGGCAGACCAGATGTAATGTTTGTTATTCAACGTATTCTAGAGTCAGAGGGTAAATTAACTTTACTTGATCAATCAAGAGTAATTAAACCCCACAAATTTTTTAGATTGTTTGCTACAGCTAACACCGTTGGTCTTGGTGATACATCTGGTTTGTATCATGGAACTCAACAAATAAACCAAGGTCAGATGGATAGGTGGAATATTGTATCAACATTGAATTATCTAAGTAATGATCAAGAGATAAATATTATTTTAAGTAAAATAAAAAAACTTAATAATAAGGATGGCAAAGATATTGTTAAATGTATGGTAGCTACTGCAGATCTTTCGAGATCAGGATTTATTAACGGTGATATTTCAACTGTTATGAGCCCAAGAACTGTATTGACTTGGGCAGAAAACTACCTTCTATTTAATGATATTGAATATTCTTTTAAACTATCTTTTTTAAATAGATGTGATGAAATGGAAAGATCTATATTACAAGAATATTTTCAAAGATCATTTGGAATTGATATTACTGATGCCAAAGTAGCTAATGTCAAAGAATAGTGAAATTATTGAAGATTTTAAAAAGTCATTAAGTTCAACAATAAAATCTATAGGAAAAAAAGAGGATATAGAGATTAATTTTGTTAAAGAAAATCCTTCAATAATTGGTAACACAATAAATTTAACTGAACCAAAAATTGAAAATTTTAAAAATAATTTAGAATATCTAAGAGCTGAAGCGGACTCTTTTGCGCTTGAATTCAGATTGCATTCAAAAGATATACACCAAAACTTCTTAAATCAAGATGAATTATCAAACCAAATAATTAATGTTTTAGAGCAGGCACGAGTAGAAGCCATTGGTAGTAATGAATTCAAGGGAATACAAAAAAATTTAAAGAATAAGTATATAAGAGATCTTAAAATTGGAAATACTAAAAAAGATCAAAATTTATTAATTAAAGCATTTAAAAACGTAGCATTTGAAGAAATTGTTGGCGTGGATTTAGGTGAAAATAATATTAGTTTTAAAAATATTGTAAAAGAAAAATTAAAAAAAGATTATTCAAACTTTTTTAAAGATTTAAAGAAATGTCTAAATGATCAAGAAAAATATACATCTACAATAGTTGAAAAACTAGATGAACTTGGATTACTTAATAACAGCGTGAACAATACTCATAACGAAGATATTAATCAAAACGATGAAGATCAAGATAATGAAAATGAAAATAATGATGAACAAAAAAATGATGAACAAACTGAGTCAAATATTGAAATGCAAACAAGTGAAACAACTGTTGAGCAGTCAGTTTCATTAGAAGAAAATGATGATATGGGAGAAGAAAGTGGAGATAATGAACTAGATTATTTACCAGATAAAAAAATTTTAGAGAATTTAGAGAATTATAAAGTTTTTGATTATAATTTTGATGAAATTATTAATGCTGAAGAACTTTGTGATATCAAAGAATTAGAGAAACTTAGAAGAAGTCTTGATCAACAAGTATTTTCTTTTCAACCTTTAATTGTTAAAATTGCCAATAGACTGCAAAGAAAACTTTTAGCTCAGCAAAATCGTCATTGGGATTTTAATATGGAAGAGGGTTTTCTTGATACATCAAGATTAGCTAAAATTATTGCTAATCCAAATAATAAATTAAGCTACAAAATAGAAAAGGAAGTTGAATTTAAAGATACTATTGTGAGTCTTCTAATTGATAATTCTGGTTCAATGAGAGGCAGACCAATTACGGTTGCAGCCCTTTGTTCAGATATTTTAGCAAAAACATTGGAAAGATGCTTAATTAAATCTGAAATATTAGGGTTTACAACCAAAGCTTGGAAGGGAGGTAACTCTAGAGAAAAATGGATCAAAAATGGAAAGCCTTCTAATCCAGGCAGGTTAAATGATCTAAGACATATTATCTATAAATCTGCAGACTCACCATGGAGGAGATCAAAGAAAAATTTGGGCTTATTATTGAAAGAGGGAATTTTAAAGGAAAATGTCGATGGAGAAGCTTTATCATGGGCTTATAATAGATTATCTTTTCGTAAGGAAAAAAGAAAAATTCTTATTGTTATAAGTGATGGTGCTCCAGTTGATGACTCAACACTTTCTGTAAATCCAGGTAATTATTTAGAAAAAAATTTGAGAGATATAATTGGTGAAATTGAAAAAAAAGATGAAATTGAATTAATTGCTATAGGAATTGGACATGATGTTTCAAGATACTATAGTAAGGCTGTAACAATAATGGATGTCGATCAGTTAGGAGAAGTATTACTAAATCAGTTATCTGCTACTTTTCATTTAGATAATTAAGAATTGAACCATTTCTTTTTTGCATTATCAAAATCATTATTATCAATTGAGCTTCTAACTTCTTTCATAAGATTATTCATAAAATATATATTATGATTAGTTAGAAGTTGTAATCCTAGTAATTCTTGTGAAGAAAAAAGATGGTATAAATATGCTAGTGTAAAGTTCTTACAAGTATAGCAATTACACTCATTATCTATTGGGTTTAAATTATTTTTATATTTAACATTTTTTAAGTTTATTTTTCCCTGTTTACCTTTTACTAAAGCTGATCCATGTCTAGCAATTCTAGTTGGGCTTACACAATCAAATGTATCGATTCCATCTGCAACAAAATCCCATATATCTCTTGGATCGCCAATACCTAGCAAATGTACTGGACGAGAATTATCTAATTTAGAAGAAGTAAAATGAACTATATCTTTCATTTCATCTTTATTTGATCCTAAACTACCACCAATAGCAATTCCAAAAGTATTGATTTTTTCTGTGTTAAATTCAATGCTTTCTTCTCTTAAATCTTTGTAAATCCCACCTTGAATGATCCCATACATTTCTTGTCTACCTGCTGAGCCATTTTTAGGACTATAATTAAGTTTAGAGTTAAACGCATTGATTGATCTTAAAGACCATCTATGACTTCTTAACATAGAAGCAGAAGTATATGTTTTATCTACATTATATGGAGTGCATTCATCAAAAACTAAGATGAAATCTGCTCCAAGATTTCTTTGAACCTCTATTGATTTTTCAGGAGATAACATATGAGTAGAACCATCTATGTAAGACTTAAATAATGCACCTTCTTCATTCAGATTTATTAAAGTTTTTTTATTTTTTGAATTTGTTTTTCGCCCTTTTATTTCATCAGCAACTGAGCCATGTCCAAGAGAAAAAATTTGAAATCCACCACTATCTGTTAACATAGGTCCATCCCAACCCGTAAATTTATGAAGACCTCCATGTTGAGCTACTAGTTCGCTACCTGGCTGAAGCATTAAATGGTAAGTATTGGATAGTATAATTTGTGTATTATTTTTTTTTGCTTCATAAGTGGTAAAAGATTTTAGTGCAGCTTTTGTTGCACAAAAAATAAATGCTGGAGTTTCTATATCACCGTGTGGTGTAGAAATTCTTCCTGTTCTTGCTTTATTATTTTTATTTGTTTTTTTAACTTTCCAAGAAAAGTTAGTCATTAGTTTTTGGGACAAAAAACTTAGCTATATAAATAAAAGGAGTGTCAAGTAGAGCTATAAATATTCTAAGAAGATAAGTGCCTAAAATATAAATCATTATAACATTATACACACTTACTGGTTCAGGATTTAATAAGATCCAAGCAAATATACTAAAGACAGTATTATCAACTAAAGAGGAGATAATAGTAGATAAATTATTTCTTAACCAGAGAGACTTACCTGATAAGGCTTGTTTCAAATAGTTAAATAACCAAACATCAAAATATTGGCTAATTAAATATGCTATCATACTAGCTATGAAAAATCTTGTCATTGGAGTAAATACATTTGACAAACTTTCTTGTACCCAATCAGCATCTGATGGTTTAAAACCAATTGTAATTACCATTAATAAAGTCATAAATAAAAATGCACTAAAACCGATTAAAATGTTCATTCTAGCTTTTTCTTTTCCATAATATTCAGATAAAATATCAGTACATAAAAATGTTGATGCAAAAAGAATAGTTCCTAATGCTACTGGTTCGGGTGAATAAAAAAAATCTACTGTTTTTAAAACTTGAATATTTCCTGCAATTACAGCTAGTGCAGAATAGATAAAAATTCCTATATATCCAAATATCCTTAAAAAAATAAGAATAGAAAAAAAACTAAAAAGTAGCATTATGAACCACATTAGTTCAGTGCTAAGGGAATTAAGTATTGTTGTTAATTCAAAGAAAAATCCCATTACAAAAATTTAATTAGATTTTGATAGAATAGTTTTTTTTAATTTTTTAGCTTTTAAGGGTAATTTAGAGTTTGGTGTATTAATAAGAAATTCATCTAACCCACCTTTTTTTTCTACTGTACGTATAGTACTAACTGCAACTTTAAGTTGAAATTTTTGCCCCAATACTTCGCTAACAAAAGTAATATTCTGAAGATTTGGTTTAAAACGTCTTTTTGTTCTATTTTTAGCATGACTAACGTTGTTACCGGTTTGAAAAGATTTTCCAGTTAATTCACATCTCATTGACATAATGAAGAAGCATGTAAATATAAATATTACTTTGTCAAGTATTCTAAATACTAAATTTATCTATGATATAAGTCGGGGTTATTTGATGATTTTTAATTAAATTATTTATTTTATTTAAATCTTTATGAATACCAGATTTTACTAAAACACTATCTATTTCAAAATTATTAGCTCCTTGAATATCATGAAATAACGAATCTCCAATAGCTACTGTTCTTTTTTTTTCTAAATTAATTTGATTTGTGGTTTCAGTATATATGCTTACATCAGGTTTACCTTTTATAATAACATTTCCACCCATTTTTTTGTATATTTCACCAATTGCACCCATACAAAAGACATTATTGTTGGTGTTACTTTCAACTGTTTCAAAGTCAGGGTTTGCACAATACATTGTTATTTCTTTTTTATAAGCTACTTCTAGTAATGGAATGTAGCCTATTGGCTGTAAATTTATAAAAGGAGTACAAGCTAAAATTAGATCCGCTTCTTCTATTTTTTCTACAAAATTAAAATTTAAACCATCTCTAAAAGCTAGACCATCTTCTTTTTCTTTATCATAAATATGAAAACAATTTTTTTTGTTTTTATCATCTAAATATTTTTTTTTAAGTAATTGCCAAATCATTTCTCCACTTGTCACTGTATTTAAAAAAGAATTTTTCTTAAAACCAAGCTTTGGCAGTCTATCTATGGATGTTTTTGATCTTTTAGATGAATTTGAAATTATAAATAAATTTTTATCATTGCTATTGAGAATATTGATAGAATTAAAAGCATGATCATATCCAAATGTTCCATCATGCATTACACCCCATTGATCAATTATAAAATTGTCATAATCATTAATAATTTCATCAATGGATTTTATTTTTTTCACTACTATACCGATTTACCAATAACGTCAGATACATTTTTATATCCATCAGTTTTAATAAGATCTATTAAGTCACTTTTCATAGAATTAATTAAATTTGGACCAGAATAAACCAAAGCGGTATATAGCTGCACTAGAGAAGCACCAGATTTAATTTTATCATAACAGTCCCTTCCACTGGATATACCACCCACTCCTATTAATGGTATTTGACCATTTGTTAATTCATACATTTTTTTCAAAATTATATTTGAATTATCATAGAGAGGTTTACCACTTAAACCGCCTTTTTTTTCTTTGTTTAAAGAAATTAAATTACTATCTCTTTTAATGGTGCTATTTGTAAGTATTAAGCCATCTATGTTATTAGCCAAAGAAATTAAAGCTAAATCTCTAAGTTGATCTTCATTTAAATCTGGTGAAATTTTAATTAATATTGGTTTAGTATTAATATTTTTTATTTCATCTCTTTTGTCTATAATTTTTTTAATTAATTTTTCTATCTTTCCTCGCAATTGTAGATCTCTCAAACCTTCAGTATTTGGTGAGGATATGTTTATAGTAATATAGCTTGCCAAATCACCTAACTCTTCTAAACCAATTAGATAATCATCAATAGCTTCACTTGAATTTTTATTTTTTCCAATATTAACTCCTACAATTTTATTATTTAAGTATGATTTTTGGTGTTTGATTAAATTTTTTTTTACTTTTTTAATACCTTTATTATTAAAACCTAAACTATTGATTATGGCCTTATCTTCACTTAATCTAAATACTCTTGGTTTAGAATTACCACTTTGAGGTTGTGGAGTAATTGTACCAACTTCAAGAAAACCAAAACCAAATGAAAACATGGAATGCATCACTTCAGCATTTTTATCAAAACCTGCAGCGAGCCCTATAGGATTTGGAAAATCTAAACCTATTAAATGTTGTGAAAGAATAGAGTCCTCAATATTTTTTTGTCTTACTTTGAAATATTTTAAAAAATTAATTGTAATATTATGAGATAGCTCGGGAGGCAAAAATCTTAATATTTTTAATGAACTATTGTACAATAAATTAATTATCTATTAATTTTTTTAGATAATCAATAGTTTCTCTTAAACCAAATAATTTAAAAAATGACCCTAGTCTAGGGCCTTGATCCTGACCAAGCATAACTTGATATACTAGTTTAAAAAAATCTTTTAAATTTTCAAATTCGTGCTTTTTTCCTACTTCGTATAATAATGTTTGAATATCTTCAGATGAACTCTTTTCAGTCACCTCATTTTCTAAAACATTAATAATATCAATAAATACCTCTTTATTGCTACCATCAATCTCTAAAAATTTCTTTTTAGGCAAAATAAAATCTTCATAGTAATTAAGTGCAAAATCTATGAGGCGATCAAATTCAGGATTGTTATCAGCATTAATATTATCATCATATTTATTAATAAAAGACCATATTACTTTTTTATCTTTAGAATTAGAAACATTTACTAGGTTGGTAAGGGTATTGAAATTTATTTCTGATTTAAATTCTTTTGGTTTTCCTGAATGAATATGCCAAATTGGGTTATCATACTGTTTATTTTTATCTAAACTTGAGTATGAATTATAATGAGAAAGATAATCATCTACGGTTTTAGGAATTACATCAAAGTGAAGTTTTTTAGCTGATTTTGGTTTTTGGAACATGTAGAGTGCAAGACTTTCAGGAGAGGCGTAACGTAGCCACTCATCAACACTAATACCGTTGCCGACTGATTTAGAAATTTTTTCTCCTTTTTCATCTAAAAACATTTCATAAATTAGATTAGTGGGTGGTTTTTTATTTAATGCTCTACAAATCTTGGATCCTAAATCAACACTTTCTGTAAGATCTTTACCGCACATTTCATAATCAACATCAAACGACATCCATCTCATTGCCCAATCTACTTTCCACTGTAACTTACATTTTCCATTAATTACTTCTGTTTCAACTAACTTACCTAATGATGGATCTTTGTAAATTATGGTTTTTGAATCCATTTTATATTCTTCAATTTTTACTTGAAGTACTTCTCCTGAATTTTCACTTATCGGCAAAAAAGGGCTATAAGTTTCTTTTCTCTCTGCCCTTAGGGTAGGTAAAATAATATCTAATATTTTTGTATAGTTTTCAAATATACTTAATATTGTTTCATTAAAATCTCCACTTTGATATTTCTCTGTTGAGCTAACAAACTCGTAGTCGAAATTAAATTCATCTAAAAAACTTCTAAGTTTTGCATTGTTATGATGTCCAAAACTTTCAAATTTACCAAATGGATCTGGTATAGAAGTAAGTGGCTTACCTATAAATTTTTCTAACATTTCTTTATTTGGAACATTTTCAGGAACTTTTCTTAATCCATCCATATCATCAGAAAATGTGATCAGTTTTGTTGGACAATCAATTATAGAGCTAAATGCATTTTTTACCATCGATGTTCTTACAACTTCACCAAAAGTTCCAATATGAGGTAAACCTGAGGGGCCATAACCAGTTTCTAGTAATACATATCCCTTAGATGGAATTTTAAAGTTTAGTAAACCACCATTTTTTTTAATGATTTGTAATGCTTCTTTAAAAGGCCAAGCTTTTAAGGATTGTGCTAATTCTTGATCAATCATTTAATTTTGCTCTAATTCTAATTTTTTTACCCAATAACAACTTTAATGAATTTGTGAAATTAAAAATTTCAGATCCTAATTTATTAAATAATTCATTTTCTAAATCTACAATATTATTAATAGTATTATTAATTAAATCATTCCCTGCTGCAGTTAGAATTAAACTATCAGATCTTTTATCTTGTGGCTGTTGTTTTGATATTAACTTCTTTTCTTCTAGATTAGAAACACGTAAGCTAACAACTGATCTATCAATAGATGCATTTTTACATATATCCTGCTGAGTAATATTTATGTTTTCTTGCTGTAATAAATAAATTGTCTCGAGAATAAGATATTCATTTAATGTGATTTGACTCTCTTTTAATTTATGTCTTACTTTTGATTGCCATAAGTTTGATGTTTGCCAAATTAATAATGATAATCTATTCTCATTAAGAGAAGTGTCTGCCATAGTTTATATACAAACTGTTTGTATACAAATTAATAATTTATGTCAACACTATTCTGGTGCAATTTCTACCTCTAGGCCATCAAGCTCTTCAGAAAGCTCAATTTGACAAGATAATCTGGAATTTTTTTTAACATCAAAAGCTTGATCTAGCATAGATTCTTCATCATCATCCATATTTTTCAGCTTGTTTGTCCATTTTTCATCAATATAAACATGACAGGTAGCGCAAGCACAGCATCCTCCACAGGAAGCTTCAATATCGTAGCCATTGTCTCTAAGGGTTTCCATTAATGTAAAGTTACTATCATATTCAATTTCAGACTTTTTACCTGATCTATCTGTGATTATTAACTTTGGCATTAAACGCCTAGTTTTTTTTGAAGTTCTTTAGAAGATGTTGTGTATCTAAAAATGTTTTTCTTATCAGGAAAGCAATACTTAAATACTTCTTGTGCCATTAAGGCAGACTCGTGAAATCCTGATAGAATAAGCTTAAGTTTTCCTGGATACCAATTTATGTCACCTATCGCAAAAATTGAAGGTGTAGAAGTTTGAAATTTTTCAGTGTCCACTTTGATTAAGTTCTCATGTAAGTTTAGACCCCATTCCGCAATTGGACCTAGTTCCATTTTTAAACCAAAAAATGGTAAAAGATAATCTACTTCAATATTTGATTTTTCATCATCACTTTCGTATTCTAGTATTATTCTACTATCTTGAATTTTAGAAATCTTTTTTATTTGGCCCTTTAAAAATTTAATTTTTCCTTTTGTTTCTAATTCTTGCATTTTTGAGACAGAATCAGGTGCTGCCCTAAACTCTTTTCTTCTATGTATTAGAGTTACATTGGAATCCTTAGATAGTTCATTTGTCCAATCCAAAGCAGAGTCTCCTCCTCCTGCAATTAAGATTTTTTTATTCTTAAATATTGATTTGTCTCGAATTGCGTAAAAAACATTTTTGTTTTCGAAATTCTCAATATTCTCAATTGGAGGTTTTCGGGGCACAAAACTTCCTGCCCCTGCTGCCACTACTATACATTTTGCTTCAACTTTTGTTCCAATATTAGTTTCTACAATCCAACCATATTCTGTCTTAGCAATTTTCTCGACTTGTTGGTTGAGATGAAATTTAGGTTTAAAAGGGTTTATCTGTTTAATTAACTCGTCAGTTAATTCTTGTCCTGTTACAACTGGTCTAGAGGGAATATCATAAATCGGTTTTTCTGGATACAATTCAGCACACTGACCTCCAACCTTATCTAAATTATCAACTAAATGACATTTTATATTTAAAAGACCTAATTCAAAGACAGCAAATAAGCCTACCGGACCTGCACCTATAATTACTACATCAGTTTTTTCTGTCATATGTGAAAAATAACAACTTTTTTTATTATTTCTAGGGATTATATATAATCTAAATGAATTACGCTAATACTTCAAAATATTATAATCCTGCGATTTATATATGGCTATTAACAATAACCGCAATGGTTTTATTAATTATAGTAATAGGAGGTCTTACAAGATTAACCGACTCTGGACTTTCTATGACTGACTGGCGTCCGATTTTAGGTGTAATTCCTCCACTGAGTTTAGAAAGTTGGTTGGCTGTATTCGAAATGTATAAACAAACACCAGAATACAAAATAGTTAACAAAAATATGACGTTAAATGAGTTTAAATATATTTTTTGGTGGGAGTGGTTTCATAGAATATTTGCAAGAGCCATAGGTGTTGTCTTTTTAATACCATTAATTTATTTTAGTTTTAAAAGGCAAATTCAATCATCACTGTATATAAGGCTTGGTATTGTCTTTGTGTTTGGTTTGTTTCAAGCAGTTATTGGATGGTGGATGGTAAAGAGTGGTTTGACTGAAAATCCTTACGTAAGCCCTTATAGACTTACTTTTCATCTATTAAATGCTCTTATAATTTTCTCTATACTATTATGGATAGCAATGGATTACAGGTATTCTTCTAATATAAGTTTTTTATCTAATCCAAAGACAATTGAATTTTATATTTTAGTTGCTGTAATCTTAATATTTATCACAATTGCAACAGGTGGATTTATGGCAGGAACAAACTCTGGACAATCTTTTAATACTTTTCCACTAATGAATGGAAAAATTATACCTGATGATTACGTTATTGATGATTTAGGTATTTATAATATTTTTGAAAATACAGTTGCAATAAATTTTAACCACCGTTGGTTATCAATATTTGTTTTTTTTTATATCCTTTTTGTTTGTTTTAAATTTATTAAATTTGATAATAAAAATATATCTAGTACTCTTGTATATTTAGTTTTATTCTTTCTAACGTTACAAGTAATATTAGGTATTATAACTCTTTTAAGTAATGTTTATTTACCAGTCGCAAGTTTACATCAAACTAATTCAATTTTGTTATTATCAACTTTATTAATTAGTTATCATCAAATTAAAATTAGAAAGGTTAAAGATGTCTAACAAAAATATATTTGTCTTTGGGGGCACGGGTTCTATTGGAAAATCATTATCAAAAAAACTGAAAAGCAATAACTATGATCCAATAATTATTTCTAGAAATGAAACAGAATTAAAACAATTATCTGAAGAAATTGGATGTGAATACAAAGTGTGTGATGTTTTAGACTTTAATAAAGTTAAGAGTATTTCAGAAGAATACAAAGATCAATTAAGTGGTATTGCTTTTTGTGTTGGCTCTATAAATTTAAAACCTCTTAAAATGACTAAAGATGAAGATTTTATTGATTCTTTTAAAATAAATACACTTAGTGCTATAAATGCGATTAAGTTTAATCAAGAAACTCTTGCTAAAAATAATGGTAGTATTCTTCTTTATTCAACTATTGCTGTAAAACAAGGTTTTACTAATCACACAATAATTTCTACTGCAAAAGGTGCCATTGAAGGGCTTACTTTGAGTTTAGCTGCTGAATTTGCTCCAAAAATCAAAGTAAATTGTATAGCGCCAAGTTTAACTGACGCAAAAATGACACAAAAGTTGATTAGTAATGAAACTATTAAGAAAGCAATTGAAAATATGCATCCTCTACCTAAAATTGGATCTGGTGATGATTTCTCTGATATTGGAAGTTTTCTATTAAGTGATAAAAATAGTTGGATAACTGGACAAATATTTCATATAGATGGGGGAAGATCATCATTAAGAATTAAATCGTGAAATATATCTTTATAATTTGTTTATCTCTTTTTTCTCTTAGCGTTTTTAGTCACCCATTTCCAATACCTGATGATAAAGAAGTTAGCTTTGATGTTATTAGAAAAAAGAAAAATATAGGGAGCTTAATATCAAAATTTGAAGATAATGAAGATAGTGTAGTTATACATTCAGTCTTAAAGATAAATGTTAAAGTTTTATTTATTCCAGCATACAAATTTTTTCAAGAAACTAAAGAAACTTGGAAAAATGGTGAATTTGTATCAATAGATGGATTTACAGACTTCGAAGATGATCGAGAGTATAAAATAATTGGAAATGATGAAGGCAATTTTTTTATTGCTAGTGGTATGGATGGAGAATTAAAATTAGATAAAAATATAGTACCATTAAATTATTGGAATATTGAAATGTTAAATGAGAAAGAAGTATTTGACACTCAAAAAGGTATTGTAAGAACTATAGAAGTAAAGCAACTTGAAGATGAAAAAATAAAAATCAATGACATTGAAATATTAGCTAATAAGTATGTTTTCAATGCATCAAAAAATCCAAAAGATAAAGGGCCATTCCCTGAGTATACACTTTGGTATTTTGAAAAAGAGCTCATGAAAATGGAATTCAAAAATCCTAATGATAAAAAAAATATTATAACAATAATTCGTAATGATTGGAGTCTATAGTTGCAAACTATATGGATTACTGGTGGATCTTCAGGTATTGGTTTTGCTACAGCAAAAGAATTTATAAATAATAATTGGCAAGTTGTAATTTCTTCAAGTAATAAAATAAAACTTGAATCTGCAAAAAAAAAATTAGAACTAAATAATAATAAAAATTTAGTTCATGCTATTGTATGTGATATTTCTTCAAAAAATAATGTTGATGAAACGATTAATTCTATAGAAAAAAATATTGGTAAAATTGATATAGCATTATTAAATGCATCAGCTTATAGTCCAAACAAAAATCAAATATTTGATATTTCAAACTATGAATTGCTAGTAGATGTAAATATCAAAGGCACTTTGTATTGTGTTAACAAATTAAAAGATGTTATGAAAAATAGAAATAATACGATTGCTATTATTTCTTCACCGTTGGGATATAGAGGTTGGCCAACAGCTGGGGCGTATGGTATTTCTAAGGCAGCTCAATTAAGCTTGAGTGAAAGTTTGTATTTTGATTTCAAAAAGCTTAACATTAATGTTAGAGTCATATGTCCAGGTTTTATTGATACCGAAGCAACCAAAAAAAATAGCTTCAAAATGCCTTTTTTAAAAAGTGCTGAATATGCAGGAAAAAAAATATTTGATAGATTAACTAAAGGTAAAGAATTTGAAATAATTTTTCCCTATTTGATTGTGTATTTTTTTAAATTTACGAGGATATTACCTTACAAAATATATTTTTATATATGGAAAAAATTAGGGAATTTTTAGTTTGTTTCACCAATATAAATTCCAAGTCCTTCAGCTACTTTAATCAAAGGATCATTTTTTTGAACAGTTTTTGAATATCCAGCAACTTGACTAAGCATCAAATCTTGTACTCCTCTGTCTTTCCATACAACTACTCTATTAAATTTTTTCTTTGCAATTAAATCAACCGCATAAACCCCAAAGGCACTTGCAATTAAACGATCTCTATGAGTTGGTTGAGCACCTCTTTGAACATGCCCTAGAACTGTAACTCTTGTTTCAGAGTCTGTTATTTTATAGATTTCATCACCAAGATAATTTCCAATCCCTCCAAGGCGCACCTCTCCATCAACATATTTCACTGTAGCTTTTTTACCGTTTTCTTTTTTTACAGCTTCTGCAACAACGATTAATGCATGATTTCTTCCTTTAGATCTAAGTTTCTCAATATGGTCAGCAATAGATTTTATAGAATATTGAATCTCCGGAATCAAAATAACATCTGCTCCTCCAGCTATTCCTGCATTCAAAGCAATGTGACCTGCATCTCTGCCCATTACTTCTAAAATCATTACTCTTCTGTGGCTAGCAGCTGTTGGTTGAAGCATATCTAATGCATTTGTTGCAACATCAACTGCAGTATCATATCCTATAGAAAGCTCATTATGCTTTACATCATTGTCTATAGTCTTTGGAATACCTACAAAATTTATATTTCCCTTTTTTGTAATACTTTGTAGGATTTTTAAACTACCATCTCCACCAATACCTATTAGTGCATCTATTCCTAATTTTTTAAAACCTTCTATAACTAAATCAGATGAGTCAATTTTTTTTCCATTCCTTATAATTTTTTTAAAAGGGTTGCCTTTATTATTCGATCCCAAAAAAGTTCCACCCATTCTCATTAAGCTACCCTCAAAATTTTGTGGATCTAATTTTATAACGTCCAGCGGTTCTTTCAACAAGCCTAACGTTCCATCTTTAATTCCATAAACTTCCCAATTGTACTTATTATGTGCTCTCAAGGTAACAGCTCTAATTACTGCATTTAAACCTGCACAATCACCACCACTTGTTAAAATTGCTATTTTTTTTACCACAGGGCGTTTATATACTATTATAATATTTTTACTTATTTATTTTCATGGATGACATATACAAACTTATAGAAATTTTAAAAAATTTTGAACAAGAACACAGAGATCTTGATGAAATACTCATTCGGCTTCAAGAAAAAAATACTGTAGATTTTTTACAAATTCAAAGGTTAAAAAAAAGAAAATTAATCCTAAAAGATAAAATATTAGAAATTCAAAATAAATTAGAGCCAGATAGTATAGCTTAAGCTAAAAAACTTTTTAAAAATTTAGGAGCGTTATCCTTAATAAAAGATATTCTTTCCTTAATTCTTGGAATTTTTGATATTCTCTTAAGATTTTTATCAATATTCTCTTCAACATGCTTCATTTCTTTTGAAAAAAAAACGAACAAGGCATTAGTATATACTCCTGATAAAATCAGTCTTTTTGTATAAAAATTGAAATCTGTTGAATTATCTCCAGCTAAATACCACATTGTACTTACTGAATTATATAAACTCTTTTTTGATATTTTGTTATTTGTGGGTAGCAAAAGATGGTTAAAGGTTTTTTTATAAAATTCTTTATCTTCATTTAATATATCAAATCGTAATAATAATATTTTTTTTATTCTTTTGTTAATTGGAAAATTAATTAAATTAATTTTTTTTAATTTATATTCAAGTTTTTCATTAATATTTTGTAAAGCATATTCTAATAAATCTTTATATCCATCAGGGAAAAAATAGAATAAATCATTTTTTTCTATATTTTGTTTTTGTAATTTTGAAAATATTTCTGATGACCAACCTTCAATTGATACGATTTTTTTTGCTTTTTTGAGAATATCTTCTTTTTTTTTATTTTCTGTTTTGTTCATTTTTCCAATATGTAGTTATTTCTTTTTCAAAACCAAAAGCATTTTTATGTGCTAAGCGTGATGTATACAAAATGCCGTTTAAGTGATCTACCTCATGCTGTACTACCCTTGCATGTAAGCCTTCAACTTCATTTTCAATTTCTTTACCATCAAGATCAAATCCAGAATATTTGATTTTTTTAAATCTTCTTACTAAACCCTGCATACCAGGTATTGATAAACAACCTTCCCAGTCATCCTCAGTTTCTTTTCCCATGGGTGTAAAAATAGGATTTATTAATGGTGTTATCTCAATTTTATCTTTCTCTTCATTATCAGGATTACGAAATACTATTATTTTCTTTGAAATATGTACTTGTGGTGCAGCTAAACCTATACCGTTATAGTCAAGCATTGTTTCAGACATATCATAAACTATTTTTTTTAGAGAATCTGAAGAGAATTCTTTTATCTCAGAACATTCTTTTAGCAAGATTGGATGACCGATTTTTGATATTTTGAGAATAGACACATAATAAATATAAGTATTTTTTTTAATATACCAATAGATTAATTCAATATATCCGTTTGCAAATAATATGAGTTTGTGTTACTAGCCCGTCCCAATGACACTTTTTGTAAATGTAAAAGATAATAACGTAGAACAAGCAATTAGAACGCTTAAAAAGAAAATGCAGCGTGAAGGTTTGTATAAAGAAATGAAACTACGTAAACATTACGAAAAACCTTGTTTAAAACGCGCTCGAGAAAAAGAAGAAAATATTAGAAGAGCTAGGAAGTCTGCAAAAAGAAATAACGATTAAGCAGAAAGACTTTTTACGATATCCTCACACATTTTTTTAGCATCTCCAAATAGCATAGTTGTATTATCTCTATAAAACAACTCATTATCAACACCAGAATAACCAGTTGCCATTGAGCGTTTTACAAATAGAACACTCTGAGATTTTTCTACATCTAAAATAGGCATACCAAAAATAGGAGAAGACTCATCTGTTTTTGCAGCTGGATTTGTTACATCATTTGCTCCAATAACAAAAGAAACCTCTGTCATAGGAAAATCATGATTAATTTCATCTAACTCCAAGACTTCTTCATAAGGAACATTAGCTTCAGCTAGTAAAACATTCATATGACCTGGCATTCTTCCAGCGACTGGATGTATTGCATATCTTACTTCTATTCCTTCTTTTTTTAATATGTCACCCATTTCTCTTAACGCATGTTGAGCTTGTGCTACAGCCATTCCATATCCTGGTACAATAATTACAGAGTCTGCGTTTTTCATTATATATGCCGCATCCTCTGCATTACCTTGTTTAACAATTTTGTCTGAGTTATCCTTACTAGCACTAGTGTCTTGCTCGCCACCAAAACCTCCTAAAACAACATTAATAATGGATCTGTTCATCCCTTTACTCATTATATAACTCAATATTGCACCAGACGCTCCAACAAGAGCACCAGTTATAATTAAGAGATTATTACTTAGGGTAAATCCTATGCCACAAGCTGCCCAACCTGAATAGGAGTTTAACATAGAAACGACAACAGGCATGTCAGCACCACCGATAGGAATTACAACAAGAAATCCTAGTAATATTGAAACAATAACTATTGCCCAAAAGATTGTTGGAGATTGATTAATTACAAATAATACAATCAAGAAAATAATTAGGAGGAAAATTAGTGCATTTATAAGATGCTGGAACTTAAATACTATTGGCTTTCCTGAAATTGTACCTTGTAATTTTCCAAAAGCTAAAACTGAACCAGAGAAAGTGATAGCACCAATAAATGTTCCAATACTCATTTCAACTAAACTAGCAGTTTTAATCGAACCAACTTCTCCAATACTAAAAGCTACGGGATCATAGAATGCAGCAGCAGCAACAAATACAGCAGCTAAACCTACTAAGCTATGAAAAGCAGCTACCAATTGAGGTAACGCGGTCATCTCAATTCTGAGAGCAATAAATGAACCTATAGCACCGCCAATAAGTATCGCGGCACCAATTTCATAATAACTAAGAACTGATTTGAACATTAGCGTTGTGAACACCGCTATAATCATACCAATAACACCAAAAATGTTACCCATTCTTGAAGATTCAGGGTGAGATAAACCTCTTAGAGCAAAGATAAATAATAACGCAGAAATTAAATATAATATCGCAACCATGTTAGAAGACATTATTCTTTTTCCTTTGTTTTTTTAGTTTTTTTCTTAAACATCGAGAGCATTCGATATGTTACTAAGAAACCTCCAAAAATATTAACTGAAGCTAATACAACACCTATTAATCCAAAAATTTTTGAAGTATCAAAACCTTGAGGACCGGCTGCCAATATTGCCCCAACTATAATTACGCTTGATATTGCATTTGTCACACCCATCAATGGACTATGTAAAGCAGGAGTAACAGACCAAACTACATAATAGCCAATAATACAAGCTAGGAAAAATACTGTTAGTCCGATAACAAAAACTTCTGAAGAATGTGCTTCCATATTACTTAAATTGCTCCAATCTTACATCCCCGTCATGCGTTAGCAAAACAGAATTAATTATTTCATCGTCAAAATCAAAATTTATTTTTTTATTTTCTTTGTCTATTAATAAACTTAAGAAGTTAAAGATATTTTTAGCATACAGTGCTGAAGCATCTTTAGCCACTCTTCCAGGAACATTTCCATAACCAACTATTTTTACTCCATTATGCAATACTATTTCATTCATTTTACTTAAAGGGCAATTACCACCAGCTTCCACAGCCAAATCAATTACTACTGAACCTGGTATCATCGAAGAAACCATTTCTTCTGTGATTAAAACTGGAGCTTTTTTTCCAGGAATAAGAGCTGTACAAATTACTATGTCTTGTTTTGAAACTGTATCAGCTATCAATTGAGCTTGTTTTTTCTTATAATCTTCACTCATTTCCTTTGCATAACCACCTGCAGTTTCAGCATTTTCAGCTTCATCATCTTCAACCATTATGAATTTTCCACCAAGACTTTCAACTTGTTCTTTAGTTGCCGCTCTTACATCAGTGGCAGATACTACTGCGCCAAGTCTTTTTGCTGTTGCAATTGCTTGTAGACCAGCAACTCCTACACCAAGTATCATAACTTTTGCTGGATTTACTCTTCCAGCAGCAGTCATCATCATTGGAAAAGCCTTTCCAAATTGCTCCGCTGCATCAATTACACTTCTATACCCAGCTAAGTTAGCTTGGGATGATAGAACATCCATACTTTGTGCTCTACTTATTCTAGGAATTAATTCCATACAACATGATGATATTTTGTTTTTATTTAAATTAGAAAATTCAGATTTATTTTCATAAGGGTTTAAAATTCCAATAAGTAATGAATTACTTTTTAAGTTATTTATGTCATCAGTGCTTGGCATTCTAACACATAAACAAACATCAGCCTTCAAGCATTCAGATCTAGTAACAATTTTTGCTCCAGCTTCTTCATAATTTGAATTTTGATATCCTGAAGTTTCTCCAGCTCCATTTTCAATTATAACTTCAAAACCCAGTCTAGAAAAAAGCTTTACTGATTCAGGGGAGATAGAGACTCTTGTCTCATTGTTATCATTTTCTTTAATGGCAGATAAGAGCATGAGTTCTTATATTGATAGGTCAGCTAAATTTAAAGCTTTTTGTTGGTTTATCATTAATTTTTTTGAGTTAAAATCTTCAATGAGCTCATGGAATATTCTGTACCAATTAACTTCAGCTTTTAAATGCATAAATACTGAACCTAGTCCTACTGCTGCTCTATCCATGAACACAAATTCTTTTGGAGGTTTAACACCGCCTAGTTTTTTAAGTTCTTGATGAACTTCAGATGCAATTTGTGCTCCATATATACCACTATCGCTTTCTTGTATTTTTTGAACTTTATCTTCCATCAAAGGTGAATATAAAAATCCTGCCCATTTATTTAATACTTTTAATTTCTCTTTTGTAATATCAGTAAATCCCCATTGCTCATATGCATGAACTGCCTTTGAATTGTCTTTTTCTTGAAGAGCAAAATATAAGTCAATTACACCTTGAATGAAATTACCATTAAAAATTCTCATACAACCAAAGTCATATATATTAATACTAAGGTCTTTTTTTTGTACAGAATAATTTCCTAAATGTGGATCACCATGAAGTACTCCGTATTCAAAGAATGGTTTATACCACGCTTTATACATATTAGCGGCTAATGTATTTCTTGTCTCTTTAGCAGATTTTTTAAAATTCAAAATAGGTTCACCATCTAGCCAACTCATAGTTAGCAATCTTTTTGTAGATAATTTATCATAGGTTTTTGGAACATGAACAAAATTTATATTTGAAAATATATTTCTAAATACAGCCATTAATTTTTTTTCTCTTTCGTAATCAAGCTCTTCTTTAAGTCTGTCAGTAATTTCTTTATATACTTCATCAGTTTTGATTGCTTTATTATAGGACTGATAAATTGAAAAAATCATTTTTAATTGTGAAAGATCAGCACTAACAGCTGAGGCCATGTCTGGGTATTGGAGTTTGCAAGCGACTATATCATCATTTTTTATTTTAGCTTTATGAACTTGTCCAAGAGAAGCTGCTCTTGTTGCTTCTTTATCAAACTCAATAAAATTTTTTTGCCAGTCCTGCTTTAATTCCGCAGCCATTCTTCTTTTAACAAACAACCATCCCATCGGTGGAGCATTAGACTGTAAATGCATAAGCTCTTGCGCGTACTCATCAGGAAGTAAATCAGGTATAGTTGCTGATAATTGTGCCACTTTCATTAATGGCCCTTTAATACTTCCAAGAGCAGCTCTTATTTCTGAAGCATGTTTTTCTTTATCTAACTTAACACCTAAATATCTTTGACTTGCAAGTTTAGTGGCTAATTTTCCAACAACACCGCCAACTTTGGCATACCTAGTAAGTTGTTTTGTTAGAGACTTTGCTTCTTTATCTTTCATCAATTTTATTCTTCTAATTGGTCAATCAAATTCTCAATAACATTAACTCCTTTTTGCCAGAAATCTTTTTTCTTCGGATTTAATCCAAAAGGCTTCAATAGTTTATCATATGTATCACTACCGCCGCTCTCTAACAAAGTAATGTATTTGTCTTCAAATTTAGGGAGTTTGCTTTCGTAAACATTAAAAAGAGAATTAACAAGACAATCACCAAAAGCATATGCATAAACATAAAATGGTGAATGAATAAAATGGGGTATGTAGCTCCAGAAATATTTGTAATCATCATTAAATTTTATTGATGGTCCTAAACTTTTCTTTTGAACATCAATCCAAATTTCACAAATCTCATCAACACTTAATTCTTTAATTTTTCTTTGATGATGAATACGTTTTTCAAATTCAAAAAATGCAATCTGCCTTACAACAGTGTTTAGCATATCTTCGACTTTGTTTGCTAAAAGCCCCTTACGTTCA
>CACGNZ010000008.1 GCA_902574475.1 uncultured Alphaproteobacteria bacterium | reverse complement strand
AAAATTTATATTTTCCTATAACTAAAATTCTAGTTACTGGTGATGGTAGAGTTGCGAAAGGAGTAATTGAACTTTTGAATCAAACAAACATTAAAGCAGTATCAAAAAAAGACTTTTTGGAAAAAAAATTTGATCAACCTATTTTTTGTAATTTGGAAACTAAAGATTATGTTACAAATAATTCTTCCACTAATTTTAACCTTGAGCATTTTATTAATAATCCTCAAGATTATTCGAGTTCTGCATTACAATATTTAAAAGAAACTAATATACTTATAAGCGCACATTACTGGGACCCATCTTCTCCAAAAATATTTGAAAATGAAGACTTAAAAGATTTACAAAATCTAAAAATTGTTGGCGATATTACTTGTGATATTAATGGCTCTGTCCCAACTACAATACGATCAACAACAATTGAGGAGCCAAATTATTGGATTGAAAGATATAATTTAAAAGAAATAGATGAAAGTAATGATGGAATTGCTGTTATGGCAGTTGATAATTTACCATCTGAATTACCACGGGATTCAAGTACAGAATTTAGTGAAGGTATTATCAACGAAGTTCTGCCTTTTTTATTAAAAGAAGATGATGGAAGAATATTAAATGGAACAATAACAACAGATGGTAGTTTTTTAGAAAAGTACAATTATCTAAATGATTATATTAGAATTAATGAATAAAGCAGAAAAAAAACATTATCTCTCTTCCGAAATCACAACACCTTTTAAAATTGTGAGTGATTTTAATCCAAGTGGTGATCAGCCTGAAGCAATTAAAAGTATTGTTAAAAGTCTAAATGAAGGAGAACAAGAACAAGTTCTTTTAGGTGTCACTGGATCAGGTAAGACATTTACAATGGCTAAAGTAATTGAAAAAGTCCAGAAACCTACTTTGATAATGGCTCCAAACAAAACATTAGCGGCACAACTTTATGGCGAAATGAAAAATTTGTTTCCAAATAATGCTGTTGAATATTTTGTCAGTTATTATGATTATTACACACCAGAAGCATATGTACCAAGGACGGATACATATATTGAAAAAGAATCTTCAATAAACGAACAAATTGATCGTCTAAGACATTCAGCTACTAGATCTTTAGTGGAAAGAAGAGATACAATCATAGTAGCATCAGTTTCTTGTATTTATGGTATTGGATCAGTTGATGCTTATTCTTCAATGTCTTTTACTTTAGATAAAAATCAATCAATAAGTAGAGAGATAATTATCAGAAAGTTGGTAGAACTTTTATACAAACGTCGTGACATGGACTTTAGAAGAGGTAGCTTTAGGGCTAAGGGAGATATTTTAGAAATTTTCCCTTCTCACTATGAAGATATTTCTTGGAAAATATCTATGTTTGGAGATGATATAGAGAGTATAACACAAGTGGATCCACTTACTGGAGAGAAGCTTGGAGAACTTGAACAAATAAGAATCTTTGCAAACTCTCATTATGTAACCCCAAAGCCAACAATAAAAAAAGCAATTACAATGATTAAAAATGATCTAAAAAAACAATTAGAGATTTTTGAAAAAGAAAAAAAATACTTAGAAAGACAGAGATTGGATGAGAGAACTACATTTGACTTAGAAATGATGGAAACTACTGGAAGTTGTAGTGGTATTGAAAATTATTCTAGATATTTGTCAGGAAGAAAGCCAGGCGAGCCTCCTCCTACACTTTATGAATATATTCCAGAAGACTCTTTATTGTTTATAGATGAAAGCCATCAGACATGTGGTCAAATAGCTGGAATGTACAAAGGTGATTTTTCTAGAAAATCAACTTTAGCTCAATATGGTTTTAGACTACCAAGTTGTGTTGATAACAGACCTTTAAAAAGAGAAGAATGGGATGCAATGCGTCCACAAACTATATTTGTAAGTGCAACGCCAGGAGATTATGAACTAGAAAAGACAGGTGGTACCTTTGTTGAACAAGTAATTAGACCAACTGGTTTAATTGATCCACCTATTGAGATAAGGCCAACTAAACATCAAATTGATAACTTAATTGATGAATGTAAAAAGACTATAGATAAAGGTCATCGTGTTCTAATCACAACACTTACAAAAAAAATGGCTGAAGATCTTACTGAATATATTAATGAAGAAGGATTAAAGGTAAGGTATCTTCACTCTGATATTGATACATTAGAAAGAATAGAAATTATTAGAGATCTAAGACTGGGAGTTTTTAATGTTCTAGTAGGAATAAATCTTCTAAGAGAAGGTTTAGATATTCCTGAATGTGCTTTAATGGCTATATTAGATGCTGATAAGGAAGGTTACCTTCGTTCTAGAACTAGTTTAATTCAGACTATTGGTAGGGCTGCAAGAAATGTTGAGAGTAAAGTCTTAATGTATGCTGATAACATTACCACTAGTATGAAAGAAGCAATCGAAGAGACAGATAGAAGGCGAACTAAACAACTAGAATATAATAAAATAAATAAAATTACGCCAATCAGTATTAAAAAGAATATTCAAGAAATAATTGAGAACACAGCTGAACAAGATCATGTTACAGTTGAAATTGATAATGCTAAAGAATTAGTTGGTAAGGATCTTGATAAACATATTAAAAATTTAGAGAAAAAAATGAATGAATTTGCTTCAAAACTTGAATTTGAAGATGCAGCAAGATTACGAGATGAAATTAATAGATTAAAGGCAAAAGAAGTGGGTCTTTCTAATAAAGTTTTGCAGTTTAAAAAGAATTAATGGATATTGTATTTTCAGAAACTAACCAAACTGGAATCATTAAACTAAATCGCCCTAAAGCTTTGAATGCTCTCAATTTAGAAATGGCAAAAAAATTTCATGACAAATTATTAGAATGGGAAGAAAAAGATAATATCTTAAGAGTATTGTTAGTTGGAGAAGGTAAACATTTTTGTGCAGGAGGGGATGTAAAATCTCTTGTTCTTGCTGGAAAAGAAAACTCTTTAAAACATGAATTTTTTAAATTTGAGTATAAACTTAATTATTTAATAAGCCAATTTAGTAAAGAATTTCTCTCAGTTTGGAATGGTGTGGTAATGGGAGGTGGCGTTGGTTTATCTATCTATGGTGATCACAGATTGGCAACAGACAATTCAAAATTTGCAATGCCAGAATCTGCCATTGGTTTTTTTCCAGATGTTGGAGGAAGTTATTTTTTATCAAATCTTCCAGGTAATATTGGTAAGTATATTGGTTTAACAGGTGAGGTTTTAGGCTTAAATGAATTAATTTTTTTTGGATTAGCAACACATTACTTTAAAAGTAATAAAATAGAAGATGTTAAAGAAAAATTTATTATAAGAGGAGAAATTTTACACGATAATTTTGAAGTAGAGAATGATACGTATCTAATTAAAAATATGAAATTAATAAATGAATTATTCAATGGAAATATTAAAACAATCATATCAAATTTAAAAAGTCATAACTCAGAGTTTTCAAAGAAAATTTTAGATGTTCTTTTAGTTAAATGTCCAATGAGTCTTGCGATAAGCACTAAACTTATAGATGATGCAAAAGGTAAATCGTTAAAAGAATGTTTAGAAACTGAATTTCAATTAAGTCAAAAAATAGTATACCGTAGTGACTTTGATAACGGTGTAAATTCTGTGCTAATTTCAAAAGATCATAATCCTATTTGGGAACCATCAAAAATAGATGAAATAAATATAGAAGATCTAGATTTTTATTTTGAAACTCATACTGAAAATCTTTATCTATAATATTACAAATGAGTAATAAAATTCCTACTTCTACGAAAGTAGTTGTAATAGGCGGTGGTATAGCTGGATGTTCTGTAGCTTATCATTTAGCAAAATTTGGATGGAAAGATGTGATCTTGCTAGAAAGAGATCAATTAACTTCTGGAACTACTTGGCATGCAGCAGGACTGATTGGTCAGATTGGTGCATCAGCAACCATTACAAAACTTAGAAATTATTCGTTAAATTTATATAAAGACCTGGAAAAAGAAACAGGAATAGCAACAGGTTTAAAGCAAAACGGCTCTTTAACTATTGCAACAACTAATGATCGATTAGAAGAATTAAAGAGACAAGCTACTTTTGCTCAAAGATTTAATATAGAAGTTAATGAATTAGAAAAAAATCAGATTAAGGATATTTATTCTCTTATAAATACTGATGATGTTGTTGGTGGAATATTTATTCCAAAAGATGGTCAAGCAGATCCTGTTGGTATAACAAATGTTCTTGCTAAATCGGCAAAAATGCATGGTGCAAAAATATTTGAACATTGTTCTGTAAATAAAATCCTTACTAAAAATGGATCAATAGAAGGTGTAGATACAAAACATGGAAAAATTAAATGTGAGTATATTGTTCTAGCATCTGGAATGTGGTCAAGGCAGATAGCAAATGAAATTAACGTTAGTATACCGCTATATCCAAATGAACACTTCTATATATTAAGTGAACCATTAAAAGAAATTTCTAAATCACTTCCGGTTCTTAGAGATTACAATAATTGCTTATATCTAAAAGAGGATGCTGGAAAAATTTTAGTAGGAATTTTTGAGCCTAAAGCTAAACCTGCATTTACTGATACGTATAAAGTGCCCAATGATTTTTCTTTTGGAGAACTACCTGAAGATTTTGATCATTTTGAACCACATTTAAAAAATGCTATGAAAAGAATACCAGCCCTTGAAAATGTAGGTATAAGAAAATTCTTTAACGGTCCTGAAGCTTTTACTCCAGATACAAATTATCTATTAGGAGAAACACCAGAAGTAAAAAACTTTTATGTTTGTTGTGGATTTAATAGTATTGGTATTCAGAGTGCTGGTGGTGCCGGTAAAGTAACTGCAGAATGGATGATGAACGGTGAGGTTAATGAAGATCTTTACTCCTTAGATATTTCAAGATTTGAAAAATTTCACTCTGAGACAAAATTTATAACTGAGAGAGTTACTGAATCATTAGGAGATTTATACGCAATGCACTGGCCTTACAAACAACATAAATCTTCAAGAAATATTAAAATGCTTCCTTTTCATAATGATTTGAAAAAAAAAGGTGCATGTTTTGGTCAAGTGGCGGGCTTTGAAAGACCAATGTGGTATGCTCTAAATGGTAAGAAACCAGAATATGATTACAGTTATGGCTATCAAAATTGGTATGATGCAGCAAAATATGAAACAACAAACACAAGAAAAAATGTTGGTTTATTTGACTTAAGTGCCTTTGCAAAATTTGAAATTAAGGGAGATACTGCCTTCAACGATCTTCAACGACTATGCTGTAATAATATTAAAAATAATCCCGGTGATATAACTTATACTCAGATGCTCAATTCAAATGGTGGCATTGTTGCTGATTTAACAGTTACTTGTATTGATAAAGATTCTTTTCGTATTGTGACGGGTTCATCTGTGAGAGAACATGATAAAAAACATATTTCAGAAAATCTAAGTAAAAACACAACTTTAATTGATAGCACTGAAAGTTTAGCTTGTTTTGGTGTTTTTGGTCCTAAAAGTAGAGAAATTCTAACGGAAATATTTGGAGAACATTTTTCAAACGACAAGTTTAAATTTGGAACTGCTAAAGAAATATCATTGAAAAATAATAAATTAATCTTCCAAAGATTATCTTTTGTTGGTGAACTTGGTTGGGAAATTTATGTTCCTATAAATATATCCAGAGAAATTTATTTAAAGTTAGTTAAAGTTGGAGAAAACTATAACCTTTCGCATGCTGGCGCTCATGCACTTGATATTATGAGAATGGAAAAAGGATATTTACATTGGGGTCATGATATTTCACCAGCTGAAAACCCATTTGAAGCTGGATTAGAATTTACTGTTAAATTAAATAAAAAATCAGATTTTATAGGTAAAGAAGCTTTAAAAACAAAAAATAGAATTAAGAAGAAACAACTAACAAATTTTGTTTTAGAAAAATCTACTCCAGGAAATCCACTCTTATTACATGATGAGCCTATTTATTATAAAAATAAGATTGTGGGAGAAACAACTTCAAGCAATTATTCATTTTATTACAATAAAAATATGGTCTTTGGATATATAGACTCAGAAATAGATTTAAAAAAATTAAATGGCAGCAATTTTGAAGTTGAAGTTGCTAAAAATAAATATGTTATGTCCGTTCAATTTAATCCATTGCATGATCCTAAAAATAATTTTACAAAAATATAGTTTTTTACAATCTAATATATGAAAAAAATTAGATTATTTTTTTCTATAGTAGTAATTATTTTAATAATTTTATCTATCTTTATTTATATTTTTCTAAATAATTTTGAAAAAGAAATAATAATTAGTAACATCGAAAAGAAATTTGAAATTAAAATTAATGAAAAAAATAAAACTAAAATCAATATTTTTCCAATTGTAAAGCTTAACACAAACTTAGAAATTAAAGATTACAAAAATAATTTATACTTTGATAATATTAGAATTGATATTTCTCAGCCCATATTTCAAGTTTCAGGAAATTTAAATATTCTAATTGATAATTTGAATATTAATAATATTAATTTTAGTGAGGTAAATATTAATGGAAAAGTAAATTATATTGAAAATTATCTTAAATATACTGATAATTTAGAAAATTTATTTGACTCAATTTATAAAATTAATGGAAAAATAACTTTAAAAACAACTAATGAAGAAAAATTTCTTATTTCATTTTTAAAAATATTCTTTGAAAAATTAGAAAATCAAAAAAATCAAAAATTTGCATTTTCTGAATTAATAAATGCTTTTGGTAATGAAAGTTCTAATTTTAAAGGCGCAATAAATAAAAATAAAAATATTTTAGAAACTAGCAAAATAGAAATTAGTAATAAAAACAACAGAATTCTTATAAAAGGAGAATACAATTACAGTAATAATTTTATAGATATTATTTTAAACTTATCTCAAAATAATGAAATATATTTAACTACTTTGATAAAAGGAAACTTAAATAATCCTAATATAAGTTTTGATGAAAATTCAAAATTTTTTCAAAATTCAAACTCAAATGAAAATAATATAATTGAAGAAAGCGTCATTCAATTTTTAAATAACTTTTTTGATTTCAATGATTGACTTGTTAAATATAGTTAGCAGTGTGTTTGGATATATTCTTTTTGGATTTTTTGTAAATAAATTACAAATACTTCCAAAAAAATATATTGATTATTTTGATTTTACAGGTTTCAACATTCTTTTACCCTTAGCTTTAATAATATATTTTTGGCAAGTCTCATTTCCTCAAATTAATTCTATTGGCCTGATCATCTCATTTTTTGCTTCAGGAATTTTTATATCCATGACTGGATTTTTAATTGGCAAACAATTTTTAAATTTTAAAACAGATGACTCTGCACTTTTTGGATTAGCTGCTTGTTTTGGTAATACGGTGGCAATGGGAATACCTCTTATGTATGCGGTTTTGGGTCCAATAAATACAATTCCTTATATGATATTAGTTTTTTTTCATGGTATTGTTCATTTTAGCTATACTGTTATTATAATAGAAGTTTATAGAAATAGAAAAAAAAGCATTGTCGAAATTTTTTATCAAATATTATTAGGTATAATTAAAAATATTGTACTTTTTGGAATGATAATTGGAATCATTCTTAATTACTCTAATCTTATTGTTCCATCTATTATGAAGCAGCCTTTAGATATTTTTGTAAACCTTGCTCTTCCAATGGTTCTTATTTCTTTAGGTCTTGCATTAGGAAATTTTAAAATTAGAGAAAATATTTATGGTGCAATTCTATTAACTATCTTAAAAAATTTTATTCACCCTATAATTGCATTTTGTTTAGCACATTTTATATTAGAGCTTGATAGTCTCTTAGTAATTATTGTTACTATGGCTGCAGCTTTACCAAGTGGCTCACAATCATATTATTTTGCATATAGATATAATTCACTAAAAGCTGTTGTATCTTCAAATGTAGTATTAAGTACGTTTGTTAGTTTTTTTACACTATCTTTATTATTAGTATTTTTTGATATTACGTAGATTGAGAAATAAACGATTTTATTCTTTCTTTCTTATCCATAGTTTTAACACTAAAAGGAAAAATCTCTAGCATCTTATCATATACATCAATTGCCTGTTGAAACTGGCCTTGATGAATAAAAATTAGACCCATTCCATCTAGAGCACCAAAATGTCTTGGTTCTAATTCAAGAGTTTTAATTATGTCTTGCATTGATTGATCAAAATTACCCATCATAAAATGAACTGTTGCTCTCTTATTCCAACCCTCTGCAAAATTAGGATCTTCTTCAATTAAATTATTAAAAAATCTTATTGCTAGTGGATAATTTCTCAAATTCATGGCTTGAATACCTTTCTCAAAATATTCAATTACTTTTGGATCATCAACTTCATACCATATATTCCAAATGTCAGATATCAAATCTCTTATCTCATCCTGATTTTCAGTCTCATTTAATTTTTTAAACAAATTATTTAGCCGTGGATCATTTTGATCTGCTAATGCTATCTTACTAGCAAATAAAAGACTTATACTGACAATTAATATTTTAGAGATAACTCTCATATTTAAATGATTTTTCCGATAGATTTCTTTTCTTTTCATGCTTTCTAGTTCTCCCTGTTACTCTAGTTCTCCATAACTTAAATGATCTAGGTTTCAGATTTGTTCTCATTATTTTTATAACCTCTGATTCGGTTACACCGTGAATTCTTTTTATTTTTTCAAAAGAGGTTTTATCGCACCAGGCTAATTTAATAATATTATCTATATTCTCCTGCATATTATGAATATAGTTCTTAATTAATTAAATTCTAAAAAAAATGATTGATTTGTATTCATCACCTACCCCTAATGGTCGAAAAATTAGCATTATGCTTGAAGAATTAGGTGTGGATTTTAATCCTATTTTAATAAATTTAGATAAAAAAGAGCAGTTTAGTAAACAGTTTTCAAAAATATCTCCCGCAAATAAAATTCCTGTAATTGTAGATAATGATAACAACCAAACAGTATTCGAATCCGGGGCTATCCTTCTTTATCTGGCAAAAAAATATGATAAATTTCTAAATAAAGATAAATATTGGGAAATAATACAATGGGTTTTTTTTCAAATGGCTTACGTTGGGCCAATGCTAGGCCAGGCTCATCAATATTTATTTTATCATCCTGGTAAAAGCAAATTTGCAGAGGATAAAACAAAAGGCTATGCACAGCATATATATTCAATTTTAGACAAAAGACTTTCTAAACAAGAATATTTTTCGGATACCTATTCAATAGCTGATATTTCAATTTGGCCTTGGACCGCTCGTTATGAAAGACATCAAATAAATTTGCATGATTATCCAAATGTGTTGAGATGGTATAAACAAATATCAATAAGACCTGCTGTTATTAAAGGATATAATTCTCTAGGTGAATTTTATGAAATTCCTAAGCCTTAAGCGTTGTAAAATAAAACTGAGCCTGCGGTTATAATTAAAAGGATTGCTAAAAACCATTCAACAATTATTTTTAATTTTTCATTATTAAGATATTGTCTGATAACACTTCCTCCATATGCCCATATACTAATAGAAGGAATATTTACTACTGTAGACATAATGACCATAAATAGTGTTCCAATTATTATATTTTCATCTTTTGGATAATATAATGTTACTGCAGTTGAACAGATTACCCAAGCTTTTGGATTTACAAATTGAAACAAAATTGCTTCATGATATTTTAATGGTCTTGATCTATCTTCAGTCTTTGAAATATTTAAAGACCCAAACATTTTATATGCTAAATAAAGAATGTAGCCTGCGCCAACATATCTTAAAATATCATAGAGTATAGGATAGGTAATAAACAAAGATCCAAGACCGAGACATACAAGTGCTAATTGCAAACCATGACCAGAAGGAATGCCAAAAATATTAGGTATAGATCTTATAAATCCAAATTTTATACCTGATGCAGTTAAAATACTATTATTTGGACCTGGAGTTACGTACATAATAAAATTATACACTGCTAAAGCAGCTATTAATTCCCATGTAATCATTTTTAATCTCTAAAATTTACAAATTGGACTGGTATACCTATCTTAGCATCCTCAATAAGCTTCATTACACTTTGTAAATCATCTTTTTTCTTTCCTTCAACACGAAGTTCATTCCCATTGATCTTTACTTGAACTTTTAATTTAGAACTTTTGATATCAGAAGTAATTTTTTTACACAGTGATTGCTCAATTCCTTCTAATAATTCATACGTCTGACGAATTTTATTCCCCCCAGCTTTTTCCATATCATTTTTTTTTAAACATAAAGGATCAACTTTTCGTCTAACAAAATGAGTAACCAGCATGTCATTTACTTGACCAGCTTTCATTTCATCATCAGTAGTAACAACTATAGTATTTTCTTTTTTTTCAATTGAAGTATCTGATCCTTTAAAATCGTACCTAGTAGTAATTTCTCTTGTAGCATTTCCTAATGCGTTATCAATTTCTTGATGATCTAATCTGTTTACAATATCAAAACTAGGCATTTATTTAGTTTATTACATCGTCATTTATATCTGGCAACTGTTTTTTAGTGCTTAATCTTCCTAATTTTTTCATCTTTTCTACTTTTTTAGTCAAACTTCCTGAACCATCTTGCAATCTTTGTTTAGCTTCATCCATTTTTGATTTAGCTAAATCTATTGACTGATTAGCTTTTACAAATGACTCATATACACTGACTGTTTTATCATAAATATCTGATGCAGCTGATGCTATATCTTTTATTGTTTTAGATTGTTTATCAACACGCCACATATTTTCTACAGCTTTAAGTAAAAAGGGTAAAGTTGATGGCCCAACAATAATTATTTTATTGTTCCATGAATCTTCTATAAGTTTATTTGCCTCATTATATAAAGTAAGTAGCGCTGGTTCTATTGGAACAAACATTAAAACATTATCAATTGTATTGATTCCATATATTTTTGAATAATTATCTTTACTCAAACTTCTAATCGAAGTTTTTGTTGAATCCAAAAATTTTTTCAAAAATATCTTCTTTTGTTGATTGTCATTTGTATTAGAATAATCATGCCAAGAATCTAAAGACACTTTTGAATCTATAATTATGTGTCTATTACCTGGCATATGAACAATTACATCGGGTTTTTGTAAATTGCCATCTTCATCTCTAAAAGTTTTTTGAGTTGAGTACTCTTCTCCTTCTCTTAAACCAACACTATCTAAAATATTTTTAAGTACAAATTCTCCCCAAGGACCTTGTTGAAGCGCACCACCTCTAATTAATGTATTTTCAATTCTATCTTGAGCTAAATTAAAATTTTGTAAAGATTGCTGAATTGATTGCATGTGATTTTTTAAGGAAGTAAGATCAGTATCATCTTTTATTTCAGAACTTTTTGGTTTGCGAAGAAAAAATAAAATTGCTAAAAAACCAACTCCAGATAAAAAACCAATAATGAAAACAAATATAAGATTTTCAAACATCACTATTTAGATAAGATATAAATATATTATCAAATATCTAGCAATTTTCCCAATAGATACAAATATTAAAAAAAAAGTAATATTATATTTTACCGTACCTGCTGCAAATGCGATTGGATCTCCAATAATAGGTACCCATGAAAATAATAATGACCATTTTCCATACTTTTTGAAAATATCTGTAGCTTTCTGTAATAAGTATTTATTTACTGGAAACCAAGGTTTCTTAATAAGAAAATTTACAAAGTAACCACATATCCAACTGATTAGAGATCCTAAAATATTACCTGCTGAAGCAAAAAATAATAATAAAAATGGATTATACTTATTAGATAATAATAGTGCTGATAAATATGTCTCTGAAGCAAAAGGAAAAAAAGTACCTAAAGACAAACAAAAAATAAATAATGATGAATAGATCAAAGTATTTCTTATTGTTAATTTATGTTATTGTTATGTTACTTATCAATTTATGAACGATTTTCCAAAAGAAGAATTTATTTCCAGAATTGAAAAAATACAAATACATATTGAAAAAGAAAATATTGATGCTGTTATTATAACTTCTCCGTCAAATTTTAGATATTTCACTGGACTTGATAGTAATTTTTGGGAAAGTCCTACAAGACCCTGGTATTTAATTATTTCAAAAAAAAATCCAATTAAAGCTATAATACCATCTATTGGTATTACAGCTATGCAAAACACATTAGTCAATGATATCGAAACTTGGGAGTCTCCAAATCCGAAAGATGAAGGAATATCTTTATTGAAAAAAAACATCAAAAGTTTTCCTAAAAATTCAAATATTGGTTTTGAATTAGGAAATGAAACTTTTTTGCGAATGAGTATTAACGATTATCAGGATATTCAAAAAAATTTATCAGAATATAATTTTGTTGATGCTAGTAAAATACTTTGGAGTATAAGAAAAATAAAATCTGAAATAGAGATCAGTAATATTAAAGAAATTTGTTCAATTACAAGTAAGGTGTTTGACAATTTTCCTGAAAAAATTAATTTAGGAATGAGTGAAAAACAAATTACATCAATATTTAAAAAAGAATTAATTGAGGGTGGTGCAGATTATATTCAATATATGGCGTGTGCTTCGGGACTTAATGGTTATAATCAGATTATCTGTAACCCAACAGAAAGGGTAACTAAAGATGGTGATATTCTAATTATTGATACCGGTGCAACTTTAAATGGTTATTTTTCAGATTTTGATAGAAATTTTGGCTTTGGAAGAATTAACAAACAAGTTCTAGATGCATATAATAAATTGTGGGAAGCAACTGAGAGAACTTTAGAAATTATAAAACCTGGAACTAGTTGTTCAGAAATATATTCTAAATTATCTTATAGTTTAACAGCTAACAACATATCAGTTGGAAGGATGGGTCATGGTTTAGGCTTACAACTGACTGAGCCGCCAAGTATTATGAAAAATGACAAAACATTACTTGAGGAAAATATGATTATAACTCTTGAGCCATCAATTGAAATGGACGAAAATAAAATATTAGTACAAGAAGAAAATTTATTGATAACTAAAGATTCCTATAAACTTTTAAGTACTAGAACTCCTGAAAATTTACCTATTATTAATTAATTAAATAATTGATTCAATTTTAGGCATAAGTCTAATTAATTCCTTCGTATATTCATGCTCAGGATTATTAAACAATTCCTCTGTATCTTTTGTTTCACAAACTGCACCATTTTTTAGTACAATTATTCGGTTACACATTTGGCGAATTACAGGAAGATCATGGCTAATAAATAGCATAGTGAGATGAAGTTCATCTTGTATATCTTTTAATAAATTCAATATTTGAGCTTGTATACTTACGTCTAATGCAGAAGTTGGTTCATCACATATTAATAATCTTGGTCTTGTTGCCAAGGCACGAGCAATAGATATTCTCTGCCTTTGCCCTCCTGAGAATTCGTGCGGGTATCGATCTAGAGATTGTCTGGTCATTCCCACAATATCTATTAGGTCATAAACATTTTGTAAAAGATCATTATTGCTAATATTTTTTTGAAAAAATTTAATTGGCTCTGCAATAATATCCTTAACTTTGAAACGAGGATTTAGAGATGAATAAGGATCTTGAAAAATCATTTGAATTTGACCTCTACTATTATGAATTTGATATTTTTTATTTGAATTATATAGAGGTTCATTATTATAAATTAAATTACCTTTATTAGGACTAATTAATCCAGTAATAATTTTTGCAATAGTTGATTTACCTGAACCAGACTCTCCAACTAATCCAAGTGTCTCACCTTCGAATAATTCAAAAGATACATTGTCGACAGCTTTAACTATTTTATCATTCGAACTTTTATTAGAAATAAATGAAAAACCACTACCTAAAGAATTATCATCAAAAACTTTTGTCACTTCCTCAAGTTTTAATAATTTTTGATTTTTATTTTCCCTTATGCCCCATGTTTTAATAATATTTTTAGTCAAATCCTTGGAACTAGATGTTATTTCCTTACCATCGGGGCTAATCAATTTAAATCTATCAATTTTCTTATTTGTTGGTGGCACTGAAATTACTAAGCTTCTTGCTTCTGTTGATTTTGGATTTGTTAATAATTCTTTAGTCTCACCTTGTTCAACAATATGTCCGTATCTCATGACAATAACTTTATTAGTCGTCTCTGCTATGACTCCCATATCATGGGTAATAATTATAACACCAAGATTTCTTTTCTTTGTAAGATCTTTAAGAAGTTCTAATATTTGATATTGAATACTTACATCTAAAGCTGTTGTTGGTTCATCTGCAATTATTAAGTCAGGTTCACAACTTATCGCTAAAGCAATCACAACTCTTTGACGCATACCGCCACTAAATTGGTGTGGATAGTCTTCAATTCTTTTTTCAGCGTTCTCTATTCCAACCTCTTTAAGTAGTTGAATTGATTTTTTAAGTGAATCTTGATAACTTAAATTTAAATGAGCCTGAATAGTTTCAATTAATTGATCTTTTATTTTAAATAGAGGGTTTAATGAAGTTTGAGGGTCTTGAAAGACAAATCCTATTTTATTTCCTCTAATATTTTGAATTATTTCTTCATTACTTCTTAATTCAATATTGTCTATTTTTATTGATCCATCTGTGATTTCACCTGGAGGATCAATCAAGTTAATTATCGCATTTGCAATTGTAGATTTTCCAGATCCAGACTCACCGACAATTCCTAATATTTCCCCTCTTTCTAAAGAAAATTCTACATTTTTGCTTGCAACAATAGTTTCCTTTCGTGTCGGATAACTTATGTTTAAATTTTTTACTTCTAAAAAACTCATCTCTTTTTTAATTTTGGATTTAAAGCATCTCTCATCCAATCCCCTAATAAATTAATTGATAATGCTAAAACAATTAAGAAAATTGCTGGAAAAAAAGTAATCCACCACTCTCCTGAAAATAAAAAATTATTTCCAAACCTTATTAGAGTCCCAAGAGAAGGTGTTGTTGGTGGAACGCCAACACCTAAAAAACTTAAGGTGGACTCTGTAATAATTGCAAGTGCTAATCCGATTGTAGCAATTACTAATATAGGCCTAAGTATATTTGGTAAAATATGCTTAAACATAATTAATATATTTGATAATCCAATAATTCTTGAAGCTGAGACATACTCTTTATTTTTTTCAACTAAGGTTGATGCTCTCGATACTCTTGCAAACTGAGGCCATTCTGAAATACCAATGGCGAAAATCAAAACATAAATTGCCATTTCGTCATGCATTGATTGTGAGATAATTGCCCTTGCAATACCATCAACAAGTAAAGCCATTAAAATACTTGGAATAGTTAACTGTACATCTGTAAGGCGCATTACAATAATCTCATACCTACCACCAATATATCCAGCTGTTATTCCAAGAAAAACTCCAAGTATCATTGCAAAAATTATAGATGCAAAACCAACGATCAGTGAAATTCTTGAACCATAAATCATTGTTGAAAACATATCTCTTCCTTGCTGATCAGTTCCTAATATGAAGCTAAAACTTCCTCCCTCCGACCATACTGGTGGGGTAAAGGCATCCATTAAAGAAACTGATGCTGGATCAAAAGGATTATAAGGTGCAACTATCCCAGCAAATACAGAACAAAAAAGTATAATAAAAAATATTGTTGAAGAAATTACTGCTAATTTAGAATTAAAGAAACTGTATCCAATATCAGTATCGTATATTTTATTGTACGTTTTAAGTAGCATTTTAACTACCCTCTTCCTTCAGCCTAATTCTAGGATCAATAAAATAGTATGTCATATCTACAATAAAATTTATCATAACAAATATAAAGGCTACCATAATCATGTATGCTGACATTATAGGAATATCGACAAAGTATACTGCTTTGATAAATAATGACCCCATGCCAGGCCATTGAAAAACTGTTTCTGTAATAATTGAAAAAGCAATTAAAGTTCCAATGTTGATACCTGTAATAGTAATAACTGGAATTAATCCATTTTTTAGCGCATGCTTGTAGTTAATAACACTCCTTTTTATACCTCTTGCTTTGGCAAATTTAATATAATCTGTTTGTAAAATTTCCATCATTTCAGCGCGAACTAATCTAATAACATAAGTCATTTGGAATAAACTTAATGTAATAGATGGGAGTATCAGTGCTTTTAATCCTGAAGTAGTCAAAAATCCTGTAGTCCAAAAACCTATTTGAGTGACTTCACCTCTTCCAAAAGATGGAAGAACTCCTAAGATTACTGAAAACAAATAAATTAACATTATTCCTATTATGAATGTTGGCAAAGATACCCCAGCTAGAGAAATAACAAGAATGATATTAGAAATAAAACTGTCTCTATTAATACCAGTATAAACACCCAAGATAACTCCACTGATGATTGCAATTAAAGCAGATACAAATACTAACTCTAAAGTAGCAGGCATTCTTTCTGCAATTAAGTCTGATACTTCTCTTTTTAATTGATATGATATTCCAAAATCACCCTGAATTATATTACTTAAAAATCGAGAAAATTGAACATAGACAGGATCATTTAAACCTAATACTTCTCTAACTTCAGCACGTCTTTCATCTGATGCATCTTCTCCAGTCATGCTATTTACTGGATCACCTACAAAATTAAATAAGGAAAATGAAACAAAAGCAACAACAATCATTACAAGAATAGATTGAATGAGTCTTTTAAAGAAATAGATAAACATGAATTGTTTTCTGGCCAGTAAACTGGCCAGAAAATATAAAATTTATTACTTTACGTTTGCAAATCTAAATAATGGTTCGTTGTTCATTCTAATTGGAACATCGACATTACTTTTTGATGCTTGGTTAACAACTTGGTGATGTAAAGGAAGATATGTTACATCATCTTGAGTAATATCCCAAGCTTCAGCAATCATAGCATTTCTTTTATCTAAATCAGTTTCAACACCCATTGCTGCTACTAACTCATCAACTCTAGCGTTACTGAAATTAACTTTATTCCAGCTACCAGCACTATCAAATAAGTATGAGTATACGTAATGACTGTCAAAAGTTGGAACACCCCAACCTAACATGTACATGTCACTTGTCATACCATTTGCATCACCTTCTTTAACTTCTGAGAAGTGTTGGCTTTTAGTTTTTGCATCAAGAGTTACATCAACTCCAATTTTAGCAAACATACCAATTGCAGCAACACAGATTGCTTCATCGTTTATGTAACGATCATTTGGACAATCTAGTGTAACTTCAAATCCATCTGGATAACCAGCTTCTGCTAATAGTTTTTTTGATAGCTCTGGATCATAAGGTAATCTTTCATCACGTGCTGCTGTATGACCATTTACACCTGGAGCTGTGATAATTCCTGCAGGAACACTTTGCCCTCTCATTACCTTATCTTTGATAGCTTCCATATCTAAAGCATGATACATTGCTAAACGAACTCTTTTATCTGCAAAAGGATTTTTACCTTTTATATTTGATGAGTTTAACTCAGCAGAACCTTGATCCATTCCAAAAAATATTGTTCTATTCTGGGGAGTCATTTTTACATCATGTCCAGCAGAACCATTGATCCTTCTGATATCTTGTACTGGAACCACATTAGTGTAATCAATTTCTCCAGAAAGAAGAGCTGCAACTCTTGTTGCATCATTTGCAATTGGAAGTAGTTCAATAGTATCTACATTGAAAGTGCTATCATCGCCCCACCAATCATTATTTTTTTCAAAAACAGTTCTTACGTCCTGTTCTCTAAAAGTAATTTTGAAGGGTCCAGTTCCGTTTGCATTAGAAGCACAATAAGATGTTTCACCTGCATCCCAGTTGTATGAAACTTCACAACCATTTGCTTTTGCCCAATCTTCAGACATTACAAAAATCTGAGTTAATTGGTTTAAAAGAATCGGATTTGGTCCATTTGTTACAATCTGAACTGAATGATCAGTTAAAGCTGTTGCTGAATTAATGCTTTTAATTAAATCAACCATATCAGATGGAGCAGTTTTTGCTCTATTGATGCTGAAAGCAACATCACTAGCTGTTAAATCTGATCCATCATGAAATTTTACTCCCTTGCGAATTTTAAATATCCATGTGTTATCAGAAGTTGTTTTCCATGATTCAGCAAGCTGAGGAAGTATTTCCATATTAATACCAGGAGTTACTAAACCTTCATATACTTGACGTGAAACCATGTGAGTTGGTCCTTCGTTTTGCGCATGCGGATCAAGAGTTAAAGAGTCACCAGGCATTGACCATTTAATAGTGTTTGCAAATGCTGGTGAAAAAATACCCATGAAAAGCAAAGACAAAACAATGCTTAAAGTCTTTTTCATATTATTTCCTCCATAGAAATTTGATGTTAGACCCATACAACTTCAATGGAAATATTCAATATTATTAGTATTAATAAGTGCTATATTTTGTCATAATTATTAGTATTAATTTAGACATACCCTTGGAGGAGGCTTGATATAGTGAAAAAAATAGAGAAGGCACAGGAGATCTCTAGAATACTAAATCGTATATACAGAAAAGTACCTATTCCTCTTAACCACAAAAATAAATTTGAATTAGTTGTAGCTGTACTTCTTAGTGCTCAATGTACAGATGAAAGAGTTAATCAAGTTACACCAATACTATTTAAAAAAGCAAACACAGCTATAAAAATGACAAAAGTGCCAAAAAAAACAATTTATAATATTATTCGCCCTTGTGGTTTGGCACCTCAAAAATCAAAAGCAATTTTTGAACTATCAAGAATTCTTGTAAAAAAATTTAAAGGCAATGTTCCAGAAAGTTTTGAAGAATTAGAAAACTTGCCAGGTGTTGGTCACAAAACAGCCAGTGTTGTTATGTCTCAAGGATTTGGTCATCCAGCATTTCCAGTTGATACACACATTCATCGTTTAGCTCAACGTTGGGGCTTAACAAATGGTAAAAATGTTGTCCAAACAGAAAAAGATTTAAAATATCTTTTTCCAAAAAAATCTTGGAACAAACTTCATTTACAAATAATATTTTATGGAAGAGAATTTTGTCAGGCAAGAAGTTGTTATGGTTTGGAGTGTGAAATATGCAAGGTTTGTAATCCAAAGAGAAAAACGCCTATTAAAACAAAAAAGTAGTAATTAAAAAGGCTGAAATACAACAAGTATAAGTATAAAAATCAATATTACTGCTGGCGCTTCATTTGTAATTCTAAAAAACTTAGTAGAGTATTTGTTTTTATCATTTTTAAAATCATTAAGACATTTTAAACAAAAAAAATGATAGCCAGATAATAAAATTACAAATAAAATTTTTAAAAGCAACCAAGTATCAATACCCACATAATGTGTAAGTGTAAAACCTGATATCCACGTCACTATAAAAGCTGGAAACATAATTATTCTGTACAATTTTCCTTCCATTAGTTTGAATGTTTCTGAGGTTTCTTTTGTGATTTCAGGATTAGCATGATTTACAAACAAACGTGGCAGATATAAAAGTCCAGCCATCCAAGCTATGATACTAAAAATATGAATAACTTTCAGAGTATTAAATAACATTATTTATTCCCATACCGCGTGAGGAGGCATTGACATTAATATAGCATCAACATTCCCACCAGTCTCTAGACCAAATTTTGTACCTCTATCATATAATAAGTTAAATTCAGCATAGCGACTACGCTTAACTAATTGTATCTTTTTTTCCTTTGCATTCCACTCCTCATCCTTAAGTGCAATTAAAGTATTTTTGATAAACTGATGAAAATAAGTACCTACGCCTTGGACAAATTCAAAATCTTTTCCCCAATCGCCAGTTTGAAGGTAATCAAAAAATATTCCTCCAACACCTCTTGGTTCGTTTCTATGTTTAAGAAAAAAATAGTCATCACACCATTTTTTAAATTTAGGATAATATGATTTATCATATTTATTACACAAAACTTCTAAACCACGATGATATTTTTTCTCATCCTCAAATATTACACAAGGTGTAATATCCATGCCTCCACCAAACCATTCCTGAGTGGTTTTAATAAATCTTGTATTAAAATGCATAGAAGGAATTTTAGGTGAAACAGGATGTAACACAACACTGATGCCGGTTGCATTATAATTTGGATCTTCTTTAGCACCCGGAATAGTATCTCTCATATTTTCGTTAAATGTCCCAGAGACGGTAGAAATATTTACTCCACCTTTTTCAATAATATTCCCCTTAATTTTACTCATTTTACCACCACCATCACCTTTGTGATCCCAGTTACTTATTTCAAATTGATTTTCATCAATGTTTTGAATAGTTTCAACTAAGTTGTCTCGTAATTTTTCAAACCATTCTTTTGCAGTATTAAATTTGGGATCAGCAATCATAATGGCCAACCTTGAGTATGTTTTTTTATCAGATTTACAAAAACGTCTATGTGATCATCGTGATCATTCAAGCAAGGTATATAATGATAATTTTCTCCACCTGACTCCATAAAATATTCTTTATTTTCTTCTTCAAGTTCTTCCAGTGTTTCAAGACAATCACTACTAAAACCAGGAGATATTATATGTATATTTTTAATACCTTTTTTTTGGTAATTCTTTTAATGTTTCACTTGTATATGGCTTTAACCATTCCTCTCTTCCAAATCTACTTTGGAAAGTAGTCATTATCTCATCATCGGATAATCCCATATGTTCTTTAACAAGTCTTGTGGTTTTAAGACAAAAGCAATGATACGGATCACCATTAGTCAAATACCGTTTTGGTATACCATGATAACTAAAAATAATTTTTTGCGGTTTTGAAGTTTTTTTCCAAAATGACTTTATTGAATTTGACAATGCTTCAATATAATTTTTTTCTTCAAAGTACTGATTGATAAAACGCATTTCAGGTATCCAACGCCATTTTTGTAATACATTTGTTACTTCATCAAATGTACTACCTGTTGTTGCAGCACAATATTGCGGATACATAGGTAGAACTAATAATCTTCTTACTTGTTTTTTTTGAAGTTTTAACAAAGCATCTGGAATAGATGGATTGCCATAACGCATCCCAACTTCAAAAACTATATTTTCATTTTTTGAAGAAAAAGATGATTGGATTTTATTTAGTTGTCTGTTTGCGATATCTAAAAGTGGAGAACCCTTATCAGTCCAAATTTGTTTATATGCTTCTGCTGACTTTGATGGTCTTATTTGTAAAATTACTAGCTTCAATATAATTTGCCATAAGATTTTAGGTAATTCGATTACTCTAGGGTCTGACAAAAATTGATTAAGATAAACTTTTAGTTCTTTTTTATTTGGAGCATCTGGAGTGCCTAGGTTAGTAATTAAAACACCAACTTTTTCTTTACTCCCGTGCTCATAATCTTTTTCACCTATATATTTAACCATATCTATTAGCTAAATTCTTTTCTGATATTTTCTATAAATAAATGAACATTTTTTTCTGGAGTATTTTTGTTAATTCCATGTCCAAGGCCACAAATCCAGCCATTAAGATTTTCAATTGATTTCATTTTTTTAATAAAATCTTTTAAATCATTAAGAAATGTATCTGTTTCACTCAACATTAATTGTTCATTGAAATTTCCTTGAATAAATCCATGTTTTTGATTTTCAAACATAAATTTAAGATCTATTGTGTGATCATAGCCAAAACCAGCAAAGGGAAAACTGATGATAGAATTTAGATCTGTTAAACTCTTACCTCTTGAATAATAGCCAAGTTTATTTGGAAAAGAAATTGCAATCTCTTCCAAAAATTTTGAATAAATTTCATAAAAATTTATTTTATCTAAATCATACAAAGAGCTATCAAAAATCATGACAAGTTCAACACCTGCATCTAATTGTAATTGAATATTTTTCTTAAGAAGGGGTAAAAGAATTTTTGAAATAAATTCTAAATTCATTTTAGTGTCGATTAAATCAGAGTTATTATTTCCAAATGCATATTTCGATAATGTCCAAGGTCCACCAACAAATCCAATTAAACTTTTATTATTTGGCAATTTCTCTTTTGTTATTTTTATAGCTTCAAATTGAAATTGCATATGCTCAATGCCACGATCAATATTACTATAATCATTAATGTTTTCTGAATTTATATAAGAATTAAATTTAGGTCCTGGGTCAAACTTTAATTCTAAACCAAGTCCCTCCAAGATAAATAAAATATCACTGAATAAAATTGCAATATCGTAATCAAACTCTTGTACTGGGCCAAAAGCGACTTCTGCCGCTAGCTCCGGAGTTTTACAAAGTTCTTCAAAAGTATATTTTTCTTTGAGTTCGCGATAATGCGAATGGTACCTTCCAGCCTGTCTCATGAACCAAATGGGTGGCGTTTTTTGAATATTTCTTTTGAGAGCATTTTCGAATAAAATATTTGTCATTTTTAGGCTTTTAGTAATTTTTTCTTCCAACTATCATAAGATAGCTCAACAAAAAGATTTTTATCATTACCTAATATTTTACTAATCTCATTGTAAGTGTTTCCTGGGCCACAAAAATGATATTTTTCTATAATTTTAGGATATTTATCAATACTTGCCTTAAAAGCTGAACTGCTCATCCAATAAAAGTACTTTTTCTTTTCTACATCTATTTCAAAATCAATAGACTCCAATTGATACGCTTCAATTATATTTTTTATCGAACTTTCGGGAGATTGAGAATGAGTTAACTTAACCCAAGGATTATTTGTAAGTGAATTAATATCTTTATCAAAATCCTCACCCAAACCATCTGAAGTTCCATTAACCCAAATACCTCTTTCAGATAAATTTTTCCATGTTCTTAAACCACTAGTCCAAATAACATTATTTGATTGGATTTTTGAATTATCTAAGATTGAGCTAATTCGTGAAACATAAATACATTTATTTTGTAAATTATTTATATCATCGACATTTTCATTTAATTGTTTTCTAGAAAATATTTTATAATTTTTTAAATTTTCAGGATAAATTTCATCTGTTGTATTACTAGAAAAACTTATATGTTTTGGATCAATAAAATCCCAGCTCTCAAAATGATTGCCATTTTCATCTTCACCTCTTTTAGATACAACTAATCCTAATTTATGTGAGATGTAAGATACTCCTATTTTTTGGTGACATCCTCCTCCATAATTTTTTAAAATATTTCTTTCTTGAACAACATTCGAATAATCTTTGGAAAAATTAATATCATTTAAAATTTCGTTAAGTTTATTATCTTTAATTCTTGTTTCAATCGCTAGAGCTCCTTGTCCAGGAGAACAAGGGTTTATAGACAATGGTAAAACAGACCATAGACATTCGTTAATATATTTTTTTAGAGTTATTTTTAATTCATTGAATTCAGAATAATTATTCAAAAGTAATCTATCAATTGCTGCTTTAGCAACAATAAAACCATCACTGTCAGGATTTTCCAAAAATTTTTTAAATCTAGTGGGTATGTTACCTCTTATATTTTCAAAACAAACTTCATCAAACTTTTGTGGAAGATAATTTTCAATAAAATTTTTTAAATTATATTGTCTTCTTGGTGATGAACAAAGAATAGTAATTTTCTTACTATCCATTTTTTTATTTTTTTTTAAGAATAATATATCTCTTTTGTCTGCTCGTTTTAATGTTGCAGCTATTTTAGTTTTATCACCAACTTCAATTGGAAGATCCTTCCACGAGTGAACAATTAAATCACATTTGTTATTTATTAATTCATCTCTTAAATCATTCGTAAAAACACCTTCTGTTGGCATTTCAGAAAGAGGTGTTTTTAGATCTTTATCTCCTGAAGTACTTCTTGTTAAAAATTCTATTTCTACAAAAGGATGTTTTGATTGCAAATAATCGGAAAATTCACGTGCTTGAATTATTGCCAAGTCACTTTTTCTCGATAAAACTCTAATTTTCATGGATTATATTATTTTAAATAGCACTATATGATAAAATTGGTAATGATTGAATTTAAAGGTACAAAATCTTCTTGGGGCTTAGTTGCAAAACTTTTTCATTGGTCATTGGCACTTCTTCTTTTTTGGCAAGTTGCAATAGGGATTAGCCTTCATAATATGGAATTTTCTCCTCTTAAAATGGGTTTTATTATTACTCATAAATTTTTTGGCACCTTAGTCTTTAGTTTAGTTGTGCTTAGATTAATGTGGAAATACATATTTAATACTCATCCTAAATATGAAAATATTCCTTTATTTCATAAATTGGTTTCAAATTTAGTCCATTTTGTACTTTATGGTTTAGTTATTCTTATTCCTATTCAAGGTACCTTTATGACATGGCTTGGAGGAGAAGATGTTCATCTCTTGGGATTAATTAAAATACCACCTTTAATCGAAGAGAATTTTTTTTTATACCCTCAAGCTCTAGCTATACACTACTACTCAGCACTTATGTTAACAGCTCTTTTTTCACTTCATATTGCAGCGGCGTTGTATCATCGATTTATAATTAAGGATAAATATGGTGTCTGGAGGAGAATGTCTTTTAATAGAAATAAGGTGTGACAATTCATTCAATTAAACACTTACAATTAAAGATTGGGTAAGATATCTAACATTTATGCAATACAAAAATTTCTTTAAATCTGAATTAAAAAATTTAAAAGATCAGGGTCTTTATAGGGACTTTAGAAACATAGACAGACCTATAAAAAGTTTTCCAAATGCAGATGAAAGTTTCAAAAATAAAGAAAGAGAAGTAGAGGTTTGGTGTTCTAATGACTATCTGAACATGAGTCAGCACCCAGAAGTCGTAAATGAAATAGTAAAAACACTACTTGAATATGGATCTGGTTCAGGTGGAACAAGAAATATTTCTGGTACATCAACCTATCATACTGAACTTGAAAAAAAACTGGCAAATGTTCATAATAAAGAAGCGGCATTAGTTTTTGCTTCTGCTTATACAGCAAACCAATCTACTTTATGGACTTTAGGAAAAAAAATTAAAGATATTGAGATATTTTCTGATGAATTAAATCACGCATCTTTAATACAAGGTATTAAGAATAGTGGAGCTAAGTGTCATATATTTAAACACAATGACATTGATCATTTAGAACAGTTACTAAAAGAGTCAAATGTAGATAATCCTAAGTTAATTGTTTTTGAAAGTTTATACTCTATGGAAGGTATAAGATCGCCTATAGTTAAAATTGTAGAGTTAGCAAAAAAATATAACTGTATGACATATCTTGATGAAGTTCATTCAGTTGGACTTTACGGTGAAGAAGGTAAAGGTATTGCAGTAGAAATGGGAGTTGAAGATAAAATAGATATTATTAATGGGACTTTAGCAAAAGCATATGGTCAAATGGGAGGTTATATTGCAGCTAGTTCAGAAATAATTGATTACATTAGAAGTTTCGCTCCAGGTTTTATTTTTACAACTTCAATCTGCCCATCAATTGCTGCAGGAGCAGCTAAAGCAATAGATATTGTTTCTCTGGCAGAACAATTAAGAATAAGAATAAAAGATAATGCAGCTTTAATAAGAGAAAATTTAGATTCCTTAGCAATCCCTTATTTGGATACAAATTCTCATATTGTAGCAGTATTAATTAATGATCCTTTTTTATGCAAAAAAGTGTCTAAAGATTTAATTGATGATCATGGTATTTATGCACAACCAATTTTTTATCCAACTGTACCAAAAGGTTTAGAGAGACTAAGAATAACTGTTACCCCAAAACATAGAAAAGAGCATATCGAAAAAATGATTAAGGCTCTTGATACAGTTTGGTCTAAAAATAATTTACCAAGAAAAAATATTAATAAAGTTACAGCAAATATTTAAGTTTTAATATTGATATCAATCTGCCTAGCAGCAAAACCATAATAAACTACAGCTAAAGTTATTATGAAACCTCCAATAATTACAGTTGTACTTGGTACTTCATTAATTCCAAAAATAGGAAGCCAAACCCACAGAACTCCTCCAACAACTTCCATTAACGATAAAAGTGCTAGCTCAGCTGAGGGTAAGTATTTTGCTCCAAGACTGTAAAGTATTAAGCCGGCTGCAACAATTATTCCATGAAGTATACTCAAATAACTATTTATTTCAGGCATCAGAATAAAAGGCTCAAAAGAGAAGCCTAAAATAAAGAACGCAAATATTGTACAAAATAGTCCCGCTAAAACAACTGTTGTGAATTTTGGTGTTTCAGGTTTCCATCTTATTGTTACCGTGTATAATGCAAAACCAGTTGCAGAAATAAATCCTATTATTGCACCTAAAGCAGTTCCGGAAATACTGTCATTTATAATCATTACGCACACACCTATAAATGCTACAACCATGGCAATTAATGTTGATCTTTTTAGTATTTCGCCAAGAACAAAATAACCAACAATGGCTGCAATAAAAGGCATCGCTGCTAACATAAATAATGTTACGGCAGCCGTAGTCATAGTAATAGAAAAAATGAACCCTGTAAAAGCTGTTGCTAGAAATAAACCTCCAAGTATAGATGGTATTCCTATTTTGAGAAAATTTTTATAAAAAGCAAATCCTTCCCGAAAAAATAAATATATAAGAAGTATAATTGAAATAGTTAAGCCTCTATAAAATAAATATTGAAAAACATATTGATGACCATCCACCATATATCTAACAGTCAACGCTCCAAAACTCCAAAAAATTCCAGCAAGAAAAACTACACTAAAGGCATATAGATAAGAATTTTGACTCATTGTTTAAAGGTCAAATCATTAAATTTGATGAAAGTAAATTAATATTTTAGTTATTTATTTGAATACCAGTTTCTTTACTTCCTGAGATCTTAAAATTAACTTTATTATCGTCATTTTTTTGTATTTTAGATACGTCTGACATTTTGCAACTGGCAATAAAAAAAAATAAAATAATTATTGGCAACTGCCTATAGAACCAAGAGCACATTTTTTACCGTCTATCCATATAGCATTTGACAAATTTGCTTCATCAAACATTGCTCCAGAAATATTAGCACCAAGTAGATTTGCCTCATATAGATTTGCACCTTTAAAAGTCGCTCCAAAGAGATTAGATCCCTCAAAGTTTACTTTTGCAAGGTTTGCATTATCAAAGTTAGCATTATTACAATTAGCTCCCTGTAAATTTGAAGCATATAAATTTGAATTACTGAAATTTGAGAAGATAAAATTACCAATAGATAAATTTGAATTATTAAGTTGAGATTTTTCAAAATTAGATAAAGATAAATTAACTCCTGACATTTGAGAATTTGCCAAACCAGTACCAGAAAGATCGAGATTTTCTACAAAATTACAATTAGTCCAGTCCACCTCATTTGCTGGTTGATCACTGCATGCAGCAAATACAGAATATGAGCTAAAGAAAATTAAGACAAATAAAATTAAAAATCTCATACTTAATTTTTATGATCAGTTTATGTTAAATTTAAGGCAAATTAGCGTGAAGTGAGTTTTAATTCAATCCTTCTATTCTGTTGTAGATCACTCTCAGTTTCTCCATTACTGATAGGATAAAACTCTCCATATCCTGCAGATGCTAATCTATTTGGTGGAAAACCAAGATCAAGAAGAAGTTTTAAAACTGTATTAGCTCTAGCTGAAGATAATTCCCAGTTAGAAGGATATCTAATTGTTTGTATGGGTTTTTTGTCAGTGTGTCCTTCTACCATTATAATCCAGTCAATATCTGAAGGAATATCATTAGTAGTCTCTTTTAAAGTAAGGCCAATTTCACTTAACTTTTCTTTGCCAGATAGTTGTAAATCTGCTGAAGCAGAATCAAATAATAGCTCTGATTCAAAAATAAATCTATCTCCTACAATTTTAATGTCTTTTCTATCACCTAAAATAGATTGTAATTTTCCGAAAAACTCAGATCTATATTTTTGGAGCTCAAATACTTTTGATGTAAGGGCTTTGTTTAACTTTTCACCTAGCACCTCTATTTCTAAATCTTTAATCAAAGCCTGGCTTTCACTAGCTTCTAAAGCATCATTAAGTAAAGCTATTTCTTTTTGCAAGGTATCAATTTGATTAGAAAGAATTTCTACCTGTTCTAATGTTTTTGAAGCTTGTATTTCCATATTTTTAATTTCTTCAAGTGATGTTTCTTTTTGTTTTTGACTTTCTTTTTCTAATGAAACAATTTGACTTTGAAGTAACTCAAGTTTTTCTAGTTGTTGTTTTTGTTTATCTTCTGACAAAGAAAGAACATTATTTAGTTCAGATATTTTTCCTCGCAAATTAAAAATAGTGCTATCTTTCTGAATTAAATCTTTATTTAATCTTGCTAATTCTTCATTTTTAAACCTAATTGCATCAAGTTGTTCATTAAGTGATGCATCTTTTAAGCCAAGACTATCATTAATTTCTAAAAGATCATTCATTAGTTCTTGATATTGGGATATTTGACTTTGTAATTCTTCATCTCTTAATGATAGTTCAGTATTTGTCTTTTCTAATTCATCATTTAAACTTAGAAGCTTTTCATTTTTATTTTTAATTGCAAGTAACTGCTCTTCAATTCCTCCTTCCTCTAAACCCAAACTTTCATTAATGGCCATTAAATTTTCATTCTTCTCATTTAGTTCTGCTATTGTAGATTTGAGAGATTTTTCACTTTCAAGTAGTTTAAAATTAGCATTATCTAATTCTTGATTAAGTATTTTTAGTTGATCAATTCTTGTTGCAAGTGCTTTATTAATTCGTTCTCCAAGTCCCTCGGTTTCCAGTAAAGTAATTTCTTGTCCTTCATAAGTTTCTAATGCATTTGCAACTATTCTCAGTTCTTTTAAAAGACTACTAATTTGCTCGGATAAAGCTATTATATTTTGTTCCTGAACAAATATTTCTGATCGTTTTTTTGCAACATCAGTTTGTAATTGCTCACTTAATAATTGCTCACTTTGTAAATTTAATTCTGTATCTTCAAGTTTTTTCTCAGTTTCAGAAAGAGTTGAAAGAGCTTCTTCTTTATCTTTTGTTTCAATAACAAGTATTTTAGATAATTCATTTATTTGTGTTCTTAAATCTTGAAGCGCCTTATCTCGGCCAGATATAGCATCACTCAGATATATTTGCGAAACAGTAAAAACCATTAGCACAAATATGATTACTATTAAAAGAGTAGCTAGAACATCGACAAAACCGGGCCAAATATTTGTTGTATCAGCAAGTCTATTTCTTAAAGACCTAGTAGACATTATTATTTTTTAATTTTCTTTAGTTCTTTTTCAATTTTCTGAAAATACTCTTTAACTTTTTTTGCTTCTAATATTCCATTTTTGCTTAAAACTTCTGTAAGGTTCATTAGTGTAGATTGTGTGTTTAATTGTGAAGATAAGAAATTTGATAATTGCTTATCAAGATTTAAAGAGTTGGAATTGATTTTGTTAAGTATTTCATTAAACTTCTCTAAATTGTTTGAAATTTTAGTTTGATTGTCAGATGATTTCTTAAAAGCATTTAGGAGGTTTTCTAAGTTGTCATAGATTTTTTGAATTGCTTCACCTGTAGGCTTATCTTCTACTTTAGAAAAATCTGGAGAAGAATTGCTATTAAGTATTTTTTCAAAGTATTGACTAAATTTATTTTGAGCTTGTCCAAGATTTAAATCAAGTAATCCTAATATTAAAGAGCCAGCTAGACCTAATAAAGAACTGCTAAATGCAATACTCATTCCTTCAAGTGGAGCATTTAATCCATCTTTAAGAGAATTAAAAAAACCTGCAACATTTGTATCGTCTATACCTAGGCCGCTGATAACATTGCCAACAGATCCAATGGTTTTTAGAAGTCCCCAGAAAGTTCCAAGGAGTCCTAAAAAAACTAGCAAGCCTACCAGGTAACGAGAAGTTTCTCTTATGCTTATCAAAGTCATATCAGAATTCTCTATCAATCTATTTATTGATGAACTTTTAAAAACAAATTTTCCGTCAAGATTTTTTAATTCAAGAGAAATATTTTTGTCTTGCCCTCTTAAAGTAGAGAATGCTTCTATAGAATTTGTAATATTAAAGTTCGAGAAAGATATATATTTGTAATTTAAGTTAATGAGATGAAAAAAATTAAATACAATTCCAGTTAACAGGGCTAATAAAATTATAGTGTTAATAAAAATATTTGATAAAAAAGCATTTTGTAAAACTGGATATAATAAAACAACAATAACAAAGACAGTGACTAAGAAAATTGATGCTCTAATTATATAATTATTTAGCGATAGCGCCATAAACGAAAGATTATATTACCTGTCTTGGAAATTCAATAAATATAAACTGTTTAGTTGTAGATATAATTTCTTGTGAGAGGCAAATTGTTAATATTTTTTGTGATTTGTATTTGGAAAACAACATTACCCATATTTACAAAGGAATACTTACTTGCCAATAGATAAAACTCCCACATTCTAAAAAAACGCTGATCAAACATATTTATAATTTTATCTTTATTTTCAATAACATTTTGATACCATTTGGAAAGTGTGTGAGCGTAATGTAGTCTTAATACTTCAACATCTGTTACATTTATATTAAGTTTTTGTGTTGCATTCATTATTTCAGATAATGATGGAATATAACCACCAGGAAAAATGTATTTTCTTATCCAAGGACTTGTAGCAGTTGGTTTACCTCTTTGACCAATTGTATGCAAAAGAAAAACACCATTTTCTTTCAGAATATCATTAGCTTTACTTAAATAAGTTTTAAAATATTTAACACCAACATGCTCAAACATACCAACTGATACAATGCGATCATATTTTTCGGTCTCATTTCTATAATCTTGTAGTGCAAAAGAAACTTTATCAGCCAAACCTTCTTTTTGTGCTCGCTCAGATGCAGTTTTAAATTGATTTTCTGAAAGTGTAATTCCTTTAACTTTGGCGCCAGTAGATTTAGCTATTTCAATTGCCATTCCTCCCCAACCACACCCAATATCAAGAACATCCATATTTTCTGTAATTTGAAGTTTTTTAATTATATGTTGTTTTTTATCTTTCTGCGCTTGATCCAAACTCATATTGGAATTATGAAAATATGCGCAAGAATATTGCATATCCTGATCAAGAAATAATTTATATAAATCCTCATTTATATCGTAGTGGTGAGCTACATTTGTTTTTGAATTTACAAGCTGATTAATCTGCTGAAATGGCATGAAAATAGAAGATAAATATTCATAAAATTTATAAAACTTATTGTTAGAAATAAAGTCATCGTAACAATTAGTTATTAAATTAAGAAAGTCTTCTATAGTGCCTTTTTCTACAACTAGCTCTTCATTCATATATGCTTCACCTATATGTAGATTAGGGTTTAAGAATAGTTTTCTTTCAATAGATTTGTTTTTCAGTCTTATACAAACGTGAGGGTTTGAATTTCCAAATTTATGGGTTTTGCCATTAGAATCTATGATTTCTAATGTTCCTTCAAAGTTAAGTTTTTTCAGTACACTGAATAACATGTTTTTTTATTTTAAGAAAAACGTCTCTTATGTCAATAACTCTAAATTATTAACATTTGATGAGAAAATAATTTGTAGAGATTGACTTAAGCAGCAATGCGACGATTTTTTTGAGCTTCTTTTTCTTTTTTAAGCTCTTTTTCGTCAATATATGCAACATCACAGTGACTCTGACAATAAGGCTTCCCAGCAACGGTATCAGCCTCACAAAAATGAAAATCTTTCTCTTGTGGATCTCCAATTGGCCATTGGCAACTTGAGAAACTGTGCATCACACTGTTTTGTTTAAAATAGTTTTTTAATATAGACATAATAATTTTTAATTTCGAGGTAGTTTATATTTATGAAAAAACCAGTATTCAACATTAAATATAAAAAAGTTGTTAATTATCAATATGTTAGTATCATAATCTTTTTGACCTACTATATGTTGATACATAATTTATAAGAAAAACGAATCGGTTTATCGAAAAAATAAAATTATAAACAATAGTGCCAAAAAAAACAGATAGGATTTGATTATAAAACTTTTAGTTAATTTGGATTTAGGAGGTTTTCTCAGATATATAAAGAAAACAATAGTACTCCAAAATAATAAAAGTATTACCCAGCCTGTTAAAAATGCGTAATAAAAATCGACAGACATTAGTTCCCTAAAGAATTAATCTATATAGCGCAGTGTAAACCTGTTTTTTGGATATATTTTTGATGATATTCTTCAGCTTTATAGAATTCCTTAGCTTCTGATATTTCAGTAACAATATTTAATCCAGCACTTTTAGCATATTCATTTTTAGAATGAATAGATTTATTTTTTTGATCTTCGTTATAATAATATATCGCTGATCTATATTGTGTTCCAATATCGGGACCTTGTCTATTTAAAGTAGTAGGATCATGACACTTCCAGAAAACCATCAAAAGATCTTCATAAGATATTTTAAAATTATCAAATTCAACCAAAACAACCTCAGTATGATTTGTATTTCCTTGACAAACACTTTCATAAGAAGGGTTAATAGTATCGCCTCCAGAATAACCGACTAAGGTATTTATTACACCTGGAGTTTTACAAAATGTTTCTTCCACACCCCAAAAACAACCTGCACCAAATAATGCTTTTTCCATATCTATAAATATATATGTAATATAAAATATATCAATTTTTATGAACCCAAAATTTAAAATTTTAGATAAAAAGAATATTCACGATGGTTTCTTTAAAATGAATGAAGTTACTCTTAAATACAAAAAATATGATGGAAATTGGAGTAATGAAATAAAAAGAGAGATATTTGGTGGTGCACAAGTATCTGCAGTCTTACCATATGACCCTATAAATAAAAAAATTGTTTTAATTCAACAGTTCAGACCAGGGACAATTTCTAAAAATAATCAGAATTATCTAGATGAAATAGTTGCTGGAATAATTGACCCTGGTGAAACTCCAGAAGATACCGCAAAGAGAGAATGCTTAGAAGAAACTGGATGTGAAATAAGCAATCTTAAATCTATACAAGGTTACTTTCCTGCACCAGGATCATCCGAATCTTTTTATAATCTTTTTTTAGGCGAGGTAATTGCACCAAATAAAGAAATTATAAGAGGTCTAGATAATGAAAATGAGGATATATTAGTTAAAAGTTATAGTTTTGATGAGGTAAAAACAAAGATGAATAAAAAAGAAATTTTAAATGGGCTTACACTTATAGCATTACAATGGTTTTTTTTAAATATTGAACGGTCTTAAGTTCCTATACCTCTTTCATAAGGTTGAACTAATTCTTTACATATTAAGTTCATATCTAAAGTCTCAACATTTTTATCTATAGTTTGATATTCCTGACACTCATATAATTCATTATCTTTTTGAAGAACTGTAACAAATAAGATTATTGTTAAATCATTTCCAACTTCTATGTCACTTATAGCATAGCTCTTTACTTCAAATCCTTCATTAATAAGATCTTTATAAGATTTCTCTGACTCTAGCCATTGATCTATATTTGGATTAGCTATTGAAAGGTTAGAAAAAAACAAAAATACAGAAAATAAAAAAATAGTTAGTTTTCTTTTAGCCATTGTAGAACTTCATTTATATGTTTGTTAGGAGGAAAAATAGGGTAGAATACTTTTTTAACAATATTTTTTTCCACAATAAGAGTTGATCTTTTAAAATAAATTTTGTTTTCAATTTCAAAATGTGGCATTTTTAATGAATTGAGCAAAATATTTTCTGAATCACTTAAAACATCATAAGGAATTACTAATCTATCTGTCATTTCCTTAATATAATCTATTGTTTGAGTTGATATTCCTATAGGCAGCGCATTGAGTTTGATTAATTCTTCATAATTATCTCTAAAACTACAGGTCTCCACAGTACAGCCAATGGCTCCTGGAGTTTGATTCCAATTTTTAGGTAAACTTTCATTTGGATTACCTGTCATAGGATAAAAATATAAAATTAAACGAAAAGTGTCAGATCTTTTTATTTTTAATAGATTTCCCTGTTGATTTTTAAGAGAAATATCTGGCAAAAACTTATTTAAAAGATGATCAGCTTTTCCATCATTTTGCGGTTTAGGAAATTTGCTATAATCCATACTAATTTGTCTTGTATAATCCAATTCTATATACCATAAGATAGTTTTATGACTCAAATTAAACCTCTATCTAGTATGGAAACTCCTCGCTTTGCTGATGTTGCTACTTTTTTTCGTTTACCTGTTGTGAAAGATTTAAATAAATTAGACTACTGTGTTGCAGGTGTACCATGGGATGGAGGAACTACTAATAGACCTGGAGCTAGACATGGGCCAAGAGAAATTAGAAGTGCATCATCACTTGTAAGGCTTTATCACCCTGTTTCACTTAAGAGCCCTTATGATAAATTTAATATTGCAGATATTGGTGATTGTCCGGTAAATCCAGCGGACTTAAATGATAGCTTAGATAAAATAGAAAAATTTTACTCAAATATTTATAATTCCAAAACAATACCATTATCAATTGGAGGTGATCATTTAATTACCCTACCAATTCTTAGAGGTATAGCTAAAGAAAAACCAGTAGGTTTATTTCAGTTTGATTCTCATTCTGATACTTGGGACACTTATTTTGGAGGATTTAAATATACTCATGGCACACCATTTAGAAGAGCTATAGAAGAAAATCTAATTGATCCAAAAAAATATGTAATCCTTGGTCTTCGTGGGGCTTTATATGATCCTGAAGATTTGAGTTGGGCTAGAGAAAAAGGTGTAACTATTATTACTATAGATGATTATTATGAAATGGGATTTAATAAATGTATTGAAAAAATTTATGAAGTTCTAACTAATACAGATACTTATTTTACATTTGATATTGATGGAATAGACCCAACTTTTGCACCAGGTACTGGAACTCCAGAAGTTGGAGGCTTTAATGTGAGAGAGGCACAAACTATTATAAGAGCACTAAACAAAATCAATTTTGTAGGAGGTGATGTTGTAGAGGTATCACCACCATTTGATGTAAATAATATGACTTCATTAGTAGGAGCAACGATTGCCTTTGAAATGCTTTGTACTATGACAAAAGTAAATTAAAACTCTTCAAAATTTGAAGTTCCAACACATAAAACATTTTTTATATCTAGATATTTATTGATATTATTTTTATTGACCCCACCTGTTGGGATAAATTTTATATCCTTTAGAATGTTTTCAATTGATTGTAATTTTTTTTCCTCTCCATTTAAATTTGCTGGAAAAAATTTAATTATTTTATAACCTTTTTTATTAAGATGTATAAACTCACTAACTGTTTCAGCTCCAGGAATATATGATAAATTATAAATTTCTAAAATCTCATCAACAATTCCAGGAGAAACAAAAAAGTGAAAATTATGATCTTGACCCTTAATAAAATCTTCTTTTGTTAAAACTGAGCCCAACCCAAATTTATGTTTGGTAAAATGTTTTTTCAATTCTAGCGCTATATCAAAAGATTGATTTTCTCTCAGTGTTATTTCAATATATCGAATAGCTCTATTCTTCTCTAAATATTTGCTTAAGCGGTCAATATCATTGCTTAAAGTTGTAGTATTAAGAATTGGTAAAATTTTTTGTTCTTTTAGATTTAATTGTAATTCGCTATTTAACATCAACTATTGCTCCTTTTTGCATGATTATCTTCGAGCCCAGAAGACTGGCTTCTTTCAGAGCTAAAGCTGGATCATTATGAATAATAAAATTTGCTACATAGGCAGCATTAAATCCATCTCCAGCTCCTGAAGTATCAACTACTTTTCTAATAAATTTATTTCTTATTGTATATTTTTTTTTATTTTGAATTGAGTAAGTTAATTTAGCATTTTTTCTAAATATACCATGATCTATTTTGTATTTATTTATTAATTTTTCAAAATTTTTTAAACTATTATCATTTTTCCAAAATTTTAGATCTTCACCTGACACAAAGCAGATATCAACAAAGTTTAAAATAGAATGCAAAAAATTGTTTAAATTTTTTTTAGTCCATCGATTAATTCTAATATTAAAATCGAATATAATTTTTACTTTTTTATTCTTTAATAATTTTAACAAATCAACAAAATTGCTTATTTTTGATGGATCAATAATAGAAAGTGTAATTCCAGAAAAATATATATAATCAAAATTCTTCAAATTTTTAAATAATGAAACAAAATCTATCTTATTAAAATAATTTTTTGCTGCACTATTATCTCTCCAATAAAAAAATTGTTTTTCTCCATTATTTTTGTTCTTAATAAAATATAAACCAATTTCATGACTATTAATTTGCTTGATTAATTTTGTTGAAATTTTTTTAGAATTTATAAATTCCAAAACTGATCTGTTTAAACTAGTTTTACCAATAGCTGTAAGAAAAGAGACATCAAAATATTTTTTGTCAATATAGTTGCAAAAATTTAGCGTATCACCAGCAAATGATTGCTGAAAAATGTTATTCTTAGTATTGGCAATTTCAATCATACATTCACCAACTGAGCAAATTTTTGTTTTCATAATTAACTTTAGTCGTGATGAAAAACTTCTTCCATACTAGACCACCATTCTCCTTTTTTTCTATTAGGGTCTGGAATTTGACATGGCCCACAAACACTCCACCACTCTTGAACTTTAGGGTTTGAAGCCATTAGCTTGTTATCTCTATCAAGATTGTCTCCATGATATTCTACATATCCAAAAAGGGTATTTTTATGCAAATATATAGAATAATTTTTAAAATTAAGTTCTGTTAAATTTTCTAAGACTTCAGACCAAACATTTGCATGAAGTTTTTTATATTCTTCTATTTTTTCCTCTTTAATTCCAAGAGTCATACCTAATCTAATCATTTATAAATATTCCTTTCTTGTTATTTTAAAACTGTATGCATGCTCGCATGGTTTATTATCTGGTCTTGTTATATGGAGTCCATCTCTGGTATGTTTCCATGCTACTTTATCAGTACTTCCTAATAATTCTACCCTTTCAATTTCATTATCAAAAAGTTTATATATACTTTCTATCGTAAAATCTTTGCTAGGCCATCCTAATGCAGTTGCATACAAAAAATTATCTTTTGTAGTGAACCGAAAATCTTTAGCAGTATAAATTAGTTTTGCTCGATTATCTGAAAAAGGTCCTGCTTCATTCATTTTAGTTGGACCTTCTCCATATTGATCCCATGTTTCTGTTTCAAATATTGCTTCTCCATTTACATCAAGCCAATTTCCAATACCTTCTAAAAGATTTTTATCTTCTTCTGGAATTGTTCCATCAGATTTTGGCCCAATATTTAAGAGCATGTATCCATTTTTACTAACATTATCTATTAAGTAGTGAACTAAATCTGTCGTAGTTTTATATTTTGAATTCTTCATATAAGCCCAAGCACTTCCATCGTGGACTGTGGTATCAGTAATCCAATCATAGTGGGTTAATTCTGACTCTCTTCCTAGTTCAAGATCTAATAATCCAGAACCGGGAGGAAGATCATGCCATTTATAAGATACGACTACTTCATTACCCCACTCAGTTTCTTTGTTATAATAATATGAAAGAAAATCTTTTTTATACTTTTCATGAATAAATCTAATTCCAAAATCAAACCATACATAGTCTGGTTTATAATTATCTACTACTTCTTTTAATCTATTTAACCATCTATCATGAAAAGCTTTACTAGGCTTGTCTTGATGTTCATTTTTTCTTCCCCAATGATCCGGATATACAGCCTGATTTCCTATTAAATCTAAATTGTGAGGTTCACCATATAAACTTTCATATTCCTTTTTTGATGTATCAAAATCATTATTCCAGTGTGGGAAAAAAAACCAGTTTTCAGCATGATGCATTGCTACCATATATTTCATCCCTTTATTTCTAATTGCTTTTTCAAGTTCTCCAACAATATCTCTTTTTGGCCCCATCTTGGATGCACACCATTCGGTATCAGAACAATTCCACATTGGAAAACCATCATGATGCTCTGCTACTGGTCCAGCAAATTTTGCTCCAGATCGATAATACAAATCTGCCCACTCTTCTGGATTAAATTTTTCAGCAGTAAACATTGGTATAAAATCTTTGTATCCAAATTTAGATGGATGGCCATAATGTTTACAATGATAATCAAACTGAGGGCTAGGTGGTCTATACATCCAATAAGGATACCACGTTACATTGGGTCCAGCAGCTGGAACAGAATAGATTCCCCAATGAGCATAAATACCAAACTTTGCTTTTTTAAACCAATTTGGTGTTTGATGTTGTTTTATTGATGACCAAGTTGACTCAAAATTGTTTTGTTTCATAACTTAATTAAATTTAAATTTATATAATCTTTTAAAGACTATAAAATTGAGTTGCATTTTGAGAAAATATTTTATTTTTTTCGTCTTCAGAAAAAGAATTACAATAATTCATTGCTAAATCAAACCACTTTGAATAGTTATCTGCCATTGTTAAAACAGGCCAATCACTTCCCCACATTAATTTATCAGATCCAAAAGTATTAAGAATAAAATCAATATAAGGATCAAGCTGTTCTTTTGTATAATCTGGACCAACTTCAGTTAGAATTCCAGAGAATTTACAATAAACATTACTTGCATTTGATAGTTCAGTCATATCTTTTTTCCATTGGTCAATTTCAGAATTAGTAATCACGGGCTTAGCAATATGATCAATAACTATAGGAAGGAAATCATATTTTTTAACAAATTGTATAAGATGTTGAAGATGATTTGGTCGAACTAAAGCATCAAAAGTTAAATTTTTTGTATTTAAATAATTTATATTTTCTTTTAGGTGATCATTTAACATCCAAGCATCATCTTGAATATCATGTATCATAGGTCTAAAACCTTTTAAAAATTTATTCTCACAAAGTTTATCAATGTCATCTTTGGCATTGTTACTATCTAAATCAACCCAACCCACCACACCTGCAATAAATTCATATTTAGATGCTAAACTTAATGTAAATTCTGTTTCAGCAACAGTGTCAGCAGCTTGGACAATTACTGTTTTAGTAATATTTTTTTGTTTTATAAGTGGCTCAAGATCTTCTGGAAAAAAATCTTTGTATAAGACTTTCATATCTGGAGTCATCCATGAGTAATCTCCTCTTGAAAGTTTCCAAAAATGTTGATGACTATCTACGTACATTTATTTCCAATAAGTACCATTATTATAATCAAATTCATTAAGAGAACTATCTTTAATTTTTACAGAATAGCCTGGATTTGTAGGAGTCACATATCCACCATCTTTAATTATTGCTGGATTTTCAAAATGTTCAGAACAGCTTTCTGCATATTCACTTAATAATAAATCATGATTTGAAATTATAAACTTGTTGATTAAGTTTAAATGCTGAACATATTCACATAAACCAACACCACCTGCATGAGGAATAACGGGAGTATTAAACTTACTAGCTATTAAAAGAACTGGTAAAATTTCATTTATACTTGCAATTCTACAACTATCAATTTGGCAGTAATCTAAAGATTTGTGTTCTATAAATTGTTTAAACATAACTTTATTTTGTATCATTTCTCCAGTTGCAAGATTAACGTCAGGATGTGCATCTTTAATTTTTTTAAAACCTAATACATCATCGGGGTTGGTTGGTTCTTCATAGAATAAAATATCGAACTGTTTTAGTTTTCCAATATTTTCTATAGTCTCATTTACACTCCAGATTTGATTGGAATCTACCATTAATTTATTTTCATGACCTATTAAGTCTCTAACAAGTTTACAGCGATGGATATCCCTTTCTATATCTTGACCAACTTTCATTTTAAAATGCGTCCAGCCTTTACTTAAATTTTCTTCAACTAGTCTTTTCATTTTTTCATCTGAATATCCTAACCAACCAGCTGCTGTTGTATATGCTGGAAAAATAGTGGAATTTAAATCGTCTAAATTTGAAGGTAAATTTGTTTTATTCTGATCGATTATTTTAGCTGCTTCATCTTTAGTAATTACATCGTCAATATAAGAAAAAGAGAGTTTATCTAATAAATCTCTTGTTTCTAATTCTATTATGTATCTCCATAGAGGTTTTTTATGAAATTTAGAAATTAAATCCCATATTGCATTAAAAAAAGCTGCAGCTGCAAGATGTGTTACACCTTTTTGTGGCCCTACCCATCTTAATTGACTGTGGTTTGTAATTTTTTCCCATATGGATGCAATATCCTTTTCTATTTCTTCAACATTTTTTCCAATAATAAATTCTTTAAAATATTCTATGACGGTACAACAAAGATCATTACCTTTTCCAATAGTAAAGGTTAATCCAATACCAGTTAAATCTTTTTGATCAGTAAATATTGTAACATAAGTTGCAGAGTAGTCACAATCAACATGAACAGCATCAGTTCCCAAATTATCTTTTGATGTTGGAAAACGAATATCCTGAGTTTTAATATCAATTATTTTCATATTGGACATCTTTCATCAATTAGTTTTTCATTAAGTAAATCTTTCCACAAATCTTCAGGGATAGGAAAATTTAAGAAATCTAAGTTTTGCTCCACTTGATCAAGCCTATCCATGCCTAAAATCATGGAGGTGACAAGTTTATTAGTATAACAAAATTGTATTGCTGCTGCCGGAACAGGCACATCATATTTTTTACAAACATTTGCAATTTTTAAGTATCGTTGTTTAACTTCTTCAGGAATTTTATCATAAAAATAAGTAATATTTTCTCCTACACCTTTAGCTAAAATTCCTGAATTAAAAATTCCTGCAAGAATAATTCCTATATTATTTTTTTCAGCAATAGGGAAAAAATCATTAAGAGCGTTTTGATCCAATAATGAATATCTGCCTGCAAGAACCATACAATCAAAATTGCCTGCATTTGCAAATCTTGCACATATATCAGAGTCATTTACTCCTACTCCAATAGCCTTAATGACTTTTTCTTCTTTTAGTTTTTGAACAGCTTTATACGCGCCATCCATTGCTAATTTAAAATAATGATCAACCTCATCACCAAAATTAAATCGATCTACATCATGAATTAAGCAAATATCTACTTTTGAAACCGCTAATCTTAGTAATGATTGCTCAAATGCTCTCATAACCCCATCATAAGAATAATCGAGATTAGGAGAAAAATTTAAACTTCCTGCAAATCTTCCTCTATCTATATTATCTTTTTTTGCTGGTGTAAGATATCTGCCAACTTTGGTTGATAAAAAATAACTCTCTTCATCTACAGTTTTTAAAAAATTTCCTAATCTATGTTCACTTAATCCATAACCATACAAAGGTGATGTGTCGTAAATATTGATTCCTTTTTCATAGCTTTTTTCAAGTATGTCATAGCAATTTCGTTCATCAAGATTTTCAAATAAATTGCCTAAGGGAGCTCCACCAAAACCTATAGCTGTTAAGTTTATATCAGTTTTTCCAAGTTGTCTTTTATTCATGAATATTCCCCATAATTGATGAACTCATTTCTTCATAGTTATGATTATTAATAGTTTCACCAACTACCTTAAAATCTTTCATTGTTATAATTCTATCTGCTAAGCTAATCATTTCAGGCATATCACTAGTAATTAAAATTATTGATGTGCCTTTTAAAGATAATTCAATAATTAATTCATGAAGGTAAGATTTTGTTTTTATATCTATACCAACTGTGGGTTCGTCAATAAATAATATATCAGTTCCAGAAGCTAACCATTTAGCTACACTAATTTTTTGCTGATTACCTCCAGATAAATTAGAAACGATTTGTTGGTAAGAAGGTGTTTTTACTTCAAGTTGTTTCACATAAGGATCTACTTTATTATAAACTATACTGTCATTTAAGAAGGATAATATTTTTTTCAAATTTGACCAGACTGTTATTCCAGCATTGGATAAAACATCATGCATTAAAATTAGTCCTTCTTTTTTTCTGTCTTCACTTATGTATCCAATTTTATATTTTTCTAGTGCATCCTTTGGAGATTTAATTTTTATTTCTTTATTGTTGAGTAAAATCTGTCCAGAATTAATTTTATCAAGACCAAGTACACATTTTATTAATTCCGTTCTTCCTGCCCCAACTAAACCATATAAGCCAAGTATTTCACCTTTTTTTAAATTTAAATTAATATTTTTATGACCAAGGTCAGTGTTTATTGATTTTAGATCTAGTAAATTTTCATCTATAAAATCAACATCTTTCTTAGATTTAATTATTTGTTCATCTCTACCAATCATTAATTTAACAAGTTTTTGCCTATTAATATTAGTAATTTGTTCAGAATCGCAAGCATTTTTACCATCTCTAAGAACTGTAACTTCATCACAAATTTCAAATACTTCTTCTAATTTGTGACTAACAAAAACTATACTTACATCTTGCTCAGCAACTAATCGTTTAAGTAATGCAAATAGATTTTTTGTATCTTGAGGAGATAATGAAGAAGTTGGTTCATCTAATAATAGTATTTTTGACTCTAAGGATAAAGCTTTAGCTATTTCGCAAAGTTGCATTTTAGCAACTGTTAAATCTGAGACTATTGTATTTGGATCTATGTCCAACTCCATAATATCGAGCCATTTTTTTGATTCTTTAGCAACAGTATTATAATCTATTAAACCTAAATTATTTTTAGGAAGGTTGGTTAACATTAAATTTTCACCAACAGAAAATCTTCTAATTAAGTTTCTTTCTTGATGCACAACTGAAATTCCAGCATTCATTGCTTCATTAGGTGAAGAGAAAGACTTCTCTTTATTATTTAAAAATAATTTACCTTCATTTTGATTATATACTCCTGTTATAATTTTAATTAATGTAGATTTACCTGCTCCATTTTCACCAAGAAGTGCATGGATTGATTTCTTTTTAAGTTTAAAGTTAGCATTATCAAGAGCTTTAACACCAGGAAAATTTTTTGTAATGTTATTGAGTTCTAAAATATAATCACTCATCTGAAAAAACCTTTGTTCTTCTCTCTTCTCTATATTCTCTATATCTATTTATAAATACCGCTAATAAAATCATAAAGCCCAAAAATATTTGAACAAAAAAAGGATCTATTTTAAAAATTACTAAAGCTTGAGAAATTATAGACACTAATATCACTCCAAAAGCAGTAGCAATAACATCTACTTTTCCTCCAGCAAGTATGGCGCCTCCAATTACTGGAGCAGCAAATGAAGGTAATAACCACGAATCGCCTATATTAGGAGTCCCAAGTTGTAATCTACAAACTACTAACATTCCACCGATAGCTGCTAAAAGACCAGATATAACATGGGCATAGATAACTATTTTTGTTGAAGATATACCTATTAATTCTGATGATTGAACATTATTACCGTATGCCAGCATATACCTTCCAAGTGACGTTCTATTCATTAAAATCCACATCAAAACAGTTATAATAATTGGTATAATTACTAAGTAAGGTATAGGGCCAAAAATTTTTGCATTTCCAAAAAATTTTACAGCTTCAGGAATTTCATAAAAAGGTTGTGCTTCTGTTATACCTAAATTCATTCCTTTAAAAATATACAATGTGGCTAGAGTAATTATAAAGGCTGATATGCCAGTTTTAACAGTAATGTATCCATTTATAAAACCACAAGCAAGACCAATTAATAATCCAATAAGAACAGCTGGTAAAATTGACATACTGTAAACTTCCATTAAGCCAGTAAATGAAATTGCGACCAAGCCTCCTATTGCACCAACAGATAAGTTCATTTGACCAATTGCAATTATAATCATTTGAGACATTGCTACAACGAGCATCAAACTAACACTCAGCATTAAAACATACAAATTGAATGGAGAAATAAATGCAGGCTTAAACAATGAAATTAAAATTGAACCAAAAATTAAAACTAAGCCAAGTCCAAACCAATCTTTTTTTAATAGAGCACTCATGAAACAATTGAATTTTTAACAGTAAAATATTCCCTAGCTCTATCTAGAAGAACAGCTCCTAATAATATAATGCCAAGAAAAAATCTTACCCAAAATTCACCTACATCGATTAAGTATAATCCATTATTTATTAATGTAACAAGAATTGCTCCTAGCATTGTTCCAAAAACTGTAACCTTACCTCCAGAAAGAAGTGTTCCACCTAATACTGGAGCTAAAAAAGCAGGTAACAACCAATCAAATCCTAGATGACCAGCCATAGACGGAATTGCAGCACCAATTCTTGCTGTTAACATTATTCCAGCTAGTGCTGCTAAGAAACCTGAAAGCATATGGCAGTAAATAAACATTCTATCTACTGAAATACCTGATAACTCTGCAGCATCAGGATTTGCCCCAGCTGCAATAAGCTTTCGTCCAATATCAGTGTATTTAAATATGTAATAAAGAACAAAACAAGTTAGAACACTAATAATTAGTAGTGGTGAAATATATTTATTAAAAAGTTTTAAACTACCAAAATCGGTAAAAGCCTCTGGTAATTTTCTAAAAGCTTCTGCTTCAGTAAGCAAGGTCATGAAGCCAAAATAAATACTCATCGTTGCTAGTGTAACAATGAAACTATGAACACCTGTTCTAACAGTTACAAATCCATTAATCCAACCTAGAAATGAACCAAAAGCTAAAACTAAAATAATTGTTATAGAAATAGGAATTCCCATACTTTCCATACACCAGCCACCAAACATAGCAGCTGAAACACCTAAAGCGCCTAAAGATAAATTTAAACCTCCAGTGAGTATCACCACCATCATTGCTAAACCAATCATTATATCCAGAGCAACTACTCTTGAGAGAGCATAAATATTGAATCTTGAAGTAAATCCGTCAGTCGAAAAGGAAAAAATACAAATAAATACGATTACCAATATAAGTAAACCAAATTGATTAGTTTTTACAAAATTAGGAATTTTATTATTCATAAAAAAAGGGGGCTTAACGCCCCCATATTATTTTAACTTGGACAGTTTAAATATGTGCTATCAAAAGTTTCTAAAATTTCTAAAGAAATTCCTCTCATAGCCATAACGTATGTGTCAACATCGTTGATATCAACAAATACAGTACCTGAATCAATAAATTGATCAGTTTGTGCAGTCGATTTCCAAGGTGCGTCAGCTTTGAACTCACAACCTTGTCTAACTTTGTCCATTACATATGAACCAATGTAACCTTGTCCATACGGGTTTTGAAGCATAGTTCCATGAACATAACCATCTTTAATAGCTTTTAAAACTACTTCATCATGATCAATACCAACCATTTTAATTCTTTTATCACCCATATTTGTTAAAGCTTGCGCTGCAACAACTGCAGGAACCCAAGCAGTAGTAACAATACCATCTACTTCACTTCCTTGAGCCGCCATGAAAGCATTAATTTTTTCATCAGCTGGTTCATAAGCATCAATATCAGCAATAACCTGAATAATTTCTACTCCACCACCTGCTTCTGAAACAGCTTGTTCAACAGCATTGATTCTTAAAGTTGTATTTGGATCAACTAAGAAACCTGTAAAGTGAGCAATTTTTCCTTTGCCACCTAAAGCTTTAATTAATTCTTTTGTGCCAAGATAAGCTGAGTGACCTGTGTCAGTTCCAAAACAAAATTTTGCTTGAGTTGGTTGTTCAACACATCCTGCTAAAGCAGCTGTTGGTATACCAGCATCATCTAGTTCACCTAAAATTTTATTTGTTCCAACTGCATCACCAGGGAATACAAGTACTGCATTGTAACCTTGACCAACTAAACTTTCAATTAATTCGTTTTGTTGACTTAGATCCCACTCTGCAGGGACTCTGTAATCTGCTTTTCCTAGACCAAAGTCTTTAACGGCATCCAACCCTGCTTGTTCCCAAGCTGCAAAATAAGGGTGTGGACCACCAGGAACTAAAGCAACTTTTGTTCCAGAACTATTAGCAAAAGAGATGCTTGATAGAGATAGAGCAAAAGCAAAAATACTTGAAATAATTAACTTCATCATTCCTCCTTAAATTTATTTTAATTTATTCAGATTTAGAATTTAAATCAACAAAAATAAAATAAAGTATTTATTTATAATACCATTGATTATACTATTGTCGCATGCTGTACTCATTTAGATGGTTTGGTCATGATGATCCTTCAAAATTAGATCAAATTCGACAAATAGGAGTTGAAGGAATCGTATCATCACTAGCACAAATAAAATATGGTGAAAAATGGTCTGCATTCGAAATTAAAAAAAGAAAGAGATTTATTGAAAGTTTCAAAATTAATAAAAATAAAAATTTAACTTGGAGTGTAGTTGAAAGTCTTCCTGTTCATAATGATATAAAAAAGAGATCAGGGAAATATAAATATTATATAGATCAATACAAAGAGTCATTAACAAATTTAGGAAAGAATAAAATTAAAAATATTTGTTACAATTTTATGCCATTAATTGATTGGGTGAGAACAGATTTAAATCATCAACTTCCAAATGGTGCATTTGCTCTAAAATATAATCATCTTCATGTCTGTGCATTTGAAAATTTTATTTTGAAATCTAAAACAGCAAAAAAGAGATATTCTTCTAGAGACATCTATACTTCAAAAAAAATATTACAAAAAATGAATTCTAGTGATTTAAAAAAACTTAAAATGTCTTTACTTGGTGGATTAGCTGCAAACGATAGAAAGTATACGATAAAAGATTTAAATTATGAAATTGATCAATTTGCAGAATTAAATCATAGTGATTTACAAAATAATTTAAAAGATTTTATAGAAGAAATTTATCCAATCATAAAAAAATATAATATTCATTACAATATTCATCCTGATGATCCTCCATACAATGTTTATGGATTACCAAGAATTGTTTCCAATGAGAAAGATATTAATTTTATTGTGAATATAAAAAAAGATACGAATGTTGGTTTGACTTTTTGTACAGGATCTCTTGGTGTTAATAAAAAAAATAACTTAGTAAATATAATTAAAAAATATGGTTCTTATATTAATTTTATTCATTTAAGAAATATAAGACATATTCCAAATTCTCTTGATTTTTATGAAGATGACCATCTTAACGGAAGTCTGGATATGGTATCTATTATCAAAGCAATATTAAATGAAGAAAATAAAAGAAAAAAAAATAATCACCCAATTAAACAAATTCCTATGAGGCCTGATCATGGACATACAATACTTCATGACCAATTTAATTCAGTAATACCTGGATATTCATTATTAGGTAGAATGAAAGGGCTAGATCAGCTTAAAGGTGTAATAAAAGCTATAAATTAATTTTTACCTTATATTTATCTGCTAAAAATAAAAAATCAGTTTTTAATTCCTTATCTATTGGAATACCTGTTTTTAATCTATTTTTAGAAGTAATTTTTTCTTTTTCGCCTGGATATAAAATTGGATTATTATTTTTTTTTGATTTTTGTTTTCTTAGATCACTCATATAGTTTTTCATACCTTTGAAATATTGTTTTTTTGTTGTGAAAGCATTTAATGAAATGGCGATTAAGAAATGTCCTAACTTTCTTGGTGTACTAAAATCTGGTCCAATCATTGATAATAAACGGTATCCATGAGCCATGCCAATAAGAGGTCCGCACATTATTTCTACTGAAGAAGATAATCCAAAACCTTTATATCCATATTCTTTACCTCCAAGTGGAGCCAAAGAAACAGCGTTATAAGGGTTAGTTGTGTAGTTGCCGGATTTATCGAGGGCAATCTCAGAATTTAATTTAGTAGAATTTGCTCTGGCTCTCATAACTTTGTTCCATGCTATCGAAGTTGAAGAAAAATCTGCATGTAGAAAGTCTTTATTACCTATTGGTGCTGTAAAAGAATAAGGATTAGTCCCGTGAAAAGGCTGCTTACCATTATACGGTATGGCAAAAGCATCTGAGTGTGTAAATGAAAAACCAACACAGTCGTTTTGTGCAATATCCATAGAATATACACCTGCAGCACCATAGTGTGAGGAGTTGATTATGCCAATTGAAGCAATGCCATTCTTCTTTGCCATAGATGATACTATTGCTGATGCCTTTAAAGCTGCTACATGCCCTAAGCCATCATCAGCGTCATAGACAGCTACACCTCTATTTTTTTTTATAAGCTTCATTTTAGGTTTTGCTTTTATTCTTCCGTTTTCAATACATTTTACATAATGAGAAAATAATCTAATACCATGACTGTCCACACCTCTAATAGAAGAATCTAAAAGTGATTTAATAAGTAAATTTCTATCCTTTTTTGGAACAGATAGTTTTGACAAAATGCTATCAAAAAATTTATTTATTTTATTAGGTAAAATTTTCATCTTATGAAATTATTTCTTTTAATAATGATTTTAAAGGATTTTCTTTCATTAAATTTAGATTTTTTTTGACTGCTGTTAACATTTCTTCTTTTTTACTTTCCGAAAGATTAAAAATATTTTTATTATTAATTATTTCTTCAAAAAAATTATCATTATTATTTTTGTAAACACTGTAAAAGTATTCTTTATTTCCATCATCCAGTCTATTTTGATCTTCTTCAATAATTTGAAATAAGAAAAATAACCAAGAGGCTATGATAAATTGAATATATTTAGTTGCTCCTTTATTATTATTGTAGGTATCAAGTATTCTTATAGGTATTTTTAAAGAACCATCCATAGCAATTCTTAACAATTTATCCTCTATGTAAGTATTTTTAAATCTTTCTAAAATTTTCATTTTGTACTCATTGATATTAAAGTCATCTTTAGTTTCTAAAGTGGGTAAAACTTCTTGGTCTAAAAAATTTAAAATAAAATTATAAATATTTTTATCCTCTATTGCTTCATGAACATATGTATACCCACACAAATGACCAATGTATGCTAAAGCTGAGTGGGAAGCATTCAGTATTTTAAGTTTATTATTTTCATAAAATTTTACATCTTCAACAAATTTTATTTTAGTATTTGATAAAATATTTTTTAGCTCATCATTATTTGATTGAATATACCAATCTCTATAAGGTTCAGTAACCACAATTGAATTATCATTATATGGCAAGTTAAAATATTCAGATTGTTTATTATTATTTGGAACAATTCCATCAACCATAGATAATGGGAACTCAATATTATTATCAAACCAATCTAAACACTTTGGATATTTTTTGTCTATAAATTGTTTAACTAAATTTTTTAAAATTGTTCCATTTTCAGACAAATTATCGCAACTTAAAATGATTAATTTTTTTTTGTTTTTTTTATATCTTTCTATTATTCCAAAACTTAGATGACCTATCAAAGTTGATAACTCTTTATCCTCTAGATCATTAATAATTTGATTCGAAAAATTTAATTTTTTATTTTTATCAAAATGATATCCCTTTTCTGTAACAGTAATTGTAATTAATTTAATTTTTTCAGATACAATTAAATTTCTTATTTCATTCTTGTGTTTTAAACCAAATAAAACTTTTTTAA